>NZ_RJTU01000061.1 GCF_003730015.1 Epilithonimonas hominis | reverse complement strand
GCTAAATGCACAACAGGTTTTATTATTTTTATTATCTCTCGCTGATTATGCAAATCAGGCAGATTTTATAACATATTTATCAGCTAAATCCGTAAAATCAGCGAGAAAAATAAACTTAAATCTATTAGAAGAATCCTAGTTTGTTTTTGTTGTAGGATATCAGCATATTTTTGGTTTGACGGTAGTGGTCTAGCATCATTTTGTGATTTTCTCTTCCGACTCCGGACTGCTTGTAACCTCCGAAAGGTGCTCCAGCAGGATAAGCGTGATACTGATTCACGCAAACTCTACCAGCCTGTACGTGACGAGGAATCTGATACAACTGATGCGCATCTCTCGTCCAAACACCGGCTCCAAGACCATAAATTGTGTCGTTTGCAATTTCTAAAGCTTCTGCCTCATCTTTGAAAGTTGTGAAAGCCACCACAGGTCCGAAAATCTCCTCTTGGAAAATTCTCATTTTGTTGTTTCCTTTGAAAATAGTTGGCTTGATATAGTAACCGTCTTCCAAGCCTTCGATGTGGTTAGCTTCTCCTCCGGTTAGCACTTCCGCACCTTCTTCTTTACCGAGTTTCAAATAACCTTCGATTTTATCTTTTTGGATCTGAGAAGCCTGTGCCCCCATCATCACAGTCTTATCCAACGGATTACCGGTTTTGATGGCTTTTACTCTCTCCACGACTTTGGCGATGAATTTGTCAGCAATATCTTCCTGAACCAACAGTCTTGACGGGCAGGTACAGATCTCACCTTGGTTAAGACAGAAAAGGACTGCGCCTTCTACCGCTTTATCCAAGAACTCATCATCTGCGTCCATTACTGAGTTGAAAAATACGTTAGGCGACTTTCCACCTAATTCCAACGTTACAGGAATGATGTTTTCTGTTGCATATTGCATTACCAAACGACCTGTTGCTGTAGAACCTGTGAAAGCAGCTTTGTTTACTTTTGGATTGGTTACCAACGCTCTTCCTAATTCTGCTCCGAAACCGTTTACGACATTTATAACACCTGCAGGAAGCAAATCCCCTATTAGTTCCATCAAAACCATAATTGAAATTGGTGTGCTTTCTGCCGGTTTCAAAACAACGCAGTTACCTGCAGCCAAAGCCGGAGCAAGTTTCCAAACTGCCATCAAGATTGGAAAATTCCAAGGTATGATTTGCGCAATAACTCCAAGTGGTTCGTGAACAATTAATGAAACTGTATCTTTATCCAACTCGTTATGCGAGCCTTCTTCAGCTCTGATTACCGAAGCAAAATATCTGAAATGGTCAATCGCCAAAGGAATATCCGCAGCCAAAGTTTCTCTTACCGCTTTTCCGTTGTCAATGGTTTCAACTGTGGCGATGTATTCTAAGTTTTTCTCGATTCTGTCTGCGATTTTGTTTAGAATAATGCTGCGTTCTATTGGAGAAGTATCTTTCCAAGTTTTGAAGGCTTCTGTTGCTGCATTAACTGCTGCTTCCAAGTCTTCTTTGTTGGAATGTGCTGCCTGTGTGAACACTTTCCCGTTTATCGGAGAAACTACATCGAAATATTGTCCGCCTGCGGATGGAACAAATTTTCCACCGATGTAATTATCATATTTAGCTTTGAATTCCGGCCAAGCTAAAGTAGTCGAGTTTTGTTTTTCTAATGTTGTGCTCATAATGATATTCTTTTTTTATTAATAATCAGTTAACATTTGATTAACGCTAAGATAATCCGATAATAAATGAACAGAATAGCACAATTCTCCAAAAAAATAGTAAAATCCTACTTTTAAGATTCTTTATAATTTCATTAAGAAAAAATTATGCTTGGCTGTAATTTTAATTTTATTATATTTGATAAACAAGATGTTATAAAAATCTTGAACAATGAATCTAAATCATTTTCAACTTAACAAACCTAATCTGACACAGGAAAATAAACTGAATACATTGGTGGAAAATCAAACTAAGTTCAGTTTAAATAATTGTGAATTCAGTATCTATGAAACACATCATAGTGCATATAACGTGAAATTGCACTTTGAACATCTGGCGTTTACAGGAATGTTGAGAGGAAAGAAATGGATGAAACTCCAGAATAAGAGTAATTACTTCGAATATCTGCCTGGAGAAAGTGTTTTGGTTGCACCCGGAGAGACAATGGTAATTGATTTTCCTGATGCCGATAAAGATGCTTCGCAATGTATTTCGTTAACTTTGAATCCAGAATTTGTACAGGAATCGCTTGACCTTTTGAATTTCAATGCAAAAAAAGTGGATGACTCTTCACAATGGAATATTTCTTTGGAAGAATTTTATTTGCTAAATAGTAAAGCTTTGGCTTCTGCTACCAACAATATTATGAGAATTGCGATGGACGATAATTCTTATAAAGATGTGATTGCTGATTTTGCTTTGAAGGAACTATTGATACGATTGATGCAAACTCAGGCGAGAAATCTGGTCGAGAAAAACACGCTGAAAAATAAATCAAGAATTGGGTTTGTTGCAGATTATATTAAGAAAAATCTTCATCAGAAATTATCCATTGATGTGATTGCGAAAATGGCTTATGTCAGCAAGTCAAATTTCTTCAAAATGTTTAAAGAAGAATTGGGGATTTCGCCAAATGAATTCATCATTCAGGAAAGAATCAAGAGAGCAAAAGAAATGTTGATGCATAATAATTCGGTGAATGAAGTGGCTTTCAGCACAGGATTTTCGGACACCAATTATTTTATCCGAGTTTTCAAACAAATGGAAGGTGTGACGCCAAAAATCTTTCAAAACAAAAAATTAATTTGAATTAAATAGTTAGTTATAGATATTTTCAAAAAGAAGGCGAGCAAATAATCATTTGCTCGCCTTCGATTTTTATGTTCCGTTTATGGAATTTTATTTTTGATAAGAATAATATCTAGCGCCCTTAAGAACCGGACTTTCTTTTTCAACTCTTGTCAACCCGAATCCTTTATAATCTGGATTAACAGAAGAATCTAATTGTTTGCGATGTAATTTCTCATAAGTGTCGAAATCAATTGCTAATCTGTTTTTCAAGTTTTCGAACAGATTCCATTTTTCCACGACAGATTTCCATTCAGGAGAGATTTTCCCTACAAAAACTTTTGATTTGGAACCACTTCCGTAAGCCAAGAAACCAATTTCTTTCTCCATCAAATCTTCATTTTCGTTAAACGAAGTTTGTAGTGCAGACAGCAAGGCCATAAAAATCGAAGCCGTGTACATATTGCCGATTTCGGAAGAAGCTCTTTGAGATTTTTCAATTTTTTCATTAATGAAATTGATATAATCTTCAGATTTAGCAATGGCTTTTTGTTTCTCGCCATCAGAAAAATCAAGATTATTTTCTAAACTATAAATCTCGGTGAAAACTCTTTTTCCGTGAAAGGCGTAAGGTAAATGGAAAATCAAATATCTCCAATCTTCGTAAGGTCTAACAGTAAAAGTCTGTTCTTTATAATGTTGATACGCTTCGCGAATCCTATCCTGATAACATTGATTAGAATATTGGCCATCAAAAACTGGTTCATCTGTAAAAACTTCAATTTTGTCCGGATAATTTTCTGGAGCAGCATTCAGCTCAGATTTGGAATGATGACGTCTCGGTTTGAAGAAATCAAAAACACTTTCTGTTGCAACGCCCCAATTATTATCAATCTCAATCAATCTTGGATTAGCAGAAACCAAAAGCGCAACTGCTCCTCCTCCTTGCGTATATTCTCCCGAAGAAGCCAACTCATATTTTGCGTAATCACTGGCAATGACGATTGCTTTTTTAGTTGGATTAGCTCTTACGAAATCTAAAGAATTATGAAGCGCATCCACGGCTCCAACACAGGCAAAAGTCATATCGACCACGTCGCAGTTTTTGAAACTTCTTTCCCCAAATTCGTCACTAAGCAATTTTTCTACCATTTGAACAGCGTAAGTTGCTGTTGGTTTTGCAGCATCCAAAGCGCTTTCTGTTCCAAGGTAAACTCTGGAAATTTCTTTCGGATTGATATTATAGTCTTGAATTAATTTTAGCAAAGCTTCTGCTGCAAAAGTTGCTGCATCCTCGTGAACATCGGGTAAGGCCATTTTGTGCAAGCCTAAACCTTTTTCTAATTTTGCTGGTTCTATTCCTCTTTTCTCTGCAAGATCTTTTATTTCTAAATATAAAGAAGGCACATAAAAACTGGCCGCATCAACTCCAAATTTCGTCATTTTAAAAATTTTAAGACACGAAGTTAGAAAATCTTATGGAAAGCGCCTAAATATAGCGACGGTTTATTATCTTGCGGTTCATTTTTTTATTTGGAATGTACAAAACTTTAAAAAAAGTCGTCAAAAATATGATACCTCAAAAATTGCTTTTTGAAAATGAGGTTCTCTTGCGTTCGTTGATTTATCCGCTTTACAAAGGAGAAAATCGCGCGTGTAATATTTGCAAAAAGCACTTGAAAGATTTTGTATTGGTAGAAAATGGAAATTTGGTTTGTCCTGTTTGTGGCAGCTTGCCAAGAACGAGAAGGCTGTGGAAACTTCTAAATGAGAACTATTTAAAACCTGAAATTAAGGTTTTGGATTTTTCGCCTTCCAGAGCACTTTACAGGAAACTTAAAAAAAATAAAAATATCCATTATTTTCCCACGGATTTTGAGAATGAATTTTTAGCTGATTATCGTTTTGATATCAATAATATTTATTCCGAATCTGAACGTTTTGATTTAATTATTTGTTATCATATCCTGGAACATATTGATTCTGACCAGCAAGCAATGAAAGAATTGTTCCGAGTTTTAAAAACTGATGGAACTTGCCTGATTCAAACCCCTTTTAAAGATGGAGAGACTTATGAAGATTTTTCTATCAAAACGAAAGAAGATCGGTTAAAACATTTTGGACAGGATGATCACGTTCGCATCTATACTATCAACGGTTTGAAAGAACGTTTGGAGAAAAGTGGATTTTTGGTTGATGTTCAAACTTTCCCGAAAGATGATTTTTTTGGTTTAAGTGAAAATGAACATATTTTGGTTTGCTCTAAAAAATAAAAGAGCCTCACCGTAAAAAAACAAATGAGGCATCCTTCTTAAACAAAATCAAAAACCTTATTATATGCAAGTCTCATCGTGCTGAGATAAATCCAAACCTATATTTTCGGAATCTTCTGCAACTCTGAGAGGAATTATTAAATCTGTCAGTTTATATAAAACCAATGAACCTAAAAACGTAAATGCAGAAACCATAACCAAAGCCATCATATGATGAGCAAACACTTCGAATCCACCGTGAAGCAAACTTGCATTTTCGCCTTGAGCTAATATTGCTGTCAAAATCATTCCCATAATCCCACCAACACCGTGACAAGCGAAAACATCCAAAGTATCATCTACTTTTTTCAATCTTTTCCAATTGCACATCAGATTCGAGACAATTGCTGAAATGAATCCGATGAAAACAGCGTGCGGAATGGTCACAAATCCTGCAGCAGGCGTAATCGCAACCAATCCGACAACAGCTCCAATACAAGCGCCTAAAGCAGAAACTTTGCGACCATTGACTCTATCAAAGAAAATCCAAGACAACATTGCTGTTGCAGAAGCTACGGTTGTTGTTCCAAAAGCCATTGCAGCAGTTGCGTTAGCTGACAAAGCTGATCCTGCATTGAAACCAAACCAACCAAACCAAAGCATTCCCGTTCCGAGAATCACAAACGGAATGTTAGATGGTTCGTGATGTGGATTCTTACGTTTCCCAATCATCATTGCACCTGCCAAAGCGGCAAATCCTGCACTCATATGAACGACTGTTCCACCCGCAAAATCCTTAACGCCAAAATATTTATTCAACAAACCGTCAGGATGCCAAACCATATGACAAAGTGGTGTATAGATAATTAAATGAAATAAAACCATAAATAATAAGTAAGAAATAAACCTTACTCGTTCCGCAAATGAACCTGTTATCAAAGCCGGTGTAATGACCGCAAATTTCATTTGAAACAACGCAAACAAAACAAACGGAATAGTAGAAGCCATTTGACTGTGAGGCAAAACTCCAACGTTATTAAAAAACAAATAGGATGTCGGGTTTCCTATCAAACCATAATGTTCTCCATTAATAGTAATCCCGATTGAATCGCCAAACGACAAACTAAATCCTACAACAACCCAAACAATGCTAATCACACCCAATGCAATGAAACTCTGCAACATTGTTGAAATCATATTCTTTTTACCGACCATTCCACCGTAAAAAAAGGAAAGTCCAGGTGTCATCAATAAAACCAAACCGGAAGAAGCAAGAATCCAAGCGACATCCGAACCTACAATACTATCTTCTCCAAGAAAAGTTCCGGGTTTTGGTAAAGAAGTCTGTTCAGGCCAGAAAAGTGCAACAATTGAAACGATACTAATTATCAAGAATGATATAATCCAGCGTTTTTCAATTTTCATATGTAGATATTTATTTTTTTATGGTCATATGGAATCGTTTATTTTGTTTGTCCATTTTAAGAAATTAAAAATAAAACGATTTCATATTTTAAAATTTTACCCCTGCAAATATAAGGGGTTAATTTGAATTAATTATAAAAATCCAATCACAAACCCTTAATTTTTTACTAGTAAAATAAAATTTAGAACATTAAATAATTGTAAAATTTAAAAAATTAATAAGGCATCAGTTTTGATATATCAACCTTAAATAAATAAATTATGAGACCAGATATTCCAAAATCCGATAGCGAAACCAACAAAGGTCCAATGATGGCAATCATCATTATTATAGCAATATTCCTGCTTGGATATTTTGCCTATATGATGTTCATTCCGCAGCAAGTAGAGCAAATGAACCAAACAGATAAAGTACAGCCTACTGAACAAACAATAAATGACTCCATCTAGGAGTCATTTATATTTATCAATCGAAAAATATTTTCTTAATGAATATGTTTCTCGGCGTGATAAGAACTTCTTACTAAAGGTGAACTTTCTACGTGACGGAAGCCTAAACTTCTTGCAAAATCACCGTATTCATCAAACTCTTCCGGAGAAACAAAACGATGAACAGGCAAATGTTTTTTAGTCGGCTGAAGATACTGACCTAACGTAATGACATCCACATTGGCATTTCTGATATCCTCAATTGTTTGGAAAACTTCATCTTTAGTTTCTCCCAACCCTAGCATTACACCAGTTTTTGTACGGTTTTGTCCAGCTTCCTTCAAGTATCTTAAAACATCTAAACTACGCTCGTATTTTGCTTGGATTCTCACTTCTCTTGTCAAACGTTTTACGGTTTCCATATTGTGAGAAATCACTTCCGGAGCTACTTCTACCAATCTGTCAAGATGTTTTGTCACGCCTTGGAAATCAGGAATCAGAGTTTCCATCGTAGTTCCCGGAGAAATTCTGCGAACCGCATTTACTGTTTCGCCCCAAAGAATCGAACCCATATCTTTCAAATCATCTCTGTCAACCGAAGTCAAAACCGCGTGTTTGATTTTCATTAATTTGATAGAACGTGCCACTTTTTCCGGCTCGTCCCAATTCACATCCATTGGTTTTCCGGTTTTCACACCGCAGAAACCACAACTTCTGGTACAGATATTTCCCAGAATCATAAAGGTTGCCGTTCCTTCTCCCCAACATTCGCCCATATTCGGGCAGCTTCCACTTTGGCAAATTGTGTTCAGTTTATATTTATCAACCAAATTTCTCAATTCTCTGTAATTTTTACCTGTTGGCAATTTTACACGAATCCATTTGGGTTTTTGAGTCAATGTTTCTTCCATTCTGATTTTCTAAAATTAAAAATCCGTTTCGTCTTCTTTTAATAATTCGGCCAAGATTTTCTTAGCTCTCATTATTCTTACTTTTGTATTGGCAACGGAAAGATTGAGTTCTTCCGCTATTTCTTTGATGCTTTTCTCCTCAAAAAATCTCAATCTGATGATATCCTGATTTTTAGCATCCATTGTTTCTATGATTTTGATAATCTTTTGCTGGTCTTCTTCAGAAATCAATAATTCCTCGGGAGACCTTGCAAATTCGTTCTTTACGTTTTCCAATCCGTCGCTTGCATCTTCGTTTTCGCGGCTTTTACGTCTCCAGAAATCGATGATTGTATTTTGTGCAATTGTTAGAATCCAAGTTTTGAATTGAAAATTGGAATCAAACAAATCAAGTTTGTTCAGAACTTTTGAAAATACTGAAACCGTAATTTCATCTGCATCATTTTCATCCTTCACTCTGTTCATCACAAAAGAAAAAACATCAACCCAAAACATATTGATGAGTTGTGTCTGAGCTTTTTGATTTTTTTCTCTCGCTTTTATGATGAGCGCAAGCAACTGGTCTTCTTTCATTTTCAATGAACAAAGATAGCTATATATTATTAAAAAATATGAATATCAAGAGATTGAGAATTTCTATTATTTTAATTAAAAAAAAATGAGATTTAGAGTGAATTTAAATAACAAATATCAAGATTGAAATCTTTATAAATTGAGTATTTTTACTGGCTTAATTTTAGATTAGGAAATTCAAATAAACATTTAAAAATCAGACAAATAAATAATGAAATTTTATAAATATCAAGGAACAGGAAATGATTTTGTGATGATAGACAACCGTTTAGGGGAATGGGACGACTTATCCATCGAAAACATACAAAAACTTTGTGACCGTAGATTCGGGATTGGTGCTGATGGATTAATTAAAATTAATTCTGCAGAAGGTGTTGATTTTGAAGTGGATTATTATAACTCTGATGGATCCAAAAGTTTTTGCGGAAACGGTGCGCGTTGCTCTGTTGCTTTTGCTCATTTTCTGGATATGATTGAAGATAAAACCACGTTCACTGCAATTGACGGAATACACGAAGCTGAAATTAAAAACGGTATCGTGAAGTTGAAAATGGGAGATGTCAACAACATCAATACAGACGGAAATGATTTTGTTCTGAATACCGGATCACCACATTATGTTAAGTATGTTGAAATGTTAAAAAATTATAATGTTTACGAAAATGGTAACAAAATCCGAAATTCTGAAACTTATAAGAAAGAAGGAATCAATGTCAACTTCGTAGAAAAAATTTCTGATAAAGAACTTTTTGTAAGAACTTATGAACGTGGTGTTGAAGGTGAAACTTACAGCTGTGGAACCGGCGTTACAGCTGCAGCTTTAACATTTATGCAAAAAAGTAATCAAACTTCCGTTGGAGTCAAAGTTTTGGGTGGGAATTTAAAAGTTTACGCCGAGAAAGATGGAAACGGATTCAAAAACATTTGGTTGGAAGGTCCAGCAGTTCAGGTTTTTAAAGGAGATATCAATTTGTAAAAACCTGAGAATTTTAAACTATGAAAAAAATAATTCTTATTATATTAGTTGTAATAGTCGCAATCCTTGGTTTTTTTGGATTGAGAGTTTATAATAAATATCTTGGAAACAATGTAGAAAAAGAAGGATTTGTTTTGATTCCGCATCATTCTTCCTACAAGCAAATTTTGGATTCTATCGCTCCGTTTGTTAAAAATCAAGACAACTTCGCAAGTATTGCTGATGATAAAAATCTGAAAGAAAATTATAAACCGGGACGATATGAAGTAAAGCCGGGAATGAACAACCGGGAAATTGCCAATATGATTCTTGCGGGCAATCAAACGCCTAATTCTTTCAGGATTAAAGATTTTGATGATGTTTATCAGATGATTGGAAGAGTGACCAAAAAGACAGAAATAGATTCTTTGAAATTTGCTAATCAACTGAACGAAATCGCTATCAGCAAAGGTTACAAGAATGCTGAAGATCTTAAAAAATATTTCTTCAATAATACATATGACTTTTTCTGGACGGTTACTCCAAAAGAATTCTTCAACAAATTCGAAAATGATTATAAAGATTTTTGGACCGCTGACAGAATCGAAAAAGAAAAACAATCTGGATTATCGAGAGATCAAATCTATGCATTAGCATCTATCGTTTACAAAGAATCTGGCGGAAAACCTGATGAACAGAGAACAATTGCGGGATTATATCTCAATCGCTATAAAAAAGGAATGAAATTGCAAAGCGACCCGACTGTAATTTATGCAGTAAACAAAGCAAGTAATTTCACTCAACAAATCAAAAGAGTTTATTACAAACATCTGAAAGAACCTTCTCCATATAATACTTATGCGAATAAGGGAATTCCGCCGGGACCAATTTGTATTGTTGACAAAAACTCTATAGATGCGGTTTTGGACGCAGAAAAAAACAACTATATTTTTATGTGTGCCGATCCTGCGAGATTTGGTTATCATAAATTCACAGATAATGATGCTGAACACGCTAAAAATGCAAAAGCCTATCAGGACTGGCTGAACAGCAGGCAAATCAAGTAAAAATTAGCGAAAGCGAAAAATAAACAATAATGGAACGAACGGAAATCGTAAATGTAATTCAGAAAAAAATCTTTGGACTAGCGCTGACAGTTGGTGCTGCAAGCTTTATAATGGCGCAGCAAAAAGTAGCTATTTCTGGAAATGTAAAAGATGCAAATGGTGGTGTAGGTTATGCATCAATAACTTTTAAAAATCAGCAAAACAACCAGTTAAGCGATGCCGCTCTTGCAGATGTCAATGGAAATTACAAGGTGGAACTTGCTCCGGGAAATTATAATGTGAGCATTGAAGCTGTAGATTATAAAAAATTTACACAAACCATTAGAGTTGAAAAAGCGGGAGCAATAGCGCCATTTATCATTGTTTCTGATGGAAAAGCCAATCTGAATAACACAACGGACATCCAAGGAGTGGTAATTACTGCTGCTTCTACAAAACCATATAAAGTTGAATTAGACAAAAAAACATATGATCCTTCACAAGATATTGTAAGCAAAGGTGGTAGTTTGCAGGATGTTCTATCCAATGTTCCTTCAGTTTCTGTAGATACTGACGGAACTGTATCTATGAGAGGCAGTTCTAATGTAAGATTTTTGATAAACGGAAAACCGTCTGCTCTGCTAGGAATAGATGATGGAGCAAACGCTTTGCAAAGTATTCCTGCGGATCAGATTGAAAGAATTGAGGTAATCACTAATCCATCTTCTAAGTTTGAGGCGAGCGGAACTGCAGGTATTCTTAATATTATCCTCAAAAAAAATAAAAAAACAGGTTTTAATGGAAGTGTAATTGGGACTTTAGGATACTTACCTCAAACCAACCTCAACACCAACCTGAGCTGGAGAAAAGGCAACTTCACTTGGTTTCTGAATGGCGGTGGTGGTTACCGAGAAAGCAAAAACACAAACCGTAATGATAATTATTACAATAATGCATCCAAAATAGGTGACCAAATAGAATCTCATCAGAATTCTGAAATTAAAAACAAAACGGATAATTATAATGCCACCGCAGGAATCGTTTATGATATTTCTGACAAAACATCTGTTAATGCCTCTGGAACAGTGAGGACTTTTGACAGCCAAAACACTGGTAATATTGACTATGATTATATTTTACTAAATACAGACAACAAACATACGCTTCGTAAAAACTTGGGAACCAATAATAACCTAGCATTTCAGGGAGATTTTGGTTTGGATCATAAATTCGATAATAAAGGTCAAAATCTTTCATTATCTTTAAGTTTACAGAGAAACCGTTCTAATAATAATTCGAACATAAAGGAATATGATAATTACAGTGATGTAACATCGCTTGAGAATATTATCAATCAGAAAACCCTGAATAAGAATATTGTTCTGAAAGCAGATTATGAATTACCAATTGGAGAAGTTTCCAAACTGGAGGCTGGATACAGACTAGACTCCAATAATAATAATTATGATAATAATGTGCAGGAAAGTACTGCGGTAAGTCCTGCTTTACAATATTTGGGGCTGTACACTTTTGATGCTAATTATAAAGAACTTTTCAACGCGTTCTATGTTCAGTTTAAGAGTAAGATTGGCAAAGTAGGCTACCAAATTGGTTTGCGTGATGAACAGTCTAATGTAACAATCGATTACCACAATCTGGCAGGAACAAATCCGATAGATAATAAGAAGAAAAACTACAACAACCTTTTCCCAAGTGTTTTTTTAAGCTACGAATTTGCAAAGGACAATCAGCTACTTTTTAACTACACGAGAAGAATCGATCGGCCAAGAGGTTTTTTCCTCATTCCAAATCCTAGTTACAGCGATAACCAGAATATATTTGATGGAAACATCGACCTGAATCCGTCTTATGTAGATTCTTACGAGTTAGGTTACAGTATTTCTAAAAAGAAATTTACTATCAACCCTACATTGTACTTCAAACACGAATCTGATGACACTAAGATGTTGGTTTATAATAAAGCTGTAAATTTTGAATATTTTGATGAGAACGGCATACAGCAAACTGGTAAAAGAATAGAATTCCACACCAAACCTATTAACCTAGGTACTGAAGATACGTATGGGTTAGACCTTAACTTTAATTGGGATGCTACCAGTTGGTTAAAATTTATGGGAAATGTAGACGTCTTCGGGTACAATATAAAAGGTAGCACACCTTATGAGACGCTAGATATATTAGGGAATCCAATTACAGCAACAGCTAACTTTAGTGGAAATGGGATCTCTACGAGATCTAGACTAACTTCTACATTCAAAATAGATAAAACTTTAAATCTCCAATTGCAAGGTTTTTACAGAGGTGGTACAAAAACGGACTATCAAGTCAGAAAAGATATGTACGCTATTAATTTTGGTGCATCAAAAACTATTTGGAAAGGAAACGGAACTTTGGCGTTCAATATTCAAGATATTTTTAATACAAGAGCAATGCAGGCTACAACTTACACAGCAAACAGTGTGAGAGATTCTTACATGCAATGGCAGCCAAGACAGTTTACACTTTCTTTAACTTACAGGTTTAAACAAGGCGAGAAAGTGGATCAGCCAAAACGCAAAAAAGACATCAATTCCAATGCTTCCGGCGACGATCAGCAAGGACCAATGTAATCATATTGTAATCACAAATCAAAAGCTGCAATTAGTTTGCAGCTTTTTTGCTTTTTACGAGTCACTATTCATTGTTTCAACACCACTTTGGGAAAGATAAAAACGAGAGGAAACTTCCATACTTTATTGACATTGAAGTGTTTATACAATTAAAATAATAACTATAAAAAAATTATTTAAATCAAATTCTACTAAATTAAGAATGCGCAGCCAATAATTGACTGCGCATTCTTTTTTAACAATATAATTTAAAGTTTTATTTTTTACTCTTCTCCTTTAGCTCCTCTTTATCCTTATCAGAAGGGTTCCATACTTTTACCTCCGCATTTTTATCAATTCCTGAAAGGATCTGAACATTGATACCGTCACTTGCCCCCAGCTTTACATACGTTTTTTTGAAACTTCCGTTTGGTTGTTTTACTTCCACAAAAGATTTGTTATTACCTTTATCATACTGAATCAGAGATTCGTCCAAAAGTAATGCATTTTTCTGTGAGCTTAGTAGAACCTCACCGTTTGCACTGAATCCTGCTCTAATGTATTCCCCTTTTGGATTGGTGACATTTCCTTCCACGTTAAATTTGATTGTTCCGCTTTCTTCCGTTCCTTTTGGAGCAATCAGTGTTACTTTTCCGGGGAAAGATTTATTTTGAAGTGCACCAATCACTACATTCATATCCATCCCTTCTTTCAGTTTTCCAGCTTGAGCTTCGTCTATTTTACCTTTAAAAATCAAAGAATTCAGATCCGCAATGGAACAGATAGTAGTGCCGGGATTGAATGAGTTAGCCTCAATAACCTGTCCACCAACTTTTACCGGAATTTCCAGCACAGTTCCAGCAGCTTTCGCACGAATCTGAGTAGTCGCCATGCTTTGAAGTTCTGGTGTAGCGCCCGTTCTTACAATCTGCAGCTGTTTCTGAGCAGCATTCAGCTGCTGACTGGCCAATTTCTGCTGTTGCAACGTGGTCTGCAACTGTTGCTGGGCTGCGATATATTCCTGTTTAGAGATCACGCCTTGTTTGTACAGCTTCTCTTGCATTGCAAACTGTTTCTGCTGATTATCTACGTTGATTTTGGCATTGGCCAGCTGGATTTGTGAATTATTGATCTGCATAGTGGCATTATTCACATCTGTCACATTCGGGACAATTCTGATGGTAGCCAGCAACTGGCCAGCTTCTACTTTATCACCTTCTTTCACGCTGATGCTTTGAATAATCCCAGAAATATTCGGCTTGATTTCAATTTCCTCACGCGGTTCTATTTTTCCGGTTGCCATCACTTTATCGTCCAGATTTTTGATGCTTGGTTTTCTGGTGAGAAACACCTCACTTTCTTTGGAATTGGACTTAATGAGATAGCCGATCCCGAAAACTACTGCCAGCACGAAAACCAAACCTAGAATGATGGAAATCACTTTTTTGAATGTCAATTTTTTCTTTTCCATTATATTTTAATGATAATTGATATTTAATATTTGATAAATTATTAGTTTTATTCTGTCCTCAATGCTTCAATTGGCCTGATCTTAACCGCTCTTTGGGCAGGAATCAACCCGATGATCAGTCCCAGGAAAATCATAATTCCCATTGCTGTGAAAACGTTGCTGTAATCTACAGTGGGGTTATAAAAAGGGAATGAGTCGTTATTCATTGTTGCAATATTCAGGATCATCAGCAGAAAAATTCCGCCTAAAAAACCCAGCAAACCAGAAGACAAGGTAATGACAACGCTTTCCAGCAAAATCTGATTCCGGACTTCGGAAGGTTTGGCGCCAAGCGCTCTTCTGATCCCGATTTCCTTCGTTCTTTCTTTTACTGTAATCAAAAGGATATTGGATATGGCGATAACGCCTGCCAAAATTGTTAGTGTCCCTACAATAATGGTTAGTAATTGCATTCCCGTGAGAAAACCTGTCAGCTTTTTAAATTCTTTAGCAAGATTGAAACTTCCAAAAGCATTGGTATCTTCCGGCGAAACGTGGTTGATGATTTTAAGCTCCTGTTTCACCTTGTCTTCAATCACAGAAACGTCCGCATCCGGCTTTCCTACAATCGCCAGAAAACCAACTTTATCTCCTTCATTATACAAACCTGAATAGGTAGAAAAAGGAATGTAAGCAGAACGGTCATTCTCCATTCCGCCACCTTTTGCCACACGAAAAACGCCAATTACGGTAAAGAAAACCCCTTTGAGGCTGACTGATTTCCCTATGGGGTTTTCATTTTTCTTGGCATCGAAAAGATTTTTATAAACCTCCTCTCCTATTACAATGATATTTTTTCTACCAGCAATATCAGCATCATTAATATATCTACCAAACAATAATTTCTTTTTTGATATCTGATTCCCAACCGGAAAATCGCCTGTAATCATATAAGTATTTTTTTTTCCGTTCCTGGAAATCTGGTCGCCTGGCGTTCCGAAGTTTCCTCTCACACTCTGAGGCGAGATGTAATCAATCTGAGGAATTTTCTTTTGCAAATATTCAATATCTTTCAGATGGAGCTGCATTGCTCTTCCCTTTGGAAAACCTTCAAACGGAATATTGGTACTCTGAGCCCAAAGAAATATAGAGTTGGTAGCAAAACCTGAAAACAATTTATTGAATCCGTTTTCCATACCTTTTGCCGCACCCAAAAGACTGACATATAAAAACATACCCCAGCCCACGCCTATCATGGTCAGGAACGTCCTTAGCTTATTATTCCGAAGGGAATAATAAATCTCTTGCCAGGTATCTCTTTTAAAAAGTATATTCACGTCTTCTGATTATAAATGATTAATGATAGTTATGGTTGAAAATTTGTACTGGATTATTTTCTATGATGTTTGCTCCTTTAATCAGATATTTTAATATTATATTCTCTTTGTAAATTTCCTTGAAAAACTTCAATTATCTCAAACTCTCTCTCATTATTCTGCTCTCAGCGCTTCAATCGGTTTTATTTTCGATGCACGGTAAGCCGGTACAAATCCTGCAATAGCACCGGAAATAACTAAACAGAAAAATGCGACTAATATCAATCCCCAGCCTACTGACGGTTCGGATATAAAATAGTCTTCCAAGCTATTGCCAATAAGCTTCAAAGCCAAAACACCAAGTCCTACACCCACGACTCCTGATATGACGGTAATAACAATACTTTCCTGTAAAATCAGGGCAACAATTCCTCTTGGTTTTGCTCCAATTGCTTTTCTAACGCCTATTTCTTTGGTTCTTTCTTTCACAATATAAACCATAATATTACTGATACCTATGATTCCCGCCAACAAAGTCCCAAGCCCAATGAATCCTACAACTGCAGTTATTACAAACAAAAATGCAAATGAATCTTTAGTATTGGAAGCATTATTATTAACAAAAATCCCCTGCTGATCGTCCGGTGAAATCTGATGTCTTTTTCTGATGGTTTTTTCAATCTCTTGACCATATTCTACCGCCTGATCCGGCGTTAGCTTCTGGTTATAAGACAACATAATGGTACTTATGGTGTCCGACCCTTTTTTCATCTGCTGAAGTGTGGACAATGGCACCGAAATATGACGCTCATCCCAGTCACCGCCAGGATCCGAAAACACGCCCACAACTTTAAACATCGTTCCGTTGATTTCTAAATCTTTCCCAATAGGATTTCCATCACGAATCAAATCACGCCAAACCATTCTACCGATAGATGCTACATTCTGCTTCCGCTCGTTATCCAATTGGTTGATGTATCGGCCGTCTATCATTGTTCGGTTTTCTAGTAACTTTTCATCACCTAAAACACCGTTTATCTGATAATTGCCACTTTCTTTTCCATACTTGACCGTGAGGTTGGATGTATATCTTGGTGAGCCATATTCTATTTTATCACCACTTTCCTTTTCAATAGCTAAGAAATCTGAATTATTGAATGAAATCTGCCTGTCTGACTGCAGACCTGCATATGGCAATGTTGTTTTACCAGCAAAAACCATAATCAGATTGGTTGCATCTCTCATAAATGCTTTGGAAAACGAATTGTTCAGACCATTACCAATCCCGAACAAAACAATGAATATAAACAGACCGAGCGCTACTGTGAAACCAGAAAGCACCGTCCGCAATACATTACTGCGTATGGAACTAAAAATCTCCTGCCAGCGGTCTAAATCAAACATTCTTTGGTTTTTGGTTTCAAGCTTGATGCAGGATGATTGATGTTTCCTGCTTCTCACTTTTTATTTTATTTTCTATCTTCTACACTATCGCTTCAGTCATCCGACTTGCTGCATCCAGCTATAATACAATCTGATTAATGAATTCGTCGCTTTCTATTCTACCGTCTTTCAAAACAACATTTCTTTTGGTTTGTGCTGCAACATCGGGCTCGTGCGTTACGACAACAATGGTTTTACCCTCATTATTGATATCCTGTAGCAACTTCATAATATCGTGAGTGGTTTTAGAATCCAATGCTCCGGTTGGCTCATCTGCCAGAATAAGTTTCGGATCTGTGATGAGTGCTCTTGCAATGGCAATTCTTTGTTTTTGTCCTCCGGAAAGTTCACTTGGAAGATGTTCTGCCCATTGTCTCAATCCTACTTTTTCCAGGTATTCCTCTGCTTTCTTCGTTCTCTCTTTTCTGGAAACGTTTTGATAATATAAAGGAAGTGCCACATTTTCCAGAGCTGTTTTATAATTAATCAAATTGAAAGACTGAAAAATAAACCCAAGAAAACGGCTTCTGTACTCGGCGGCTTTTACTTCTGTGAGGTGTTTTATGGGAAAACCGTCTAGTTCATAAATGCCGGAATCTGCTTCGTCCAGAATCCCTATAATGTTCAGCAATGTTGATTTTCCGGAACCGGAACTTCCCATAATGGAAACAAACTCGCCCTGCTCAATGTTCAGGTTGATGCCTTTCAGCACGTGCAGTTTGCTTTTTCCCGTATCATAAGATTTGTTGAGGTCTTCGATTTTCAGAATTGACATTGCCTGGATTTTACTTTATAAGTAAATCCGTATCTAGAATTGTTACAGCGTATAAAAAAAATTTTTACTTTTTATCTTGCATCAAAATTTTAAAAAAAAAATTAACTGTAGGCGTAACATTTTTTTAATTATGATGTCTTATTGTATATAATTTTCTTATATGTTCAGAAAAGTATTTTGCATTTCGCTTTTGTCAGTCGGGGTTTTTGGGTTTTCCCAGAAGAAATGGACCATCCAGGAATGTGTGGATTATGCAATCAGGAATAATCTTCAGGTTCAGGCACAGATGTACAACAAAGATGTGCAGACGAAAAACCTGGAAATGGCAAAAAAGGAATATCTGCCTTCGGTTTCCGGAACGATCAACAACAATGCGAATTTTGGTCAGACCCTCGTTGGAACCAGCAGCATCCGGAATGACAGCTACTACAATGGTGCTAATGTGGGCGCCAGCATGCTGGTGTACAACAACGGAAGATTGGAAAAAAGTATCAGAAAAACAGGTTTCGATGTGGAAGCAAGCTTGCAAGATGTTGAGACCATCAAAAATAATATTGCACTGCAAATTGCCCAGCAATACCTAAACGTGATGCTGAACAGAGAAATCAAAAAAATCTCTGAAAGTGCAATGGACAATGCCCAGAAGCTGTATGACCGTGCTAAAATCACCACGGAAGTAGGAACTACAGCGCAGACGGTTTTGGCAGAAGCGACAGCATCTTTGGCAAGAGAAAAACAGAATGTAAAAACGGCTCAAATTAATGTAGATAAAGCTTTGTTTGCGATGGCTCAGCTCCTTCAACTGCAAGATTATAAAACCTTTGATGTGGTGGATATTCCTGTTCCTGACAAGTTAGCACCACAATCGGAATCTGTAGAAGAAGTTCTGAATATGGCCTACACTTCGCAACCTGTTGTAAAAGCTGCCGAAATCCGAATCAAAGCTGCGGAAGCACAAACCGAAGTGGTGAAGACCAACTTTTATCCTACTATAACTGCCAATGCAGCAATTGGAAGTTTTTACAATAATCTTTTGAATAAAAATACGCTCGGGTATCAGCAAGATCCTGTAACCGGCGCATTGACACCGATTATGGAGAGAAATTTTTTCCAACAATATAGTGACAACTTCGGGCAACAGTTAAGTTTATCTGCCAACATACCGATTTTCAATAAAGGGATTACAAAGCTGCAAGTGGAGCAGACAAAAATCAATGAAACGCTAGCTAAAAATAATCTTGAACAGCAAAAGTTCCAGTTAAAACAGGACATCCAGCAAGCGCAGTTCAATGCAGATTCTAACTTTGAGGTTTACACTTCTGCGGTTGAGGCGGAAAAAAGCACCAAACTGGCGTTAGATTTTGCTGAGAAAAGTTATGAAGCCGGACGTTCTACAATATATGATGTAACAATGGCCAGAAATAATTATGCGAATGCCCAAGGTTCTGTGGCGCAGGCCAAATATAATTATGTGTTCAGCATCAAGGTTTTGGATTTTTATGCAGGACGAGGAATTAATTTGTAATTTTTTCCAGTATAAACTTGTAAGATCTCTTAGAATAATATTAACAAAGTCGCAGAGTCATTCTTTGCGACTTCTTTTTTCACAAAACATTAGAAAAATTTTGACGTTGCGGTAATGTCTCAATTTTCTTATCTTTGAGATTATGCAGATTTTTGGAAAAGATTTACTTAGAGATATTAAAAATGCAGAATTGTTGGGTGAGAATGCGCACAAAATTTATTCGCCGCCGTATCGTCCTGTTTTCAGTTACGAAGATATTCTGACGAGAAATCCAAAACTGGCAGCTGTCAATATTTTACTTTATCTTAAAGATAATGAATGGCATTTTCCTTTGATTGTCAGAAGCATCAATGAAAATGATAGACACAGCGGACAGATCTCATTACCTGGCGGAAAAAGAGAAAAAGAAGACCCGGATTTTGCTTACACAGCCAAACGGGAAACTTCAGAAGAATTGGGAATTGATGAACATTACGTGAGAATCATCCGCGAGATGTCTCCGATTTATATCCCACCAAGCAATTTCTATGTTCATTCATTTGTATCATACACCAAGAAAAATCCGGAATTCTTTTTACAGGAAACCGAAGCTGTTGAATTGATAGAATTTCCGATTTCATCTTTACTTAGTCTTCCGGACCAGCCAAAAATAATGGCTTTACCGTCTACGAAAGGTTATGAAGTGCCTGTAATTGATTTCAATGGCTATATCATTTGGGGAGCTACTTCAATGATTCTGAGTGAATTCAGCAACTTGTTAAAAAATGTTTAATTTTGCAAACATTTTAAGATCTTAGAAGTTATAATCAAATATCAATGGCAAAAAAAAATATTTTTACTGATTCCTTCGGAAATATCTACGTCCTTAAAAGGATTATTATTTTCATTCTAGGTTTAGTATCATATAGGAGATTCAACGGTTTTAATAAACTGAAGATTACCGGAACAGAAAATCTTACCGATTTGCCGGACACCAATGTTCTTTTCGTGTCTAATCACCAGACTTATTTTGCTGATGTTGCCGCGATGTATCACGCTTTTTGTGCGGTGAACAACGGTTATCACAATACGATAAAAAACCCTGTTTATCTGCTGAATCCGAAAGTAGATTTTTATTATGTAGCAGCAGAAGAAACCATGAACAAAGGAATCCTGGCAAGAATTTTCAAGATTGCTGGCGCAGTTACAGTCAAAAGAACTTGGAGAGCAGAAGGTCAAAATGTGAACAGGATGGTTGACCTTACCGAAGTTGAAAACATTATGAAAGCCTTGGATAACGGCTGGGTTATTACGTTTCCTCAAGGAACGACTTCTGCTTATGCACAAGGTAGAAAAGGAACGGCTAAGTTAATTAAAAACCAAAGACCAACTGTAATTCCGATTAAAATCAATGGATTCCGAAGAGCTTTTGACAAGAAAGGATTGAAAATCAAAGTAACTGGCGTGAAACCAACTATGGAGTTTAAACCAGCTTTGGATATTGATTATGATAATGAGTCCGCAACGGAGATTCTGGACAAAATAATGCACGCTATCGAACAAACTCCCGAGCATAACCTGCTCCATGAATATGACGTCAAACAAAAAGAGATAAAATCTCAATCTCAACAATAGAAAAACGGCTACCTTTCAGTAGCCGTTTTTATTTTTTACCAATGACTGAAAAAAAATCTAATTATCTATAAGTCCATTATCTCCGAGTCTAAAAATCTAAGATTCAATACTTGGAACCTTTACATTCTCATCCGTATCTTTTTCGTAATCTACACCTTCCAGCTCGAAACCAAAAAGGTTGAAAAATTCTTTCCTGTAACCGTCAATATCACTGATTTCAGCCAGTGTTTCCGTTGTAACTTTATCCCAGTATTTAGCCACTTCTGCTTGTACATCTTCTGCCATTTCCCAATCATCAATTCTGATTCTTCCTTCTGAATCTAATGCAACCTCTCCATTTTCTGTATATAATCTGTCCGCAAATAATCTCTGCATCTGTTCGATAGTTCCTTCGTGTGTACCTTTAGCTTTCATCACTTTATAAAGTAAGGAAATATATAATGGAACGACAGGAATTGCTGAGCTAGATTGTGTTACCAAAGCTTTATTAACTGAAACATAAGACACACCATGAAGATCTTTTAGTAAATCATTCAAAACAGGAACTGTTGCTTCCAAGTCATTTTTAGCCTGACCGATAGTTCCGTTTCTGTAAATTGGGAAAGTCAGTTCCGGGCCGATGTAAGAATAAGCTACAGTTTTAACACCTGCTGCCAAAACACCTGCTGCTTTCAGATCTTCTATCCAGAATTTCCAGTCTTCGCCACCCATTACGGCAATGGTGTTGGCTATATCTTCATCATTTTCAACAGGATTAATCGTGATATCAGAGATGACACCTGTATGAAAATCTACTGTTTTGTTAGTAAAGGGCTGGCCAATTGGCTTAAGAACTGAGGCATAAGCAACACCAGTTTTTGGGTGCGTTCTTCTAGGCGAAGCCAAACTGTAAACCACCAAATCAACCTGCCCCAGATCTTTCTTAATCAAATCAATGGTTTGCTTTTTGATATCGTCAGAAAATGCATCGCCATTAATACTTTTTGCGTATAAACCGGCAGCGTGGGCTTCTTTTTCAAAAGCGGCAGAATTATACCATCCTGCGGTTCCCATTTTACCTTCAGAAGCTGGCTTTTCAAAGAAAACGCCGATGGTTGCAGCATCTGACCCAAACGCAGCAGCAATCCTGGAAGACAAGCCAAAACCTGTAGAAGCGCCGATGACCAAAACTTTTTTTGGGCCGTTTTTGATTTTGCCCTTAGACTTTACATATTCTATCTGATTTTTAACAGCTTGCAGAGCACCGTCCGGATGCGCTGTCAAACAAATAAATCCTCTTGTTCTTGGTTGAATAATCATTATTTAAATTATTTTTAGCATTGCAAATTAAGGAATTTCCAAGACATAATCTGCAAAATTCCTAATCTTGTTATCATTTGAAACCGATAGAAAAATCGTCATTCAATATCAAAACACCTTCTTCCCTGTCGCCGGTAAAGCCTTTCAGTTTAGAGGTTTTGCTTTTTAAAATCAAATCCTGAAGCTGCTTATCTGACAGTTTTTTTCCAAATATCTCAAACGGGGCTTTGAAACCACAACCCTTATAATCCGAACAGCCAATGGCCGTTTTACCTTTCATCAAGTTATTGGTTTTACACTTTGGGCACCCAGTTTCCTCCCAGATGATTTCGGTTTTTTCTCTTGGTTTTTTTTCTTTCGGAGCGGGCTTTTCTTCCTCGAAATTAATGACTTTCGCTTTGCCGTTGATCACTTTTTGGGTTAAAGTTGTGACCATTTCTATCAGTTCTTCTTTGAACTGATTGGCTTCGTACTCCCCTTTTTCAATTTTTCTAAGTTTCGATTCCCATTCTCCCGTCAATTCTGGACTTTTGAGAAGTTCATCTTCAATTGTGTCGATTAATTCGATTCCGGTTTGTGTGGCGATGAGGTTTTTACGTTTCTTCTCGATGTATTTCCTTCTAAACAAGGTTTCGATGATGTTGGCCCGGGTTGATGGCCTTCCTATGCCGTTGTTTTTCAGCATTTCACGAAGCTCTTCATCTTCCACTTGTTTTCCCGCAGTTTCCATTGCTCTTAGCAAAGTCGCTTCTGTGTAAGGTTTTGGGGGCGAGGTTTTCCCCTGATGGATCAAAGGTTCGTGGTCGCCTTTTTCTCCAGCAACGAATTCAGGAATAGTCTGTTCTTCGTCCTTATCTTTTTCGTCTTTCTCCGATTGGTCTTTTTTGTCTTTGGCATAAATAATTCGCCAGCCCGGTTCCAGAATCTGTTTCCCCGAAGCTTTGAAAGGAATCGTGCCCACCTGGCCTTCTACCAAGGTATTCGAGATTTTACATTCAGGGTAAAAAACGGCAATGAACCGTCTCGCTACCAAATCGTAAACTAACTTTTCTTCTCTTGTTAAATTAGAGGAAGGCGGAATTTCGGTTGGAATAATCGCGTGGTGGTCGGTTACTTTGGTATCATCAAATACTGCTTTCGTTTTCGGAATCGGCTGCGTCAGCAACGGTGCTGTAAACTCCGAATAAATGGTCATACTTCTCAAAATTCCACCAATTTTTGGATAAAGATTTTCGGATAAATAAGTCGTATCAACTCTCGGATAAGTCGTGTGTTTTTTCTCGTAAAGACTTTGGATATAATTTAAAGTTTGCTCTGCAGAGAAACCGTATTTTTTATTCGCTTCAACCTGAAGCCCCGTCAAATCAAACAATCTCGGATTCTTTTCTTTTCCTTCTTTGATCTCGAAAGAAACGATTTCGAATTCGTTTTTCTTGAGATATTCTAAACCTTTTTCTGCTTTTTCTAAGGTTTTTAATCGGTCAATCGACGCACTGAAAAGCACTTCCCGATATTTGGTTTTGAGTTCCCAATATTCTTCCTGCGTAAAAGCATCAATCTCTTTCTGGCGCTGAACAAGCATTGCCAAAGTTGGCGTCTGAACACGCCCAATCGATAAAACACCTTTGTTTCCACCAAATTTCTTAGTGAATAACCTGGTTGCATTAATGCCTAAAAGCCAATCTCCAATTGCTCTTGCATTGCCCGCCAAATAAAGATTTTTGTAATCTTCCGCAGGTTTCAGGTTTTCGAAACCTTCTTTGATGGCATCTTCTGTCAGGGATGAAATCCATAGACGTTTCATTGGTTTGTCGCATTTGGCTTTCTGCAAAACCCAACGCTGAATCAACTCTCCTTCTTGCCCGGCATCACCACAATTAATGACCTCATCACATTCGCTGACCAGCTTTGCTATGGTATTGAACTGTTTCTCTACACCGTTGTTATCAATCAGTTTGATTCCGAAGTTTTTGGGAATAATTGGGAGAAAAATTAAATCCCAAGATTTGTAATGCTCGGCGTAATCGTGTGGTTCTTTTAAAGTACAAAGATGACCAAAAGTCCAAGTCACGCAATAACCGTTTCCCTCCATATAACCGCTTTTGGGAGTTGTAGCACCCAAAACTTTGGCTATATCACGGGCAACGCTTGGTTTTTCGGCAATACAAAGTTTCATTGATTCTTTTGCTTTTGAAAGGGGAGCAAAGTTGCGGAAAAATTTAAAATCAGAAAAGTTGTTTTTTTGAAAATAAGTTAATTAATAATTCTAATAAAACGCAAAGAGCGCAAAGTTTTTTTGTCATTATTGGAAATAATTTGAAGGTTCGCAAAGGCGTAAAACTCAGCAAAGAGAAACAAAAATTATAAAAAGTAAGTTTGACAAAGTGGTTTGACTAAACTAAATAAAAAAATCCTTCCGAGCTTTTAAGCTCTAGAAGGATTCGTGAGAAAATAATAATGTATTTTTTTAAAAACCAGCTTCAAAAACTTTGAGTAATTCGGTTTGCTGCACAACGTCGTTTTTGCTGTTGATTAGGTTATAATTTGCTTGTAACCAACCATTTCTAACGACAAAAAAGGTATAAGCATCCATTAATCCTTCTTTGTATTTTTCTTCGGATTTTTGGAATGATAATCTTTGGTTTTCGAAATTGGCTTCCAAAAGATTGTACTTTTCTTGGGCATTCAGGAATTGTGCTTTGATAGAATTGATGCTTTGAGTCAAATTATTAATCACAATATCTTTGTCGTAATTGGAATTGATGACATTCAGTTTAGCAATTTCAACGTTGTTTTTCACCTGTAGTTTGTTGAAAATCGGAATATTGAGACCAAATCCTAACTGTTGGTTTTTGTTGGTTTTGATTTGGTCTGAGAAATTGGCAGTCGCAGGTTGTCCCAAAATCTTGTTGTAAAAACTTGACCAAGTGTAAGAACCGTTCAAGGTAGGCAGATATGCCGATTTTGCAAGCTCAACATTTTTTTGCTGAGCTTTGATTTCTGCCAAAGTCGTTTGATAAGCGGGATTTTTCTCCAAAAGATTTTGGATGAAATTAGCATCGTTGAAATTTGAACTCGCCAAATTTTCCTCGGTCATTGTAAAATCCAAAGAGTCTTTTGTAATCGCCAGCGCATTCAGAAGATTAATTTTGGAAAGGTCTCTGGAATTCTTTGCGGAAACCCACTGTTCCTGCATTGTTCCAAGGTTGGCTTTGATATCGTAAATATCACTTTTCGGACGATTCCCAATTTCCACTTCTTTTTCGGTACGTTTGATTTGTTCTTCGATTCCTGAAAGTTGCGTTTCCAAAACTTCCAACCAGCTTTTGCTGTTCTGATAAGTGAAAAACATTGTGACGACATTCAGTTTGACTTCATTCTGAGCCTGTTTCATTTTGAAAATCGAACTTTCTTTATTGATTTTGGACAACGAAATATTAAGATAATTTTTCCAGTTCATCAACTCCCAATTGGCTTGTGCATAGAGATTATCAGTTTGTGTATTGATTGCTTCACGCTGATTATTTTGCTGATTGATACCATTTCCGAAATTATAATTGTGATTGATTCCAGCATCAATAGACGGCAACAACATTCCTTTGGAAGCCGAAATCTGTCTGTCATTTTTCTGAATATTAACCGCAGATTTCTTTACTAGCGGATGATTGGCAGAAGCATAATCCAGACATTGTTTCAATGTCCAACTCTGTTGAGCAGGAAGAAAATTGATTAATAATATGAAGAAGAGGTTTTTCATAATTGGTTGATTGTTGATAGTTGTCGGCTGTCGGCATTAGTTTCTATCAACTAACAACCGACAACAATAAACTAAGTTTATTCGTATTTCAGATATTTAACAAGGTTGATTTTGGTTGCTCGGTAAGCTTTGAAACTCACAACAGCGAATGTCAAAATCAATAATAAAATCAAACTGAGGACGAATGGAAAAATCGGCATATCAATTCGGTAAGCGAAATCTTTCAGCCATTCATTCATCAAGTAATAACTGATGGGGATACTGATTAAAACAGCAATCAACGTAATCCAAAGGAATTGCTTGGTCAGACCAAAAATCAAAGTTCCGTCTGATGCGCCTAAAGTTTTTCTGATGGCGACATCTTTCAGTTTCTGCTCAATCATCAATGATGATAAAGCGAATAGTCCGAGCAATGCTACCATTAAAACCATTGCATTCAGAATCGTAAACAAAGTCTGCTGTTTCTGATATTTCACAAAACTTTCAGCAAATTTTTTATCTATAAAATAAGAATCAAAAGGATAACCCGGTTCTACATTATTCTGCCAATAGGTTTTGATTCTTTTCAGAGTCCCGTCAATATCATCTGCTTTTAATTTCAACTGGATATTATAAACATTGTATCGCTTCCATTCTGTTTCTCTGTAATGGAAAAATATGATTGGGTCCACATCTATACGAGGATTGAAAACATTGAAATCCTTTACAATTCCCACAATATGGTAAGGTTTATTGTCAAATCCAGGACGAACTTCATTTTTAAAAGCTTGGTCATCTGTCCATCCAAATTTTTTAACAAAAGCCTCATTAACCAAAACATTAGCGATAGTATCAGAAGCGAGATTTGGGTTTAGCCAGCGTCCTTTTTTCAGTTTGACATCCATAAACTGGAGGTAGTTGTAATCCATAGAACCGTGTTGAGCGTAGATACTTTTGTCCATATAATCCATATTGGAATTGCTGAATCTACCACTTCCAGGAACTGCTTCTCCATAAGAAACGGCATCCACGCCTTGGATTTTTCTCATCTCATTTTTAATACGCTCATATTTCAGCCAGGGTTTTGCGACATTCTCACTGAAATTAATCAGAAAAACCTGCTTTCCATTATAGCCAAGATCTTTGTCCATCATATATTTCACCTGATTATTGACAATCAAACCTCCAATGATGAAGAATGATGAAATGATGAGTTGTAAAGTCAAAATTCCGTTTCTTAACCAAACACCGTGTTTACTTCTGGCGAAATTTCCTTTCAAAGTTTCGATAGCTTTGAAGTTGGCGAGATAAGTTGCCGGAATCAATCCCGAAATCAACGTAACCGCCAAAACCATAGCAAATGAATAGTAGTAAATACGCCAGTCATTCATCACGATTTCTTTGTCATAAAATTTGTTGAAGCTTGGCAAAAGCAATTCTGTTAAAGCTAACGCCAAAACATATGAAGCAAAACAAATCACAAAAGTTTCCAATAAAAACTGAAGAACCAAATTTGATTTTGTACTTCCAATTGCTTTTCTTACGCCTATTTCTTTAGCTCTTTGAGAAGCTTGAGCTGTTTTTAGATTAATAAAATTAATGGCTGACAAAACAACAATCAAAACAGAAAGCGTAAACAGAATCATCATCGTTTTGAAATCTCCTGTTCCAAACCAAGATGCTTTGGCGTGTAATTTTATCTCATCAATTGGTGTAAACAAACTTCCTGTTGGTCCATACAATTCCAAATATTTCACCGGACTTATACCTGCACCTTGCGCATCTCTTTTTGCTCTAAATAAAAAGATATTGTCGTAGAATTTCTGTTGCAAAGCTTCCACATCTGTTCCAGGTTTAAGCAAAAAGAAACATCCGTAATTGAAATTCCCCCATTGTTCTTTATCATTTTTCATCTGTTCAAAAGGTGCGATGATAAATTCTGGTTTTATCTGGCTATTTCCGGTCGGCAATTCATAAACTGCAGTGACTACATAATTTCTATTATCGAATTTCACAGTTTCCCCGGCAACATTGGTTTTCCCAAAAAGATTTTTGGCTGCTTTTGTGGAAAGTGCAATCACTTTATCGCCTTTCAAAGCATCTTTATAACTTCCTGAAACTAATTTAAATGGAAAAAAATTGAAAAAACTTTCGGAAACAGACATTCCGTCTCCCTGATAAACCGTTTTGTTTTTCGTAGTCATTTTACGACCCATTCCGGAACCATTGAACAAAACGAAATCCTTAACCTCAGGAATCACTTTTACAGCGCGCTCCGCCATTGGAACAGAAATATTATTTTCATAAGTATTTTCTGCTTTGTTATGAGTTTGGAAAGCGTAGATATTTTCCTTCTTCGGATTCCATTTTTCGTAGGATTCTTCATCGTTCCAATGCATCAGGATGAGCATAAATCCTGTCAAACCGATTGTTAATCCAAACAGATTGATAATCGTGGAAAGCCAGTTCTTTTTATAATTGATGAAGGCAATTTTGAGCCAGTTGTTTAGCATAATTGTTGATTTTGTCCGAAGTCCGAAGTCGGGAGTCGGAAGATTAAAAGGTAATGTTTATTTGGTTTTGCGACTTCGGACTTCCGTCTTCCGTCTTCCAGCCTTTTACTCAAAGTTTTTTGCGTCTGCCTTTTCGAAAACATCTTTTCTTTGAGAAGAATGTTCTTCAGAGAAGATTTCGCCGTCTTTCATATTTACGATTCTAGAAGCGTAGCCCGCATCATAGGAAGAGTGCGTTACCATTGCGATTGTAGAACCTTCTCTGTGAAGTTCTGCAAGGAGATTCATGACTTCGTTTCCGTTGGAACTGTCAAGATTTCCGGTTGGCTCATCGGCAAGAATCAATTTTGGTCTTGTTACCAAAGCTCTTGCAACCGCCGCTCTTTGTTGCTGACCTCCGGAAAGTTGCTGTGGATAATGTTTTGCTCTGTGAGCAATGTTGATTTTTTCCATAATTTCTTCCACTCTTCTTTTTCTTTCTGAGGAAGAAACACCATTGTAAATCAAAGGCAATTCGATGTTTTCATAAACTGTTAATTCATCAATCAGATTAAAATTCTGGAAAATGAAACCGATGTTTTTCTTTCTGATATCTGATTTTTTCTTTTCAGAAGTTCCGATGGTTTCAATGGATTCAAACTGATAAGAACCAGAAGAAGCGCTGTCCAAAAGTCCAAGAATATTAAGAAAAGTTGATTTCCCACAACCTGAAGGTCCCATTATCGCAACAAATTCGCCTTCTTTGATTTGCAGACTTACATTGTTAAGCGCGTTAGTTTGAACATCTTCAGTTTTATAGACTTTTGAAAGGTTGGTGATATTTATCATAATTAGTTGATTGTTTTTAGTTGTTGGTTGATAGTTCTTAGCCTATTATAAATTAGTAATTGAATTAAATTTTCTGTCTAATGTCTATTATCTATCCAGTCTATTTTCTAATATCTAAAATTTCATATTTTTTCAATTCAGAATAATCTGAAGTAATGACCGATTCGCCTTGTTTCAATCCAGAAGTCACTTCATAATAAAGAGGATTTTCTCTTCCCAAACTAATATTTCGTTTTTCAGCTTTGTTATTTTTCACTACAAAAATCCATTTTCCATTGGTGTCTTTGTAGAAATTCCCTTTCGGAATCATCATACTTTGCGTGTCCGCAGATAATTTCAGTTTCACCCCGAATGTCATTCCTATTTTTAGGTTTTCAATTTTTGCATCAATGAAATTAAGCTCTACAGAAAACTGTCCGTCTTTCACTTCGGGAAGAATTTTTGTGATAATGACTTCGTATTCTTTTCCGTTGTTATCAAGCGTTCCTTTGATTCCGTTGGTTAGTTTATTGATGTAAAATTCGTCCACTTTTGCAATGAGTTTGTAACCGCCCATCAAATCGATTTTTCCAATACTTTCTCCACTTGTCAAATTCTGTCCAAGAGAAATATTGAACGATGATAATCTTCCAGAAGCAGGCGACATTATTAGGAAATTATTTTTGTTGGAACGAAGGATATTCAAGCTTTTTTCCATTTGATTAATGGAATTATTGATGGCTGAAAATTGAGAATTTCTTGAAAGTTTCTCATTAGAAGCGCCTTTTTCCACGATTTGTTTTCTGTCTTTTTGATAATTCAAATTCTGAAGTGCAATATCATAATCGGTTTTCTTTCCGATTTCCGCATCGTACAATCTTTTTTGAAGATTAAAAGTCTGCAACGCCGTATTATAATCATTTTGAGACTGCAACAATTCTTTATCCTGATTGAATTCCTGATTTTTCAATTCCAAAAGCGAACTTCTCATCTGGCTGATCTGTTGCATAATTCCCGTTTCCTGATTCAGATAATTGAATTCCGTATTTGGATTATAAACTCTTGCGATTGGTTGTCCTTTAGTTAACATTTGTCCATCTTCCGCAAAAATTTCTTTTACAGCACCACCTTCCAAAACATTCACAAGAGAAGAATTAAGAGATTGTGTTTGCGCAGTTACCATTAACATATCTTCAAATTTTCCATTGGTCACTTCATCAATCGTGATATCTTCCGATTTTACATTATAAGTTTTTTTCTGGTTTAAGAAATACCATCCAAAAATCGCAATCGCAACTGCGGAAGCAATGATGATTAAGACAAATTTTAGTTTCGATTTCTTTTTTACTATTTTCGTATCCATATTTAGATAACTGTTTTACTTACAGATAATTACACAAGGTAAGTGCCACAAATTTATAATCTTGTAACGCTCTGTAAATGTGATTAAACATCAATTTATTAATTTTAAAACTGTTCATTATCGGACACTTTTTGTACGGAAATGAACAGTTATAATTTTTGTAAAACATAATTATGAAAATTATTAAAATTGTTAATTAGGTTATTTAAACGACTTAATTAATATTAATTAGGCTATTTGAATAACTCAATTAATATTAATTAGGTTATTTTAATAAATTATTTCATTATCTTGCACTAAATTATTTAAGATGAATGTTCCTCGGTATTTAAAAAAAATAATAGAGCAAAATATTAATAAACAAAAAGTTATAAGGATTTTCGGAACAAGAAGAACCGGAAAATCTACTTTGCTAAAAGATATTTTTACTCAAAATGCTGATAATGCAATCATTTTGCAAGGTGAAGATATGCATGTACAAGAACTTCTGAAAACCCGAAGCATAAAAAACTATCAAAAAATCATTGGTCAGAAAACAATTTTGATGATAGACGAAGCTCAAGTTATTCCAGAAATAGGAAACATTCTAAAACTGATGATTGACAACATAGAACCCTTAAACATTATTGTAACCGGAAGCAGTAGTTTTGATCTTCAGAACTCTTCCGGGCAACCTTTGGTTGGTAGAAATATAGACTTTCAAATGTTCCCGATTGCGCAGAAAGAACTTTCCGAAATCGAAAATCTTCTGGATACCAAAAACAATCTGGAAGAGAGAATAATCTATGGAAGCTACCCAGAACTTTGGCACCTCGAAACTTTGGAAGAGAAGCAAAATTACCTGAAACAATTGGTAGAAAATTATCTCCTGAAAGATATTCTAATGTACGAGAATGTTTTAGGATCTGATATTTTGTACAAATTATTACAACTGTTAGCTTTCCAATGTGGCAATCTGGTGAGCACAACGGAACTTGGCAACGCATTGCAAATCAATAAAGCAACTGTAGATCGCTATTTGGATCTTTTGTCAAAAGTTTATATTATTTTCCCGATAAGTGGTTTCAGCAAAAATCTCAGAAAAGAAATTACGAAAAGCAAAAAATGGTATTTTTATGATAACGGAATCCGAAATGCACTGATTAATAATTTTAATATTTTATCTCAGAGAAACGATGTAGGACAATTGTGGGAACAATATTTTATTTCGGAAAGAATAAAGTTTAATTCATCTAATTTGTATTACCCACAATACCATTTCTGGAGAACTTACGACGGACAGGAAATCGACTTGCTGGAGATTGATAATTATCAGAAAATAAGCGCATGGGAAACCAAATGGAAATCCGACAAAGCCAAAATACCGGGAGCTTTTGCGAAGGCTTATTCAGAAGCAGAGTTTACATTAATCAATCAAAATAATTATTTAGATTTTATCTCCTAATGCGAAAAAAAGAAGCTCATATTTTAATTGTTGATGATGATGAAGATATTTTATTCTCGGCGAGAGTCTGGCTCAAAAAATTCTTTACAGAAGTAAGCTGTCTAAGTCAGCCAAAAAATATTCTGAAATTTTTATCGGAACAGCAAGTTGACACGGTTCTTCTCGATATGAATTTCCGGAAAGGTTTTGAAAACGGACAGGACGGTTTGTATTGGATGCAGGAAATCAAAACGCTTGAACCTCAGCTTCCGATTATTCTGATGACCGCTTATGGTGAAGTGGAATTGGCCGTTGAAGCTTTGAAAAACGGTGCTTCCGATTTTATTCTAAAACCCTGGAATAACGAAAAATTATACGCTTCCGTGAATCTCGCCGTCGATGTTTCCCGAAAAAACAAAAAGCTAAATCAGTGGGAAAATATTAACATCAAAACCAATCAATATCAATTGGAAACCCAATCTCCGGCAATGCAGGAAGTGATGGATCAGATTTCGAGGGTTTCTACAACCGACGCCAATGTTTTGCTTTTAGGAGAAAACGGAACCGGAAAATATGTTTTGACAGAACACATTCACGAGTTGTCGGAAAGGAAAAATCAGCCTTTTGTTCACATTGATTTGGGCAGTCTTTCCGAGAATCTTTTTGAAGCCGAATTATTTGGTTACAAAAAAGGAGGATTTACAGATGCGCATCAGGATTACGCCGGAAAAATTGAAAATGCCGAAAACGGAACTGTTTTTCTTGATGAAATCGGGAATCTTCCGCTTCATCTGCAAACCAAATTACTGAGTCTCATTCAAAATAGAAAATTGTCTAGAATTGGAGAAAGCAAAGAGCGAATTTTAGACGTGAGATTTATTTTTGCGACTAATGAAAATCTTAAAAAAGCGGTTGCTGAAAACCGTTTCCGGAAAGATTTATACTATAGAATTAATACCGTTGAATTAAATATTCCAAGTCTGAGAGAACGAGTTGAGGATATTTCAAGTTTAGCCGATTATTTTTTGGAAAAATATAAACAGAAATATCATAAACCTGATTTGACTTTAAATGAGAATTTAATTTCAGAGTTAACGCAATATTCCTGGCCCGGAAACATTCGCGAACTTGACCATTGTATCGAAAGAAGCGTGATTCTGTCTAACGAAAAAAATCTTAAATTGCTGATGCCTCAAGATGAAGAATCTGAGAAGACAATTGTGAACCTCAACATCGAAGAAATGGAAGAAATCCTGATTAAAAAAGCTTTGAAAAAACATCAAGGAAATATTTCTTTGGCAGCGGAAGATTTGGGATTATCGAGAGCGGCGTTGTATAGAAGAATGGAGAAGTTTAGTTTATAAAGCAGGATGTTTGATGTTTGATGATGGATGTTTTTTAATATAAGGTTTAAAATAATTTCCGAATTGCCAAACATCAAACGTCCAGCATCCGGCATCCAACAAAAATTAGAAATGAAAATACAACAAATAATCTGGCTTTTTTTTATTCTGTTGGCGATGGTCAGCGGCATTTTTGCATTTGATTTTTATTCTCTGAACAAATGGATTAACTGTACTTTATTTTCATTAGTAAGTTTGGTTTGCATTATTTTGGCGCAGACTTCGGCTTTGGCTTACATCCGGAAAACGGAAAAGTTGCTTTTGGCAATTCAGAAAAAAGACTTTTCATTATTTCCAAAAATTGAGGAAAACGGCTTGGTCGATAATGCGGTGAAATTGTATTATCAAAGTAAGGAAGAACATCTTTCTCTATCGTCTTATAAACTTTTGTACGAGGAAATCCTGAATCAACTTGAAATCGGATTGATGATTTTGTCAAATAAAAATGAGGATTGGGAAATTTTTTATGTGAATCCTGTTTTCCTGGAAATCCTGGAAATTCCGAAATATAATTCTTGGAATCTTTACGAAAAGAAAGCTTCCGATTTCTATAAAATTATCGAACAAACCAACTACGAAAACTCGCAGGAATTTTTTGATATTTCGATTAATGAAAACACAAAACAATCATTTTCATTAAGAACGAAAAAAGTTCAGAATGCGAAATATCGGTTTTGCATCATCAGTTTAGAATCTGTTCAGAAAATTATTGAACAAAAAGAAAAGCTGGCTTGGAACAATCTGATGAAAGTGATTTCTCACGAACTACTGAATACTTTAACGCCCGTAAATAGCTTGATCCAAAACCTTGAATACATTGCTAATCAAGAAATTATCGAAAAAGAAGACCAACAGGATATGAAGAAAAGTCTGATGATTATTAATTCAAAATCAAAGCAACTATTGAATTTCGTAGATGATTACCGACAAGTTGCAGAACTTCCAAAACCGGTTTTCAAAACAATTTCGTTGACGAATATTGTAGAATCGGCTCTTAATTTTCTGAAACCAGAATTTGAAAAAAATCATATTAAAATTGTCAATTCACTAGAAAATCAAATTATTCTTGCTGATGAAAAAATGATTGAACGTTGTTTAATTAATCTTTACCTCAACGCCATTTACGCCGTTTCTGACAATGTTGAAAGAACGATAACATCCGAAATCAAAACTCAAAACAAACGAATCATTCTAACTGTAGAAGATAACGGAATCGGGATCCAAAAGGAAATTCAGGATAAGATTTTTCTTCCGTTTTTTACAACGAGAAGTGGTGGTTCTGGAATTGGTTTAACGCTAAGCAAAAGCATTATAGAAGCGCATAAAGGTTATTTGAATTATAAACCTTTGGAACAAGGAAGTCGATTTGAGATTTGGTTTATGGATTAGAAAATAAAAAAAACCGCAGAAAATTCTACGGTTTTCTCTATTAGTCTATTATCTCAAAGTCTAAAAAACTATTTTCCTTTCTGCGGTGGATAATTCGCCATTATCTCCGCCACAACCTGTGGAATTTGTTTTTGTTTTGACTTTGGCGAATCTACCGAAATTCCGCTTCCAGCACCTTGCCAAACTAATTTTTGAGTTTTGGCGTCAATAATGTCTATCACAATGGTGCCGCTGTTGTAGTTATTGGTCCAGGTATTCCCCATACCGAATCCGCCTCCCCAACCCCAAGGTCTTCCCCAGCCGAAGCCCGCATTGTAAGATGTGGTTACATCCTGAATTTTTTTGTGAGATGCTTTTACATTGATAATCAAATCAGGGTTTTGGGAAGAAGTCAATCCTTTTGCCTGAACTTGTTTGGATAATTCATTCAAAACCCTGTCTTTGTCCAGATCATTCAGTTTGAGATCATCCGTTCTTAGCAAATATGTTTTGTAGTCGGAAAAATTGGCTGTGGCAGAATAGTCGGATTTTACTTGGAAAGGGCTGCAAGAAGTGATTCCAAGAGAAACCGCAGCCAGTAATATGAAGTAATATTTTTTACTCATCGCTAATATATTTTTATTTTGGAATTCGTGAATCTTCGATTTCATAATATTAAGATTATTTAGGTTTTTTAATAAAAGTATCCGTCTTTTTATCATAACCGTACGGGCAATGTCTGCATCCGCTTTTACAGCAATAGCCCCTTTTTAAATGGAATTTTTCTGTAAAAACCTTATAACCCTGCTCGTTATAATAAAAGTCTTCATTCTCTTTGATGTCATTTAGTTTCATAAGTTAAAAACTGTACCAAAATTTTTATCTTTGATGTATGATAATCATCGTCTGTCAAAGATTACTCAAAAATACTAAAATTTCGGGGATAACACTATTTCCGTTTATATTGCTTAGAGAAAAAAAATACAGACAGAATAATACTCTTATCAATCACGAAAAAATCCACATCCATCAGCAGATGGAATTGTTGATTATTCCATTCTATATCTGGTATCTTTCAGAATATTATCTAAAATATCTTAGATATAGAAATCCGCAGCTCGCTTACCGCAATATCAGTTTCGAAAGGGAAGCCTATGCCAATGAGCAGGACCTTAATTATCTCAAAAAAAGAAAATTCTGGAGTTTCATTAGTTATATTTAGATTCAGTAAAGATATGATTATTAGCACTTTTTCAAAATCACCAGCTTTACAATATTACATTTTACTGAAAAAAATTTCTCAGAATATAAAATAATCTAAATTTGCAGAATTATTTTCTAGACAACATAAATTATGTCGCAAGATAGCAGCGGTCATTTTGACCTGAAAAAACTTTCCTGGGTTGGCGTTTTGGTCTCTTTAGGAATCGTTTTCGGAGATATCGGAACATCTCCTCTTTATGTGATGAAAGCCATTATCAATGCAGGAAAAACAGGCGGAATCATCTCAGAAGAATATATAGAAGGTGCACTTTCCTGCATCATCTGGACCCTGACATTGCAGACTACCATTAAATACGTCATCATCGCTCTGAGAGCTGATAATAAGGGCGAAGGTGGTATTCTCTCGCTTTACTCTCTCGTTAAAAGATTTAAGAAAAAGTGGCTTTATATCATTGCGATAATAGGAGCTGCGGCTTTGGTTGCAGACAGTATCATCACACCGTCACTAACCGTGATGTCTGCAATAGAAGGATTAGAACTTGTAACACATAAGCCGCCTGTAGTTCCAATTACACTATCTATTTTAGTAATTATTTTTGTAGTCCAGCAGTTTGGCACCAGTTTCATAGGTAAGTTTTTTGGTCCTGTTATGGTTCTTTGGTTTTTAGTTTTAGGAGGATTTGGGTTGGTTCATTTGATAGAACACCCAATGATTCTGAAAGCTTTCAATCCATATTATGCCGTAAAGTTGATCTATAACTCTCCTAGTGCTATTGTTATTCTGGGTGCTGTTTTTCTGTGTACAACGGGAGCAGAGGCCTTATATTCGGATCTTGGGCATTGTGGTATCAAAAACATCCGTGTAAGCTGGATTTTTGTGAAAGCAATGCTTATACTCAATTATCTAGGACAAGGTGCGTGGTTACTAAGTAATTACCACGAAGTATTCCGTGGCAAGAATCCATTTTTCGGAATTATGCCGGAATGGTTCATCATTCCCGGGGTTATCATCGCAACTGCTGCTGCCATTATTGCAAGTCAGGCGGTGATTACTGGTGCTTTTACCATGTTCTCAGAAGCAATGTCTCTTAACTTTTGGCCCAATCAGGAAATCGAGTATCCTTCGGGCATAAAAGGACAGATGTATATCCCGAAAATCAATTGGGGTATTTTGTTATTATGTTTTGTAGTCGTGATATATTTTAAAGAATCCGGTAAAATGGAAGCCGCTTATGGACTTTCTATTACTGTAACCATGCTGATGACAACTATTTTATTGGTATTCTGGTTCCTAAAAACAAGGACTAATAAAGTCTGGATCGGACTTTTTGCAATTGTTTATGTCGTGATTGAAGGCGGATTTTTCAGTGCTAACATCATTAAGTTTTTCGAAGGCGGCTGGATGTCTGTTATACTTGCAGGCTTTATCGGGATATGTATGTATGCTTGGTACAACGGCAGAATTATTAAAACGACATTCATCAAATTTGTGAAGCTCGAAAAATATATTTCCACCATCAAGGATATGAAGTTGGACGAGACTATTCCGAAATATGCGACCAATCTTGCGTTTTTCAGCCGTGCAAAACGTGATGATGAAGTAGAATCCAAAATTATTTATTCCATCATTCGTGCCCAGCCAAAAAGAGCAGATCATTATTTTATTCTTAATATTGTGAATCAGGAAGATCCTTACAGCTTCAAATATAACGTAGAAGAAATACTTCCGGGAACGATTTATAAAATTAGCTTTTTACTCGGCTTCAAAAGAGACCGTAGGATAAATGATTATTTCCAACAGATTCTTAGTGATATGATGGACGATGGAATCATTCCTTCAAGAAGTTCTCACCCTTCACTCAGAGCGCACAACATTCCACCTGACCTGAAGTTTGTTATCATAGACAATGTCTACATCAATGATTTTCTGTTAACAATTAGAGACAAGATTATTCTGGGCATCTATAATTTTGTTAAAAAATTGGGAAGTAATGATTTTACAGCATACGGTGTTGCCAGTCATAACGTTGTTGTAGAATCTGCTCCACTACTGGATCAAACCATCAAAATCGAAAGGATAGAAAAAGTCGAAACTAAGCATTACGACTAATCCCGAAAATTTGACTAATTTTGTATTATGGATACGAAACAAAAAGAGCTTAACATTGCCACAATAAAAGATGTTCTGAAGCAATACCTTCAGGACAAAGGATTTCGTAATACACCCGAAAGATATACCATTCTGGAAGAGATCTATAATATGGAGCATCATTTCAATGTAGATGATCTTTACCTTCTGATGATGCAGAAGAAATACCACGTCAGTAAGGCTACCATTTATAACACCATCGAGATTTTTCTTGATGCTGGGTTGATTAGAAAACATCAGTTTGGAGAAAAAACACAGAGTTCTTCTTCCTACGAAAAATCTTATTTTGACAAACAGCACGATCACTTGGTGATTTATAAAAGTGACTCTGACAAAGAAATTGAAGAAATTATAGAATTTTGCGATCCCAGAATCCAAGGCATCAAAGAATCTATAGAAAAAGCCTTTGGCGTAAGTATTGATACACATTCACTATACTTCTACGGACACAAGAAGTCTGAAAATTAATGAAGAAATCTCTTTTAGCTGTTCTATTTTTGGTATTTATCAGAATATTTTCTCAAGATATTCCAGCTCAAAATCAAGGTTTGGTAAAGGATCCTTTTTTCAATAATCAAAATCCTCAGGAACAATCCGGTAAAAAAGTTCAGCACAAGCACTCGGATACTTTTGGTGTAAGCCCGGATAAATATGATGGAAATCCTGTTTTTTCTGGCAATGTTGTTTTCGAGCAGCAAGGTTCTGTTCTCACGGCCAACGAAGTGGTTTGGTATCAAAAAGAAAATTTCCTGAAAGCCATTGGCAATGTTGTCCTTACAAGTGCTGACGGAAGCAGAATTACCGCTGCAGAAATGGAATATGATGGTAATACACAACGCGGAATTGCCAGAAAAAATGTAGTGCTTACAGATCCAAAGCAGACCATAAAAACAGAAACGCTTTATTACGATAAAATTCCTAATACTGCATATTTCAACACTGGTGGGACGATTTACAGTAACGACGGAAGTGTGATGTACACCAAATCGGCTACCTATAATCTCAACTCAAAAATGATAGATTTTGTAGGACGTTCGAACATCGAAACAGATAAATATACCATTGTCAGCGATAATATCAAACAGAATCAAAACACAGGTGTCTCCGATTTTTTTGGTCCTACGACTATTAGAGACAAAAAAAATCCTATCAATTACGTTTATACAGAACAAGGTTCTTATAACTCAAAAACTGGTGAATCTTTTCTCAACAAAAACTCCAGAATACATAACAATGGCAAAATCCTGACAGGTGACAAATTGTACTTCAACAGAAACACTGGTTTCGGCAAAGGAACTGGAAATGTTATGCTGGACGATCCGAGAGAGAAACGATATATAAAAGGTGGTTATGGAGAGATCTTTGAAAAGAAAGATTCCGCCATGATTACCGATAAACCTTATTTTGTGAAAATTTTCGCAAAGGATTCTCTTTATATGTCGGCGGATAAATTTTTAACTTTCCAGAGGCAAGATTCTGCCAACTCGCTCAAAAAGAAAAGTTTTCTAAGGGCATTTCGAAAAGTCCGTATTTTTAAATCCAATATGCAGGGACGTGCAGATTCATTGAGTTTTAATGAAACCGATGGCGAGATGCATATGATGCGTAAACCAATCCTCTGGATGGGCGCAAAACAGGTAACTGGTGACGAGATCCGTGTATACAGTAATCCGGAAAAGGAAATCACAGATTCAATAAGAGTTTTGGGCAATGCATTCGCCATCAGCAAAGCGGATTCCTTGAATATAAAGGATGAATTCAACCAGATCAAAAGCAAGAATATGATGGTGTACCTCAAAGATAACGCCATAGATATTGCAAAAGCTGTCGGCAACGCGCAAGCCATCACTTATGCCGATGATACCAATGAGAAGACTAAAGAAGTGACTAGAATCGGTGTTGCATTGTCCACATGCGGCGAGATTGTGGCTCATTTTACCGAAAAAAAACTGGAACAGGTGGACTGTAATATCGGCGCCAACACAGATACTTACCCTATGAGCAAGATCTCTAAAGATCAAAGATTTTTCAAAGATTTTAACTGGAATACCAAAGACCGACTCCAAAAATGGGGCGACATTTTCCTGGACACACCCAATTATCCCGAAGTTGTTTATCAATCTGATAATTCCCTTTTTGAACGGGCTGAAGCCGAACGTAAGAAAATCGAAGAAAAAAACAAACCGAAAACGCCGGTGCGGGTCAAAAAGTAAAAATTTTATTGGGGCCGTTCCAGCTTTTTTCTATCATTGCTAACGAAGTAAAGTAATCTCTAAAACTTTATATAATCGCAACAACAGAAAAAAAGCTTCACTCAAACCTAACAAAGCGGTTCATCGATTCAAATAAAAGAATATAAATAAAATAAGTCGGGGCGCTTCGCCAAGTCGAAAATTTAGCCATTTCATAACATCGAAACTTAAAATTCACGACCTTTGTAAAAGTTTAGAAGTCCATTTAGTATTGAAAAGCATTCTAAGTTCTAACTTCTAAAATCTAATTTCTAACATCTATCTCAAATGAAGCAAGATTTCTTTAAATACCAAGCTCAAACAACACCTTATGCAGCCGGTTTCGAAGTTGAAAAAGCCGAAGGAAGCTATATTTATGGAAAGGACGGAAAAGCCTATCTGGATTTTGTAGCTGGCGTTTCTGCCAACACGCTTGGACACTCACATCCAAAAGTGGTCAATGCGATCAAAGAACAAGCTGATAAATATTTGCATGTAATGGTTTATGGCGAATATGCGCAGGAAAAACCTGTCGAACTTTGCAGACTTTTAGCAGAAGCCACACCCGAACCTTTGGAAGTTACTTATCTTGTAAATTCCGGAGCAGAAGCCATTGACGGCAGTTTAAAACTGGCAAAACGTTACACAGGAAGAGAAGAAATCATTGCCTTCAAAAATGCCTATCACGGGAATACGCACGGTGCGCTTTCTGTTGCAGGGAATGAAGTTCACAAAAGAGAATTTCGTCCGCTGTTGCCGATGGTCAATTTCATCGAGTTTAATAATGAAAATGATTTTGATAAGATTACAGAAAAAACAGCTTGTGTAATTGTAGAAACCATTCAAGGTGCGGCAGGTTTCATTATGCCGAAAGAGAATTATTTCATCAATCTGAAAAAACGTTGTGAAGAAGTTGGTGCTTTATTGATTTTAGACGAGATTCAGCCTGGGTTTGGAAGAACCGGGAAGTTGTTTGCATTTGAACATTTCGGAATTGTTCCGGACATTCTCGTAATGGGAAAAGGAATGGGCGGCGGCGTTCCTGTGGGTGCATTTATGAGTTCGAAAGAAATTATGACAAGCCTTTCTCATTCGCCGAAATTAGGACATATTACAACTTTTGGAGGAAATCCTTTGATTGCAGCTGCTTCCCACGCCACTTTGAAAGAAGTTTTGGAAAGCGGACTGATGAACGAAACCGACAAAAAAGAAAAACTTTTCCGAGAGTTATTGGTTCATCCAAAAATCAAAAATGTGAACGGAAAAGGATTGATGTTGGCTGTGAATCTCGGTTCTCCAGAATACACTTTGAAAGTGGCGTCAAAATGTATGGAAAAAGGTCTGATTGTTTTCTGGCAACTATACAGAAACGAATATCTAAGAATCTCTCCTCCACTCACAATTTCTGAAGACGAAATCCGAAAAGGTTGCGCTATCATTCTGGAAGCTTTGAATGAGGATTGGTAAATTAGATTCAAAAATCAACTAATAAAAATCATACTTATTTTCTATAAAAAATTTGAATTTCCATAGAGATTTTCATTTGGAAATAAGAAATTAATTTATATATTGCGCCACAATTAGAATTAAGATATGGCGAAAACGAAAGTACAGTATGAATACAATATGCATTGTCTCTCGGAGATATTGTATGAGTATCTGGCAAGTGCAGAAGGATTATCAGAGTGGTTTGCAGACGATGTTGTTGAACGTGGTGACGATTTCTTTTTCAGTTGGGGCGGCGGTCCTGCGGAGAAAGCAACACTCATCCGTTATAAGCCAGAAAGTTTTGTGCGTTTCCGTTGGGAAGAAGATGAAGGTACCAAATATTTCTTCGAACTTTCTATCATAATAGATGAAATTACTGACGATCTTTCACTAAACATTACCGATTTTTGTGAGCCTGGCGATGAAGAAGAAAATAGACTCTACTGGGAAAACCTCATTGAGAATCTACAGATAAAATTAGGTGCAGCTTAATATTTTTAGATGAACGATTTTATCGTTCATTATTTTTTTTACTACTATGCAAAAATTAGTTTTCACAGAAGATAACTTACAACTCATTAACCGTTCTTTTCTTTTTGGAGATTCGGTTTGGGTTTCATTTTTCGTACGAAAAGGAAATCTCATAATGGCAGAAGAATCTTATTTCTTCCTGATGGCATCAATGAGAAAAATGAGATTGAATATCCCACTAAGTTACACCCTAGAGTTTTTTCAGGAACTTTTCCAGAAAGAAGTTTTGGACAAAGGCGTCCAGAACGGAATTATTCAACTGATGGCTTACAGAAAACAAGAAGACAAACCGCTGCCGAAATCGGATACAGCTTTCTATTTTGAAATGGAAGAATCCGGAGATATTCTTGAAATCCAAGGCAATATAGAATTGGATTTGATTAAAGAAATCAATGTGAATGCGAATCTTCTGAGTAATATCCGAGTTCATTCTGCGGAGAATATCTATGCCGAAATCTATGCGAAAGAAAATGATTTGGATGATGTGATTCTCCTGAATCCGAACAAGAAAATCGCCAGAAGTATCTTCGGAAATCTTTTGTTTCTTCAGGAGAACGTGATTAAAATTCCTAAACAGACAGAAGGTGCATACATTTCACCTTTGATGGAAAACTTTGTCACTTTTATTCATAAAAATAAATTGGCAGAAATTGAAGAAGCAGAAATCATCGCTTTCGAATCTCAAAAAGCGGAAGAAATCCTTAGAATCTCTGATGAAAAGGGCGTTCACTCAGTTTCAAAAATCAGAAATAAATCGTTTGAAAACACGAGATTTTCAGAAATGATTACTCAATGGAAAAACAGTTTTGAATAATTTTTGTCAAAAAAAATATTTTTATTAAAAATAATTTCTACCTTTGTCCTAACAAAAAACAAAAAATGTCTATACAATTTATGCATCATCACCATCATTTTCACGTTCAGGCGGGAAGTTAATGGTATGTCATAACTTCTAAATATTATTAACCGTCTGAGTAATCAGACGGTTTTTTGTTTCCCAATTTTCCTTGCTGTTTACTCAGACTCTATCTATAAAATCCAAAATGAGTAAACTAAAATTAGCCATTCAAAAAAACGGAAGACTGAGCGAAAAGTCTCTGAAACTTCTGGAAGAATGTGGCATCAAAATCTCCAACGGCACCAGAAAACTGAAAGCTGTGTCCTCTAACTTTCCATTAGAAATCTTATTTCTTCGTGATGATGATATTCCGCAATATGTTGAGCAAGGCGTTGCAGATATCGGAATTATCGGACTTAATGAAGTTCTGGAACAAAAGAAAAACATTGACCTTGTTCAGAAACTTGGATTCGCACAATGCAGATTGTCTCTGGCCATTCCAAAAGAAGAAAATTATAACGGAATCCAATATTTCGAGAATAAAAAAGTAGCGACTTCTTATCCTGAGATTCTATCAAATTATTTCCAAAAGAATAATATCAATGCTCAAATCGAAAAAATCGGAGGAAGCGTCGAAATTGCTCCTGGAATTGGTCTTTCAGATGGTATTTTCGACATCATCAGCACAGGCTCTACTCTACTTACGAATGGTTTAAAAGAGGTGGAAACTGTTTTAGAAAGCGAAGCCGTTTTGATTTCCAACGAGAATTTATCGAATAAAAATCAAGAAATTCTGAAGAAACTTTTATTCAGAATCAATGCGGTAAAAGAAGCTTCTGAAAGCAAATATATTCTCCTAAATGCTCCAAATGAAAACCTCGAAAAAATCATCAATCTCTTACCAGGAATGAAATCCCCAACTGTCCTTCCGTTAGCTGAAAGTGGTTGGTCGTCTATTCATTCAGTAATCAAAGAAGATAAATTTTGGGACGTGATTGAGAATCTGAAAAAAGAAGGCGCACAAGGAATCTTGGTATTAGAAATAGAAAAAATGATATTATGATGAAGCAATACAAATATCCACCAATTTCCGAATGGAAATCACTTTGTGAAAGACCTTTACAAAATCAAGAAAATCTTTCTGAGCAGGTAAAATCTGTTTTTGATGAAGTGAAAAACAATAGCGATAAGGCTTTGAAGTTTTTCACAGAAAAATTCGACAACGTCATTTTAAATGATTTAAAAGTTTCAGAAATCGAAGTTGATGAAGCAAACAATTTAGTTCCCGATGAATTAAAATCAGCCATTAAATTGGCTGCGGAAAACATTAGAAAATTTCACAGTTCTCAACAAGAAGAGAAAAAAATCATCGAGACTACCGAAGGTGTTTTTTGCTGGCGAGAAAGTCGCGCAATTGAAAATATTGGAATTTATGTGCCCGGAGGAACGGCGCCTTTGTTTTCTACCGTTTTGATGTTGGGAATTCCCGCGACTATTGCAGGTTGTAAGAATATTACGATTTGTTCGCCTCCCGATAAAAACGGAAAAATTAATCCAGCGATTTTGTTCACAGCAAACTTAATTGGAATTAAAAATATTTTCAAAGTTGGCGGAAGCCAAGCGATTGCAGCTTTGACTTTTGGAACAGAAACAATTCCGAAAGTTGACAAGATTTTCGGACCTGGAAATCAATACGTAACAGCTGCAAAACAATTGGCTCTTAACTACAATCTTGCTATTGATATTCCGGCTGGTCCAAGTGAAGTTTTGGTCATTGCTGATGAAATGTCAATTCCAAGTTTTGTCGCTTCAGATTTACTTTCACAAGCTGAACACGGAACCGATTCTCAAGTGATTTTATTAAGTAATTCTGAAAGAATCATTAACGAAATTAATATTGAAATTAAAAAACAACTTAACGATTTACCTCGAAAAGAAATTGCAGAAATCGCTTTACTAAACAGCAAATCAATTTTGTTAAGTTCCACGAACGAAGCGATTGAATTTTCTAATAGTTACGCACCGGAACATTTGATTTTAGCCATTGAAAACGCAGAAAATTTTACTGTTAAAATCACTAATGCAGGTTCTGTTTTTCTTGGAAATTACAGTCCAGAAAGTGCAGGCGATTATGCATCGGGAACCAATCATACTTTGCCGACCAACGGTTTCGCAAAAAATTACAGCGGTGTTTCTCTGGACAGCTTTGTAAAGAAAATAACTTTTCAAAATGTGACAAAAACCGGAATTAAAAACTTAGGAAAAACCATTGAGTTAATGGCAGAAGCTGAAGAATTGGTTGCCCATAAAAACGCTATTTCGATAAGATTAAAGTCCTTAGAAAAGGCTTCGACAGGCTCAGCCTGACAAAGAAAATCAAAGACAGTTAGTATTAGAGATGTCAAACTGAGCTTGTCGAAGTGTTCCCAATTTTTACCAATTAAAAAAAATAGAAATGACAATTGATATTCAAAAATTAATTCGAAAAAACATTCTCAGTCTCAAACCATATTCTTCCGCAAGAGATGAATTTGAAGGTGAAAACGGAATTTTTCTAGATGCGAATGAAAATCCTTTCGGAAAACTGAACCGTTATCCTGACCCAACTCAAAGAAAAATCAAAGAAAGATTAAGCGAACTAAATCAAATCTCAACCGAAAATATTTTCCTCGGAAACGGAAGTGATGAAGTCATAGATCTGGCTTTCAGAATCTTTTGTGAACCAAAAAAAGATAAAATTTTAACCTTCTCGCCGACTTATGGGATGTACGAAGTTTCGGCCAATATCAATGATGTGGAATTAATCAATGTTGAACTGAATGAAGATTTTCAAATCGATTTGGAATCTTTAAAACCTTATTTAAATGATGAAAATCTAAAAATAATTTTTATTTGTTCGCCAAATAATCCGACGGGAAATTCGATCAAAAACATAGAATATATTCTTGAAAACTTCAATGGAATTGTCTTTATTGATGAAGCCTACATCGATTTCAGTCCGGAAGAAAGTTTCACAAATCAAATCAAAAATTATCCAAATCTTATTGTTAGCCAAACCTTCAGCAAAGCTTGGGGAATGGCTTCTGTGCGAGTTGGAATTGCTTATGCTTCCGAAGAAATCATTAAATTTTACAATAAAGTAAAACCGCCTTACAACATTAGTCAACTTAATCAAGATGCGATTATAAAAACACTTAATGATGAAAATATAAATCAGGTTTCAGAAAATATCAAAATTATTCTGGAAGAGAAAAAATCCTTAATCCAAAACTTAGAAAAACTGGACTTGGTTAAGACAATCTTCCCTTCAGATGCCAATTTTATTTTGATAGAAGTTGACAATGCAAATTCAGTTTATCAGGAATTGGTCAATCAAAATGTCATTATCAGAAACCGAAATTCGGTTATCAAAAACTGTTTGAGAATTACAGTTGGTTATCCTGATGAAAATAAAAAATTGATAGAAACTCTCCAAAATATTGATAACTAAAAACAGACACTTCGACTCCGCTCAGTGTGACACTGCTCATCAAACGCTGTCAGGCTGAGGCTCTCGAAGCCTTAATAAAAATAAAAAGTCCATAAAAAAAATGAAAAAATTACTATTTATAGACCGCGACGGAACTTTGGTTCTTGAACCCGAAGATTATCAAGTTGATTCTTTTCAAAAACTGAAATTCTATCCACAAGTCTTCACTTTTTTATCAAAAATCGCCAAAGAATTGGATTACGAATTGGTAATGGTAACGAATCAGGACGGTTTGGGAACAGCTTCTCATCCAGAAGAAAATTTCTGGCCAATTCAGAATTTCATTATCGAAACGTTTGAAAATGAAGATGTGAAATTCGAAGATATTTTTATTGATAAAACTTTTGCAAAAGATAATGCGCCAACCAGAAAACCAAATACAGGTTTGCTGACAAAATATTTCGATAAAGACACTTATAACTTAGAAAATTCATTCGTGATTGGTGACCGAATTACTGATGTAAAACTGGCGAAAAACCTTAATTCAAAAGCGATTTTCATTAATAATGATGAAACTCTTGGAGTCGAGGAGATTTTAGAAAATGATGATTTAGACAATGTAATTGCTCTGAAAACAACATCGTGGAAATCGATTTACGAATTTCTAAAACTTGAAAACAGAACAGCAGAAATCATCAGAAATACCAACGAAACCAAAATTAAAATCAATCTAAACCTCGACGGAACAGGAAAATCCAATATTGATACAGGAATTGCCTTCTTCGACCATATGCTTGACCAAATTGCTAAACACGGTCAAATGGATTTGGAAATCAAGGTTGATGGTGATTTGGAAGTGGATGAACATCACACAATAGAAGATACAGGAATTGCACTTGGCGAAGCTTTTTATCAGGCTTTAGGAAACAAATTAGGAATCGAACGTTATGCTTTTGTTTTGCCAATGGACGATTGTTTAGCTCAGGTCGCTTTGGATTTTGGCGGACGAAACTGGATCGTTTGGGATGCAGAATTCAAACGCGAAATGATTGGAAAAATGCCGACCGAAATGTTCTTTCATTTCTTCAAATCGTTTTCAGACTCAGCTAAAGCAAATCTAAACATCAAAGCAGAAGGCGACAATGAGCATCATAAAATAGAATCGATTTTCAAGGCTTTTGCTAAGTGTTTAAAATCTGCAGTAAAACGTGATTCGGAAAAAATGATTTTACCATCAACAAAAGGAATGTTATAAATAATCAAAAGGCTTCGAGAGCCTCAGCCTGACAAAAAAGTTAATATTAAAGATGTCATACTGAGCTTGTCGAAGTATCTAAAAATTAAAATATGAAAACAGTCATTATAGATTACAAAGCCGGAAATGTCCAAAGTCTTCTGTTTGCGATAGAAAGATTAGGATTTTCAGCAAAACTCACGAATAATCCTGATGAAATTTCTAAAGCTGACAAAGTTATTTTTCCGGGCGTTGGTGAAGCATCTTTTGCAATGAATTCTTTAAAAGAAACAAAATTAGATTTGCTCATTCCAGAACTCAAACAACCACTTTTGGGAATTTGTCTTGGGATGCAATTACTCTGCAAAGATTCGGAGGAAAGTGAGACAAAAGCTTTGGGGATTTTTGATGTTTCGGTGAAGAGATTTCCCGATTCTGTATTGGTTCCGCAGATTGGTTGGAATCAAATTTATGAATTGAAATCGGATCTGTTCAAAAATATTCCTGAGCAGAGTTATATGTATCTCGTTCACAGTTATTATGCTGAGAAAAATCAAAATACAATTGCCACAACAGACTATTCCGAGTCTTACAGCACAGCTTTGCAGAAAGATAATTTTTTCGGCGTTCAGTTTCACCCGGAAAAAAGTGGTGTTTTCGGAAGTAAAATATTAGAAAACTTTTTAAAATTATGATTGATTTGAACCACAAAAGACACAAAAGGAAAAATTAAAATAAAAGCTGTTCAAAAGAAAACAAAATTTCAAATAAACCTATTTTGAACTTTTGAACAACTAAAAAATATAAAAATCTTTTGTGCCTTTTGTGGTTAAAAGCTATTAATTCATTGTAAATAAAAATAGAAAATGAGAATAATCCCAGCAATAGACATCATCAACGGCGAATGTGTTCGGCTTTCCAAAGGCGATTACAATAAGAAAACCATTTACAGCAAGAACGTTTTGGATGTCGCGAAAAATTTTGAAGATAATGGAATTCAGTTTTTGCATTTGGTCGATTTGGACGGTGCAAAAGAAAACCGAATTATCAATTATAAAACATTAGAACAAATCTCTTCAAAAACATCTTTAATTATAGATTTTGGAGGTGGTTTAAAATCCGAAGAAGATATTAAAATCGCTTTTGAAAGCGGTGCAAAACAAGTGACTTTGGGAAGTGTTGCTGTCAAAAATCCAGAATTATTTCTTGAAACCTTAGAAAAATATGGTAAAGAAAAAATCATTTTGGGAGCGGATGCTAAAAAAGAAAAAATTGCAGTTTCGGGGTGGCTGGAAGAAAGCGAAATGAATATTTATGACTTCATCAAAGAAAAAACAGAAGACGGAATCCAATATATTATCTCAACAGATATTGATAAAGATGGAATGTTAGAAGGTCCTTCTTTCGATTTATATGAAAAAATAATTGCCGAAAATCCAGACATTAAACTTATTGCTTCGGGCGGAATTACTTCTACTAACAATTTAGTTCAGTTAAACTCAATTGGTTGTGAAGGCGCAATTATCGGCAAAGCTTTGTATGAAAACAGGATTTCTCTTAACGATTTAAAACCATTTCTCTGATGTTAGCAAAACGAATCATTCCTTGTCTCGATATCAAAAGCGGAGAAACCGTAAAAGGTGTCAATTTTTTGGATTTGAAAGAAGTTGGAAATCCTGTGGAAATGGCCATCAAATATTCTGACCAAGGTGCAGACGAATTGGTTTTTCTTGATATCTCTGCGACAGAAGAACGAAGAAAAACTTTGATTCCGCTTGTTCGGGAAATTGCCCGACATATCAATATTCCTTTCACGGTTGGCGGTGGAATCAACGCTTTGGAAAATGTGGAAGAACTTCTGAAAAACGGCGCAGATAAAATCACAATTAATTCTGCTGCGATTTCCAATCCTAATCTGATAACAGAAATTGCCAAAAGATTTGGTTCACAATGTATGGTTGTGGCAATTGACACCAAATTGGTACAAAATCAGAATAAGATTTTCAGCAACGGCGGCAAAATCGAAACCGAAAAAGAATTGTTTTATTGGGCAAAAGAAGTCGAAAATCTTGGAGCCGGAGAAATCCTCTTAACCTCGATGAATACAGACGGAACAAAATCCGGTTTTGCTATCGACATTACAAAACAACTTTCGAAATTAGTTAATATTCCGGTGATTGCATCTGGTGGTGCAGGAACGTTGCAACATTTTGAAGACATTTTTACAGAAACCAAAGCAACCGGAGCTTTGGCAGCCAGTATTTTTCACTTTAATGAAATAGAAATTCCGGAACTTAAAAATTATCTTAAATCCAAAAATTTACCAATAAGATGAATATAAAATTTGATAACAACACAGGTTTAGTTCCTGTCATCATTCAGGATTATCTTAATCTGAAAGTTCTGATGCTTGGTTATATGAATCAAGAAGCTTTTGATAAAACGCTACAAGAAAAACGAGTAACTTTCTTTTCCCGTTCCAAAAACAGACTTTGGACAAAAGGTGAAACTTCGGGAAATTTTTTGGAATTGATGGATTGGAAATTAGATTGTGATAAAGATACGATTCTCATCAAAGCAAAACCGCTTGGACCAACTTGTCACAAAGGAACGACGACTTGTTTTGCAGAAGAAACGGACAAAGGTTTTTTATACGAATTACAGAAAACAATTTCTGATAAAATTGATAATAATGATGAAAATTCTTACACCAATTCTCTATTTAAAAGTGGTATCAATAAAGTAGCGCAAAAAGTAGGTGAAGAAGCTGTGGAATTAATTATCGAAACGAAAGATAATAATGACGAATTATTCTTGAATGAAGCAGCAGATTTGTTTTATCATTATTTGATTTTGTTGAAGGCCAAAGGTTTTACCTTGGAAGATGTTGAGACAATTTTGAAGTCGAGAAGTAAATAATCTTTTCAACCACAAAAGTCACAAAAGAAAAGTTTGAAAACATTAATTTTCAAAAAGCTTTAAAAGATATGTTATAAAATTATCTAATCTTTTGAGTATCTAAAGATCAATACATCTTTGTGACTTTTGTGGTTAAAACTTACGGTGCTAATCTGGAGATCTTCCAATCGAAATTTTCTGTCAAAGAATATAAAATCCTGTCGTGAAGACGGTTTGGTCTGCCTTGCCAAAATTCGATTTCGTAGGGTTTTGCGATATAACCGCCCCAATTTTCAGGTCTTGGGATTTCTTTGTTTTCGTATTCGGTTTCTAAATCTTTTAGTTTGTTTTCTAGGAAATTTCGGTCCGGGATTTCCTGACTTTGAGGCGAAACCACTGCTCCAAGTTGACTTCCTTTCGGACGAGAATGGAAATAGCCGTCACTCATATTCTCCGCAATTCGTTCTATATTGGCTTTGATGATAATTTGCCTTTCTAAACTTGGCCAGAAAAAATGAAGACAGGCTTTTTTAGTTTTCTCGAGTGATTTTCCCTTTCGGCTTTCGTAATTGGTATAAAAAATAAAACCTTCCCAATTGTACGACTTCAGCAAAACCATTCTGGTTCTTGGACAACCGTCTTCTTCTACCGTTGAAATTGCCATTGCGTTGGCTTCGGAAACTTGTGGATTTTCTTCAGCTTCCAAAAACCAATTACGGAATTGCTCGATTGGATTGGCTTTGATTTCACTTTCGACTAATTGAGACTTATCGTAAACTTTTCTTTTATCGTGGAGGTTTTCGTTGTTCATTTTATGATTGAGATGCTTTATAATATTGATTTTTTTAAACGCAAAGTTCGCAAAGTTTTTTTTTGATTCAATGTTTTAGGAGTCGCAAAGACGCTTTGCTCATCAAAGAAAAACTAAACTAAAGGTTTATTTTGGATTCTTTGACAAATTTTCCTTTTTTGCGAAGCGCGCCCCGACCTGAGTGGAGCTCTTTTTGTTTTTTCTAAAAAAACAAAAAAGCGGGAACGGAGGGCGGATAAAGGCGCCCAAATTATTCAACTTGTCACAATTTTAGATTAATTTTTGCTTGAATTCTTTTTCAAAAAAAATATTTTTTAATAGCTTTGATAGATGAATTACTCTTACAAAGGTAAAATTTTAATCTCAACGCCTGATATTTCCGGCGATATATTTTCGCGTTCTGTGGTGCTGATTATTGAGCATAATGAAAATGGTGCTTTTGGGCTGATTTTGAACAAAAAGAACAAAAATATTAGTTCCCGTCTGCTGAATATTTTCGGGTTTCCAGTGGATGTGTATGAAGGCGGACCTGTGGAAAATGATAAGATTTATTTTATCCTGAAAGGTGAAAAAATTGCGGAGGAATATTCTGAAATCAATGATGAATTCTATATTACTGAAGATATTGACTCTGTAGTTTCGTCAATTGTTGAAGGCTCTACTGATATAGAAAATATCAAGGTTTTTTCCGGATATTCTGGTTGGTCTGCGATGCAACTTGAAGGCGAAATCCAGCGTAAAATGTGGACAATTGTAGATGTTTACAACTTAGATTATACGCTTCCAAATGACCAGAATCTTTGGAAAAATATTATGCAAAATCTCGGCGGCGAGTTTCTTCTTTGGGCAAATGCACCGGAAGATGTGAGTTTGAATTAAATTTTACCTCAGAAAAAAGTCGCAAACTATATATCCGGTTTTCGACTTTTTTTTTCTTTTATATTCTTCTCTGACTTTATTTTTTAGTCAGATCCTGAACTTCGATGTAAGAATCTGTTCTACTGATTTTTTCAGGATAATAAGAGATGTTGCTTTCGGTTTTATATTGGGTTTGAGCAAAATTGAACGCAAATATTAAAATTAAAATAAGACTGATTTGTTTTCTGCACATAATTACTTTTTATAAAAATTTGACTTCGACATTTCCGGATTGATGATAGAAAAATCCGTCACTGTCATATTCGATATTTGTAAGACCTTCCAAAACATCATAAACCATTTTTTGCAAAACACCATCGCCAATTCCGTGGATGATTTGTAAGGTTTTGATTTTATTCTTTCTACAAAAATCAATCGTTTCCAGCAATTTTTCTCTCTGAATCATCAATCTTTCAAAAGCATCATAATCTGATGGATTTTTGACTAATAAATCAAAATGCAAATCGAGTTTCAAAGGTGCTTTGTTATGTTTTTTCGAAACAACTTTGGGTGTTTCATTTTTTCTAATAATTGGAGAATTTTCGTACAAATCGGCATCAATGATTGTTAATTTATCCTTAGAAAAATTATACGTAAAACCGTGTTCGTCTTCGATTTTTACTTGCTGAGCAATAATCTTTAGAACTTTACCTTTAAGATTTTCATCAATAACAGAAACTAAATCTCCAACTTTCATATAATAATTGATAAATGATGATTGATATGTGATTTCTCAAACTCAATAATTCTCAAACTCTCCTACCGAGCTCCGAGTTCTATGATTTCTAAATCCTTGATTTCATCTTTATGAATCGTGAAACGCATCATTGTTCTCACTTTGTGCCAACCGGATTTTCCACATGCGCCAGGATTAAGATGAAGAAGATTATTCTTTTTATCGTGCATTGCTTTCAAAATATGAGAATGTCCGGAAATGAATAATTTCGGTTTTTTCTCAGCAATTTCTTTCTTTGCCAACGGTGAGTATTTCCCCGGATAACCACCAATATGAATCATCAGAACCTCTACATCTTCGCATTTGAAACTCAAAACTTCCGGGAAAATGGTTCTGATTTTGGCTTCATCTATATTGCCATAAACACCACGGATTGGTTTTATTTTTTCTAATTCCTCAATCACAGTCATACTCCCGAAATCGCCACAATGCCAAACTTCATCGGCATCGTTTGCATAATCGAGAATCCTGTCATCGATGTAAGAATGCGTGTCTGATAAAAGAAGAATACGTGTCATTTTCGGATTTTCAATCACAAATGTACAAACAGATTTTTTATCTAATCCTTATTATAACGTTTTATTTGTAACATCAGAAGTTTTTTAAGCACTAATTTTACTTAACCAAAAATTTTCCCTAAATGAAATTCAGACTTCCGTATTTGCTTTCTGCTGTTGCTCTTGTTGCTTTTACAGGGCATACTTTTGCGCAGGAATCTCCAAAGTATGATTACACAGAAGCATTTAAACCGTTTTTTTATCCGCAAACAGGAACCGAAACTCGTTCTGCAAGCGGACAACCGGGTCACAAGTACTGGCAAAACTCCGCAGATTATCAGCTGAATGTGAGCCTAAATGATGTAAGCAATGAACTTACAGGTTCAGCAGACATCATCTATACCAATAACAGTCCGGATCAGCTCAGTTTTTTATGGCTTCAGCTGGATCAGAATCTGTTCTCCAAAGATTCCCGAGGAAATGCCGTCATCCCGATTGCCGGAAGCAGAAATGGGGCAAAAGGCGAAGTTTTCGATGGCGGTTATAAAATCAAATCGGTAAAGTATAATGGTAAAGACGTAAAATATACAATTACAGACACCAGAATGCAAATCGACCTTCCGGAAGAACTTAAAGCCAATGGCGGTGTTGCAAAGCTTAAAATAGAATATGCTTTCAAATCACCGAAATATGGATCAGACAGAATGGGCGTGGAAGAGACAAAGAATGGAAAGATCTTTACGATTGCACAATGGTATCCCAGAATGTGTGTTTATGACGATGTAATGGGTTGGAATACACTCCCTTACCTTGGTGCATCGGAGTTCTACCTAGAATATGGAACTTTATCTGCTAATATTACTGTTCCCGCTAATCATTATGTAGTAGCTTCGGGAGAATTATTGAACGAGAAAGAAGTGTATTCCAGAGAAGAAATCAGCCGTTGGAATACTGCAAAAAACAGCGAAAAAACAGTAATGATTCACCCGGAATCTGAGCTAGGAAAAGGAAATAATTCCGGCACCAAAACCTGGAAATTCAAAATTGAAAAGGCAAGAGATTTCGCATGGGCATCATCAGCCGCTTTTATTATTGATGCTGCAAGAATCAATCTGCCAAGCGGTAAAAAATCTCTGGCCATCTCAGCTTATCCTGTAGAAAGTGCCGGCGAAAAAGCTTGGGGAAGATCTACAGAATATACCAAAGCTTCTATTGAACATTATTCCCAAAAGTGGTTTGAATATCCTTATCCTGCGGCAACCAACGTAGCTGGAAATGAAGGAGGAATGGAATATCCGGGCATTGTGTTCTGTCATAGGAATTCGAAAGGCGATGATCTTTGGGGTGTGACTGACCACGAATTTGGCCATACTTGGTTTCCAATGATTGTTGGTTCCAATGAAAGGGTTTTTGCTTGGATGGACGAAGGTTTCAATACGTTTATTAATGAACTTTCGACAGAAGCTTTCAACAAAGGCGAATATTACCATAAACAAGATATAGGAAAAATGGGACCTTTCGTGCAAAGTGACAACTTTGAGCAGGTCATGGTAGGCCCGGATAATATGAAAGAAAGAAGCATTGGTGTTCTTGCTTATTTTAAACCAGGACTTGGCTTGGGAATCCTGAGAGAAACCATCCTCGGACCCGAAAAATTTGATAAAGCTTTCAGAACTTATGTTCACAGATGGGCTTTTAAACATCCTACGCCTTGGGATTTCTTCCACACGATGGAAAATGTATCCGGAGAAGAGCTTAACTGGTTCTGGAGAGGTTGGTTTATGAACAAATGGAAAGTAGATCAAGCCGTGAAAGCTGTAAAACCTGTGAATGGTGATTACAAAAACGGCGCGCAGATCACGGTAGAAAATATTGGTCAGCTGCCTATGCCTACAACAGTCTTGGTAACCTTTAAAGACGGAACAACTGAAACAGTAAAACTACCTGTAGAAGTTTGGAAAAGAAACACAGAATGGACTTTCCAAATGGATTCTACAAAGGAGATAAGCTCAGTTTCACTTGACCCAAAATCAATTGTTCCGGATATTAATCCAAAGAATAATATTTGGCCTGCAAAATAGACTTAGAAAGAATAAACGAATAGAAAATACAAAAAAAAAGCGTTCCGATTGGAGCGCTTTCTTGTTATAATCAAGATAAAAATCTATTATCTATACTCATATTAACTTTATGTCTACAAGGCAATCATTTCACTCACTTCCACATCATAGCCGGAAATAATCGGTTTTATGTTCGGATTTTGAGTAATGACTTTGAACTTATTAATTCCAAGATCTTTAAGGATCTGAGTCCCGATACCATAATCCCTGAAATTAGGAGCAATGGTCGGCTGATCATTAGTTCCATCCTGGAAATTAAGGAAATGCTGAATCCTGCTCAATGTATTTTCTTTGTTAGAAACATTGTTGATGAAAACCACAGCGCCTTTACCTTCCGCATTTATCAAGTCTGTAACTTTCTGCATCAATGGATGCTCACCATTAGACAAACGACTGAATACATCAAAATAAGTTCCCGAAGATTGCACTCTCACCAGCACGGCTTCATCTGTAGTCCAAGTTCCCTTCGTTAGTGCATAATGGATTTGTTCTGTTGGTTTTTCTTCAAAAACATAAAATTTGAAATCCCCAAAATGCGTTTTGATATCACGCTCTTCTATTCTTTCTACAAGATCGCCCTGTCTCAATCTATAATGAATCAAATCCTCAATAGAAACCACTTTCAAATCATGTTTTTTACCAAACTCTCTCAGCTGTGGCAATCTTGCCATGGTTCCGTCTTCATTCAGAATTTCGCAGATCACACCACCCTCTTTCAATCCTGCAAGTCTTGTAAGGTCTATGGCAGCTTCCGTATGTCCGGCTCTTTTCAGCACGCCGCCTTCTCTTGCCCGGAGAGGGAAAATATGGCCCGGTCTCATAAGATCACCAGGTTTGGTTTCGGGGTCCATAATGGCTTGTATTGTTTTTGCACGGTCACTCGCAGAGATTCCTGTGGTAGCACCTTTTCCAAGAAGATCTACAGAAATGGTAAAAGCGGTTTCTTTAGGATCCGTAGAATTAGCAACCATAGAATGCAGTTCCAGCTCGTCGCACCGTTTTTCTGTGATAGGCATACAGATCAAACCTCTGGCAAAAGTGGCCATAAAATTGACTGTTTCTGCCGTAGTAAGTTCTGCAGCTGCGACAAGATCGCCTTCATTTTCCCTATCCTCATCGTCTACCACAATTACCATTTTACCCGCTTTAAGATCTTCCAGCGCTTCTTCAATTGTATTCAGTTGGATTCTATCCATTATTTCTAAAAAATTTCTGCAAAGATACTTATTTGGAACCGAAATAAAGATTGGAATCAATAATTAAAGAAATTCAAAACATTAATATTTAGAAGCCGGGAACCTGCTGTTCGCTCATACTCCTCGTGCCCTTTCTTCCACCTCCGATGCCGTTCTTCCCATCTCACTGCGGGGTAACCGCTGCCATCAGGGCTATTTTTGCAATTCATTAATTTTAGTTGCACTGTTTTTTTCTCAAAAAAGTTGAAGAAAACTAGTTATAAAATTTGAAATTTAAAAAAAAACACTAAATTTGCATTCCAATAAAACGGTGCTTTGGCCGAGCGGCTAGGCAGTGGTCTGCAACACCATCTACAGCGGTTCGAATCCGCTAGGCACCTCAAAATGAAACCCTGAATATTTCTTATTCAGGGTTTTTTATTTTGTTAAGAGAAAAAACAGGGAAACGTTATAAGTACCAACCTATTTATGGTTAGGATTATAGATTACTCTGTAAATCTCTCACGATATCGGCTTTCGGGATTTCGAGATCATCAAAATGACTCCAGCTGCCAAAATACCTGCCATTAAAATCTTAGATTTCTTACTAGGCACTGGCAATATCGTTTCGCCGTACACTTGCATTGGAGATTTGGATGGTGTAAGAATATTGCCATCCGTATCTGTTGTACGGTCTTCTTTCATCAGCAGACGTAATGCCGCTGAAGTTGAATTGATAACCACTTTCGGAAAAAAACCATAAGCCGTCTTCATAAGCAGTGATGACCAATCCGTAAATTTGCTTTTTTTAGGATTTTTAGCCATTGCCACCATTTCCTCAGCCAGCTTTTTTGGGTCGGCTGCTGTTGGCGGAATTTTAAAATCTAATCCAGAATATTTCGCCGAGTGCATATTACCTGTAGAGCGCTGGATGCTGGGATACAACGCTACCAAATGAATATCCGGCTGATCCGAAACTTCACCCTGAAGGCATTCCACCATCCCACGAATTCCATATTTTGAAGCAGAATAAGCAGCACCATAAGGCGCAGGCATCCATCCGCCAATAGATATATTATTTATAAGAATGCCATGTCCTTGTTTTTTAAAGACCGGAAGCACACTTCTTGCTCCGTGCATATAACCTAAAAGATTAGTTTTGATAAGCTGGTCTATTACCTCCACAGGCGTCTCCTCGAATCTTCCTGTAGCCATTACGCCTGCATTATTGACCCAGAAATCAATGGTTCCTGTAATTTCCAAAGCTTTTTCTGTAAGATGCTCCACTTCCTTATATTCCGCAACATTAGTTGGAATCGCTATCGCAAATGCACCAAAACCTTTGCAGATGGCAACAGTTTCTTCTAACGCTTCTTTCCCCCTGGCAGCCAATACAAGATTACAACCCTCCTGTGCAAATGCCTCTGCTGCAGCCCTTCCTACACCACTTGAGGCACCGGTAATAACTACAGTTTTATTACGGATAGATATTATTTCTTTACTTTTCATAACTATAGATTTGATGTTATATTTAAGCCAGTTCAAAGAAAATGCCATCAAACATTGAATTCTATATTTGATTATTACAAAATCATAAAAACAAAAAATTGAAAATATAATAAAAGACAGAATATACAGAAACAATGAAGAAATGTCAGAAACACAACAAAATATGCTCGATTACATAAAATTAATTCATCAATGATAAATTAAATTAATTATTTATTTTACATGAACTTGGCAAAGCTTTTGTTTACTGCTAGTGACACTGAATTATACAAATCACTAATATCTTATAGACATGGAAGCGACAGAACTTAGACTCAACAATCTGCTTATGTATGAAGACTCGATTGTGCCAATTATCGGAATGGAAAATATTAATGAAGAAATCCTTGTGAAAATTGATTCTGAAACTGCTATTGATTCTAGAAAACTAAAACCAATTGCATTGACTGCTGAATGGTTTTCAAAATTGGGATTTAAGGAGGCTTATCGTTCTTAAAGCAGAATAAGATTCGACCTTCCAAACTATTGCCGATATGATTTTGATCTCAATTCTAATAAAATTTTAGAAGGTTTTTTGTTTTTCGGAAACTATATCAAATGTAGTTATCTTCACCAATTGCAGAATATCTACTTTACATTAACAGGCGAAGAACTGAAAATAGAATACGAACGTCCTAAGCTCCAAACCACTTTATCATAAATATCCTCGAAACCTGATTGTAAAAAATCAGGTTTTTTATTTTATGATTAATGACGGAAATCTTACTTCTCACTTCTAATTTCTAACATCTTTCAAAGAAAACTCCTTACTTTTGTGTAAAATTATATTGAATTGAAAACCCATTTCATTGCCATTGGCGGTTCTGCGATGCACAATCTTGCCATTGCTCTCAAAGATAAAGGCTATCAGGTGACCGGTTCCGACGATGCTATTTTCGAACCTTCAAAATCCAGATTGGAAAGAAAAGGGATTCTTCCTGCAGAGTTAGGTTGGTTTCCGGAAAAACTGACTTCGGATATTGATGCTGTCATTCTCGGGATGCACGCACACACCGACAATCCTGAATTAGCAAGAGCGAAAGAATTGGGATTGAAAATCTATTCTTATCCTGAGTTTCTTTACGAACAATCCAAAGAGAAAACGAGAGTTGTAATTGGTGGTTCTCACGGGAAAACGACGATTACATCAATGATTCTTCACGTTCTGAATTTCCATCAGAAAGACATAGATTATATGGTCGGCGCGCAATTGGAAGGTTTTGATTGTATGGTGAAAATCACGGATGACAATGACTTTATGATTCTTGAAGGTGATGAATATTTGTCTTCTCCAATTGATTTACGTTCAAAATTTCTATTATACCAACCCAATATCGCTTTGATTTCCGGAATTGCTTGGGATCACATCAATGTTTTCAAAACCTTTGATGATTACATCGACCAATTCAGAAAATTTGTTGCGAGCATCACGCCTGGCGGTGTTTTGGTTTATAACGAAGAAGATGAAGAAGTGGTAAAAGTGGTGGAAGCTTCTGAGAATTTCTTCAGAAAAATCCCATACAAAACCCCAGCTTACAAAATAGAAAACGGAATCGTCAATCTGAAAACCGATATGGGCGATATTCCACTGTCTGTTTTTGGAAAACACAATTTGCTGAATATGGAAGGCGCAAGATTCATCTGTTCTCAATTGGGAATAATGGAAGAGGAATTCTATGAAGCGATTATGAGTTTTAAAGGAGCATCTAAACGTCTTGAAATTGTTAAAAGAGCGGATGGTGGACTGCTTTACAAAGATTTCGCACACGCACCAAGCAAAGTGAAAGCGACTGTTTCCGCATTTGCAGAACAATTTTCAAAAACTGAAACGTTTGGATTTTTAGAATTGCACACCTATTCCAGTCTGAATCCGGTTTTCCTCGAGCAATACGACCACGCAATGGATGGTTTGGATAATGCGGTCGTTTTCTATTCAGAAGACGCTTTGAAAATCAAAAGAATGGACCCGATTTCTCCGGATTTGATTAAGGAAAAATTCAAAAAAGAAAACCTGAAAGTCTTTACCAATGCCGAAGACCTTCACGCTTACTGGGAAACTTTGGACAAATCCCAAGGCGCTTTTGTGATGATGAGTTCCGGTAATTTCGGCGGTTTGGATTTGACGAAATAAGATTTTATTAAATACAAATAGCAACCTTCTGGATTAATTTTCAGAAGGTTTTTTTATTTGTCACACTGAGCGGAGTCGAAGTGCTTATCAATAATTTCAAAGTCCCATTATCAACCAATCCCTCATTTCGTAACAAAACTTTCCCATTTTTATCAATCAAAATCCAACTCGGATAAACAGGTTTTTTGTTGGATGAAAATTCAAATGCCAGTTCGTGAATGCCAGAATTTCCGTTTGAAATATAATGGTAATTTTCACCAAAGAATTTAATCGATTCCTTATATTTTTCAGGATTAAAAGTGATAAAATAAACCTTTTCATCCATCAGATTTCTCAACTCCAAATCTTTCTCAACTTGATATTTCTGAACCTTACAAATTGAGCACCAATCGGTTTTCATATAAATCAAAATCGGTTTCTCCAACTTTTCCGGTAAACTTTCAAACCCATAATGCTTCACTTCCTGCGAATTAAAAATCCCGGAAATCATTAATAATATGAAAGTCAGTATTTTCATTAATCTAACTTCTAAAATCTAATTTCTAACATCTATCTTATCTGATAACGAATCCCCAAAAACGTCCGGATTTCCTGCATCGGCGCATAGCCATAAGTCGTATCAAAAGTATAGCCGTATGGATTAATTGCAACATCATCCACTTGATTATCAAACGGGTCAAAAGGTCTTAGAATTGGATTTTTCGGCGTAAAGTTTAACAGATTTCGCACGCCTCCATAAATCTCAAAACCATTATCAAATTTCTTCGTCAACTGGATATTCATCAACGTAAACCAAGGCGAATATTCCGGTCGGAAATCATCTGGAACAGTTGGCAATCGCATTGGTCCGTAGAATTGTCCAGTCAAATCCATCGAAAATTTGTTCGCAAACTGATAACTCAAATTGTAAGTTCCGCTCCATTTCGGTGCGTGCAATTGTTGGATTCTGTCGCCTTCATTTTCCTGAGAAACATCCATATAAGTCACTCCAAACATCAACTGAATCGGCAAAGTCCAATTCGTACTGACGTCTGCAGAAATTCCTCTCGAAATCGCGTGTCCAGCCAAATTATCGTAAATAATTTTATCAGGCTCCGAATCAAAATCGCCCACAATTTTATTATTAAAATAAGAGTAAAATCCGTTCACATCAACATTAATAAAATAATCTTTGATTGGAATTTTCATCAGATAACTCAGGTTTGTATTTAAAGATTTTTCCGGCTTCAAATCATCCGCAATAACCACTTCCCGCGAACCAGTCAACGCCGCGTGGTCTTCTGTGAAAAGATTCACAACACGGAAACCAGTTCCAAAACTCAGCCTCAAAGTATGGTTAGGATTTGGCTCAAATTTCCACGCCACTCTCGGAGAATGCACGGATTTGTGAATCTTGTGATAATCATATCTGTAACCCAAAAGCAAGGTGTTTTTATGATTGATTTCCCATTCGTCTTCAAGGTAAAAACCATAAATTGGAGATTTCATTGGCTGATTTTCTTCCATCGAGTTGGCAGTTCCTGGCGTATTATCATCATAAAAAGTCGATTTTAAAGTTGTTCCACTTCTCAAAAGATGTTTGCCCAATTGCTTTTCCCAATTCATTTGAAGAAACAAAACTTTCTGAGTCGCCAAGTAAGAAGTGTTCCCGTAAAACGAATCCTGATGATGGTAATTGTAAGAATATTGAAGCAGAAATTTCTCCTTCAAAGGCAATTGATAAATTCCAAAAAACTCAAAACGATTCGTATAAATGCTTTCGCCATAAACATCATCCGAACCGCGATTTTTCCTTTGCCACTGCATTTCACCACCAAATCTATCTTCATAAAAATACCTCAAGGCAAAACTCGCCTGTCGGTTTTCTTTTCTTTTAAAATTCCATTTGTTGAAAACGGAGATTCGGTTTTGCAAAGGTGTGTCCGTGAAATTATCCTTATTCTGGTCAATTCTGTTCCCGAAATAGAAATAATTGAGACTCAACAAACTGGAAAAATTCTTGTTATCAAACACTTTCTTCGCAATATCAAGGTTGATTTCACCTTGATTTCCCGTCATCACATCGGTCGCAAAATCCGGCGCCTGCAAAGCATTTTTTGTAATGATATTAATAACGCCACCCATCGCTTCCGAACCATAAATAGACGAAGCCGGACCTTTCGTAACCTCAATTCTATCAATCAAACTATTCGGAATTCCACTGAGTCCGTAAACTGTGGAAAGCGAACTGACAATCGGCATTCCGTCAATCAAAATCATCGTGTAAGCGCCTTCCAAACCGTTGATGTGAATGTCACCTGTGTTACAAACCGCGCAATTCAATTGGGGTTTCACGCCGTTGACCATCGCAATTGCTTCAAACATATTAGCCGTCGGATTTTTCCGAAAAAACTGTTGCGAATAAACATCTGTCGAAATCGGACTATTCAATTTCTTCACAGAGAATTGAGTAATGGTGACTTCGTCAATGCTTTTAGAATTGTTGATTGTATCAGATTTAGAAACATTAGCAGAATCCAGTTGAGCATTAATGAAAACGGATAAAAATAGTAGTAAGGCGATAATTAATTTCATAAAACAAAAATGTTAGACAAAGCTAACAATTTTATTAGAAATAAAAAATTTACTTTTATTTTAATTTTTCGGACACAAAAAAACTCACCAAAAAATGATGAGTTTAATTATAGATAAGTCTAAATTCTAATCTCTAAAATCTAGCTTCTTGATTAGCTTCTTCTGCTCATAAAAATTCTCAGAATATACCAGAACAAAAGCATTATCGAAGCAAACATTTGCAAAGCCGCGCCAACATATTGGTTTTTTGTATAGATATTTTTGATGTTGTAAGTCTCATAAAGAATACTTGCACTCGCCAATCCAACCATCGCCAAAGAGAACCAAAGTCCAAGATTGAACCCGAAAATCGCGCCAACGACAATCACGCCCAAGGCAACAAATCCACCAATAACGATGATGTTCCTAAGGAAAGAAAAATCTTTGTTGGTCATAAAGACCGCTGCAGTCAGACCCGCAAACATAAAAGCTGTTACCAGCGCAGCCTGTGTGATGATTTCCGGTGCGTACAAACTTGCAATTCCCAGCATTGGAAGGAAAATGACGGCTTCTATCAAAACGTACAATCCCAATCCCAAATACTGCGTGTTTTTGGAAACTGAAAAAGAGAGTCTTGTCGCCAGCATAGACGCTAACCAAAAAACGCCGATAACCGCCAGCCAGATATATTTCCCGGTTACCATTGACAAAACGGTCTCCAATGGAATCGTTTTCAACAACAAATATTCCACCGCTCCGAACGCCAAAATCGCCACTGCGACGTGCATATACGTTTTTCTGTAAAATTCTGCCCTTTCGATTTCTGAAATCTGAGAAACCATTAATGAATCATTCATTTGTAAAAATTTTAATAATCTCAAAGATAGTAAAAGATACAAGAATCAAGAAAAGTTGATGCCGTATTTTTTATTTGGGCAGCTTTATCCGCCTTCCGTTCCCAATCTTTTTTGCCTAGCTTTTCCAGCCACAAAAAAAGGATTTCCACTCAAGTCGGGCTGCAGTTTTCAGTACAAAACAACAGTCAGCGTAAAATCACGTTTTGTCATCTTAGCTCAGCGAAAGCGTCTTTGCGAACTCAAAAATATTTTTAGTATAGTCAAAAAAAATATTTGCGTGTGTACTGAGCGGAGTGGAAGTATGCGTTCAAAAATAAGTTGCAATCTAATTCTCAAAAAAATATTACATTTGAGAAAAGCCAAATCCAACAAAATGAGATACGTTCCGTTAGGTAAGATTCCACCAAAAAGACATACCGTTTTCAAATCCGAAGATGACCAGTTTTATTACGAGCAACTCTTTGGCACAGAAGGTTTTCACGGGATTGCATCGTTGCTTTATCATACACATCGCCCGACTCAGATCAGATCAATTGGCAATGTAAAAGACGTAACACCCAAAATTGCTGTGGAAAAAAACGTAACGCCGAGAATGATTAAAGGTGCAAAAATCACCGCTGAGGATGATTTTTTGGAAAGCCGGCAAGTTCTGATGCTTAATAACGATCTCAAAATGGGTCTTGCAAAACCTAGAAAATCTACTGATTATTTTTATAGAAATGCAGAATGTGATGAGTTACTTTTCGTCCACGAAGGCAAAGGAACTCTGAAAACAATGCTCGGAAACATTGAGTTTTCTGTTGGAGATTATCTCATAATTCCAAGAGGAACCATTTATCAGTTGGAAGTTGAATCGGAGCAAAATGTTTTCTTTTTCATAGAAGCACATTCTCCGATTTATACTCCAAAGCGTTACCGAAATGAGTTCGGACAATTGCTGGAACATTCGCCGTTTTGTGAGAGAGATATTATTCCTCCAACTTTTGTAGAACCGAAAAATGAAAAAGGCGATTTTCTCATCAAAGTCAAAAAAGAAAACCAAATTACCGATTTCATCTATGCGACACATCCTTTTGATGTCGTTGGTTGGGATGGTTATTTTTATCCATATAAATTCAATATCAAAAACTTTGAACCCATTACAGGTAGAGTTCATCAACCGCCTCCAGTTCATCAGAATTTTGAAGCACACAATTTTGTGGTTTGTTCGTTCTGTGCAAGAATGTATGATTATCATCCGCAAGCCATTCCAGCGCCGTACAATCATTCCAACATCGATTCAGACGAGGTTTTGTTTTATACCGAAGGTGATTTTATGAGCCGAAATCACGTCGATTTGATGGATTTTTCCCTTCACCCAGGCGGAATTGTTCACGGTCCACATCCCGGTGCAATGGAACGGAGCATCGGTAAAAAATTCACTGACGAATATGCGGTAATGGTTGACCCTTTCCGACCTCTGAAGTTGACCGAAGAAGCGATTAAGGTAGAAGACCCGAGTTATAAAACGAGTTGGCTAGAATAAAATAATAACTTCGATTTTTAAATTATGTTTCTAACTCCCAGCTAAAGGACTGCCAACAATCCCTACCGCCAATTCTGCCCAAACTAAAACAAGTAGAATAACAATTGCAAAGATCACTATAAGCCTAGATTTCAAAGTTTTGACTTTCTTCAAAACGAAATCAATTGTAAAAACTGTTGAAAATAAAAGTATTCCCATTACAAGGAAATCTGAGATAGTCCAATTTACTTCGTTGGTAAGCTGCATTGCGATGAGCGGAAAGCTCAATATTATTAAAGGAATTGAGTAGAGTAAAGTACTTCTTAAAGCTGGTGCCATCATAATTTGCGAATTTTAACTATTGTAAAGAACTTTAAAGGACTAATTAAAATATTATTTTTGGTTTGTCAAAGAAAATTCTGATTTTTATCATTTAGGATAACAAATTGACACATAACTGATAAGACTCATCAAATATTTTATCAATAATAATTAATTTTGAAAAAAAAGAAAGCTATGTTTAATTATGTTAGTTCAGAAGAAGCGGTTTCAATTATTAAAAGTGGTGACAGGATTTTCGGTCACGGAAGTGCCTGTACACCCAATCTTTTTTATGAGGAGCTTGCAAATCAGGCTCACAGGCTAAAAGATGTGGAGATGGTTTCTATCACTCAACAAGGAAATGTTGAAATTGCCAAACCTCAATATAAAGACAGTTTTTATATCAATTCCCTCTTTACTTCTGCTCCTGTACGCGATGCAGTAAACTCGGAAAATGGTGATTTTGTCCCAATTTTTCTTAGCGAAATTCCCATTCTTTTCAAAAACGAGATTCTACCAATTGATGTGGCTTTGATAACAGTTTCTCCACCAGATAATCATGGGTATTGTACTTTGGGAACTTCTGTAGATGTTGCGCGAAGTGCGATTGATACAGCTAAAACTATTATTGCTATTGTGAATCCGAAAATGCCAAGAACACACGGCGACGGAATGATTCACATTAGCCGAATCTCAAAAGCAGTCTGGAGTGAGGAAGAATTGCTAACCATCGATTACGGGGCAAAAGTAGGAGCAGAGGAAATGCTGATTGGTAAACACGTTGCAGAATTAATTGATGATAAAGCAACGCTTCAAATGGGAATTGGAACTATCCCAGATGCTGTTCTGAAGTGTCTTAATAATCATAAAGACTTAGGCGTTCATACAGAAATGCTGAGCGATGGCGTTGTCGATTTGATTAAAAATGATATTATTAACAATAAGTATAAAGGAACACACACCAATAGGACGATTACCAGTTTTTGTTTTGGAACAAGGAAATTGTATGATTTTGTAGATGATAATCCGTCGATTGCATTTATGGACGTTCAGCACGTTAATTTCCCGATTAACATTATGAAAAATAAGAAAATGCACGCCATCAATTCGGCAATAGAAATTGATTTGACAGGGCAAGTTTGTGCAGATTCCATAGGAACATATCAGTTCAGCGGGATTGGCGGGCAAATGGACTTTATGCGCGGCGCGGCGTTGAGTGAAGGTGGAAAACCAATCATGGCAATATCATCCAGAACTAAAAAAGGCGTTCCTAGAATTGTCCCTTTTCTGAAACAAGGTGCCGGCGTTGTAACCACCAGAGGTCATATTCATTACGTTGTAACGGAGTTTGGAATTGCCTATCTTTACGGGAAAAATCTCAGACAGCGCGCAAAAGCTTTAATAGAAATTTCTCATCCAGATGATAGGGAATTGCTGGATAAAGCAGCTTATGAAAGATTCAAATAAAATGTTAAATTCTTACTGAAAAAGCCTGTCTAAATGCTTTTTTTTATTAAATTTGATATAAAACAATAACCGATTGAAATCTATTTATAATTTAATAAAAGAAGAAGTACGAAGGCATCCTATCATAAAAAATTCTATTTTAGCCACTTCAATTAACTGGAAAAGAAGTCATTATATAATTTTAGCTGAATTGATTTCTGAAGAACTGTCTGAAAAAGAAGAATTTCGGAATGAGAAAAGATTCGAACTAGGAACGAGTATTTCTCATATCACATTGCAGCGCTTTTTTGAGAGTGATTATGATTATAAAACGCACAATGATTTGCGCTTTATTAAAACGCTGGATAAAATCTGTATTTTTTTAGGTTTCAAAAATCTTAATTCCTTTGTCAAAAGCGTTAGAGGAAAAAACAGTTATGATGAGTCCAAATTAGGAAAAGAGTTTGCTACCGATATCGTTTATAAGTTTTGTCAGAAAAACTTCGAGTTTTTTAAATTTTTTCCGGACTTAAGGTTTGACCTCTTCGACGATTTGATTTTTAGGAATTCTCCATTTATTGAAAGAATAAAAAGTTTCAGCTATCAGCTGGAAGACAGTAAATTAATCTTATTTACGAATAAAAACCGGTCAAATTTCGAAATTTTTGATATTGTAGTGGTCTCTGAAGAAAGTGAAATGATTGTGGTGAAAGCTCAGGAATTTTGGAATCTTGTTTTTAAAATTGAAAATACTGAGAAAGAATATATCATCAATGAATTGGATACGCACATCTATTTCATTAAAAGGATTGATAATGTTTGGAAGTTATGGGATAGTTATATTCCAAATTCTGGAGTACTTAATATTTTAATCCAACAAAAGCCGTAATACGGCTTCTCATCGGTCTTTTCATCACTATTTTTAGAATACTAATTTGTTGGCAGCAAAGTTATAACACAGGCATTAATATTTGTAAACTTAAAAAAACTTAAAAAAACTTATTACTTCATTGAAAATAAATCACTTACTTCTATTAAAATAATAATTTTAGCAAATTGATTACACTAGAGAATTCGGTAATTTGTTAATTAATAATTTCATTGAAATCGTTTCTTCTAAGTAAACTAACAAATGTTAGTCTACATTAGAGAAAATTATTATCTTGGCAAAACAGATAATCAAGTAAAAAAGTAAAATGTCAACACTCACTTTTGCCGAGAAAATCGCACAAGCCGAGCATTTTCTCCCGATCAACGGAACCGATTTTATTGAGTTTTATGTAGGAAATGCCAAGCAAGCCGCCCATTTTTACAAAACGGCGTTTGGATTTCAATCCGTTGCTTATGCTGGTCCAGAAACCGGTGTCAGAGATAGAGCATCTTATGTTTTGCAACAAGGAAAAATCAGATTGGTTTTAACTTCTGGTCTTAGGTCAGACTCTCCAATTTGTGAACATCATAAAAAACACGGCGATGGGGTTAAGATTCTGGCACTTTGGGTAGATGATGCTTACAAAGCTTTTGAAGAAACAACAAAACGTGGAGGAAAATCTTACTTAGAACCTCAAACTTTGACAGACGAATTTGGAGAATTAAAAATGTCTGGCGTTTATACCTACGGAGAAACGGTTCATATGTTCATAGAGCGCAAAAATTACAATGGTGCTTTTATGCCAGGCTACGAAAAGTGGGAAAGTGATTATAATCCTTCTGATGTTGGGTTGTTATACGTTGACCATTGTGTAGGAAATGTCGGCTGGGACAGAATGATTCCAACGGTGGAATGGTACGAGAAAGTAATGGGATTCGTGAATATCCTTTCCTTTGACGATAAACAAATCAATACCGAATATTCTGCATTGATGTCAAAGGTTATGTCCAACGGAAATGGTTTTGCTAAATTCCCAATCAACGAACCAGCAGAAGGCCAGAAAAAATCTCAGGTAGAAGAATATCTAGATTTCTACGAAGGAGAAGGCGTTCAGCATATCGCAGTGGCAACAAAAGACATTGTGAAAACTGTTACAGAACTTAAAAATAGAGGCGTAGAATTTCTTTCTCCGCCACCAGAAGCCTATTACGAGATGATTCCCGAGCGTGTAGGAAATATTGATGAAGATATCAAAAAACTTCAGAATCTTGGAATTCTTGTAGATTGTGACGAGGAAGGCTATTTGCTTCAGATTTTCACAAAACCAGTGGAAGACAGACCGACTTTGTTCTACGAAATCATCGAAAGACATGGTGCACAAAGTTTCGGAGCTGGAAATTTCAAAGCGCTTTTCGAAGCTTTGGAAAGAGAGCAGGAGAGACGCGGAAATCTTTAAACCCAAATTATTTTCTTATATTTTTACAATTAAAGCATTATTTTTAATGCTTTAATTTTTTAATCTAATTCTAAATTCAAAAAATGAAATCCTTCATCAATTATCCTTCAGATTCCGATTTTTCAATTCATAATATTCCGTTTGGAGTTTGTGTTTTCAATAAAGAATTTATTGCTTGTGCTACAAGAATTGGCGATATTATCATCGATTTGGCAACATTATTTGACCTTGGTTATTTTGAAGATATCAAAGGTTTCGAAGAAAATGTTTTTGAAGGTTACACGATTAACGAATTCATAGAATTGGGAAAACCAATTACGAATAAAGTTCGTGAAAGGATTCAGCAATTGCTTTTAGAAGATTCTTTGCTTTCGAAAGACGAAAGAGCATTGGAAGAATGTTTCTATAATCTGGATGAGATTCAAATGATGATGCCTTTGCATATTCCAAATTATACTGATTTTTATAGTAGCATTCAGCACGCCACCAATGTTGGAATGATGTTTCGCGATCCTGCGAATGCGTTATTACCAAACTGGAAACATCTGCCGGTTGGTTATCACGGTCGCGCTTCTTCGATTGTTTTATCAGGGATCGATATTACAAGGCCTTGCGGACAAATCAAACCTGCTGATTCTGACAAACCGATTTTCAGCGCATCGAAACAACTCGATTTCGAATTAGAAATGGCTTTTGTTGTGAATAAGAATACAGATTTAGGAGAAAGGATTTCTATTGCGGAAGCAGAAGATGCAATTTTTGGGATGATGATTTTCAACGATTGGTCTGCAAGAGATATTCAAAGTTGGGAATATGTTCCTTTGGGTCCATTTTTAGGGAAAAACTTCGGTTCGTCTATTTCTCCTTGGATTGTGACTTTAGAAGCTTTACAACCATTCAAAACTGAATCTCCAAAGCAGGAACCAGAAGTTTTAGATTATTTGAAATTCGAAGGCGATAAAAATTATGACATCAATCTTCAGGTTTATTTAAAACCGGAAAATTCTGAAGAAAATCTAATTTCTGAGAGCAATTATAAATTTATGTATTGGAATATGTGTCAACAATTGGCTCATCACACCGTGAATGGCTGTAATGTGGAAGTTGGCGATGTTTATGCCAGTGGAACTATTTCCGGAGAAAGTGAAAAATCTTACGGTTCTATGTTGGAATTGACTTGGAGAGGAACAAAACCTTTGCAACTCAAAAACGGAATCGAAAGAAAATTCATAGAAGACGGCGATACAATTACAATGAAAGCTTGGTCAGAAAAAGACGGAATCCGAGTTGGTTTTGGCGAAGTTTCTGGAAAGATTTTACCAGCAATTTTACAATAAAAGACACTTGGAATTTCAACACTTAAGTTACTTTAAAGTAAATTAATTCTGTTAAAAAAGTTCACTTTAGTCGAAAATCAAAGATTTTCAAAAACTTATGTGTTCTTATGTGAACTATTTTATAGTATTTTGATATAAACTTAAGTCTTAATAAATAGAAATAACACAAATGATTACACAAAAGAAACTAAACGATTTAGCTTACAAAATTGTTGGCGCTTGCATTGAGGTTCATAAGTTAGCAGGTCCCGGTTTGTATGAGGAAGTTTATCATCAATGTTTGGAAAAGGAATTTAAAATATTAGGATTAAATTTTAAAGGTGAACTTCAAATTCCGTTTTTGTATAAAGGTGAAAACATTAATTGCAAATTAAAATGTGATTTTTTTATCGAAGATTTGATTGTATTAGAATTAAAATCTGTGACTGATTTACATAATATTCATAAAGCTCAAACAATGAATTATATGAATCTGTTGAAAGCTCATCGTTCCATTTTGATTAATTTTAATGTCAACAATATTTATCACGAAGGCTACGAAACTTTTGCCGCAAAATCATTTCAATACCTCCCGAAAGAATAATACAAAAATCTTTGATTTTCAAAACTTAATTGTACTTAATCAAAATTAATTTTAAAACTCAAAAGTAACTTAAGTGTTAAAAATAATGAAAACAATCATCCCTTCCGATATTCCTGCGATGCAATTGCAACAAGTTATGCAAACTGCAATTGCGCCACGTCCAATTGCTTTGGCAAGTACGATTAACAGCAAAGGAGAAATCAATCTTTCGCCTTTCAGTTTTTTCAATATGTTCAGCACAGTTCCGCCGGTTGTGATTATTTCGCCTTCCAGAAGAGTCCGAGATAATACGACGAAACATACTCTTGAAAACTTGGAAGAAGTCCCGGAACTGGTCATCGGTAATGTTAATTTCGAGATGGTTCAGCAGGTTTCTTTAGCGAGTACAGAATATGAAGATGGTGTGAATGAATTTATCAAATCCGGATTGACAATGAAACCTGCTGACATCGTAAAACCACCTTTAATTGCAGAATCTCCCGTTAATTTCGAATGTAAAGTTTTAGAAATTAAATCGCTTGGAAATCTTGGAGGTTCAGGAAATCTTGTGATTGCGGAAATTGTTAAAATTCATATCAACGAAAAATATCTAGATGAAGCTGGAAATCTTGACCAGAAACAACTGGATTTGGTAGCACGACTAGGAAGTAATTATTATTCCAGAAACAATGAAAATAACCTTTTTGAAGTTCCTAAACCTTTGGTTACAAAAGGAATTGGTTACGACCAGCTTCCCAACGAAATCAAACAAAGCAATGTTTTTACAGGCAACGATTTGGGAATGTTAGCGAATGTAGAAATTTTACCGATTGGGAATTTTTCTTCCGAAAAAGATGTACATTTATTAGCACAAAGTTTTTTAAAAAACAATGAAATTGAGGAAGCTTGGGAAATTTTGAGAATTGATTAAAAATTATTTCTCTCGTTCTATTTTTAAAGGATTTTGGCGAGTGTCGAAAACGTCAACGATTTCAATCCTGTTCTTTTCTTCATTAATCCAATAAATTATTTTGTAATTTTTGGAAACTAAATATCTGAAATTTTCTTTCCTGTCAGAAAGTAGCTCTTCCTTTTGTCCTATTTTAGATTGAAAATCTAAAGCATTAGTTTTCTCCACAATTTCAATGATTAGATTTTGGGCAATTTTCGGACTTGCTTTTATTTTATAATAATCGAAAATATTCCTTAATTCTCTTTTAGCAAAAGCTGTCCAGAATATTTTCATTGCCATTGTCTGATTTCAGAAAGTAGTTCATTTGATTCTGTTATTTCATCATTTGTAGAATCTTCTAATGACGAATCTATACGAGAGTTCAATTCTTCAATGGAAAATGGTTCCAATTCTTTTTCAGATTGCTTAGCTTTTTTCAAGAGTTTTTCGAATTGAGAAATCAACTCCTCACTTTGAAGATTCAGAAAAGCCTGAACAAATTCTATTTTTCTCGATTCGATATTCATTTTCAATAGGTTTTAATCAAATTTACAAATTTATTCTTAATGAAAATCGAAAATCTATTGAGTATCAATTTCACTCACAACCTGAGCCTTATAAAGAACAGAATAATAACCATTTTTAGCCAGAAGTTCCTGATGCGTTCCTTCTTCCACAATCAGTCCGTGGTCCATTACGATGATTTTATCTGCTTTTTCTATTGTAGAAAGTCGGTGAGCAATAATAATTGAAGTTCTGTTTTTCGTGATTTTTTCAGTCGCTCGTTGGATTAATTTTTCACTTTCTTGGTCTATAGATGAAGTGGCTTCGTCAAGAATCAGAATTTTCGGGTCAGAAAGATATGCTCTTAAGAATGAAAGTAATTGTCTTTGTCCAAGGGAGATTGATGAACCTCTTTCACTTACCACGTAATCATAACCGTTGGGCAATTTTTCAATAAACTCATCCACTTCAATTTCGCGCGCCGCTTTTTTGATATTTTCGAGTGTAATATCTTCATCGCCCAAAGTCAGGTTTTCAAAAATACTGCCGTGGAAAAGGAAAACATCCTGAAGCACAACACCAATATGGCTTCTCAGGTTATATAATTCATAATCTCTGATGTCCACATCATCCAGCATTATTTTTCCGGAATTAATGTCGTATAATCTGGTAATTAGACTAATAATCGTGGATTTTCCGGCTCCGGTTGCTCCTACAATGGCGACAGTTTCACCTGGATTTACTTTGAAATCAATGCCTTTCAAAACTTCCTGTTTTTCATCGTAAGCAAAATGAACTTTCTCAAACTCGATTTTTCCATCAAAATGGTCTTTGGCAATTGTTCCGTTATTGGGCATCGCTTGGTCTTCGTCCATTACGCCAAGAACTCTTTCTGCACCTACAATTCCTCTCTGGATATTATTAAATCTATCCGCAATCTGTCTCAACGGACGAATCAACATATTGATAAACTGAATAAACGCAATGATAACTCCCGGCGTAGATTTGATAAATCCGCCATAAAATAGAATAAATCCAATGAAAAGTGACGAAATCAATTCAACGACAGGAAAGAATAATGAAAAGATAAAAACTGTTTTTAGTAAAGCTTTTTTCAGTTCAATATTAATCGTATCAAATTTCTTAAACTCAGCTTCTTCTCTATTAAAAACTTGGATTAATGACATTCCAGCCAAACGTTCCTGAACAAAACTGTTTTGTGTAGCAGTCCAACTTCTTTCAGAACCAAATGCAACCTTCAATTTCTTTTGGAAAACTCTCGTAATCACAACCATTATCGGAAGAATTGCCAGAGAAATCAAACTGAGATGCGTGTCAACCTGAAACATCGCAAAAAGAACCATTACAATTCTCAAGATATCTCCGAAAACCATTAAAAACCCGTCTGTATAAACCGTTGCAATGGTTTCAACATCGCCGACAGCTCTTGTTACAAGATTCCCGATTGCAGTTTTGTCAAAAAAAGCAGTCTTGAAATAAATCAGTTTGTGATACAATCTTTCCCTGATATCACGGATGACATTCTGAGAAATGAAATTCGAGAAATAAACCAGGAAAAAGTTAAGAACCGTTTCAGCAATTACCAATCCAATCAGCAGATAGATGTGCTTCATCAGCTGTGCTTTATCTTTCAGCTGAACAATGTCTATATCGACAACATTTTTAGTAAGAATCGGTCTGTAAGTAGAAACGATGGCCAGAAAAATCGAAATAATCAGCGTGAAAATAAACCACGATCTAAATTTCATTCCGATTAAAAATAATCGCTTGACAATGTCCCAAGTATTTTGTTGTTTCATCTGTTTTAGAATTCCAGAAATTTTTTCAGAATCGAAAAAAATCTTTGCAAAAATAAGACTTTAAAAATTGAAATCTCAGCTTAATGATTTAAATATAAATTAAAAATCATAGCCAACATCTACCAAAAAAAGACCATGCGCTGGCGCAGAAACACCAGCAGAATTTCGGAATTGGTCTTCAATGATTTTTCGCAAATCGTTTGGTTTTATTTTTCCGCTACCAACTTCTACCATTGTTCCTACAATTGCTCTCACCATATTTCTCAGGAATCGATCTGCAGAAATTGTGAATTTTAATTGATGTCCAAGTTGTTCCCATTCTGCTTTGTAGATTTTGCAGATATTGGTTTTGTTATCGGTGTGGAGTTTGGCAAAACTTGTAAAATCATCATATTCGAAAAGGATTTTACAGGCTTCGTTCATCAGGTTAATATCCAACGGTTTTTGACGCCAATATTGCCAAGAAGAATCTTTGGAAAACGGATTTTTTTCTAGCGAAATATAATATTCATAGGTTCTGTAAGTCGCACTGAATCTCGCGTGCATATCATCAGCAACTTCAAAAATTCTTTTAATCGCAATATTTTCTGACAAAAATGAATTGAGTTTATGAACTAAGTTATCATCCACATTTTCATCGATTTCAAAATGGGCAAACATCTTTTTTGCGTGGACACCTGTATCCGTTCTTCCGGCTCCCGTTGTTTTGATAGGCTTGCGAAGAATAGTGGATAATGCTTTCTCCAACTCTTCCTGAACAGAAATCTGATTTGGCTGGATCTGATAACCAAAGTAAGCCGAACCGTTGTAAGAAAACTCTATAAAATATCTCATATCTGGGACAAATTTCCTGTTTTTTTTTCAATTGAAAAAGCGATGGCTGATATAAAAAATGTCACACAAAAAATTGTGTGACATCTAAACGGTGAAAAATCTTTATTAATTTGATTTTTTAGCTTTTATCATTGCTTCCAAAGCATCCCACATCTCCTGCGGAATATCTTCCAACATATTGAATTCGCCAGCACCTTGCAGCCATTCCCCACCATCTATAGTTACCACTTCACCATTCATATAAGCTGAATAATCGGAAACCAAGTAAGCGGCAAGATTTGCCAGCTCCTGATGCTCTCCTACTCTTCTCAAAGGCACTTTTTTGCGCATATCAAATTTTTCCTGCAAATCTCCAGGTAACAATCTGTCCCAAGCACCTTTAGTAGGAAATGGTCCTGGCGCAATGGCGTTGAAGCGGATGCCATATTTTGCCCATTCAACCGCTAAACTTCTTGTCATTGCCAGAACCCCTGCTTTTGCACAAGCCGAAGGAACAACATAAGCTGAACCTGTCCAAGCATAAGTTGTAACAATATTGAGAACCGTTCCCGGAATTTTATTCTCGATCCAATATTTACCAATAGACAAAGTACAATTTTTAGTTCCTTTCAAAACAATATCTAAAATGGAGTCAAATGCAGAATGTGTTAATCTTTCGGTTGGTGAAATGAAATTTCCTGCGGCATTATTCAAAAGAATATCTATCCTTCCGAATTCTTTTATTGCAGCTTCCTTCATTGCTTCTACCTCATCCCAATTTCTGACATCGCAAGCCACACAAAGCACTTTACCACCGGTTTCTTCCTCCAGTTCTTTCGCAGTTCCCTGAAGTTTTTCAAGATTTCTTGAAGTGATTACGACTTTTGCTCCAAGCTGAAGAAAATATTTGGTCATTGCTTTCCCAAGACCACTTCCGCCACCGGTTACGATGGCTACTTTATCTTTCAGTGCGTCTTCGCGCAACATTGGTTGTGTGTATAGATTCATTTAGTAAATGATTTTTGATATTAATAAACGATTAATTTGTGTCTGTGGTAAATTTAGATTTTTATTTTGAAATGGGAATTAACAAAAGATATGCTTAAAATACGAAGACACGATTTAAAACAAAAAAGCATACTTAGGTTCGCTTTCTTAATACCTTATCCTTCCACTTCAAAAAGCAAACGCTCTCCGAATTTTTCTTCCTTGATTTTTCCGTTTTCGTAAACCAGATTTCCGTTGACGAAAGTGTGCGTGACTTTAGAATGAAATTCAGTTCCTTCCAACGGACTCCAACCGCATTTGTAAAGAATATTTTCTTTTTTAACCGTCCAATTTTGATTCAAATCAACCAAAACCAAATCCGCTTTGTAACCTTCTCTGATGAAACCTCTCTTTTCAATTCTGAACAAAATCGCAGGATTGTGAGCCATTTTTTCAACGATTCTTTCCAATGAAATTTTCCCGTTTTTAAAGTTCTCCAACATCACTACCAAAGAATGCTGAACCAAAGGCGCTCCGGAAGGACATTTCGTATAAACATTCTGTTTTTCCTCCCAAGCGTGTGGTGCGTGGTCGGTTGCAATCACATCAATTCTGTCATCCAACAATGCTTCCCAAAGGCCGTCTTTGTCTTTTTGCGTTTTTACTGCAGGATTCCATTTGATTAATCCTCCTTTTGTGTCGTAATCTTGATTGGTAAAAGTCAAATGATGAACACAAACTTCTGCGGTAATTTTTTTGTCTTTTAAAGGAATATCATTTCTGAACAGTCCAGTTTCAATTGCCGTTGACAAATGGAAAACGTGAAGTCTTGCGCCGGTTTTCTTTGCCAATTCAATCGCTTTTGAGGAAGATTTATAACAAGCTTCTTCACTTCTAATCAAATGGTGGAATTTCACAGGAATATCTTCTCCATATTCATCCAAATATTTTTGAGTATTGGCTCTGATTGTTGCTTCGTCTTCACAATGAACAGCAATCAGCATTTTGGTATTATTGAAAATGTTTTCCAAAGTTTCAGGATTGTCAACAAGCATATTTCCGGTTGATGAACCTAAAAACAATTTGATTCCTGGAACATTTCTTGGATTTGTTTTTAAAACTTCTTCGAGATTATCATTGGTGCCGCCCATCATAAAACCGTAATTGGCGAAAGATTTCTGAGAAGCGATTTCATATTTATCTGCTAATAATTCCTGTGTTACAGCATTTGGAACCGTGTTTGGCTGCTCGATGAAGCTTGTTGTTCCACCTGCGATTGCAGAACGGGATTCAGATTCGATGTCGCCTTTATGAGTCAAACCCGGTTCACGGAAATGAACTTGGTCATCAATCACTCCAGGCAAAAGATATTTTCCAGATGCATCAATAATTTGGTCTGCTTTTTCAGAAATATGGGGTTCTATTTTAGAAATTAAATCGTTTTCGATCAGAATATCGCTTTGGATAATCTTTCCTTCGTTGACGATTTGTGAGTTTTTTATTAGGATTTTCATTTTATTTTTTTAGATTGAAACAAAATTAAGTTTTTGAAAACGATTACTCAAATTTTGAATTAATAAGATTCTCTTTTACAGTTAAGTTTAATGAAAAATTCAAAAAAAGTTTTATTTAGAACAATTTAGTTTCAAAGATTAGAGATTTCAGGTTACGTGAACTTTATTTTTAATTATAATTTTCTTATTCTTAAGTGACTCAAGTGTTTGAAATTTTATTAGATTAGATTGCTTCAAAATTCAAAATAATGTCTCCGAGAAAATTAATTTTAATTCTACCTGTTTCGCATCATTATTAAGTTTTCATATATTAGACAACTTAGCGAAATATGTCAATCCAACCAACGGAACCGAGAAAACGGGAAATACTTTTCCTGGCGCAACTGTCCCTTTTGGAGCCGTTCCATCTAGTCCTGCAACTGATATCATATTTCGCCTGGTTCTGATAAATATCAAATCCGACGTCCAAGCGTGAAGAATGCAACTTTACATCTTGAAAACGGAAAAACTGTTGAAATTAAAGCTAAAAATCAGTCTGATAAAAATGTTTACTTTGAAATAGCTCTGAGTGGAAAAGCTGTAAAAGATTTCACAATCAAACATCAGGATATTATGAAGGGGGAAAAATGACTTTCTATATGACTAAGAAACAAAAGAAATAAAATTGAATTTTGACAGAATCCGTTAATTTTGCAAAAATTTTCGAACTGAAATAAAAATGAAGAAACTTCTCGGACAAACCGCTCTTTATGGACTAACGACTGTGATTATCAGACTTTTCCCATTCGTTATCAATCCAATTATTACGAGAACTTTTGGACCAACAGCGTACTCTCCTTTTGCAGATTTTTATTCTGTAGCAGGCGTTATTGCTGTGCTTCTAACCCACGGAATGGAAACGACTTTTTTCCGTTTTGCTTTGGACGAGAAAGATGACAGAAAACTGATTTCGACTTCATTTTTTAGTGTTTTGGCTGTGACTTTGGTTTATTTGGCTTTCACCTTGTTTTACAGACAATCATTGGCGGAAGCTTTCAAAACGCCGGACCAAGTTGACTTATTGGCAATTTTAACAGTGACGTTGGCTCTGGATGCTTTTTGCGCAATGCCTTTCGTGATGCTAAGAAAGAATGAACGACCGTTGAAATATGCAGGAATTAGAATCACAAATGGAATTATAAATTTCCTATTAGTAGTATTTTTCATCATTATTCTACCAAAATATCCACATGGCATTTTTGGTTTAAAATACAGCTCAGAATTTGGGATAGGTTATGTTTTTGTAGCGAATCTTGTTGCAAGTTCCATTACATTTTTGATGTTATCAAAAGAGCTTTTCATAGCAAGAATTAAATATTTCTCTTGGGAACTTTGGAAAAAAATGATAAAATATTCCTGGCCGATTACCATTGCTGGTTTGGCAGGAATTATTAATGAAACCTTTGACAGACAGTTTTTAAAATTCTTTTTACCGGAAGAAATTGCAAGACATCAATTGGGAATTTATGGTGGTGTTGCCAAAGTCGTTACTTTTGTAATTCTTTTCAGACAAGCTTATTCTTTAGGAATAGAACCATTTTTCTTCAGTAATTCTAAAAAAGACAATGCTAAAGAAATGTATGTTAAATTAATGGATATTTTCATTGCTATCAATTGTATCATCGTTTTATTTTTATCTGTAAATCTAGATTGGATCGCGAAAGGATACATCAACAATCCTGAATATTATGAAGGAATAGGAATTCTTCCGATTTTATTTTTTGCCAGCTTGTTTTTAGGAATTTATCTTAATCTTTCCATCTGGTATAAACTGACAGACAAAACCATAATTGGTGCTTATATATCCGGAATTGGTGTTTTAATAACTATCTTTATTAATTTCTTTTTTATTCCCAAATATGGTTATTGGGCGTCAACTTGGGCAACCATTGCGAGTTATTTTGCAATGATGGTCATATCATACATTTGGGGACAAGCAAAATATCCCGTTCCGTATAATATTTATAAAAACATTATTGTAATATTAATAACAATGCTAGTGTCATTACTATGTTATCAATATTTAAAAGAAAACATTTGGATTGGTAATGTTATATTTATACTTTTGGCAGCCATTTTATTAAAGACGGAAAAAATAATTCCTCAGAAATTACTTAATAGAATTGGAATAAAATAACAAAACGCCTTAAACAGTTAACTAACTAAAAGCCATATAATTAAAAATAAAATTATGAAAATAATTGTTCCAATGGCTGGACGCGGATCCAGGCTCAGACCACATACTTTAACAGTTCCAAAACCACTAATCCCAATTGCGGGAAAACCAATCGTACAAAGATTGGTAGAAGATATTGCAAAAGTTGCCAATCAACCTATAGAGGAGATTGCCTTTATCATTGGAGATTTTGGACCGGAAGTAGAAGCATCGCTCATAAAAGTAGCCGAAAATCTTGGAGCAAAAGGAAGTATTTACAACCAAAATGAACCACTAGGAACGGCTCACGCTATCAATTGTGCTAGAGCAAGTATGACGGGACCTGTAATCATCGCATTTGCAGATACTTTGTTCCGTGCAGATTTCCATTTGGATACCAATGCTGATGGTGTAATTTGGGTTAAAAAAGTGGAAGATCCTTCGGCTTTTGGCGTTGTAAAACTTGATGATTATGGTTTCATCACAGATTTTGTAGAAAAACCAAAAGAATACGTTTCTGATTTGGCGATTATTGGAATTTATTATTTCAACTCTGCTGAAAAATTGATGAAAGAAATTGACTACATTATGGATAACGACATAATGCAAGGTGGAGAATATCAATTGACCACAGCTTTGGAAAATCTTAGAGCAAAAGGCGCTAAATTCTCTCTCGGAAAAGTGGATGACTGGATGGACTGTGGCAACAAAAATGTGACCATTGAAACGAACAGCAAAATTCTGGAATATGAAAAAGAATTGATGTCCAATTATCCGGAATCTGCAGTCATTGAAAATAGCCTTATCATCCCACCTTGCTACATTGGGGAAAATGTGAAAATTACGAATTCTAAAATCGGCCCTTATGTATCTCTAGGAAACAATACTAAAATTCATAATTCTAACATAGAACACTCTTTGATCCAAGGAAGTACTATAATAGACCACGGAAATCTGAGTAATTCTATGATTGGAAACTCTGCCCAATATTTTGGCGTGTCAAGAGAAATTTCTTTAGGAGATTATTCCGTTTTGGATTTTCTCTCAAAGGATTAACAATAAGTTTATATAATTAACTTTGTCAAAGCTTAGGCTATGACAAAGTTTTTTTATTAGATAATTACTCCTAAAAATATAAGTCTGATTTTGGCGTTAATATTGTTAGGCAATCCAAAAAAGTTTCATGAAATCATTTGCTATAATATTACTATCATCATTATTGATAACATCTTGCAGTGTTCAGAAAAAAACAACCGAACAGCAACCTGTAAGCACCACCAAACCTATTGAGAACAATGCTCAGTTCTTTTCCGCAGTAGTCAAAAAATCTAATTTTGACGCCGTGAAAATTAGCAGTAAAATCGATGCTAAAACAGGCTCATTTATTCCAACGCTTGATGCGGTGATTTATATTGAAAACGGGCAAAAAGTTTGGATGAATCTTACTGCGGTAATCTTGCAGGCTGCAAGAGGAATTGCTACACCAGACGGCGTGAAGGGATATTATAAACTAGATAAAACTTACATCGATTCTGACTTTAGCTACCTAAATAAACTGTTGAATGTCAATTTTATAGATTACAGCGCATTACAAAATTTGCTTTTAGGCAAAACATTCCTTCCTATATCGGAAAATAGTTATAAACTTACAAAGAATTCGCAGGGTTTTAATCTTTCCTCAAAAGAAACTCAAAAAATCACAGAGAATGGCAAAACTACAGCATACAATATCTCTCTGGATTATGACAATGATCTAAATCTCAGTCATGTTTTACTTTTAAATCCTCAGAATAATGACCAGCTGGAACTCACTTATTCCAACAGAGAAATCCTTAATAATGAGAGTTTTCCTAAAAATGTTAAAATAATTATAAAAGGAAAGAAAACGGACGAAATATTAATAGAAAATACGAAATTTGACTTCTCCCGAATGGAAACTCCTTATTCCGTTCCTGCCAATTACAAAAAGACAGAAATTAAATGATTAAGAAGTTAAGTTTTTTCATAGGTATTTTAGTTTTCACTACCGCTTTTGCTCAGAAAGATAAAGAACAACTCCAAAAACAGAATGCTGATCTAAAGAAGCAGATTTCTTCTCTAAATAACACATTAAACCAAACAAAACAAGAGTCTAAACTTTCTGTAGCTTATCTCAACACTGTCAATCAAAAGCTGACGCTTCGTGAGAAAGTTTACAACAACACCCAAAAGGAAAAAAGATATATTGAAGATGATATCTATAAAAGACAGCTGGAGATCAATAAAAACAATAGAGAGTTAAGTGTATTAAGAAAAAATTACGCAGAAATACTTGTCAAAGCCTATAAAACCAAAGGTGTACAGAACAAAGTAACCTTTATTCTTTCTTCCAGAAATCTGGGAGAAGCGCTTAAAAGAATAGAATACCTCAAACGATATTCGGAATACCAAGATAAAAAAGCAGCTGAGATATCCAATAAAGCCAATGAGATAAAGAAAAATATCGCTCTTAAAAAGAAGTCTGTAACAGAAAAGGACAACCTTCTACTTTCACAGAAAAAGGAGTTAGCAACAATTGAAATAGAAAGAAAGCAAAAGCAAGATCTACTGAACGAATTTAAAAAGAATGAAGCGAAGCTCACGGCAGAACTAAGGGTAAAACAAGCGCAGCAGAAAGATCTACAGAGACAGATTGCCAACATTATTGCTGACGAGATAAGAATCGCAAAAGCAAAGGAAGAAGCTGAGAAGAAAGCCGAAGCTGAAAGAAAACGTCTAGCAGAGATTGCAGCTAAAAAAGAAAAGGAAAGAATCGAAGCCGAAAACAGAGCCAGACTGGCCGCTGCAGAAGCGGAAAGAAAAAAAGCCGAAGCCGAAGCTAAAAAAGCCGCAGATCTAGCTGCAAAAAGAATAGAAGAAGAAAGAAAACTGGCTGAATCTAATAAAGCAGAAGAAAGAAAAGCTGCAGCAGAAAGAGCGACTAAGGAAGCTGCAGATAGAGCAAAAGCTGCCAATGATAAGCTTGCAGCAGCTAAAGCTAATGAAGCTGCAGTAAACAAGAAGAATGAGGATGCAAAAGATGAAGCGGAAAAGAAAGTGATGAAAAGCTATGGTGTAGGTTCTACTGTTGGTAGTAATTTTGCGGATAACAGAGGTCATATGAGTTTCCCGGTAGACAAGGGAACCGTAACACACAGATTTGGAAGACAGCCACACCCAGTATTTAAAAATATTGTTGAAGAAAATACAGGAATTAAAATTTCCGTAGCTGAGGGCACAAAAGCAAGATGTATTTTCCCAGGAATTGTTTCTACAATACAAGTAATCAATGGAAGTAGAACTGTTTTTGTTAAGCACGGAAATTATTTTACTATTTATTCCAATCTTAGCAGCACTTATGTAAAAGCAAATCAGCAGGTATCTGCCGGAACGCTTATTGGAGAAATTGGCAGTGATTTTGATGGCTCAATAACATTAGACTTCCAAATTTGGAATGGACAAACTCCAGTTGATCCATTAGGCTGGGTTTCGTATTAAAAAATAATTTAACTTTGTAAAAAAATCAAGATGATAATATCTGCAATTATACTTAGCTTATCTTGGCAACACATTCTAATCGTTGCTTTGATATTACTTTTATTATTTGGAGGAAAGAAAATTCCTGAATTAATGAAAGGATTAGGATCTGGTATCAAAGAATTTAAAGATGCCGTGAAGGAGGATGATAAAAAGAACAATGATTCTTCTAACACTACACCGAACAATCCGTCTTAGAAAACAGATCTTAAATGAGTTTTACCGAAAATGCATGGAAAATCTTCAATCTCTCGGTTGAAGATTACCATATTAAAGATGATGTTAATTCGCACGAAAACAATCCATTTCAGACAGGTAGTTTGGAATGGATTTTGTATTCAAAAAACTGGATTGACACAGTTCAGTGGCACTTGGAAGATATAATCCGCGAGGAAGATATTGATCCGACAGAAGCTTTGAAAATCAAACGTAGAATTGATGCTCTAAATCAAAAAAGAACAGATCTGGTAGAACAGATCGATTTCTGGTTTTATGAGAAATACAGGGATATTACTCCCAATTCCGACGCAAGAATTAACTCAGAAACGCCAGCGTGGTCTATAGACAGGTTTTCGATATTATCATTGAAAATCTATCATATGGCAATAGAAGCCGCTAGAAAGGACGCTTCCGAAGAGCATAAGATAAAATGCACGGACAAACTTATGGTATTACAAGAGCAAAAAAAAGATCTCTCTACAGCAATAGATCAACTTCTTTCGGACATCGAAAACGGTAAGGTTAAAATGAAACTTTATAAGCAGATGAAGATGTATAATGATGAGGCACTAAACCCAATCCTGTATCAAAAACGACAGAAAAAATGAAAAGTTTTTATAAACTTTTATCAATACTAATTATTATTAATATTTCTCAATCGTGTTCCACGAGTTCATCTGCATCAGACGAGCTCCATTCTGACGTTTATGTCTATCTCTCTCCAGAATCTGTAGTGTATGCTTCAACAATTTCTAACCTAGTTTCAACTTTCCCAAAATTTCGAAATGATGCTGTAAACAGAGAAGTTGCTGGATTAAAAAAATCACTAACAAATTACCTTCTTGCAGTTAGAAACTTGCATCAGTCTGAAAAAACTAAATCTTTACAATCATTCGAAAAGTATTATAAAAATATTCAAAAATTAAGAAAGTTTATCACAAAGGATGATAATGAAGTTCTCAACAGATATATGGTGAAAATCAAAACCAATGTTAGCTTTTTAGAGTCTTCGATGAATAAAAACATAGAAAGCAACTCCATGTCTTCAAATTAATCTTTTTAGAATGCAATGTTAAAACTACAGGCAGAATCGAATGTACCAACTCAGTTTGGGGAATTCAAAATGATGGCTTTCTCCGAAGACGATAAAAATTGGATGCCGCATATGGCACTGATTGCAAAAGATACAGATCTGGAAAAACCTACCAATGTAAGAATCCACTCAGAGTGTATCACAGGAGAAGTTTTCCATTCAAAAAAATGCGAATGTGGTGAGCAGTTGGACGCTGCCATGAAATTTATGCAGGAAAACGGAGGGATAATACTCTATCTCCGTCAGGAAGGCAGAAATATTGGTATTATCAATAAATTAAAGGCATATGCATTACAGGAAAAAGGATTGGACACTGTGCAGGCCAATCTACAGTTAGGTTTACCTGCAGACGACCGTGATTTTTCTGTAGCCATTGATATGTTGGAACAAATTGGCGTAAAATCTGTGAATCTGATGACCAATAATCCGGAAAAAATCAGGTTCATAAAAAATAGTAACATCGCGTATAATTCCAGAATTCCTTTACAGATAAAATCTAATGACGCCAGTGCTTCTTATCTCAAAACAAAAAAGGATTACTTTGGCCATCTTTTAGATGACGAAAATCAATCATAAATAAAAAATCCGCCTTTAAAAGACGGATTTTTTATTGATAATATTATAAATATTATTTCTTCTTATCACCAGCAACCGCTGTAGCAAGATCAGCACCAGCTTTAAATTTTGCAACTTTCTTCGCAGCAATTTTAATTGGCTTTTTAGTAGCAGGGTTGATACCTTGTCTTGCAGCTCTTTCAGATACCGAAAAAGTACCAAATCCTACTAGGGAAATTTTACCATCTTTTTTCTTTAGAGTTTCCGTTACGTTAGAAACGAATGATTCCAAAGCTTTTTTTGCAGCAGCTTTTGTGATTTCTGCATCCTTAGCAATAGCGTCGATTAATTCAGACTTGTTCATAATATTTATTGATTAAAGTTATGTTGTTATAGCAAATATAAGACAATTTTAATATCGTGCAAATATTTTTGATAAAAACACTAGAGAATATACGAATCAATTTAATATGATGAATATTTTGCAAAACAAGTATTAACGAAAATAGTGGATTTATTGCACTTGATTTTTAAAGATTTATCACTATTAATCAACATTTGGATAATATTAGGTTAAAAAAAAATCAATATTCATAAATTCATAATTACGAACTAATATTTTAATGCACTTCATAATATTTTTCTTTTACACAAATTCTTTACACCTCCATATTTTTGCTGTAAATTTGCGGCTATGTTAATTGAAGTTTTTAAATCAAAAATCCACAGGGTTCGTGTTACGGAATCAGATCTTAATTATATCGGCAGTATTACTATTGATGAAGATTTGATAGATGCGGCTGGTCTTATCGTGGGAGAACGGGTTTACATCGTGAATGTCAATAATGGTGAACGTTTTGACACGTACATCATTAAAGGAAAAAGAAAATCCGGTGATATTTGTCTAAATGGTCCTGCTGCAAGAAAAGTTCACAAAGGTGACGTCATTATTATTATTGCGTACGCACAGATGACGCCCGAGGAAGCAAAAACCTTTCAGCCAAAAATCGTTTTTCCGGATGAGAACACCAACCTTTTAACTTAATCAGTTGTTATCTTGGAAAAGAGAAAAACCTCCGCATTGAAAAATGCGATTACCATTTTAGTTTCTATAGCCATCGCAGGCATTTTTCTTTGGCTAGCACTTAGAGGATTAGACCTAGATAAGATAGAACAATCTCTTAAAAAAGCCAACTATATCTGGGTTGGGTTTGCTGCTGTTTTCGGAATATCGGCTTATATTTTCCGGGCAGTCCGTTGGAATCTCTTGTTAGAACCAATGGGGCATACAATCAGCACCAGTAACTCACTTTGGTCAATCTCATTCGGATATCTGATGAACCTCACCATCCCAAGAAGCGGAGAACTGGCGCGCTCCACAGCTCTATATGGTGTAGAGAAAGTTCCTGTTGACAAATCATTCGGAACCATTATTTTGGAAAGAGTGATTGACTTGGTTTGTATGCTTATATTTCTAGGACTCACCCTCATTTTTAAATTCGAAGCCATATATAGTTTTTATGAAAAATCCGGTGTTAAGTTTAATCCATTTTTTATCATTGGAATTATTGTTGGAATTATATCCTCATTCGTTGTTTTTATTAAATTCAAGGAACGTTTCAGAAAGTTTGCTTTACTCTCAAAAATCATTGACTTTATAGACGGAATAATTGCGGGGCTGACTTCGGTATTCAAACTCCGTCAAAAAGTAAAATTCATCGTGTTGACAGCCGGCATCTGGATTTGCTACTTTTTCGCATCGTATCTCGTTTGTTTTTCATTACCAGAGACTTCGGACTTCACTTTGGCGGATGGCTGTTTTATACTTGTAGTTGGAACTTTGGGAATGATTATTCCTGCAAGTGGCGGAATCGGCGCTTTTAACTTGGCTATGAAATTCGGATTTACTGCGTTATTTATCTCGATGGGAAAAGACGCTATAGAAGGCGGAGAATTGGGCCTCGCCTACTCTTTCATCACACTACCTTTGCAGATCATTATTATGCTCGTTATGGGTCTGATCTCTATTCCTATGCTGGCGAAAAACAGAAAGATATAACAGACTTTTTTAACTAATCTTACGTATTCCATTACTTTTTATTCTTACAAAATTGTATTTTTGAAGAATGGAAATCTCTTATCTAATCATCGGTTTTTTTGTAGGCGGTATTTTAGGCGCCGTCATTCTTTATTTTGTCCTGAAATCTTCTTCAGTCTCAAGAAATCTTTATGATGAGCTTAATAATCAATTTATAAAAATCAATTCCGATCTTCAGAATTCTCATTTAAAAATTGATGAACTAAACCTTTTCTTGCAAAATGAAAAGCAATTAAATTTCCAGCAGTCTGAGAACATAAACGAACTTAAAAACAGTATCGCGACAATCTCTGCCGAAAATAATTCGTACAGTCAAAAAATTACAGAGCAGCAGGAAGTTCATAACACTCAAAATGCTGAAATCAGGAAGCTGATGGACGAAAAGCAAAACCTGATTGCCATAAAGTCTCAGTTATCCGCCCAAAACGAAACCTTGCAGAAACTTCTGGATTCTCAGAAAGAAGAAATCACGAAAATACAGGAACAGGCGAAAGAACAATTTGAAAATCTAGCCAATAAAATACTGGAAGAAAAAACGGAAAAGTTTACAACGCTCAACCAGAACAATCTGAAAACTATTCTTGAACCATTTCAGGAAAGAATTACTGAGCTTAAAAATCGCGTGAATGAGGCATACGAAAAGGAAAATAAAGAAAGATTCTCACTCGCTGAAAAAGTGAAGGAATTGGCAGAACTCAATCAGCAGATTTCTGAAGATGCTAAAAAATTAACCCGAGCGTTGAAAGGCGAATCTAAAACACAAGGAAACTGGGGAGAAATGATCTTGGAAAGCATCCTGGAAAAATCTGGATTGGTAAAAGGCAGAGAATATTTCCTGGAGCACGAACTTCGGGATGAGGATAATAAAGCTTTGTTTTCTGAGTTTTCTGGTAAGAAAATGCGTCCCGATGCCGTTGTAAAATATCCTGATGAAAGAAATGTCATCATCGATTCCAAAGTTTCTTTATCTGCTTTTACAGAGCTAGTGGATGAGACCGATGCAGAAATCATCAAAATCAAGCAAACACAACATCTTAATTCAATAAAAAATCACATCCAGCAATTATCTCAAAAGGCTTATGATGATTATGGAAAATCTCTTGATTTTGTGATGATGTTTATTCCTAGCGAACCAGCTTATATCGCTGCCATGCAAATCGACCAGAATCTTTGGAATTTTGCCTATGAAAGACGAATCCTATTACTAAACCCAAGCAACCTCATCACGTCACTAAAATTAATTGCAGATCTGTGGAAACGCGAGTATCAGAACAGAAATTCTATGGAAATTGCTACTCAAGGTGCAAAATTGTACGATAAATTTGTTGGTTTTGTGGAAAACCTAGATAAAGTTGGAAGAAACATAGATCAGGCAAAGACCTCTTTTACTGATGCGTACAAACAGCTCTACACAGGAAATGATAACCTCGTAAGGCAAACCGAAAAGCTGAAAAAGCTGGGCATCAAAAATAAAAAAGAAATCCCGCAGAGCTTGGTGGATAATTCGGAAAATAATCTGATTGAGGAATAATTTCAAGTACGGGCAAACTCCTATATAATGAGTAAACCAATCATTTAGCATCTTTTGACGCAAAGATATGCTGGCTTTCAGACATATAATTGATTTTACCAAAATTTAATTTCAGAGAAACATTCACTAAATTTGTATTGTGAATCCCAATCTTGAACTTCAGCTCAAAACACTTCCTTCGGAACCCGGTGTCTATCGTTATTATGATAAGAACGATCAGCTTTTATACGTAGGAAAAGCCAAGCATCTCAAAAAAAGAGTGCTGTCCTATTTCAATAAAAATCAGAATGGTTACCGGACAAGGATTATGGTTTCCAAGATCCACAGGCTGGAAACTACAGTCGTGAACAGTGAGTATGATGCACTTTTGCTCGAGAACAATCTGATAAAAGCGCACCAGCCGTTTTATAACGTGATGCTGAAGGATGACAAATCCTATCCGTGGATTTGCATCAAGAATGAAGATTTCCCACGAATTTTCCTAACGAGAACCAAGATCAAAGACGGATCAGAATATTATGGACCTTATGCTAAAGTTCGCCCTGCAAGAATCCTTCTGGATACAATCAAAAGTCTTTACAAAATCAGAACCTGCAACCTGAATCTTGCTCCAGAAAAAATTGCGGAAGGCAAATACCGTGTCTGCCTGGAGTATCACATCAAAAACTGCAACGGGCCGTGTGAAGCACTCGAATCCAAAGAAGATTATGATGAAAAAGTGGAAGCGATACGTGGCATCATAAAAGGTGATTTCCGTTTTGCAAAAAAATATCTGGAAGAAAGAATGTACCGCTTTGCCTCGAATCTGGAGTTCGAAAAAGCGCAGATGATCAAACAAAACATTGAGTCTCTTGACGATTATCAAGCCAAGCATACTGTTGTAAATCCAACCATTGATGATGTGGATGTTTTCGGGATGACAAGTGATGAAACGGCAGCTTATGTCAATTATTTTAAAATAAGGAATGGCTCTATTGTTCAGAGTTTTACCACAGAAATCAAAAAAGTACTGGAAGAAACGGACGAAGATATTTTGGAAGAGGCGCTGGTAGAAATACGGCAAAAATTCGATTCCACATCAAAGGAAATTTTGATTCCTTTTCATCTGGGCATTGAAATTCCCAATGTTAAACTGATTGTTCCAAAAGTAGGTGACAAGAAAAGAATCGTAGAACTTTCTGAGAAAAATGCGAAAGAATACCGTCTTGAAAAATTAAAGCAAGTCCAAATCATAGATCCGGAAAGACATACGAACCGAATAATGTCGGAAATGCAACGTATCCTGAGGATGCCTGTGGAGCCAAGACACATTGAAGGTTTTGATAACTCAAATATCCAGGGAACCAATCCTGTTTCGGCCTGTGTAGTTTTCAAAGACGGAAAACCGAGCAAAGCCGACTATCGTATTTTTCATCCTAAAACTGTGGAAGGTCCGAATGATTTTGCCACAATGGAAGAAGTTATATACAGGCGTTACAGAAGATTGTTAGATGAGGGAGAAACTTTGCCACAACTGATTCTGATTGATGGTGGAAAAGGCCAATTGTCATCAGCTGTCAAAAGTCTGAAACTACTTGGCTTGTATGGGAAAATTACAATTATAGGTATTGCCAAAAGATTGGAAGAAATATATTTTCCGGAAGATTCTATTCCGTTATATATTGATAAAAAAGCGGAAACGCTTAAAATCCTTCAAAGGGTGAGAGATGAGGCGCACCGTTTTGGTGTGAAACATCATAGAACCAGACGAAAGAACTCCACGATAAAATCAGAGTTAGAGGAAATTCCTGGGATTGGAGAAAAAACAATTGAACTACTTTTATCTAAATTAAAATCGGTAAAAAGAGTCAAAGAATCCGACCTGGCGACTTTGGAAGAAATCCTGGGAAAAGCAAAAGCTAAAATTGTGTGGGCGTTTTTTAATCCCTAAAAATCTACTTAGATGTAGTTTTAGTTGCAGCTTTTTTATAAACATTTCCATAAAAAGCCATTTGTCTCGCCATACAAGGGTCCTCAACATTTGTAAAAGTTAGTGTATCATTTTTTATCACAAATTTATAGGATCCTTTGTCAGCAGAATCGCAAGGCGAATTTCCCTCTATTTTAAATAACTTAATTGTTTCCTTATCCGTAAGAGAGTATTTCATTTTTTCCGCAACGTTTCCTGAAAAAACAAGATCAATTGTATCATTAGAGAATTTAAATATAATTTCCTCAGGCGATGGAATATTGGCTATTCCGTTCCACTCTGTATTAGCAAGCGGATTGGCAGATTGCTGTGAAAAACAGACTGTACTCATAAAAAGAAAAGCGGTAAGTAGAAAATTTTTTACATTTTCCATCGTAAAAAATATAAATATTTGACATATTAATTTGTATACTAAATAGTTACAAAAAATAACTTTAGTGTTTTTTTTTGAATCAAAATAAAAATTTTTCGTCAATCAATGTTGAATGTTTTTCGGAAATCTTATGCCTAATTCTTATCTTTGCAACCTAATATTTTACAATGAACAAATACCTAAAATTTGTAGCAGCTGCAATCATTATCGCATTAGGCATTTACCTGATGTTCAACCGTAACATTGGCTGGGGCATCGTTTTAGTCGTGCTTTCTGGAATTCCTATTGCTTTATTTTTTAAAAATGAAAATATTCTTTTAGCATTCTGGCAACTGAGAAAACAAAATATGGATAAAGCTGCCAAGTTTTTAGCCAATATTACAGATTATAAATCCCAACTTCATAAGAGTCAATATGGCTATTTCCACTATCTCCAAGCCCTGACGACTGCTCAGGATAATCCAGCAAAAACAGAAGGATTGATGAAAAAAGCCTTGGATTACGGTTTAAATATGAAACATGACCGTGCAATGGCAAAACTGAATCTTGCAGCATCTGCATTATCCAAAGGAAGAAAAGCTGAAGCTCAGAAATTACTAGACGAAGCAAAACAACTGGATTCCGCAGGAATGATGACAGATCAAATCAAGATGATGAAAGAGCAGATGAAAATGCCGACAATGCAAAAACATATGCACAATCCGCATATGAGAAACCGAGGAAAATTTTTCTAATTAAGATAAACAAAAGAGCGAAAGTTGATTTCGCTCTTTTTATTTACATTTCTTCATTATTTTCATAACCGTAGAACTTAGGAATTCTCCAATGGTATTTTACGGCTAATGTTCTGATAGCTACAATCAAGATTATTGTAGAAATCTGAACAAATGTATAAGGCCAACCTGTATATCTCGACATCAGCAGAAAAATTCCGCCGCCTACGATGCATGCTGTTGCGTAGATTTCTTTTCTAAAAATCAAAGGAATTCTGTTCAGTAAAATATCTCGGATAATCCCTCCAAAACAACCGGTTATAGTTCCCAGCGTGAGACATATCAACGGATGTAGGTCTGAGTTGATTCCTTTCTGAATACCGATTATGGTAAACAGCCCCAGCCCGAAACTATCAAAAATAAATAAGGTCACTTTGAAGTTCTTCTCAATAGATTTAAAAACCATTGAAAATACACAAGTAAAGAATATCAGGGAGCAAGTCAGCATATCTGTCATCCAGAAGACAGGAACATCTAATAGCAAATCTCTCACAGTTCCGCCACCAACCGAGGTAACGAATGCGATAATGAGAACACCAAAAGGATCAAGCCGTTTCTGCATTGCCTCAAAACTGCCTGACATTGCAAAGGAAATGGTTCCAAGAATTTCTATAATAAGGTTAAGCTGCTGATGCACGTCGGTTGATGGTTAATGAATTGATAAACAATATAGGCTAAGTGGTGATAATCTATAGATTCAGTTCTACTAAAACGGGACAATGGTCAGAATGTTTTACTTCAGGTAGGATAACTGCTCTGGTCATTTTCTCTCTCAATGGTTCTGAAACAAAATTATAATCCAAACGCCAGCCTTTGTTCCTTGCTCTGGAACCGGCTCTGTAACTCCACCAGGAATATTGATCCGGCTGATCGTTGAAATACCTGAAACTGTCTGTAAGTTGATTTTCATTCATAAAGTTGGTCATCCACTTGCGTTCCATCGGCAGAAAACCTGAAGTATTGGCCAAACCAATCGGATTATGAATGTCAATCGCTTGATGACAAATATTAAAATCGCCGCTGATAATCAGATTCGGGATGGTTTTTCTGAGTTCTCTGATGTATGCCAGAAAATCATAGCAGAACTGCATTTTGAAATCAAGTCTGTCAATATTTGAAGCAGAAGGTACGTAAACTGAAATGACCGAAAAGTCATCGAAATCTGCGCGGATTATTCTGCCTTCGCTATCATAATTCTCTATCCCACAGCCAAATTCTACGTGATTTGGTTTGATTTTGGAAGCGATTCCTACGCCACTGTAACCTTTTTTTACTGCTGAATGCCAGTAACTGTGATATCCAATCTTCTCGAAACTTTCAATATCGATTTGATCATTTCCCGCTTTGCTTTCCTGGATACAGATTACATCAGGATTAGCAACATTCAGCCAGCCGATAAAATCTTTGGTGAAGGCGGCACGGATGCCATTGACGTTATAGGAAATGATACGCATCTGTTATAATAATGGAGTTTTAAGGATTGATAAATGTTTAATTTTCCAAAGTTCGGGATTTTGAATGGAATGGTCAAAAGAAATACAAAACCTGTGTATAGCCCCGATGGTAGCGGCATCCTTTTTTGAGCGAGGCGGCGGAGCGCAGCGGAGCCGCCAGAGCGATAAAAAGATACAGCGGACAGCGGGTTATAATGATATTGAGTAACCAAAAGGTGTTGCTCCTAAAAATAAATAAAAAGGCGGAAAAGGTAATCAATCTTTTCCGCCCAATAAACCCAAATCAAATAAACTATGAAAAAAACTATTTGGGCTCTAATATGCTTATCGGGATGATGACCTCTTCCAGAGAGATTCCCCCGTGCTGATACGTGTCTTTGTAGTAATTCACAAAGTGATTGTAATTTTTCGGGTATGCGAGGAAGGTGTTATTCTTCGCAAAAATATATTTTGAACTCAGGTTTCCTTTTGGCAGGAAAAGCTTATCCGGATTACTGATAGCCCAGACATCCTTGTCATCATAAGTTAGACTTCTTCCTGTCTTGTACCTGATGTTGGTAGAGGTTTCCCGATCACCTACCACCTTACTAGGTTTTTTAACATAAACTGTGCCGTGGTCTGTGGTGATGACCAATTTGAAGCCATTTTCTGCCGCTGTTTTTATGATTTTTATGAGCGAAGAGTTTTCGAACCAGTTATATGTGAGCGACCTAAAGGTTTTATCATCTCTAATTAATTGATTTACAATATTATTATCAGTTTTTGCGTGAGATAAGATATCAATAAAGTTATAGACAATCACCAGCAAATCATTATTTTTATGCTTATTGAAATCATCCAGAATTTTCCGTTCAAAATCCGCGTTCAAGATTTTCAGATATTTCATCGATTTTCCTGACAATCCGATTCTTTTCATTTGGTCTTCTAGGAAATCGCGCTCGTGCTCGTTTTTATTTCCTTCCTCATTGTCATTGAACCAATACTGAGGAAATCTTTTCTCAATTTCTGAAGGCATCAATCCTGCAAAAAAGGAGTTTCTTGCATACTGAGTAGCCGTTGGCAAGATGCTGAAATAATAGTCCTCCGAAGTTTTATTATAGAATTTAGTAAATAATGGTTCTATAACCTTCCACTGGTCATATCTCAGGTTATCAATCATTAGAAGAAGAACTTTTTCTTTCTCCAATTCTGGTTTCACCTTATCCTTAAACAGGGTGTGGCTCATCATCGGCTTGTCATTGCTATGCAGCCAGTCTTCATAATTATTCTCGATGAATTTCGAAAACTGGATGTTTGCCTCTTCTTTCTGGTTCTGAAGTAAATCTGCAAATTCACTGTCAAATACTTTGTCAAACTTGATTTCCCAGTTAAGAATCTTTTTATAATATTCTGCCCAGTCTTGATAAGTCCTAAGATAAGATAGTTCCATACTAAGATTTCTGAACTCTTGCTGATAATCTACGATTGTTTTCTGCTCCACCAACGATTCGCTATGCAGATTTTTTTTCAAAGAAAGTAGAACCTGATTTGGATTCACCGGCTTCAATATATAATCGGCAATCTGAGAGCCAATCGCTTGCTCCATTATATGCTCCTCTTCGCTTTTGGTAACCATTACAATTTTCAATGCATTATCCTTTTCCTTTATCATGGGAATGGCTTCCAATCCGGATATACCAGGCATATTTTCATCTAGAAGTGTAAGCTCAAATTTTTCTTTTTCAATGATTTCAAGTGCCTCATTAACATTGTTTACCGGGGTCACTATATAACCCTTATTCTCCAAAAAGACAATATGAGGTCTGAGCAAGTCCACTTCATCATCTATCCATAAAATTTTTCCTGACATATACTTATATAATTAGTTATTTACTCATCAAAATTATGACCAAAATATCATAATAATAATTAATTAAATCATTCCGGAAGTTAAATATTAGTTAATGTAAATAAAAAACTTTGCTAAAATCTTAGCAAAGTTTGAAATTTTTTAATTAGAATAACTCATCAGCTCTTTTTTGCTGGAGTTATATAAATGAAATTCCAGCATTTTAAAGGAATCTCTTGGGATGATGGTCACCCATTTTTTATATTTTAAAAACCACTTGTTTTGGATGCTTGCCAGCCCTTTTGTTAAGTATGCTTCCAAAAAAGGATGCACGTGCAGGAAAAGTTTTCCTCTTTCCTTTTGAATAATTGTTCTGATGGACTCCTCCATTCTTTCAACAATCACGATAGGGGCAATAATTTCGCCGTCTTTATTTGGATTTTCCTCAGAAGTCTCGATATGCTTTTCCGGGCGTACACGCTGTCTGGTCATTTGGATAAGACCAAATTTGGAAGGCGGAAGAATCTTATGTCTTGCCTTGTCGCGCTTCATCTCTTCACGGAAATGTTCATAGAGTTCTTTCCTGTGTTCCGGATCTGTCATATCGATAAAATCTACCACGATAATGCCACCCATATCTCGCAGACGAAGTTGTCTTGCTATTTCAGTCGCCGCCATTTTATTGACGTTGAGAGCGTGGGTTTTATTCGTATTGGCAGATGAGATGTTGTTTCCTGAATTAACATCTACTACATGCAGCGCTTCTGTATGTTCGATAACGAGATAAGCACCTTTAGAACTCGGGATATTAACATGTTTTCCAAAACTCTGTTTCAGCTGTTTTTCTACATTATAATATTCCAGAAGTGGGATATGAGAATCATAAAACTGGACGATATTCTTGCGCTCCGGTGCAATAACTTCGATGTAAGCCTTCATATCATCCACCATTTTTTCATCGTCACAAATGATGCTTACGAAATCCTGGTTGAAGTTGTCTCTTAGAATCGAAGATGCTTTGTCTTCTTCGCTAAGGATTTTGCTAGGAACTTTATTCTTCTGAATATTCTTGAACGTAGTTTCCCACTTTTTTATGAGCTGATTCATATCATTATGAAGCTCAGCGACTTTTTTCCCTTCTGCAACAGTTCTAATAATCACCCCAAATCCTTCCGGACGGATACTTTCTATCAATGTTTTCAGTCTAGTTTTCTCTTCAGGATTGGCAACTTTTTTGGAAACTGATATTTTGTTATCAAATGGAATCAAAACGAGAAAACGTCCTGTGAGTGAAATCTGAGTTGATATTCTCGGCCCCTTTGTAGAAATAGGTTCTTTTGTAATCTGAAGTAGAACAAGATCTCCTGCCGTAAGCACTTTATCAACCGTTCCCATCTTATTGATGTCACTCACTTTCTCAAAATTCTTGAGGCTTGGTGACTGCTGTTTTTTGGAAATTGTGTTTTTCAGGAATTTCTGATAAGAGAGAAATTGCGGACCAAGATCCTGATAATGCAGAAAGGCATCCTTATCTGTACCAATATTGACAAAAGCGGCATTCAAATTGGGCGCCAGTTTTTTGATTTTTCCGAGGAACAGATCACCCACCACAAAGTCGGATTTGGTTTCCTGCTCGTGTAGCTCGAAAAGACGGCCATCTTCCAATAAAGCAATTTTTGAAGCATCTCCATCATTGGAAATAATCAGTTCTTTCTTCATAACTTCATAAAAAGGTTTTATTAAAATAAGGTTGTAAATATAAAACAAAAATATAGCTGGCGAGATGCCAACTATATTTGATATGTTTAAGACTCAAAAAGGTTAAATTATTTTTTCTTTTTGTGTCTGTTTGCTCTTCTTCTTTTCTTTCTTTTGTGGGTTGCTACCTTGTGTCTTTTTCTTTTCTTTCCGCTTGGCATAATTTATATTTTTTTTATACTGTTAATATTCGAACTAATTATTTCACTGCAACTTTGGTCTTTACTTTCTCTACAAATGTTTTTGAAGGTTTGAAAGCAGGAATGTTATGAGCAGGGATTTCTATTGCTGTATTCTTTGAGATATTTCTACCGGTCTTTGCCGCTCTTGTTTTGATAATAAAAGAACCAAATCCTCTTAGGTAAACATTATCTCCATTATACATGGAGGTCCTAATTTCCTGCATAAAAGCTTCTATAACTTTCTGTGTATCATTCTTTTCTACTCCCAGCTTATTCGAGATGGTATTTACCAATTCTGCCTTTGTCATTTTCTAAAATTCTTTATATTTTTGGTGTGCAAATATAAAACATATTTTTGAAAACAAACAAACAAAATGCTGATTTTCTTCACATTGGAAAAAAGCTCACAAAGTGGTACGATAGCAATGCCAGACAACTTCCCTGGAGAGAAAACCAGCTTCCTTATAATATATGGATAAGTGAGATAGTTTTGCAGCAAACACAAGTCAAGCAAGGACTCGGTCATTATCTCAGATTTATAGAAAGATTCCCGACTGTTGTAGAGCTTCACAATGCTTCGGAAGACGATGTATTATTATATTGGAAAGGTTTGGGTTATTATTCCCGAGCGATTAATCTTCACAAAGCAGCTCATCAGGTTGTAGAAAATTTTGGAGGCGAGTTTCCTAACCATTATAATGACATTTTAAAATTAAAAGGTATCGGAAAATATACGGCTGCTGCCATTGCAAGTATTTGTTTTGAAGAAAAAGTTCCTGCAGTAGATGGTAACTTCTATAGAGTTTTGTCAAGGATTTTTGCTGATGATTTTGACATTTCAGGTTCGAAGGCTTTTGAATATTTTTCCGATTTGGCTTTGTTAATTATGCCTGATGATAAAGCTGGCGAATTCAATCAGGCGATAATGGATATTGGTTCTGAGATTTGTAAACCCAAAAACCCTCTTTGTGGAGAGTGCCCTGTGAATGATGACTGCACTGCTTTCCAAACAGGGAGAGTTTCGGAGTTTCCTGTAAAAACGAAAAAAGTTAAAGTTTCGGATTTGAGTTTGAAATATTTTTTTGTGAAGCATAAAGATCACTTCCTTATCAAACAAAGAGGCAATGATTTTATCTGGAAAAAACTTTATGAATTCCCTATTTCGATTCCTGAAAATTGGACTAATTATATTGTCAATTCAAAAATAATCAGCCACAAACTAACGCATAAGAACATGACAATTGAAATCAATACTGTCGAAGTGGAATCGAAAAGCGAATTTGAAACATTTGCTTTAAAAAATGATTATATAATTGCTGATGACAGTCAGGCGGAAGAAAAATCCTTCCCAAAACCGTTGGAAAACTTTTACAAAAAAAGAAACATCTCAGAAACAGGAAAGCTTGCATTCTAAGTATTTTTAAATTATCAAATAAACTTGTTTATATTTGCCGAGAATTTGGTTCCCGAATGTTTCGGGATTAAAAGGGAATGAAGCGCAAATCTTCAACTGTCCCCGCAACTGTAAATCGCGACAGATTTAATTAATAATGAAAAATTAATAATTAAATTAAATGTTTTTGCTAAGAATAATTCCTTTTCTGATTATTCTTTATTCATCAAATGCCATTGTCCGTCATAGACGGATGAGAAGGCGCAAAATCAGCGAAAGTCAGGAGACCTGCCAGAGATAAATTTTAAATAAAGATGCTTTCGGAGGAAAGGCAGATTATGAAAAAACTTTTTTTTGCGCTCTTTTCCCTTTTATTGCTGAATCAATTTTCCGCTCAGGAAACATTGATAGATACTGTATTAATTGATAATCAGTACAGAAAAGTATCTAAAACTGCGAAAATTGAGAACATTAATTCTGATAAGATTTTACAAAACTCCACATCGCTATCAGATTTACTACGTTTTCAATCTAACATTTACATCAAGGAAAATGGTCGTGGCGCAACTTCATCTCCCTCTTTTCGTGGAACAACCGCACAACAAACCGCTTTTGTCTGGAACGGAATTAATATCAATTCTGTTTTCCTTGGTCAGGGCGACATTAATACTTTGAGTCCGCTGAGTTATGAAAATGTCGGAGTTAAATATGGCGGCGGAAGTGTGGTTTATGGCAGCGGAGCAATTGGAGGCTCTATTCACCTCAACAACATTCTTGATTATAACAAAGGTTTTAGTGTAAATCTGTTTTCGGAATATAGTTCCTTTGCAACAATTAACTCGTTGGCATCTGCTAAATATAGCGATGAGAATTTTAGTTTTAATTTTAATTTCAACCACTCGCAAAGCGAAAATGAGTATGAAGTGGAAGAAAAATATTACAAAAACAGAAATGGAGCTTATCAAAACTCGGCTTTCAATCTGGGAATAGCCTACAAATTATCAGCAAATAATGAACTCTACTGGCAGACTCAGCTGTATGACGGCGTTCAAAACTATGCGCTTTTGTCTGAATTTTCTACACCTACAAAATATGAAACTCAAAGTTTCCGAAGCTTATTGGGATGGAAATTAAAAAATAGAAAAATCAGCAACGAGTTCAAACTGGCTTATTTGACTGACGATTATCAATACTTTTCAAACTCAGCAAAAAACGATTCTCAAAGCGGTGGCGCTTCTGAACAGTTTATTTTAAAATCAGATTTTAATTATCAACTGACTCCTAAATCTTCTTTCAACACCATTTTAGAATACAACTATCTCACTTCTGAAAGCTTCAAAACCCAAAGGTTGCCTGCTAACAGAAATCAAGGCTCCATCGCCGTTTTGTACCGAAATAACGAGTTGAAAAATCTATTTCTAGAATTGGGAGCCAAGAAAGATTTTGTTGAAGACTTCAGCAGTCCTTATTTATTTTCTGCGGGAGCAAATTATCAAGCAAAACCTTGGTATCAGATAAAATTTAATCTTTCAAAAAACTTTAGGGCGCCGAGTTTTAATGATTTGTACTGGGTGCAAGGAGGGAATTTGAATTTGAAGGCAGAAACTTCGAAACAGGCAGAACTGTCTCAAATCATTAAATTAAAAAATTGGAAATTCTCTGTCACATCGTATTTTATGGACATCAAAAACATGATACGATGGCTTCCGAATATTACCGGAATGTATAAAGCCACCAATACGGACAGAGTAAAGTCTTGGGGATTGGAATCACAAGTTGGATATAATTATTTCAAAAATAACCATCACATTGAAACACAAATATCCTACTCATACACGCAATCTAATGATCAGAAACTGAAAAAACAACTTCCTTACGTTCCCTTTCACAGCCTAAATGGTTATTTTTCTTATCATTATAAAAAGTATCAAATTTTTGCTCAGGGTATCTGGAATGGAAAAATATTCAGCGATTCGGAAGAATCTGAAAAATTAGCCTTAGAATCATTCGCCATAATTAATGGAGGCATCTCGGTAGAAATCTTAAGAGGAACTAAAATAGGCTTCAAAGTCAATAATATCACGGACAAAGTTTACAGAACTGTTTACGGCTATTATATGCCGAAACGAAATTTTGCCATCAATTTGAATTTAAATTTTTAATCTATATATTATGAAAATCAGAAAATTACTTGCCGGCTTCTTTGCTGCATCATTACTTTTAACCACGGCGTGTAAAGACGACGAAATACTTGAAAATGATATTGTAAAAGGTGCTTATCAAGGTGGAATTCTTTTGGGTGTAGAAGGTGGGTTTAACAAAAACCAGGCAGAAGTATCTTATCTATCTTCAGACTTATCAACTTTGTCAGAAAATATATATGCTAGTAATAATGACAACCAACCTTTAGGAGATGTTTTACAAACTATAGCTTTCAAAGATGACAAGGCTTATCTTGTAGTCAACAACTCTAACAAAGTAGAAGTGGTAGACCGCTATACTTTTAAGAAAACAGCAACATTCCAGGCAGAACAAGCCAGAGGAATCGCTTTTGCAGGAAATTATGTCTATGTAACCAGCAATGATTTTTTCAGCACTTATGCAGTCAATGTTTACAATGCTACTACTTTTGCTCCAGTTAAAAAACTTTCCTTTGACAGATATGCAGAAAAAATTGTAAGTGTTGGAGATCAGATTGTTGTTCAGACAGATGGTTCTACTTATGAGATGACACCACCTTATAACGAAATCCCAACGGGTCACACCATTACCACAATCAATTCTACTACTAATACAGTTGATAAAACCATTACACTTACGGATAACGGAATCATCAATGATATGATATCAGCTAATGGTTTTGCTTATGTCCTTTCTACGGAAAATACAGATTCTTATATCTATGAAGTTAATACAAAGACAGGTACTTTTACAAGTTCTAAATTAGCTGGAATAAAAGCTGCTAAACTGAGATTCGCAGATAACAAATTGTTTTTTGCAGATTCAGACGGTAATATTTACAGTAAAGGAACAGCCGCTAATACAACAGCTACTAAACTTTTCAAATATGCTAAAACGACAGGCCTTTATTTATATGGTCTTAACATCATAGATGATAAAGTTTATATCTCTGATGTCAATTTTAACGGACCAAGCAAAGTGATGATCTATTCTCTACAGGGGAATTTGATAAAAACACTTTCTGCAGGAATAGGCGTAAACGGTTTCTATAAAAATTAATTTTTCATCATTTGTGTTTTTAGAGCTCTTTCAAGTTTTTTGAAAGGGCTCTTTTTTTGTTTAAGTGATACAAATAATTGTTTTTAAAAATTTCAAGCATAATTTTTGCTATTACTGATGCAGATAAAAAAACCTTAATTTTATAAAAAAATTGCAATGAGGGAAAAGATAGTCATCATTGGCGGCGGATTTGCTGGCTTACAACTTGCAAAACATCTTAATAATCAAGGAAAATACAAAGTAATGGTCATCGATAAGATGAATCATCATATGTTCCAGCCCTTATTTTATCAAGTGGCAACAGGACGAATAGAACCTTCTAATATCTCTTTCCCTTTCAGAAAAATCTTCCAAAAGTCCAAGAATATCCAATTCAGAATGACTGAAGTGATAAAGATTATTCCATCCGAAAATAAAGTGATTGGCGAGATTGGGGTTTTCACTTATGACAAACTCGTGATTGCGACAGGTTGTAAAACCAATTTCTTTGGCAATCAAAAGATGCAAGAATTGGCTCTCGGAATGAAAAATACACAAGAAGCCATTACTATAAGAAATCGTATTTTGATGACTTTCGAAAAGATGATTATCGAAAGAAAATCCAGCGATGATGGAAACTGGAATCTTGTAATTGTAGGAAGCGGGCCAACCGGAGTAGAATTAGCAGGTGCATTTTCTGAAATGAAAACCCATATTCTTCCTAGAGATTATCCTAGAATGAACTTCTCCGATCTTAATATTATTCTGATAAGTGCTGGCGATAAACCATTGGAAGCAATGAGCCAGGAATCGCAGGACGCAGCAGAAGATTATTTGAAACAACTGGGTGTTAAATTTTTAAAAAATGAACGCGTTACGGATTACGACGGAGAAGTCATCAATATGGCAAGTGGCAATTCTATCCCAACAAACAATGTGATTTGGGCGGCTGGAGTTACCGGAAATATCATTGATGATTTCAACAAAGAAAATCTAGTTCGAAATCGATATATCGTCAATCGGTACAATCAGGTTAAAGGTTTTGATAACATTTTTGCTATCGGCGATATCGCATATATGGAAACACCCAAATATCCTCAAGGTCATCCTCAGGTTGCGAATGTCGCCATTAATCAAGGGAAAAATCTGGCTAAAAATTTCAAAAAAGATTCCAAAAAAGACTGGACAGAATACGAATATATCGACCGCGGTTCTATGGCAACTATCGGGAAATACAGAGCTGTTGTTGACCTTCCGAAATTCAAATTTCAAGGTTTTCTTGCTTGGTATCTGTGGATGTTCTTACATTTGATGCTGATTCTGAGTGTCAGAAACAAAATCGCAATTTTCTTTAACTGGATGTGGAGTTATATTAATAAAGATTCTTCATTAAGGCTGATTATTGCGCCGTCTAAGAAAAATCCTACCGAACAATAAATGAGAATCGATATCATCAGCGTACTTCCGGAACTTATGGAAAGCCCTTTCAAAACCTCCATTCTGAAAAGAGCAATGGAAAAAGGATTGGCAGAAGTTCATTTTCATAATATCAGAGACTGGAGCATTGGCAAACATCGTCAGATTGATGACGAACCCTATGGCGGAGGCGCCGGAATGATAATGATGGTAGAACCTCTGGACAAATGTATTTCTGAATTGAAATCTCAAAGAGATTACGATGAAATCATCTATCTCACACCAGACGGCGAAACGCTGAATCAAAGAATTGCCAACACTTTATCCATCAAAAAAAATCTGATTTTCCTTTGCGGACATTACAAAGGTATTGACCAGCGCGTTCGAGATTTGCATATCACAAAAGAAATCTCAATCGGTGATTATGTTTTGACTGGCGGGGAATTGGCGGCTTGTGTTTTGGCAGACTCAGTTATCAGATTATTACCCGGCGTTTTGAACGATGAACAAAGTGCCTTGACAGACAGTTTCCAAGATGACCTTTTATCTTATCCAATTTATACAAGACCTGCGACATACAAAGGATTATCCGTTCCGGAAATTCTACTAAGCGGTAATTTTGCTGCGATTGAAGATTGGTTACACGATGAGGCGGTGAGAATTACAAAAGAAAGACGACCAGATCTTTTGGAGTAAATCTTTCATTAAAAAATCATTTGAAAATTTCATCAAAATTACGCCCTTTAGGGTTGGGGAAATAATTTTGATGAAATTAAAAACTTAACCAAATTCAAAAACACAAATGAGACATTTTTTGAAACTACCTTTCTTTGTTGTGTCTTTTTTATTGATTACTTTTAATTTTCAAGCTCAACAAAAAGACAATTCTTCTGAAAAATCTATTTCCAAAAATCGTATAGAATTTTATTCTAAAGCTTATGGAAACAGAAAAAATCCAACGATTATTTTTGTTCACGGCGGACCTAGAGGAAACTCGACGCTTTTTGAAGGAACAACTGCTCAAAAATTAGCAGACAAAGGTTTTTATGTTATTGTTTATGACAGACGTGGCGAAGGACGTTCTATAGACTCAACTGCAACTTTTACTTTTCAGGAAGCGAATAATGATTTGAATGAGCTTTACAAAACTTATAATCTCAGCAAAGCAAATATCATTGCTCATAGTTTCGGAGGTTTGGTTGCAACACTTTTCGCAGAACAAAATCCTGAAAAAATATCATCCTTAATTTTAGCTGGTGCATTATTTTCTCAGCAAGAAACTTACGACCATATTTTAAATTCAACCAGAAAAAATTATAAAGGAACTATAGATAATCCGATGCTTTCTAAAATTTCGGAAATAGAAAAACTTCCAAAAAATTCTGCTGAATATAGAAAAGAAGTTTATGAAGTTGCAAGCCAAAATAATTATTTCAAAATGCCGTTTCCAACATCAGAAGCCAACCAATTTCGGAAAGAATATGAAGCCAGCGAATTTGGAAAAAATAATATTCGAAATGATAATGCCCCCAATTTATTCTATCAAAATGAAAGCAGAAATAATATTGACACAAAGCCTATTCTGAAAAAACTAAAAAAGAAGATAAAACTATTTGCAATCTACGGACAACAAGACCATATTTTTTCGACCAAACAACTGGATGATATGGAAAGGATTGTAACGAACAACAATTTCAAAATCATTGATAATTGTTCTCATTACTTGTTTGTAGACCAACAACAGATATTTCTTGAATCGATTCAGAAATGGTTGAAATAGTTATTCAAAAATAGAAGCCAATGAAAATAGTTTTTTACCAGCCCAAAAACAATATCCTTAAAAGATATATTGAAGGCTACTATTTTATGCTTCCAGATGATACGAATCAACCTTTTCATTACTTCACTTTTCCAAACAATTTTTTCATTCTTTCTGTGGCAATTGGTAGCCAAATTATGAATGATGACAGACAAATCATCATATCTAAATCGGAAACCAATGAGATAATTGCGGATTATCTGTCACGCTATACGGAACCGATTGAATTGCTCTATAAAAATTCAATTCCAGAAATTACAATTTATTTTAAGCCTTCGGGAATTAATCATTTTATTGAAAAGGCTCATTTACTTTTCGAACAGGGAAATTCTATTGACTTTAATCCTTTCCCAGATTTTTTTGAATCGATGAAAGAAATATTGGAATTGAAAAATCATAACCTTCAAATAGAGTTGCTCGAAGAATACTGGCTTTCAAAATTTAAACAAAAAAATTTAGAATTGGTAGAAGCTATTTTATTGGATATGGAATCTGATATGAAAATTGCAGATATCGCATCTAAGCATAAAATTTCGAGACAGCACCTGAATTCATTATTCACAAAAACTGTAGGAAAATCTTGTTCTGAATATCGAAAAATTAATCGTTTTCGGTCTGCAATAGAAAAAAAGAAAAGCGCAAAAAACCTTACTCAGCTTACCTACGACAATCTTTTTTATGACCAATCACATATGGTAAAGGATTTTAAAGAATTAACTAAAGCAAGCCCTCATTCTTTCTTCAAAAAAATCGACATCGATAAAAAAAACATCTGGTTATACATTTAGACTTTACATTTTTACAATTTTATTGATTACGACAGCAGTAATATTGTAAAATATATAATTCAATCTAAAACCTAAAATAATCTGTATCAACAGAATATTTTTAAATAATTATGAAAAACACCAGACCAACATTTTTAATTTTCACGGTTCTATTACTCCTGACCAATAATTTATTTGCACAAATCAAACAAATCGATTCCTTGATGACATCGTCCTATCAGAATGGTATTTTTAATGGAAATATTTTGGTTTCAAAAAACAACAAAATCATTTACAAAGCTTCATTTGGGTTTACAGATGCTACCAAAACTGATAAATTAACATCAGATTACAGATTTAATATTGGTTCAATTACCAAAGAATTTAGCGCGGTAGCTTTGATGCAATTGGCAGAAAAAGGTAAGTTAAAATTAGATGATAAAGTTTCTAAATTCATTCCCGAGTTACCTAAATGGTCAAATGAAGTTACAATCAGAAATCTGCTACAATACACTAGCGGGCTACCCAATGTCAACTGGAAAAAAATCAAAAGCAATACTGATATATTCAATGATTTAAAACAAATTGATTCACTCGATTTCAAACCTGGAACGAAGTACGATTACAACAATAACAATATTTTTTTAAGACAATTCATTGTGGAAAAATTGACCGGAATGAATTATAAATCCTATGTTGAGCAATTCATATTCAAACCTTGTAATATGAATTATTCTATGATTACACCCGTTGAAACTGATGAAAACATAGCTAAAGGATTTAATGACAAATTGATTCAGGACAAACCAGATTTTCTTACTGGCGGAGCTTTCGCAACAACAACCGACTTATTGAATTGGTCAAAATGTTTGCATTCAAAAAAAATAATTAGTGAAAAATCTCTTTATGAAATAGGTCAACAGTTTGATGCGGAAGAAACTCAATCCGCTTTGGGACAAGCAAGGTTTAAAGACAAAAAATTAATTCGTCATCTTCACGACGGAAGAGCCGGAAATTATGAAGCTCTTTTGGTTTCGGATATCAATGAAAAGATGACGATAATATTATTAAGCAATAGTTATAGTGGAAAAATTTTTGAAATATCAGATTCAATTATAGCAATCTTGAAAGACATCCAATAAATAAAATAATTTTAAGTTTATAATAACAAAAGCTCAATGCGAAAGCATAAAATTAAATTAACCAAAAAAACATCAATGAAAAACTTTTTCAAACTAGCTTCGGTAGCTATTATTACCTTATTTACTTCTTGTAAATCATCGGCTCAACAGAAAGATGATTATTCGGCGAAAATTGACAGTTTAATCAAAACTACAAATCCAAGAAGTTTCAATGGTGTAGTTTACATTCAGCAAAATGGGAAGGAAAAATATGCGAAAGCTTTTGGTTATTCTGATTTCAATAAGAAAACTCCTCTTAAAATTAATGACAAGTTTTCGACAATGTCAATTGCAAAGCAGATTACTGCAACGTTGATTTTGCAACAAGTAGAAAAAAGAACAATCGATTTGCATCAGCCTATCAGAAAATATCTGCCGGATTTCCAATATTCTTGGGCAGATACTGTGACTATTCACAATTTACTTAATCATACTTCTGGATTGTATAGCGATGATTTGAAACCAAATTTAAAATTTAAAACCGGGAAAGATTTCAGTTATTCTAATGTTGGATATTATGTTGCGGGATTGGTTTTGGAAAAGCAAAGCGGAAAAAGTTATCAGGAGTTGGTAACAGCTTTATTCAAAAAATGTAAAATGAATGACAGTTATTATCCCACCGAAATCAGCAGTAAGCTTTTGACAAAAGGTCATACAATCAGAAAAGACGGAACTTTTAAATTGAATGAAAAATCAGAATTCAATCCTACTAATTATTTTGGAAGTCATTTGATTGTCACGGCTCCCGATTTAGCCAAATGGAACGAATGTCTGCATAATGGAAAATTGCTAAAACCTGAAACGTATAAATTAATGACCAATTATTCAACAACTGCGACACATCCAATATTTGGTAAAAATCCGATTGGTTACGGTTATGGTTTGAGAATTAATGATAAAGCTGACATTTCCGAAATTGGACACACGGGTTTTCATCCAGGCGAAGGTTTTACAGCAGTTAATTTGTATTATCCAAAGACAAAAACCAGCGTGATTGTAATGGAAAATCAAGCGAATGAAAACTTTGATATTGCTTATCATTTCGAAGAACAAGTGAGAAAAATTGTTAAGGAAAGTCAATTTTTGAAATAATATTATTCTAATGAAAAAACTAATATTAATCCTCGGTCTTTCATTTCTTTCGGTTCAGGCGTTTGCTCAGAATATGGAGGAACTTAGAAAAGAATTGAACCAAATTATTTCTACCAAAAATGCAACTGTTGGGATTTCCATTAAAGGAAGTCAGGAAAAAGACACTTTGAGCATCAACGGAAATATGAATATGCCGATGATGAGCGTTTTCAAATTCCATATTGCATTGGCTGTTTTGAATGAAGTTGACAAAGGTAAATTGTTACTGACTCAGAAATTCTTAATCAAAAAAGAGGATTTGCACGAAGACACTTGGAGTCCGATTCTTGAAGAATTCCCTAATGGAAATATGGATTTGACTTTAGACCAATTATTAAGATACACGGTTTCTCACAGCGATAACAATGGTTGCGATATTCTTTTGAAATTAATTGGAGGACCTGAAACGGTTCAGAAATTCATTAATAAAAATGGAATCAAAGATTTTACAATCAAAGTCAATGAAAACCAAATGCGAACTTGGGAAAACCTTTACATCAACACAACAACACCGATTGCGACAACAGAATTATTAGAAAAATTCTATAAAGGAAAAGTTCTGAAAAAATCCACAACGAAATATCTTTACCAAATAATGGTGGAATGTTCAAGAGGAACAACTTGGATGAAAGCAGGACTTCCTGCAGGAACCGAGTTGGCGCACAGAACAGGAATCTCAGGAACCAACGAAAATAATCTGAGAGTTGCAATGAATGATATTGGGATCATAAAATTACCTAATGGAAAATATGTTATCCTTTCCGTTTATTTGAAAAACATAACCGAATCGAGAGAAGATACTGAGAAAATAATTGCAGACATCGCAAAGGCGACTTGGAATTATTTCACCAAAAAATAATTCTTTATCTTTATTTAAAATTGGATTTATGCAGAAGACGATTTATAATAAAAGTGAATTACGAGAATTTGTGAACGACAGTATTTCGGGGAAAGGTAAAAAATTTGGAATTTTACCTCAACTTTTCTCTGGAAGCCAGCCGAGAAATCAAAAAAACCTCAAAATACGATTCGATAAGAGAGGAAATTCAGGAGGAGATTTATCATTTGGATAGACAAATGGCTTCGCTCAAAAGTATGCAGACGCAAATGCGCAAAGTTCTGAATTCTGTTTGCGAAACTATAAAACTCGGCTCGCTTGTCATCACAAACAAAGCTCGTTTTTACATTTCTGTTTCTTTGGGAGAATTTTTCTTTCAAGGTGACCGTTTCTACGCCATTTCTCCCGAAAGTCCAATGGCTCAGATTATGACCGGAAAAAAAGTCGGGGATGATTTTACACTTAATAACATCCACCAGGAAATCGTGGAAATTATTTAGGTCGGAAGTGATAAGAGAAAAATCTTATTATTTGATGTAAAATTCCAACTTTAACATCTGACTTCCGACATCTGACATCTTTCTTGTATCTTTGAACTATGGAAAACGCAACAATTCTCAAACATATTATAGAAGAACGCAGAAGTATCTTCCCAAAAGATTACACAGATAAAGAAATTCCACAACACATCATTGACGAAATCCTCAGTAATGCTGTTCTCGCTCCTAATCACAAACGTACAAAACCTTGGCGTTTCAAAGTTTTCAAAGGTGAGGAAAAACAAAATCTTGGTCAGGAACTTCAGAATATTTATAAGGAAATCACACCGGAATTTCAGTTTCTGCAAAAGAAATATGACGATATTGGCTTCAAAATTTCTAAGGCAAATGCTGTGATTTCAATCGTGGTAGAATTCAGCGGACTAGTTCCGGATTGGGAAGAAATCGCTGCAACATCTATGGCGGTTCAAAATATGTATCTCACTTGCACTGCCAACAGAATCGGCTGTTATTGGAGTTCTCCGAAAATCGTAAATAATTTGAAAAACTCTTTGAAAATCGAAGACAACCAACAATGTTTGGGCTTGTTTTACCTGGGAAGTTTGGAATAATTTTTATTTGATAATTTTTTACTATCGCGGATGTAGCAAATCTGGAAAATCGATATTATCTGCAATATCTGCCCAATCATCGATAACTGTTCACGACAACTAAGTCCTAAAATTCATTTTAAACTTCACTAATGCAAAAAATATCAATATTCTGGTTTCGTCGTGATTTGCGATTGGAAGATAACAAAGGTTTGTCAGAAGCTCTGAAATACGGCGAAAAAATTATTCCGATTTTTATTTTTGATAAAAATATCCTGAATCATCTTGAGGATAAAAGTGACCGACGTGTTGATTACATTCATCAGGCATTGGAAAAAATCAATCAGGAACTGAAAGAATTTGGAAGTTCACTTTTGACTTTTCACGGTAAACCTTTAGATGTTTTCAAACAACTGGAAAAAGATTTTGAGATTAAATCTGTCTTTTGCAATCGTGATTATGAACCTGCTGCCATCAAAAGAGATGTTGAGATTAAGGATTTCCTAAACTTAGAAAATATTGAATTTTTTGATTTCAAAGACCAAGTGATTTTTGAGAAACATGAAGTTGCAAAAGATAACGGAGAACCTTACACAGTTTACACACCTTATTCCAAAAAATGGAAAAAACTTCTAACAGAGGAAGACTACAATTCCGTTAAAATTAACAAAGACCAATTTCAGAAATTACCTTCTAACAAAATCCTAAGTCTAAAAGAAATCGGATTTGAGCAAACGGATTTGGAATTTGATGAACCAAAACTGGAATCAAAAATTATTGATGTTTATGATGAAAAGCGAGATTTTCCAGCTCTGGATGCCACCACACATCTTGGAATTGCTCTGAGATTTGGAACTATTTCTATCAGAAAGTGTGTCAGATTTGCAATAAGTCATAACGAAACTTGGCTCAATGAGTTGATTTGGAGGGAATTTTTTATGCAAATCTTATTTCATTTCCCGAAGATCGTCAATTATTGTTTCAAAGAAAAATATGAAAACATACAATGGCGCAATAACGAAGCCGAATTTAAAAAATGGTGCAACGGCGAGACTGGTTATGCTATCGTTGATGCAGGAATGCGTCAACTAAACCAAACCGGACAAATGCACAACAGAATCAGAATGGTAGTCGCAAGTTTTCTAACCAAGCATCTACTGATTGACTGGCGATGGGGCGAAGCTTATTTTGCTAAGAAATTGTTGGATTATGACCTTTCTGCCAACAATGGAAACTGGCAATGGGCAGCAGGTTGCGGTTGCGATGCTGCGCCCTATTTCAGAGTTTTCAATCCGGATGAACAAACGAAAAAATTTGATAAAGATTTGAAATATATCCGAAAATGGAATCCTGATTTTGAAAAGGATATTCTTGAAAACAGAATTGTGGAACACAAATTTGCGAGGGAAAGAGCTTTGGAAACTTACAAGAAAGGTTTGAACTGAAATCTTTTTTCAAACCACAAAAGTCACAAAAGAGATATTGAAAAAAGTAATAAAAGACACTTCGACTCCGCTCAGTGTGACTTTTCTAATAGTAACTTTTTTATTTGTGATGATATTCGTTGAGTAATTGCTGGATTTAAAAGACAAAATTTTCTATCACAGACTAAATCCTTAGCTCTGATTGACTCAATATTTTTATTTTTTTATTTGATTCATCTAAACTTTGTTTTGCAGTGGAAATCTTTTTTTGCTTGGGCTTCGAGAACTCAGCCTGACAAAAAGTGTGGCAAAAAAGATTGCAACACTTCGACTCCGCTCAGCATAAACTTCAAGCAGGCTCCCGGCTCCTAAAATTTGGTCTGAGAGTTTGCGTGTTTGAGAGTCGGAGAATTTTTCTTTTTTGGATTGGTAAATTATTAGATTTTCAAATTGTTACATTAAAATATTTTCTTATCTTTGCACACTTAATATTTAATCGGGACGTGTTCCCACAAATTTAAAATTTATGTCAGTAAAAATCAGATTACAAAGACACGGATCAAAAGGGAAACCTTTTTTCCACATCGTGGTTGCAGATTCTAGAGCTAGAAGAGATGGTAGATTCATCGAAAAACTAGGAACTTACAACCCAATTACTAACCCTGCAACGATTGACTTGAACGTTGATTCTGCTGTAAAGTGGTTAAACAATGGTGCTCAGCCAACTGATACTGCAAGAGCTATCCTTTCTTACAAAGGTGCTTTGTACAAAAAACACCTTCAAGGTGGTGTTGCTAAAGGTGCTTTTGACGAAGCTGAAGCTGAGAAGAGATTCGCTGCTTGGGTTGAGGCTAAAGATGCTAAAGTTCAAGGTAAAGTTGAAGGTTTATCAACTGCTAAAGCTGATGCTAAAAAAGCAGCTCTAGAAGCTGAAGCTAAAGTAAACCAAGCAAGAATTGATGCTGCTGCGAAAGCTGAAGCTGATGCAAAGGCTGCTGAAGAAGCTGCTAACGCTCCTGCTGAAGAAGTTGCTACTGAAGAGCCAACTGCTGAAGCAGAAGGAACTGAAGAAGCTCAAGCTTAATTCTTTACAAAAAGATACAAAACAAAGACACGATATGATTTCGTGTCTTTGTTGTTTAAATAAAAAATCAATTGCTTTCCCCAACCTTAGCGGGGAAAAAATTGATTTTGACTTCGTCACCACTTCGCTAGGTTTCTTTCCTCCCTTTAGGGTTGGGAAAAAGAAGAAAAATAATTTTTTTTAATAATGAAAAAAGAAGATTGCTATTTTTTGGGAACTATTACCAGAACACACGGATTACAAGGGAATGTTATCCTGAAACTGGACACGGACCAACCTGAGATGTACAACAAATTGGAATCGATTTTTGTGGAAGTCAATGGTTTACTGGTTCCTTTTTTTGTAGAAAAACAATCTTGGTCCAAAGCGGACACCAAAATTATTTCTTTCAAAAATTCTTCCGAAGCCTTGGTGAATCAATCACTTGGGAAAGGTGTTTATCTGCCGCTCTCTACCCTACCTCCGCTAACAGGAAAAAAATTCTATTACCACGAAGTGATAGGTTTCGAAATCCGTGAAGCTGACGGAAAAACCTGTGGCAATATTGTATCCATTAATGACCAAACCGCTCAAAACTATTTCATTCTAGACCTTGCCGGCAAAGAAATCATTATTCCTATTATCAAAGACTGGATTCTGGAAGTGAATCGTGAAGAGAAATTTATTAAAATGTTCTTACCGGAAGGTTTGATGGATGTTTTCTTGATTCCTTCGAAAAAGGATGAGTAAAGAACACTAACACGAAAACTATTGCAACGCAGCTTTATCTGCAATTTTTACTACATTTGCAATCACTAATTTTAAACCATCAAACAGCATTGTTTAAATGGTGCACTTCGATTTGAAAATATATTTTATCTAAAGATGAAAAGACAGACAATTAAAGACCTTTTGGCAGATTACAAAAAAGTATTACATCACGACATCACCGTTCAGGGGTGGGTTCGTGCGTTTCGTTCTAATCGCTTTATCGCACTGAATGACGGTTCTACGATTAATAATTTGCAAGTTGTAGTAGATTTTGAAAATTTTGATGAGGAAACTATCAAGAAAATCAATACTGCTTCGTCTTTGAAAGTTGTAGGTGAGGTGGTAGAAAGCCAAGGTGCAGGTCAAACTGTAGAAATCATCGCTAAGAAAATCACTGTTCTTGGAGATAATTTCTTTGACGAATTGCAGGCAACTATTCTTCAACCTAAGAAACACAGTTTGGAGAAATTGCGTGAGCAGGCCCATTTGAGATTCAGAACCAATTTGTTTGGCGCAGTTTTCAGAGTGCGTCACGCTGTGAGTTTTGCAATCCACTCTTTCTTCAATCAAAATCAGTTTTTCTACATCAACACGCCTGTAATTACGGGAGCTGATGCAGAAGGTGCTGGCGAAATGTTCGGTGTTACGAATTTTGACCTTGATAATATTCCAAAAACAGAAGACGGAGAAATCGATTTTACTCAGGATTTCTTTGGAAAGAAAACCAACCTGACGGTTTCCGGACAATTGGAAGGCGAAACTGCGGCAATGGGATTGGGAAGGATTTATACTTTCGGACCAACTTTCCGTGCAGAGAACTCCAATACAACGCGTCACTTAGCCGAATTCTGGATGATTGAGCCGGAAGTGGCTTTCAATAATTTGGAAGACAACATCGATTTGGCGGAGGATTTCTTGAAATATGTGATTAAATATGTTTTGGACAATTGCAAAGATGATTTGGAATTCTTAGACAAGCGTTTTGAAGAAGAGCAAAAACAGAAACCCGAAAAAGAAAGAGCGAAAGAAGGTCTTATCGAAAAGCTGGAAAATGTGATTGCAAAAAGATTCAAGAGAGTTTCTTATACAGAAGCAATTGAGATTTTATTGAATTCTAAAGAAAACAAAAAAGGAAAATTCCAATATCCTGTTGAGAAATGGGGAACAGATTTACAGTCTGAGCACGAAAGATTCTTGGTAGAGAAACATTTCGAAAGCCCAGTTGTTTTGTTTGATTACCCGAAAGAAATCAAAGCATTCTATATGAAACTGAACGATGATAATAAAACTGTTGCGGCAATGGACGTTCTTTTTCCTGGAATCGGAGAAATCATTGGTGGTTCTGAAAGAGAAGCGAGACTGGATGTTCTGAAAACAAAAATGGCAGAAATGCATGTGGACGAAGAAGAACTTTGGTGGTATATGGATACGAGAAAATTCGGTTCTGTTCCACACGCCGGATTTGGTTTAGGATTGGAAAGATTAGTTCTTTTCGTAACAGGAATGACCAACATCCGAGATGTGATTCCTTTCCCAAGAACGCCTAAAAATGCAGAATTTTAAGCATTAACTTAAACATAAAACACAAATTCCTTCAATTAAAACTGAAGGAATTTTTTATTAACTTTGATAAAAATTGAACTGATGGAAAATCTAATCATTTATCCTGAAAACCAAAAACAACTTCAGATTCTGAAATCTCTTTTAGAAGAAATGAAAATTAAATTTAAAAGTGAGGAACAAGTTGAAGAGCTTCAGGATTGGCAAAAAGAAAAAATATTAAAGGGAATTAAAGATATTAAAGAAGGAAAATTTTCTTCTAATGATGACGTGAGTCAAAAAGCAAGAGAATGTATAAAGTAATTTGGTCAGATGACGCAGAATCAGATTATTATAACACACTTGTTTTTTGGACAAAACACAATAAATCAAATTCATATTCGAAAAAATTGATTGCAAATGTGGAAAGAAAAATAAATTATCTGATACAAAATCCAAATTCAGGAATTGCAACAAATTTTCACAATACTTATAAAGTTCCTATTTTAAAATATTTTTCTCTCTACTATAGACTATCCGAACAAACAATAGAAATAATAGCTTTCTGGGACAACAGAAGAAATCCAGAAAATTTAGAATTATAAATTCAAAAATACTCAAATCCCATTCTTATCGAGTGGGATTTTTTATTGATAAAAGCTCAGGAAAAATTAATTTCCTTAAATTTGAAAGTATTAAAATAAATCTCAATGAAAAAAATCAGTGTTTACATCTTGACTGTGGCAGCAACATTTTATTTGGAATCTTGCTCTACATCACAGAAAACCCAAGTAGAAGAACCTAAAAAAGAAGTAGAAGCGCCAAAGGAAATCAAAGAAGAAGGACTTAATATTTCTTATATGGACAAATCTGTAAGACCTCAAGATGACTTCTATAATTATGTTAATGGTGGTTGGATGAAAACAGCGGTTATTCCTTCTGATAAACCAAGCTGGGGTTCGTTCAACGCATTGAGAGAAGATGTCGATGTGGCGTCATTGGATATTTTGAACAAAATTCTTTCAGAAAAATTCAGTCCTAATTCCGAAGGCGAAAAAATTCAGGCACTTTACGGAACTTTCATCGATTGGAATAAGAGAAATGCAGAAGGCATCAAACCTATCAAATCTCAATTAGCTAAAATCGATGCTATTAAAAATGTAAAAGATTTACAAAAATATCTTATCGAAGCGACTCCTTCAGGTGATAATCCTTTTTATAGCTGGCGAGTGGGCGCAGATATGAAAAACTCTAATATGAACGCGGTTTATCTTGGCGGACCAAGCCTTGGTTTGGGGAAAGATTACTATCAAAAAGTAAATGAAGCCAACACAAAAACTTTAGAAGAATACAAAGGCTACGTTGCTAAAATGGAAACTGTTCTTGGAAATAAAACGCCTGATGCAACTGCTCAAAAAATTGTAGATTTTGAAAAGAAGTTAGCTCAAGACCTTTTGACTTTGGAGCAAGGTCGTGATGCGAATTTGCGTTATAATCCCAAAACTGTTGAGGAATTAAAACCATTAGTGAAAAATGTTAACCTTCCTGATTATCTAAAAACAGTTGGTGTTAACACAGACAAAGTGATTATTGGGGAATTGAAATATTATCAAAATATGGATTCCTGGATGACGGATAAAAACATCGGACTCATCAAAGACTATATGAAATATGACCTTTTGAATAGCAACGCCGGAAATCTTGACCAGAATCTTGATAATATCCGATTTGATTTCTATTCCAAATATCTGCAAGGTCAGCAGGAACAGCGCTCTATGGAAAAGCGTGGTCTTGGTGTCGTTAATGGTGTTTTGGGAGAAGCTTTCGGGAAACTGTACGTTGAGAAATATTTCCCGGCAGAAGCGAAACAGAAGATGGAAACCTATGTAGATTACATCAAAAAATCTTTCAAACTACATATAGAAAACCTGGATTGGATGTCGCCTGTGACCAAAGAAAAAGCTTTGGAAAAGTTGGCCAAATTCAAAGTAAAGATTGCTTATCCAGACCAATGGAAAGACTATTCCAAACTCAATCTGACCCTTGATTCCAAAGGCGGAACCTACTATAATAATCTGGAGAAAATCACGGCGTGGAACTACGCAAAAAATCTGGAGAAAATTGGAAAACCAGTTGATAAAACCGAATGGGGAATGTCACCGCAGACTGTGAATGCTTACTACAGTTCTTCCAATAATGAGATTGTTTTCCCAGCGGCAATCCTTCAGCCTCCGTTTTTCAATTTCAAAGCAGACCCAGCGGTTAACTTTGGCGGAATTGGTGGTGTAATAGGCCACGAAATTTCCCACGGATTCGATGACAGCGGCTCAAGGTTTGATGGAGATGGAAATCTGAACAATTGGTGGACGGACAGCGACAGAAAAAACTTTGATGAAAAAGTTGGTCAACTGGCTGCGCAATATGACAAATACGAACCTGTGAAAGGTAGTTTTGTCAATGGAAAATTCACCAGTGGAGAGAATATTGGAGACTTGGGCGGGATCAATGTTGCATACACAGCGTTACAGATGTACTTGAAGGACCACGGAAATCCTGGAGAAATAAGTGGACTGACACAAGACCAAAGGTTCTTTATGAGCTGGGCAACCGTCTGGAGAACCAAATCTACAGATAAGTACATGACAAATCAAGTGAAAACGGACCCACATTCGCCTGGTTATTACAGAAGTTTTGGGCCTTTGGTAAATATGGAAGCTTTCCAGAAAGCATTTGACATAAAACCTGGAGACAAGTTATATGTTGCTCCGGAAAACAGAATCAAAATCTGGTAATTTAAAAACCCTTCAGACCACCATCTGAAGGGTTTTTATTTAACTAACTATTTAACTTAATTATACTATAACAAAAACCGTGCTAAACTTGTTGTTTTTATAAAAAATATTTTTAACTTCGTAAAAATTAATTCAATTATTAATTAACTAAACTATGCTAAAGCAAAATCTACAACTTAAACTCGGACAAAAATTAGCGCCTCAACAGATTCAGTTGATGAAGTTGATTCAGCTTCATACTTTGGAATTTGAAGAAGAACTAGAAAGAGAATTGGAAGAAAATCCCGCTTTAGAAAAAGTAGCAGATGAAAATGCGGAAGAAGATTATTCCAAAGCAGATGAAGAATACGAAAACGAAGGGAATGAAAGCATCGAAACAGATTTCGATGTAGATCAGTATCTTTATGATGACGAACCAAGCTACAAAACTGCCAGCAGCAACTACTCTGCCGACGATGAAGAGTTCGACAACCAATCCCTTCTTACTGAAGGACAGACACTTTATGATTATCTGCTAGAACAAATCCGTCTTTCCAATATTGATGATGAAGATTTAAAAATAGCAGAATATATTATTGGAAATCTGGACACAGATGGATATCTAAGAAGAGAAATTAAATCTATTGTAGACGATTTGGCTTTTTCCCAAGGTGTTTACACTACAGTTGAAAAAGTAACCGATATCCTTGAAAATTATGTTCAGAAACTCGATCCACCAGGTGTAGGCGCAAGAGACCTGAGAGAATGTTTGCTTTTACAGATTGAAAAAAAAGTAAGTTCTAACCCATCTATTATACTTGCAGGAAATATTCTGAGAAACCAGTTTGATGCTTTAGCGAATAAACATTACAATAAAATTCTTCAGAAATATGATATTGAAGAAGAAGATCTGAAGGATGCCTTGGATGAAATCTCAAGACTTTCACCTAAAGTCGGCGGAAACTTTGACACCCAAACCATCACAATCAATCAGGAAATCATTCCAGACTTTGTTATTCAAATCAAGGACAACCAAGTTATTCCTTCACTTAATAATAAAAACGCACCAACGCTTCGAGTATCCGAGGAATATAAAGAGATATTGACCACTTACTCTCACGATAAAAAATCGGCAGAGCATAAACAAGCTGCGCTTTTTATTAAACAAAAACTAGATGCAGCCAAATGGTACATTGATGCCATCAATCAAAGACAAAATACTTTACTGCAAACCATTACTGCAATTGTGAAACTGCAGAAAGATTATTTCCTGACTGGTGATGAGAAAAACATCAAGCCAATGATTCTGAAAGATGTGGCCGATATCACTGGATTTGACATTTCAACAATTTCCCGAGTAGTAAAAAGCAAATATGCAGATACTCCGAATGGTATTGTTTATCTTAAAAATCTGTTTTCCGACTCATTGACCAATGATGATGGTGAGGAAGTTTCTACTAAGGAAATCAAACAACATCTGCAGGAAGCCATCGAAAAGGAGAATAAAAGAAAACCTTACACAGATGACGCGCTAGTAGGAATTCTTAAAGAAAAAGGTTATAATATAGCCCGAAGAACAATTGCAAAATACCGCGAACAACTCAATATCCCGGTAGCAAGACTCAGAAAAGAACTATAAAACAATCCCGAACCTTTCGGGATTTTTATTTTATACAAACTGTGTTTTTATTAACAAATCCTTAACGTTATTTAGAAACATTACAAACTATATTTTTCTGACATTTCTCAATGTGATATGATTCAACTATTTTCTAAATTTGTGGAAATTCAAAATAACAATAGAATTATGGCAGGGATTACGTCTTCTATAGGCAGAAAATATGCTATGGCACTTTCAGCAATGTTCTTGCTGATTTTTTTGGTGATGCACTTATCCACCAATATGATTTCCATCTTTAGCGAAGACAGTTTCAACGCTGCTTCTCATTTTATGGGATACAATCCTGCGGTTCAGTTTCTGATGCAGCCCATCTTGATTTTTGCAGTTGTTTTCCACTTCGTGATGGGATTCGTTCTGGAAATCAGAAATAACAATGCAAGACCAGTGAAATATGCGATGAACCAAGGTTCTGCAAATTCCACTTGGATGTCAAGGAACATGTTGATTTCCGGAGCTGTGGTATTAGCATTTTTAGCGCTTCATTTCTATGATTTCTGGTATCCTGAGATCAGCTACAAATACATCCAGGCAAATAACCCTGATGAGCTGAGATATTGGGAGGAGTTACACCACAAGTTCCATGATATTTGGAGAGTTGTACTGTATGTGATAGCATTCGTGCTTTTGGGTCTTCACTTGGCACACGGGTTTCAGTCATCTTTTCAATCTATCGGAGCAAGACATCCGAAATATACACCTTTTATCAAGGCGTTTGGAAACTGGTATTCTGTTATCATTCCTTTAGGATTCATCATCATCGCTATTTATCACTTCGTTACTCAATAATAAAAAGTAAATTATGAGTTTAGATTCAAAAATTCCTCACGGTCCACTTAAGGACAAATGGAAAAATCATAAAGACCATATGAACTTGGTTGCTCCAAACAACCGAGACAAAATAGACATTATCATTGTTGGGACAGGATTAGCTGGTGGCTCTGCTGCTGCGACTCTTGCTGAACAAGGTTACAACGTAAAAGCGTTCTGCTACCAAGATTCTCCGAGAAGAGCACACTCTATTGCAGCTCAAGGAGGTATTAATGCAGCAAAAAATTATCAAGGAGACGGAGATTCAACTTACAGATTGTTCTACGACACCATCAAGGGTGGAGATTATCGTGCGAGAGAAGCTAACGTATATAGATTAGCTGAAGTTTCAGCTAATATTATTGACCAATGTGTTGCGCAAGGTGTTCCTTTTGGTAGAGAATACGGCGGACAATTGGATAACCGTTCATTTGGTGGAGTTCAGGTAAAAAGAACTTTCTACGCCAAAGGACAGACTGGACAGCAGTTATTATTAGGAGCATATTCTGCAATGAGCCGACAAATCGGTAAAGGCAGAATCAAAATGTATAACCGTCACGAGATGCTAGACTTAGTAATCGTTGATGGAAAAGCAAGAGGAATCATCGCAAGAAATCTTGTAACGGGTGAAATCGAAAGACATTCTGCACACGCTGTAGTCATTGCTTCTGGAGGTTACGGAAACGTATATTTCCTTTCTACCAATGCAATGGGTTCCAACGTTTCTGCCGCGTGGAAAATCCACAAAAAAGGAGCATATTTCGCAAATCCTTGTTTCGTACAGATTCACCCGACTTGTATTCCGGTTCACGGAACACAACAATCAAAATTGACACTAATGTCAGAATCTCTTAGAAATTCAGGAAGAATCTGGGTTCCTAAAAAGATTGAAGATGCTGTCGCTATTCGTGAAGGCAAATTGAGAGCCGAGAACATCAAAGAAGAGGACAGAGATTACTATCTGGAAAGAAGATATCCTGCTTTTGGAAATTTAGTTCCAAGAGACGTGGCTTCCAGAGCTGGAAAAGAAAGATGTGATGCCGGTTTCGGTATAGAAAATAACGATACCAAGGAAGGCGTTTTTCTGGATTTCTCTACAGAAATCATGAAAAAGGGAAAAGAAGCAGCTATTGAAAAACACATCCACAACCCTACAGATCAGCAGATTTATGACCTTGGTAAAAAATGGGTGGAGGAAAAATATGGAAACCTTTTCCAGATGTATGAGAAAATCACAGCAGACGATCCTTATAAAACGCCGATGAAAATCTATCCAGCGGTTCATTATACAATGGGTGGTGTTTGGGTTGATTATAATTTACAATCTACAATCCCTGGATGTTTTGTGATTGGTGAGGCTAATTTCTCAGACCACGGGGCGAACAGATTGGGAGCATCTGCGCTGATGCAGGGTCTGGCAGATGGATATTTCGTTTTACCTTACACCATTGCAGATTATCTTTCTGCAGATATTAGAACTGGAAAAATCTCTACAGACACTCCAGAATTCAACAATGCTGAAAAAGAAATTAAAGATAAAATCGATTTCTTCTTAAATAATAAAGGAACACATTCTGTTGACCATTTCCACAAAAAATTGGGACACATTATGTGGAACAAAGTTGGAATGGGAAGAACGCCTGAAGGTTTGAAAGAAGCTATCAAAGAAATCGAAGAAGTTAGAAATGATTTCTGGAAAAATGTAAAAGTTCCTGGTGATGCTGATAATTTGAATCCGGAATTGGAAAAAGCGTTCAGAGTTGCAGATTTCTTGGAACTAGGACAATTAATGGCAATCGATGCGCTTAACAGAAACGAATCTTGTGGAGGACACTTCCGTGAAGACCACTCTACTCCGGATGGAGAGGCAGAACGTGATGATGTTAATTACAAATATGTTGCCGCTTGGGAATATAAAGGTATGGATATCAACCAGTCTCTGCTACATAAAGAAGACTTGGTGTACGAGAACATTGAAGTTAAAGCAAGAAGTTACAAATAATCTCCATTCAAAAATATATAAAAATGAGTGCAAAAAAAGGCTTAAATCTTACGCTGAAAATTTGGAGACAAAAAAATAATAAATCGAAGGGACAATTCGATACCTATAAAATTTCTGATGTTTCTACAGATTCTTCATTCTTAGAAATGTTGGATATCCTAAACGAGCAATTAATCAACGAGGAAAAAGACCCAGTTGCTTTTGACCACGATTGCCGTGAAGGAATCTGCGGAATGTGTTCACTTTACATCAACGGTAGAGCGCACGGTCCAGATACAGGAATCACCACTTGCCAGCTGCATATGCGTCATTTCAAAGATGGCGAAACAATCCATATAGAACCTTGGAGAAGTGCTGCTTTTCCTGTAATCAAGGATTTGGTGGTTGATAGAAGCGCATTCGACAGAGTGATGGCTGCAGGTGGATTTGTTTCTGTAAACACTTCAGGAAACACTTTGGATGCCAACGCAATTCTGGTTCCTAAGGAAGATGCAGACAAAGCGATGGATGCTGCTGCTTGTATTGGTTGTGGAGCTTGTGTAGCAACTTGTAAAAACGGTTCTGCAATGTTGTTCGTTGGAGCAAAAGTTTCTCAGTTCGCATTATTACCACAAGGTCGTGTAGAAGCAAAAAGAAGAGTTCTGAATATGGTAAAAGCAATGGACGAAGAAGGATTCGGAAATTGTTCCAACACCGGAGCTTGTGAGGTAGAATGTCCAAAAGGAATCTCTTTGGAAAACATCGCAAGAATGAACCGCGAATTTGCAGTGGCTAACCTTTCTACAGCTAATTCTTAGAGCCTGTTTAAATTTGTATCAGAAATAATTTTATTACCACATAGACACATAGTTTTTGGAAAAATAAGAGAAAAAATAGTAAATATTGTACTTCTATTTTTTCTTTTTTGCAATTAATCTTGAGTTTTTCTATGTGACTATGTGGTTTTAATTATTTTTAAACAGGCTCTTAATAATAAAAATTAAATTTAGAAGCTAGACTAGACTTCTTTTAAAATACAAATCCGATTGAAAGCTCAATCGGATTTTTTTTTATTTTATGGAGCAACGAAGTTGCAAAAAATTTGTGGAATAAAGAGTCTCAAAAACAGATGCGAAGCACCGACATATTTATAGGTTTACAAATCAAAAACACTTGGTCTCTTCGTAACGATGCAGTCTTTTATCCAAAGCATAAATGCAAGAGCAAGATAGAACAAAAAGAAAATCCCAGCAGTTGCAAACGTAGAATAGATAAAGAAAACGCGAAGTTTGGAAACTGGTATTCCGAGTTTGGTTCCGTATCTGGTCAAAACGCCAAACCATTCTCTTTCCATTTTATGGCGCAAACCATTGATAATTTTAGGCTCTTTCATTTCTTTAGTCTGATTAATCTTCTGTTTTCAGCAGCTGAAAACCAACACTGCAATTTAAGCATTTTTTATGATTGCAAAATAGTTTGTATTGATAGAGGAAAGCCTGTGTTTCCAACGCATTTTCGAATTTCATTCCTAACTGTTTCCATTCATCCAAAACTGAATTTTTCTCTGGTTTCATCTGTTTGTAGAAATCAAAAATAACATCAACTATTTCCGGATTATGATTTTTATGATAGAAATACTTCATCGGCAAAATCGTATTAATGATAATCAAATCAATAAAATCCTGACTAAGATATTTCTTACTTTCGACTGTTGAAATCTTTCCAAAATTAAACCGATTATCCCAATATTCGCAAGCTTTGACATTTTTGAAAATCTTGTATAAATCTTCAATCGTTTTGGCTTCAATCAGTTTTGAGAAAAGATTAGGCTGAGAATGGTAAAGATTGGCTAATTGCGACAATCGGATGGTGGGAAAATTCGGTGGACGAAGCTTTGAAAATTTGGGATGAATTCTAAAATCAGATAAGTTAAATTTCACTTTTAAGAAATCAAATTCACGTTTCCAAATTTGCATTCTTTCATCTTTTGGCTCATCCAAAAAGCAACAGATTCCGAAAAATAAAGCTTCTAATTGAGTTGGATTTTGTTTGATTTTCTGCACTATAGAGAAATCCAGACTTTCTGCCATCTGAAGAAAAATTTCTGCATTCACTTTTAATCCGAAAGTATAAACCAGATTTTGAAACAAAACTGCTTCATAATTATTTTGATTGTTGCTTAGCGATTCTTGGAAGATTTGTGACTTGGCTTCTAACTTTTTGAGCAAAACAGTTTCTTCAAAAAGTAAAGGAATTTTATTCTTATCAAATAACTCTTCACAAGCTATAAAAGAATGTTCGGCTTTCAGATTTTGATGTTTTTGAATCAGTTCTTCATCAATATAACTTTTGAGTTCCAAAGTCGGAATGTTATGTTGTTCCAACTCGGGAATATTACAATCATTGATATAAACAGCGTGCAGAATTAGATTTCCAAACTCAGGATTGCCAGAATGATTATGAAAAAACCAATCCGAAGCTTTGGTATGTATCTCAATATTGCCGGCAAAAATAATATCATCAATCTTGATTTTTGCAAAGAGAAAATCTGGTCCAGAATTCTTATTCCATTCTCCAAATTCTAAAATTTCAATTTTTCTTCCGTCTGTGGAGATAAAATCAAAGTTCCGAAATTTCTTAAAATTCCAAAGGTATTGTAATATTTCTTCATTCATTTGTGTGTTGATTTCCGTTAAACAAAAACCTTCCGAAGAAAAACTCCGGAAGGTTAAGTTACAGAAATATTTTAAATATAGATTTGAAAATGCTAATTAATAATCTAAAACACTTCGACTCCGCTCAGTGTGACATCTCGAATTCTAAACGTTCAATAATGTCAGTCTGATCGGAGTCGAAGACTTATGATTTATATTTAAGATTTTACACTTCTTTATACTTAGCTTCTTCAAATTTGGCAATCGTATTCTGATACATCTCAATATAAATCGGAAGAATATTCTTCAAATCAAAATGGATGGCTTGTGCTTTTGCGTTTTTCTTCATTTCGGAAAGCAGAGTTTCATCACTCAACAGTTTGATGCAATAATTGGACATCGCTTCAACGTTTCCGGTTTCTGCCAAAAATCCGGTTTCTCCTTGGATATTAACTTCCGGAATTCCGCCTGCATTGCTACTAATAACCGGTGTTCTCGCCGCCATTGCCTCCAACGCCGCCAAACCAAAACTTTCCTGTTCCGAAGGTAGAAGAAACACATCGGAAAGCTGTAAAATATGATATAAATTATTCACTTTTCCAAGTAATTTGATTTTGCCTATCAAATCTGGATTATGTTCCATAAACTCGGAGATTTTTTCCATTTCCGGGCCTTCTCCAATGATAATCAGTTTTGATTTTACTTTCTTGTTGACATTTTTGAAAATCTCCAAAACATCCTGAATTCTCTTTACCGGTCGAAGATTGGAAACGTGAATCAAGATTTTTTCATCATCACTCGCAAATTGTTCTCTTTGACAAGTCGTACATTCTTCGAATTCAGAATTATCAATAAAATTGGTAATCACCTGAATGTCTTTCTGAATATTAAAAAACTGAAGTGTATCTTTTTTCAAACTCTCAGAAACTGATGTTATCGCATCACTTTGATTAATCGAAAACTCAACAGCGTGTTTATAACTCGGATGTTGTCCCACCAAAGTAATGTCTGTCCCGTGAAGTGTTGTTACCAAAGGAACATCTTTGTTGTCCGCTTTCAACATTTGCTTCGCTGTAAACGCCGCATAAGCATAAGGAATCGCATAATGAGCGTGAAGAATATCCAATTTGTAAAGATTGACTACCCGATATATCATGGATGATAAGGCAATATCGTAAGGCTGATATTGGAACAGCGGATAAGTCTGAACGTTGACTTTATGGAAAAAAATATTCGGATTGGTAACGTCCAAACGTGCTGGCAAAGCTGAACTGATGAAATGAACTTCAAAGCCTTTATCGGCTAAACTCATTCCTAATTCTGTTGCTACAATTCCGCTTCCGCCGTAAGTTGGATAGCAAAGTATTCCTATTTTCATTTTACTTTTTTATTGTTTTATTTTTGAACCACAAAAGTCACAAAAGTTTTATTTGAAGAGAAATTAATTCGGTCTTTAAAGAAAAATAAGGACTTGTTTTCTCATTTCTTCTTTAAAAAGAAAACTTTCACTCTTCTTTTGTGACTTTTGTGGTTTATAAAAAATCACATTAATTGTTCATAATACTTATTAACAAATGTTTCTTGCCCTTCGTGAAAAATATTTTTTACATTGAAATTAATAAGAATTCCTTTCGGAACTTTTAATAATCCCATATAATTTAAGAGTTGAGCTTTATGCATTTCATCAAACTTTTTGACTGACTTAATTTCCAAAACAATTATATCTTCAATCAAAAAATCACATCTGAAATCACAATTTAGAGTCTTTTCTTTATAAATAACATTAATTCTAAATTCAGATTTAAAATTAATATTTCTTAAAGCAAATTCTTCTTTCAAAGCTTCACAATAAACACTTTCTAATAAGCCAGAACCTAAATGTTTGTGAACTTCAATACAAGCTTCGTTTATTTTATAAGTTAAATCTGTCAAATAAGATTGTGTTATCATTATTTATGTTTGGCTTTCTTTTTTGAACTTAAAAATAAAAAAAGCTTTTGTGACTTTTGTTGTTTCAAATTTACTCAATTACAGTCTTCGAATTTTTGGTTTCTAAGCTAATTTTTCTATCAGTTTGATTGCTTGGATTTTTAGCCTCGACATCCATTCCTATTCCGAATTTCAATTGGTCATTGACTAAAACAGGCAATCTTCCCCAGATTTTTGTATGACCAAGAATTCCGTTGGCTGTGGCTTTCATTGCGTCGTCATTATTTTCGTAAGAAACCAAAACTGTAGAAACCTTAGAAATATCAATATCTTTCAACGCATAAGGACTTCCAAATACATCCAGCATTACATTTTGATCTTTGCTTAATTCTGATAAAATTTTCTTGCTTGCATCAGAAATTTTGTATGGTTTGTAAGCTGTAGAATTATCTTTATGAAAGCCAACAATCACTTTCGAATTGGCTGGAATGGTATTGATTTCATTAGCTTTTTTAACAATTACAGTTGTTCCTGTATTGATTTGATTAAGGAAAGTTTCATAAGGTGCTTCTTCCAATGGAATATAATAGTAAGTTTCTTTACAATCCAATGGTAATAGCTTTTTGTCGTCTTTAATCAATGTCAAAGCATTCGCATACATTTTTTGAACTAAAGCCGAATGTGATGCATTATTCAAATCCTCATTCACATTTACAGGATTGATATTGTTGTATTGATTAAGACCTAAATAATACTTAGTTAAAAGAATTTTTTTAACGCTCTCTTCTACTCTACTTTGTTGGATTTCGCCGTTATCAATCGCTTTTTGGATTAATTTTTTTCCAGTTGCAACATCCTGTGAAAATAACATAATATCATTTCCTGCTTTGAAAGCCATTGCATCCAATTCTCCCGCTTTGAATTTGTTGGCAACTGCACCCATATTAAGCGCATCGGTGATAATCAAACCTTTGTAACCTAATTTTTCCTTAAGAAGTCCGGTCACAATTTTTTTAGAAACCGAGGCTGGAATTCCTTTTTCATTTTCGAGACTTGGAACGTAAAGATGCGCAACCATAACACCACCAATTCCTTTATTCATCAACGCTTTGAAAGGCGCGATTTCGATTTTTTCCAATCTTTCCAAATTATGAGAAACAACCGGCAAATCCAGATGGGAATCTTTGTCTGTATCACCGTGACCCGGAAAATGTTTAATCGCGGCCAAAATTCTGTTGTCCTGCAAACCATTAGAATAAGCCAAAGCAGAATTCACAACATTATTGACATCAGAACCAAAACTACGGTTTCCAATAATCGGATTATCAGGATTGGTGTTCACATCCACAACTGGCGCAAAATCCCAATTGATTCCCATTCTTTTACAATCCTCGGCAATCTTAGCAGACATCTCATAAATCAGATTTTTATCTTGAATCGCTCCCAAAGCAATTGCCCAAGGATATTTGTGTGCTTTTGCTATTCTTTGGAATAATCCCCATTCCGCATCCATTCCAATCATTAATGGAACTTTTGACTTAGCTTGAAATTCATTAACCAAATTAATTTCTCTTTCTGCATCGTCCTGCATTAGAATCAATCCACCAATTTTGTCTTGGTTAACAATATTTCTGATTTGACTGATATGGGCTTCATCTTTGTTGGTATAAAGTGCAACAATAAATAATTGTCCCAGCTTCTCATCTTGCGAAAGTGAGCTATAAGTTTTATCAACCCAGTCATTCGCTTTTTTGATATCCGAATTGGAAATATTTTTAGGCTGATATTGAGTGAAATAAAATGGCGAAATAAAAGTTATTATAAGAAGACTTAACCTTTTCATATTTTGAAAATCTAAAATTCAGAAAGTTTCCATAAAGATATTAATTCCAAGGAGAAATGCTATTTTTATGGTCTGTAAATTGCAAGTAAAATTTAACCTATTAATATTTAAACCTATGAAAAAATTTATTCCACTCGTATTATTACTGATTTCCAGTATATTTATCTTCAGTTGTAAAGATGATGATACAATCGTAGATGTAAATTATCCTGCAGTATATGACCTTAGAAATGTTAATTTTTCATATAATGCTACAGATGGATGGAAATATGGACAAAGTTTCAAAAATCCAATGTTGGATCAAGATTATGTTGTAATATTCAGACAAACAGGAACATCTGGAAATGCTCCAGTTTGGCAACAAATCCCAAGAACACTTTATCTAAATCAAGGAGAATTGGATTATGATTTTGATTTCTCTAAGAATGATTTTATGATTTATGCTGGTGGAACTTATGATATCAGTACCACACCTCAGTACTTGAACAATCAAACTTTCAGAGTAGTTTTGGTTCCTGCAGTTTATGGAAAGAATGCAAACTCTGGAGATTTATCCAAAATGTCTTATGAAGAGATTATTGCTAAATACAATATCGATGACAGCAAAGTTGGAACATTGTAATCATAACTTTTACAAATAAATTTAAAACCACAGAATCTGTGTTTTTTTTATGATCAAAAATAATTAATACTAAATTAGTATGAATTGAAATTTTTATTATTAAATTTGTTATCACTTAATCATAAAATAATAAATATATGTCTATAAAACTTGGCGATATCGCTCCGGATTTTGATGCAGAAAGCAGTTTAGGAAAACTTAATTTTTACGAATTTCTCGGAGATTCCTGGGGAATTTTATTTTCACATCCAGCAGATTATACACCCGTTTGCACAACTGAATTGGGAAAAACATCACAACTGAAACCTGAATTCGATAAAAGAAATACAAAGGTTATAGCCTTAAGCGTTGACGGAATTGAGAATCATAAAGGTTGGATCTCCGATATTAATGAAACTCAAAATACAGAAGTAGAATTTCCAATAATTGCGGATCAGGACAAAAAAGTGTCTGAGCTGTATGATTTTATTCATCCCAATGCAAGCGCGACTCTTACAGTTAGATCTTTGTTAATTATCGACCCTAATAAAAAAGTAAGACTCATCATCACTTATCCCGCTTCTACAGGAAGAAACTTCACAGAAATCTTGAGAGTATTGGATTCTTTACAATTGGTTGATAATTATGGAATCGCAACACCAGTAGATTGGAAAGATGGAGAAGATGTAATTATTCCGCCGGCTGTTTCACAAGAAGACGCAGAGAAAAAATTTACTAAAGGGGTAAAAGTTGTAAAACCATACTTGCGATACACACCACAACCGAATAAATAAATTCAGGTTTTCATAGAAAAAGCTCGGATTGATCTGAGCTTTATTATTTATATTATGGATTATAATTATTATTTAGCAGCAAAAACTTCTTTAATATAATCGCCATTAGCTTTGGGCATTTCAATCACAATATTGGCATTTTCATAGTAACCAATTGTGGATTCTCCAGAACCTAATTTTACTCGAAACACGCCTTCTTTAGTTGTGGATTTTAGTGTTGCAAAAGGTACAGAACTGTTGCCATCAACTAAAATGAACTGACTATTATCAATCTGTATTTTTTGTACAGATCTTGTTCCGTTGCTATATCTCATAACATTCGAAGTTTGTAAAATGGCTTCTTTTGAGTCCTGCAATTCTTTTTTAATAGGCTCTGTGTATGTTGTTTCAGCAATTTTATTCACAGTTGTAGTTGGATTAGACACAGGAATTTTTACCAATGTTTGCTTCAACGCATCTTGAAAACCTGGCTCAAACTCTTTTATCATACTACTTCCTTTTTCATTGAAAACAACTTTATTGTTGCAATCTTTGAACTGTAGAATCAGTTTATTTCTGAACATACTTTTGTCGTTCAGAAGATCTGTATTCAGAATACTGCAGGGATTCATCAACGCATCAGAGGGCCAATCATTCTTAGTAGATGACAAAACTGTATATTTTTTTGCCTTCAAGGATTTTTCTAAAAGATTGCTTAAACCATAAGCTTTGTTGTCTTTGAAATCATTAAATTCTGCAGGAATTACAATGTATTTATAGTCTGAAACAGTTTGAGCCTTGACTACTGCAATCAAGAAAACAAATAAAAAGATGGTAATATTTTTCATAATGAATTGTATAATTAATTTCTGAAACCTTGCATATCCAACTTCAGAGAGAAGAAATTAGAATAAAAATTAGAGCCACCAATTCCCGAGTTGGTAATGGCATAATCCAATGTCAAACCTTTGTATTTGATTCCAATACCTGCGCTTGGCTGGAAAGAGACTTTTCTTTTTAAGTCTTCTATATCGGTAAGAGATTGGAATCGATTTAATCCTAATCTTACAAAAATCATATCCTGGAAAATCAATTCTCCGCCAACATAAGGTGTGATACTTGCAAAATCTGTAGAAACTAAAGCTGCTGTTTTCGCAAAGTCGATATTAACGCCAGCTTCTGGTAACAACTTCAGATCTCTATTGAACTCAAACGTTTTGCTGACTCCAAGATTCAATTTTGGCATTGTGATTTCCATTTTATCTGTTGGCGCTGGATTGAATTCTTCCCCATTCACAACTGCAGATAATTCTTTTTGATTGATTGTCCAGAAATTGACAGTCGTCGTCGCATCTCTCAGCATAAAACCGTAATTCCAATCAGTATCTGTGTGATAAACTGCTCCAATATCAAATCCAAAACCATAACCACTTGCAAATTTCCCAACGTTTCTATAAACTACTTTTGCAGTTGCACCAACATCTAACTTCTGATTTCCATTAGGATGAAAAGCATAAGAAAATAGTGCAGCATAATCTGAAGTAGAAAAAGAACTGATCTTATCATAATCAATATTCCCTTCTGGATCAATCAATTGAGTTGTATTAAGAATATTATCAACTCCTAATCTGACTAGTGAAATGGCGAAAACACCGTTTCCATAATCCAAAGGTTTGGCGTAAGCGATGTAATCATATTTAGCAATGGATTCAAAATATTCGGCGTGCATAGCTGCCATTTGCCAATCGCGGTCGATTTTTATGAGACCAGCGGGATTCCACATAGGAGAATAAACATCATCCTGATTAGAAACAACAGCGCCACCCATCGCAAGACCTCTTGCACCAGCTCCAATATTCAAAAATTCATTAGAATATTTTCTAATGATTTGAGCATAAATAATTTGCGAAAAAATAATCAGTAAAAAAAATAAAATTCTTTTCATCAAAAAGGTTTTACTGAGGAGTTATTTCGGAAGGTAATTCATCTTTTTTTCGTCTGGATTTTATAATACCATTAGCTACTATCGCAATAATCATTATGAATGATGCAATGTAAAAAACTGGACTCATATGCTCAGACGCTCCGAAGATAAAAAAAGCCAAAATAATCCCATAAACAGGTTCAAGATTTACAGTCAATATCAATGTAAAAGGCGAAATGAATTTCATTAGCTTTACACTTTCAAACATAGGATAAGCCGTAAAAACAGAAGCCAACAATACTATTAACGCAATATCGGTGTAACTTATTTCGCTGAAAGAAGAAATTTGTCCGGTGACGATAAAAAACAGACTAATGACCAACCATCCACCAGCAATCTCGTAGAAAATAATATTTCCAGAGCTGGTTTTTCCAAAAATTTTACCATTAAAAACAGAAAAAATAGTTCCAAAAAGCGCACATAAGATGCCGTAGAATATGCCTTCTTTGTATTTCAGTTCCGCATTGAAAATCAAAGAAATGCAAATCACGATAATGATTCCGATAATAACCTCGACCCAATCTGGTTTTCTTTTAAAAACTATTGGTTCTATTAAAGAGGCAAATAATGTGGATAATGAGAGACAGGAAAGCGCAATTGATACATTGGAAACCTTAATGGACTGAAAAAAGAACAACCAGTGAAAAGCCGTTACACTTCCTATTCCTACCAATTTTAGTAATAAACCTTTTGTAACTTTAATGCTTTCTTTTTTTACAATCCTGAGATACAAGTAAAGAAAAACCGCAGCGAATGACATTCTATAAAAAACCAAAAGTGGCGCATCCGTAGAAATCAACTTTCCTAAAATAGCTGTGAAGCCCCATAAAAACACGATAAAATGCAACCTCAGCAGATAAGAATTCTTCATAGAATTATTGATTTTCAATTTGCAAAATTAGTATAAATTTCTTGTTTTGAAGCTAATAATCTGGATTGACTCAACGAAAAATCCGTACAAAAATTTATACGGATCTCTAATAAGAAAACTTATTAAAATAAACATAAACTAACTAAAAATTTATTTCATTTATCAATCAAACGAAAAATCCAGAGATATATTACAGAAACTAATATTAATTTTTAAATGCAATACAATTCGCTTATGCAATTAATAAATTCTTTCGTTTTGCCATCAATCAAAAAATTTTATCTTTAGACCCAAAGAAAACCCTATGGATTTAGAATTCAATAAAAGAGAAGATATCAACAAACTGAAACTTTCTCACACCAAGAAAATTTTATCGAAAATCAAATTGGGAGGTGGCGAGAAAGCACTTCAAAAACAACGCGACCAAGGAAAAATGACGGTAAGGGAACGTTTAGAATATCTTTTTGATAAAAATTCTGACACCATAGAAATCGGCGCATTTGCAGGTTACGAGATGTATGAGAAAGAAGGCGGATGTCCTGCAGGCGGCGTGGTTGTAAAAATTGGATACATTGCCGGTAAACAGTGTATTGTTGTTGCCAATGATGCAACTGTAAAAGCTGGAGCTTGGTTTCCAATTACAGGAAAGAAAAATCTGCGAGCTCAGGAAATCGCGATGGAAAACCGTTTACCAATTATTTATTTGGTAGATTCTGCTGGTGTTTATTTGCCGATGCAGGATGAAATTTTCCCAGACAAAGAGATGTTTGGCAGAATTTTTAGAAATAATGCAAAAATGAGTTCTGCAGGGATTATTCAGATTTCTGCAATTATGGGAAGTTGTGTTGCTGGTGGTGCTTATCTCCCGATTATGAGTGATGAAGCGATGATTGTTGACAAGACAGGAAGTATTTTCTTGGCCGGAAGTTACCTTGTGAAAGCAGCAATTGGTGAATCTATTGACAATGAAGGTCTAGGTGGAGCTACAATGCACAGTTCCATTTCTGGTGTTGTAGATTATAAAGCCAAAGATGACAAAGACGCTTTGGATCGTATCAAAAATATAATGAAGTCAATTGGAGACTTTACAAAAGCGGGATTTGACAGAACCGAAAGTTTTCCTCCTAAAGAAAATCCAGACAATATTTTCGGAATAATGCCAGCTGTGAGATCTGAGCAATATGACACTTTCGAAATCATCAAATGTCTTGTAGATAATTCTGAATACGAAGAATATAAACCCGATTATGGGAAAAGCATCATTTGTGCAACTGCCAGAATCGATGGTTGGAGTGTGGGAATTGTTGCCAACCAAAGAAAACTAGTAAAAAGCGGCAAAGGCGAAATGCAGTTCGGTGGCGTTATCTACTCTGATTCTGCTGATAAAGCAACACGTTTTATTGCTAACTGTAATCAGAGAAAAATCCCTTTGGTTTTCCTTCAAGACGTAACAGGCTTTATGGTTGGTTCCAAATCTGAACAAGGCGGAATCATAAAAGATGGAGCAAAAATGGTAAACGCAGTTTCTAATTCTGTGGTTCCAAAATTCACCGTGATTACAGGAAACTCTTATGGCGCAGGAAATTATGCAATGTGCGGTAAAGCCTATGATCCAAGATTAATTGTTGCTTGGCCGTGGGCAGAACTAGCAGTTATGGGTGGTTCACAAGCAGGAAACGTATTATTGCAAATCCAAGAATCTTCGCTTAAAAAACAAGGAAAGGAAATCTCGGAAGAAGAAAGAAAAGAAATTCTTGACAAAATCCTGAAAGATTACAACAAACAAATCCAGCCAACTTATGCAGCAGCAAGACTTTGGACAGATGCTATTATCAACCCTCTTGACACCAGAAAATGGATTAGTATGGGAATAGAAGCAGCTAACCATTCTCCAATTACAGAAAAATTTAATCTTGGAGTTATTCAGGTTTAATGTTAAATTGTTTTATAAAAACTTCCCACTCTGGAAGTTTTTTTTTCAATGAGAAACAAAATGGATGACCTTATTGAGAAAGTAAAAAAACTTCAAAACTAATAACGACAATAGCAATGAAAACTATTAATGTAAGAATCGGATGGGAATTGTTACTATTTATTTTGATAGTACTCACTTTTTCCAATTATCAGCAAATCATCACATTGGAATGGAAAGCGTTAATTTTTTCAGCCATTATTTTTGCGCTGATTTTGGGTCTTTGCTTCTCAATAAAATACACAATTGATAAAGAATTTCTGTACATCAAAAATTCAATTTTTGGAACAACGAAGATTGAAATTAAAGAAATTCATAAAATAGAAAAAACGTGGAATCTACTTTCTGCTCCAGCACCAAGCATCATTGGAAGAGTAGAAATCTATTATAAAAATGACAGTATCGTGATTTCGCCCAAAGATTTTGACAAATTAAAAAATGAACTGCTAAGAATCAATCCAAACATCACTGTAAAAGAATAACTTTGATCTGGAAAAACTATATACAATCCGCTTGAAAAATATGATGAAAAGAATTATTGCGTTTTGGAATAGCTGTGTTTAAATTAGTTAAGAGATACGAAGATTTTTTTTTACTATTATTTCCATTTAAAATAAGATAGAAATCGGATTAATTCTCTAATACTTTTCCTATAATCTTTTTTCTATGTTCAACACCCCATTCTACTAGATGTTCAATAATTTTTTTCAAAGTTTGTCCATAGTCTGTCAATTCGTATTCGACAGTAATTGGTTGCGTGCTAAGAACTGTTCTTGTCACCAATTGATTGATTTCTAAATCTTTCAATTCGCTGCTCAACATTTTTGCAGAAATACCTTCAATTTCTTTCTGTAAATCCGAAAAACGCATTTTATCATAACAAAGCGCCGCAATGATTTGGACTTTCCATCTGCCTTTCAAAATATCCATCGTATCCTGAACTGCTAGAAGATTGGTTTTACAACATTTAATTTTCATATTAGACTTTTATTTTCAGATTCATAATATTAAATTTTTATTAATATTATTTTATAACTAGCTAATTATCAAATAAGTTACTTTGTAGTAACGGTAACTTTTTGTAACTAGATTACAAAAATAAACTTTTCTTATTTAAATTTGACACTTCAAATCAAAAAATCATCTAAAAATGAGTTTATTAGAAGACTTAAATTGGCGTTACGCAACAAAAAAAATGAACGGAGAAACCGTTCCTCAAGATAAAGTAGATTACATTGTAGAAGCTGCAAGATTAGCACCTTCTTCCTCTGGTTTACAACCTTACAGATTATTCGTTATCACGAATAAAGAGTTATTAGAAAAAATCCAACCGATTGCTTTTGACCAAGCTCAGATTACAGATGGTTCGCATCTTTTGGTTTGGGCAGCTTGGGATGGTTACTCTCATAACAGCATCTCTGAAGTTTTTGAAAAAACGACTTCTGAAAGGGGAATTCCTAAAGAAACAATGGATGATTATAAAACCAGACTCTGGGGAATGTACGAACCTCTTGGAAACGAATGGCACGCAACTCACGCAGCAAAACAAGCTTACATATCTTTCGGATTGGCAATTGCTGCGGCTGCTGAGCAAAAAGTAGATGCAACTCCGATGGAAGGCTTTAACAGTGCTGCTCTTGACGAGTTATTGGGATTCGCTGAAAAAGGATTGAAAAGTATTGTGATTTTACCTCTAGGTTATAGAGATACAAGCGGAGACTGGCTGGTAAATCTAAAAAAATACAGAACTCCAAAAGAAGAGTTCATTACAGAAATCGATTGATCAAAAGATTAATTCTCTGCGAAAAATTGTAAAGAATTGATATAACTCAATAGCAATCGGCACTACGATATAAATCACAGTAAACAAGTCGTCACAATTAACAAAAAATCAAAATTCCGTTAATATATAGCGGGATTTTTAATTTAATTTTTAACTTAATTTAACTCAAATGCAATAATTCCTTAGCACATAATTAATCTGACAAAAGTAGCTTCGCCACAAATGTCAGATATGAAGAAGTTTTATATTTTTTTATGCATATTCGGTTTTCTGTTTCAGGGTTGTATATCAGATCGGGATCTTACAGAATTCAGTACGGAGTTACCCGCCGAGTATCAATTAATCCATTATTGGGATTTTAATGATGTTTCTTCTACAGCGGCATTAGCAAAACCTACATATACCAAGGGAAATGCAAGTTTTACTTATGCCGGGGCATATTTTGATGATGTTAATGAAGGCTCGGATATCAATCTAAAACTAACGAGTACTCCCGGAAGCGCGTTGAGGTTGAGAAACCCATCCGGAGATTTTGTCCTTAGCTTACCTACTTCAGGTTTTAGCAAAGTCGTTTTCACATACGTAACAATGCGGACAAATAATGGCCCTCAGGTTCAGAATATAAGCTATAGTACAGACGGGTCTAATTATACAACAGCAGGACTGAACGTTACAGAAGTTTCAGTTGCTGAGAGTTTTAAAGTATATCAGCTTGATTTTTCCAAGATCTCAGCTGCTGATGATAATGCAAAATTCAAAATCAAATTTGCATTCAGTATAAACAGTGACGGAACTTCCGGCAACTCAAGATTTGACAACATTAGTCTGGAAGGAATTCCTCTGGATGTGCCTCCGCCAACTGACAACTCGCTTTATCTACTCCATTACTGGAATTTCAACAGTTTACCAAGCGGAACAATTTCTTCTTCGGTTCCTGCAGATTATACTATAAATTCTGTTCTTGCCAACGGAATCACTTACGAAGGAACAGGAGCCGGATATGTTGATAAGGTCAATCCGGGATCCGACATCAATACAAGAAACGGAGATGTTGCCGGAGATGGCTTGAGATTAAGGAATCCGTCTGATACAAGAGCAATGATAGTTGCTGCTTCTACAGCCGGATACAAAAATATAGTTATCAAATATGCTACTGAAAAATCCTCTGCTAGCGGAGCCGGGACTCAGTCTTTTTCTTATACTGCAGACGGAACCAATTATATTACCACAGGGTTGCCAATCACTTCTTATAATCCTGATTCAGACCCTGTTTATAATTTAGTAACAATAGATTTGTCATCCATTTCCGAAGTGAATAACAATCCGAATTTTAAGTTTAAAATCAACTTTACAGGAACAGGGACAACCGGAACCTCCGGGAACAACCGTTTTGACAATTTCACGATCGAAGGAAATATCAACTAATTATTAAACCGTAATGAAAAAAATCAACATAATACTTTTGATACTACTTGTAAGCATAAATGTTTATGGGCAAAAATCAAAAAAAATAACGCCGGTGAAATGGGTAAAAGTAGAAGTGACCGAGCCCTCTGATATCGTTTTAAACCCGGATAATCCTGAACATTTTTTTATGGTTTCCGATAACGGTTTTGTTCACGAAACTGATTTGCAAGGAAAAATAACAAAAACTTTCCCATTTGAAGGTATCGATATAGAAGCAGTCTATGCAGATAACAATTATGTATATGCCGTAGAAGAGTTCACCAGGAAAATAAGAATATTTGACAAAAATTCCGGAGAACTGACAAGAACAGCCCACATCCCATATAACGGTGGGAGAAACAAGGCATACGAAGCTTTTGTTTACAATCCTGACAAAGAAGTTTTCCTATTGATTACTGAGAAGGATCCGATTTATATTTTTGAGCTTGACAAAAATTTTAATAAGATCAACGAGTATAATATCAGCAAAATGGCCGGAGACATCTCTGCTGCAACTTATTACAATGGTAATATATGGCTGTTAAGCGATGAAGACAGAATGGTGTTTAAGCTCGACCCAAAAACCTATAATGTGATGGCAAAATTTGAAGTTCCGGTTTATAATCCCGAAGGCATCACATTCGGCAAAGACGGAACATTATATATACTGTCTGATAATCTTCAGAGACTTTACACTTTTGATAACCCTGAAAAATAATTATGAGAAAAATATATATTCTGGGAATGCTATTTATAAGCCAAATCGTTTTTTCGCAAGTAACCATTTCCAACGGGAATCATGTCGTTGAAATTTCGGGACTTATATCCTCTTACTATAATTACCGCCCTCTGAAAGAAGGCTTTGAAAATAAAAAAAATAACCGTTTCGAACTTCGGGATGCCCAGTTACAAATCGAAGGAAGGATTGGAAAAATATGGGAATACGAACTAAAATATGATTTTGCAGATGCATCTTATAATGGAGAAGATTTCGACGCCGAGAATCCCGGGCTTATGGAAGCCAGTGTTACTTATAAAGGCTTAAAATTCGTTGATATTCAGGGTGGTTACGGAAAGCTATATTATGGAAGAAGTTCTATCGTACCTTTCCAATATTCTCCATTTTGGCAGAGAGCTATCATTGCAAAAGGTGATCTGCAAAGCGCAAGGGATCTGGGAATTACTCTGAAAAAAGATTTCTGGAACCAAAAAGTCAATGCATACGCCGGTATTTATACTGGATTAGGAGAAATGTCCGTAAAAAACGGTGATAATGATGCCAGCGGAAAATTTGAGTATGTTGGCCGTGTTGATGTTTCTTATCCTTCCAGAGTAAGATACAGAGATATTGATGATGATATATCTCCAATCCCGATGTTTCAACTTGGCCTCAACGCAAGATATGCCGACAAGGCATTACCAAGTGGCAAAACGTTCCCACCAGGAGCAGCAGGTGATTATGACTGGAAAATGATTAACGGCAAGAGATACGGGTATGGTCTGGATTTTTTTGCTATGTATAAGGGCGTATCTGCAGAATTTGAAATTCACAAAATAAAAGCCGAACCACAAAATGCTTCGGATCCGCTATATAAAGGTTATACATTGGAGCAAACCGGAGGTTACGTGCAGGCAGGAGGATTCCTGACACAACTAAATTACAATTTTAAAAAAATCAACACCATTTTTTCTGTACGTTATGAAGAATTGGATCTGAATGATTTGGTTCCAGGAAAAGCCAAAAGATTTTCCGGTGCTGTTGCCTACAAAATAAACGGTTATAATGCAATGATAAAAGCACAATATTTCAATATATTACAGGAAGAAAGCATAGATCCGCTGAAATGGAAAGAGCAATTCAGAATAGGATTTCAATTAGGTTTCAAATAAAAACAGTTTAATCTTTAAATATTCATTCTATGAAAAAAATCAATTTTTTAAATGTAACTATCGGAACATTATTGTCCATAAGCGCATTTGCACAAACTACTTTTGTGCAATGGAATTTTAACAGCCAGAATACTACTCCAAACGTAGGTTCAGGGACTGTAGCTCTTGTGGGTGGCACAACTCAGACTTATGCCGCCGGAAGCCCTACGGATCCAATTACCGGTTCTGCTAATCAGGCATACAATACCACAACATATGCAGCTCAGTCAACAGGAGACAAAACTAGAGGTGTTCAGTTCAACATTAGCACTGTTGGTTACAAAGACATTATTTTATCTTATGATCAAAGATTGAGCAATACAGCAAACAAAACTTATGTTGTTCAGTATTCCACGGACAATACTGCCTGGACAGATTTTTACACCTTTACGGCAAATGATGGCGGAGATAAATGGTATCAGCCAATAGTAGATTTATCGTCTGTAACTGCACTTAACGATAATGCAAGTGTAGGGATAAGAGTTGTAAGCGCACTTACTGGCGGAGTTTATACGGCTGCTACAAGTGGCAGTAATTATGCAACAACAGGAACTGTAAGATATGACATGGTAACTTTTGCAGGAACTTCTCTTCTGGCTGTTAATGAAACCCAAAAAGGAAAATCTCAGCTTTATCCTAATCCGGTAAATGCGAATGAAAATGTAACTTTTGGGAAAGCTACTGATTATGAAGTGTTTTCTGTAAACGGACAACTTTTGAAATCCGGAAAAAATACAAAATCTTTCTCAACTTCCAATCTTAGTAAAGGGGTTTATATTATTAAAACCAATGAGGGTACTCAGAAACTCATCGTTAAATAATTTATTAGAAAAATATTATTATGAAACATTTTAAATTTTTAGGAGCAATTATCGGGATATTATTATCCATAGGGACATTTGCGCAAACTACTTTTGTGCAGTGGACATTTAACGCCAGTGGCGGCACAGCAACACCAAGCACAGGTTCAGGAACTGTGGCTTTGGTAGGTGGCACTACTCAGACTTTTGCCAGCGGAAGCGGTTCTTCAGATACAACTTCCGGTTCTACCAATCAGGCATACAATACCACAACATATGCAGCTCAGTCAACGGGAGACAAAACCAGAGGCGTTCAGTTCAATGTTAGTACTGTTCTACACAGAGACATTATCTTTTCTTATGACGTAAGATTAAGTAATACTGCTAACAAAACTTATGTCGTTCAGTATTCCACAGACACCTCCGCATCCACACCGGTTTGGACAGATTTTTATACTTTTACGGCAGGTAACGGCGGAGATGAATGGTATAACAATAACACAGTGGATTTATCATCCATTACTGCGCTTAACAACAACGCCAATGTGGGCATAAGAGTTGTAAGCGCACTTGCTGGCGGGGTTTATACGGCTGCCACAAGCAGCAGCAATTATAAAGAATCAGGAACCGTGAGATATGATATGGTAACTTTCAAAGGAACATATGATCCTACATTAGCCGTTAACGATATCAAAAACAAGGATAAAAATCAACTTTATCCTAATCCGGTAAATATTGGCGAAACCGTATTCTTCGGAAAGGCTACGGATTATGAAGTCATCTCTATAAGCGGGCAAGTCGCAAAAACAGGGAAAAGTGCGGCTTCTTTCTCAACTTCTGGATTAACTAAGGGTGTTTATATTATCAAAACAACTGAAGGAACCCAAAAGCTGATTGTAAAATAAAAATAACTTAAACAAAAAAAGGGGTAGTTCAAAAGACTATCCCTTTTTCATTTTTTAATATCCCAACAATTTCAGGACATCTTCCGGTCTTTGCTCTTCACGGAATAATTCATAAGTGAAGTTTCCGTCTTCGTCCTTATCGATCAGGATATGTTTTGGCTGAGGCATCAGGCAATGATGAACACCGCCGTACCCACCAATCGTTTCCTGGTAAGCTCCCGTATGGAAAAATCCGATATACAGCGGTTTTGTTTCGTTGAAAACAGGAAGATAGATCGCATTCGTATGCTGTTCAGAGTTGTAATAATCATCTGAATCACAGGTTAGTCCGCCAAGAAAAACCCTTTCGTAAGAATCTTCCCAACGATTAAGCGGCAGCATAATAAAGTGACGGGAAATTGCCCACGTATCAGGCAAAGTTGTCATAAAAGACGAATCAATCATATTCCATTTTTCTCTGTCGTTCTGACGTTTCTGAGAAATAATTTTATACAGATGTCCTCCACTTTCTCCAACGGTAAAACTCCCAAATTCTGTATAAATATTTGGTTCTTCGACCCCCTCTTCTTCACAGAATTTCTTGATTTGGGATACAATTTCGTTCACCATATAGGCGTAATCGTAATCAAAATTCAATGATGTTTTGATTGGAAAACCACCACCAATATTCAACGAATCAACTTCCGGAGCAATTTTTTTTAATCTTGCATATACGCGAAGACATTTGTACAATTCGTTCCAATAATAAGCCGTGTCTTTGATTCCCGTATTGATGAAAAAGTGAAGCATTTTCAGCCTTGCATTCGGATGTTCAGCAATTTTCTGGCTGTAATAAGGAATAATATCCTTGTATCCAATTCCTAATCTCGATGTATAAAATTCGAATTTTGGTTCTTCCTCAGAAGCAATTCTGATTCCGATGTCAAAAGTTCTGTCGATACTTTCCGTTAGCTTGTCCAACTCTCTATAGTTATCAAGAATCGGCGTAATATTTTCGAAACCTTTATTAATCAGCTCAGAAATCTTTGCCAAATAATCGTCAGTTTTGAAACCATTACAAATTACTTCGATACTTTTATCAACTTTACCTTTGTCATAAAGTGACTTCACAATATCCATATCATAAGCCGAAGATGTTTCCAGGCTAATGTCATTTTTCAACGCTTCTTCTACAACAAATGCAAAATGGCTGGACTTTGTGCAATAGCAATATCTGTAATTTTTCTGATAATCGTTCTTTTCAAAAGCTTCTTTGAACCAGAATTTTGCCCTTTCTATATTCTGAGATATTTTTGGTAAATAATTGAACTTCAAAGGAGTTCCGAATTTTTCCACAACCTCCATCAGATTGATGTCGTGGAATTTCAGATTATTTTCTTCTACACTGAATTCTTCAGTCGGAAAATAAAGCGTTTGGTCAATTAGTTCAGAATATTTTATTTTCATTTCTGGCTAAAAAAAGTTAATTGGTTTTACGATGCAAAAATGATGAAATAAACTGAATATTCACGTTAATAATTCTATAAAAATTAATGAATTAATTTCCGACAAAAATCAGCAAATCACCTTTTTTATACTTAATTGTAACATCTTTATTTTCAGCAATATTCCGAGTTCCGAGTCTTTCTCCGAGAATCAAATCTTCCTTATACAAAGGCCATTTCAATCCTTTTGTTTCGATATTTTTGGCAATTGGAAAAGGCATCAGGGAAATCATTTTCCCTTTGACATCAGAAATTGTGAATTTTTTCGGAATAAAGTAATATGATGAATATTCATCAAAAAAATGAAGATTCACTTTATCTTTAAATGCAAAAGCAACACTCAGATTCCCGAGAAAATGGTCCTGCTCTCCTCCACTTCCACCAAAAACATCGATGTTATCAAATCCTTTTTCGATAATGATTTCTAAAGCTTTATGAAAATCGGTTTTATTTTGGTCAGGAGTTTCTATGATTTCAAATTGGTGATTCTGACCTTGCTGAATAATTTCTTCTTCAATTTTATGTGAATCGAAATCTCCCGAGATAAAATCCAGCTTATCCAAAGGAAATTTCAATTGTTTCAAATAATGAAAAGCGCCGTCTGTACAAGCAATCAAATCATAACCTGACAAATTAGGAATCGCTTTTGGAGAATCTCCGTTGATGAAAAGAAGTGCTTTTTTCATTTAAAAAATTTAATTCTAACTTCTATAATTAGGATTCCAATATTCTTCTGGCTCATTATGAAGTTTCGAAATATATCTTGCCAAAACAAAAAGATAATCAGACAAACGGTTCAGATACTTGATTAATTCCGCTCTCACTTCTTCAGATTGATTGAGGAAAACCAAACTTCTTTCTGCACGTCTGCAAACCGTTCTCGCTACGTGAAGAAAAGTCGCAGCTTTTCCACCTCCTGGTAGAATGAAATATTGCAAAGGTTCCACTTTCTCTTCCATTTCGTCCATCCAATTTTCCAACTCGTCGACTTCTTTGTCCGAAATTACCAATGGCAATCTAGCTTTTCCATTAGCCAAAAATAGTTTATCAATTGGCGTCGAAGCTTCTGAACCAACTGTAAATAAATCAAACTGAATTTTTTTGAGTTGATTAATGACATTTTCATCCTCGATATGAGATTTTGCAACACCAATACAAGCGTTCAGTTCATCTATGTTTCCGTAAGATTCTACTCTTGCGCTCGCTTTAGAAATTCTGCTTCCACCATAAAGTCCGGTTTCGCCTTTGTCTCCGGTTTTTGTATATATTTTCATTCTGAAATATTATTGGATAAAATTAACCTTTTTATTTTTGAACCACATAGGCACAATAGAATTTAAAATGAATTATTTCTAAAACTTCAAATAGCTATTTAAACTTAATTCTGTTAAGCATTTCCTATGTGTCTACGTGTTTTTAAATTAATTCTTAACTTGCTGTTATGAAAAAACCTTTTCAGAAAACAACCAATCTCATCCATATTTTCAATCAATTGAAAAGTTTCATAAAACCTTACAAATGGATGGTTTTCGGAACTTTGGCATTGACTTTTATTGGTGCTTTGTTTGCGCAGGTCAATCCGATTGTTTTAAAATATACAGTTGATGAAGTCACAAAATTGACACAGCTTCCTCATCCAATGTCCGAAGGAATACACGTTTTGATTCTGATTTCGATTATACTCTTGGGAAAAGAATTAGCGAATATTTTTATTCAGTTTGGACAGAAATTTTATGGAGAAAAAATTAGAATTAATGTCAGTTCAGAACTCGCACAAGCAGCGATTGATAAAATCCTGACTTACAGAATTGCTTATTATAACGACGACCGACACGAATCCGGAAAACTTCAAATCCGCATCGACAGAGGAATTGAAAGCTTAACCAAGCTTGTCCAAAACTTTTTCATTGATATTCTACCATTATTTTCAACTGCAATTATTGCTTTGATTGTAATGTATATGCAGAATCTGTATGTTGGATTAGTTTCGACATTTGTGGTTCCTATTTACTTCTATATAACTTCTCGACAAGCTAAAAAGCTAGGAAATGTTAGACGAACCCTGCGAAATCAACGGGAACAGAAAACATCCGGACTTCTGAATCTTATCAATTCTATAATGGTTATCAAAAGTTTTGTGCGGGAAAAATTTGAAGGCAAAAAACAGTACAATCTCCAGATGTAATTGATGGAAAGCCAGTTGTACACAAGACGAACCAGTTTTATTTTCGATGGATTGAAAACTTTTATCGAGCAATTTGGTGTCGTTTTGATTATCCTTTTGACGGTTTATCTTGTGCTTGACCAGCAAATGACGATTGGTGCAATTATGCTTCATATTATGTTGTTCAACAACGTCTCTGCACCGATTCGTCAGCTTCACAGGATTTATGATGATATGAATGATGCATTCATTTACGCTGAAGGTTATTTTGAAATCCTAAATGACGACGACGAAACCGAACCGAATGGAACCATCAATAATATCCCAATCAAAGGCAGTTTTGAAATAAAAAATGTAGATTTCACTTATCCAAACGGAATGAAAGCTTTGAAAAACGTTTCTCTCAAAATAGAAAATGGGAAAACGACAGCTTTGGTTGGATTAAGCGGCGCTGGAAAATCGACCGTGATTAATCTGCTTTGTAAATTTTATGAACCAGATTCCGGAGAAATTCTTTTGGATGGCAACAATCTGAATGATTTTGATAATGATTATCTGCGTGACGACCTTGGTTTGGTTCTTCAGAAAAATCACATTTTCAAGGGAAGTATTGAAGATAATATCCGATACGGGAATCTGGAAGCCACTCTTGACCAAATTAAAGAAGCAGCGACAAAAGCTTATCTTCACGAGCAGATTTTGGATTTGCCAGATGGTTACAATCACGATGCAACGCAGCTTTCCGGAGGTCAGCAACAGAGAATTGCGATTGCAAGATTATTCTTAAAAAATCCTCCAATTATTTTTCTTGATGAACCAACTGCAAGTCTGGATGCGATTGCCACAGAACAAATCAAAAACTCTCTGGATGCGATTAAAAAAGACAGAACCGTGATTATTATTTCGCATTCGTTGTCGCAGATTTTGGATTCTGATATGATTTATGTGATGAAAAAAGGCGAAGTCGTAGAAAACGGAACGCACGAAGAACTTTATGAAAAAGACGGAACTTACCGAGAAATCTTCGATGCTTCTGCAAGAAGTTTGAATCTTGACCGACTCGTGAAAACTTATAAAGATGAATAATTCTTCTGAACAGAATTAAAAAAAATTAAATTCATAAAAAAGTCGCAAATTTTTCCTTTGCGACTTTTATATTTCAATATTAAAAAACTTGCAACTTTGCGATAAAATCTAAATCTTCTCAAACCGAAAATTCTCTCCAAGATAAGCTTTCCTTACATCTGGGTCGTTTGCCAAATCTTCAGGAAGACCTTCTTTCAGGATTTTTCCTTCGAACATAATATAAGTTTTGTTGGTTATTGCCAAGGTTTGTTGTACGTTGTGGTCAGTGATCAGAATTCCAATATTCTTCTCAACCAAAGACCTTACAATTTTCTGAATATCTTCCACCGCAATCGGGTCAACTCCGGCAAAAGGCTCATCCAAAAGGATAAAATTCGGACTCGTCGCGAGACAACGTGCGATTTCGGTTCTACGTCTTTCACCTCCGGAAAGCAAATCACCTCTGTTTTTACGAACGTGTTCCAAATGGAATTCTTCAATCAACTCATCACATTTTTTCTGTTGTTCTTTTTTGGAAAGGTTCGTCAATTGCAAAACACCCAGGATATTATCTTCAACAGACAACTTTCTGAAAACTGATGCCTCCTGCGCAAGATAACCAATTCCTTTCTGCGCCCGTTTGTACATTGCATCCTGTGTAATATTTTGCTGATCTAGGAAAACATTCCCCAAAGTTGGTTTCACTAATCCTACTATCATATAAAAAGAAGTCGTTTTTCCGGCGCCGTTTGGTCCCAAAAGCCCGACGATCTCGCCCTGCTGAACCTCCAGTGATACGCCTTTCACCACTTTTTTCGGTCCGTATTCCTTGATTAAATTTTCTCCTCGTAAAATCATAAAACAAAGATATATATTTTTTTGTTGGAAGACAGATGTCAGAAGATGGAAGTTAAACTTTTACAATTTATTATCTTTGCAAAAATCTTAAAATGCTCATAGAAAGCCTTCAAAACGAAAAAATCAAAAGACTAACAAGACTTCTGTCTAAAAATCAAGATAGGAAAAAAGCCGGAGTTTTCTTAGTAGAAGGGCAGCAGGAAAACGAACGTGCACTTCATTTTGGCAATCAGCCAGAAGAATTTTTTATCTGCGAAACTATTTTCAAAGGCTCATTACCAGACTCGAAAATCCACTTTATAACTGAGAAATTATACGAGAAAATAGCCTATCGTGGCACTACAGAGGGAATTATCGGAATTTATAAACTGGAACAAAGAAATCTGGACGAGTTTAAACCGAAACAGGATTCTGCTGTCATTATTTTGGAAAGTGTAGAGAAGCCGGGAAATCTTGGTGCTATTCTAAGAAGTTGCGAAGCATTTGGAATCAACGCTTTGATTGTGACAGACCCAAGAACAGATTTCTATAATCCAAATGTTATTCGCTCCAGCGTAGGTTGTCTTTTCGGAATGAATATCTTTCAAGCGTCCAACGAGGAAACTTTAGAATTCCTTAAAATCAAAGACTATAATATCTTCACTACTTTTATGAGTGATGATGCAAAAAACATTCAGGAGAAGAATTTGAAAAACAAATCTGCTGTTTTATTTGGAACAGAACATTCTGGATTAAGTGACTTCTGGAAAGATAAGGGAGAAAATGTTTTAATTCCTATGTCCGGAACCATCGATTCTCTTAATTTGAGTAATGCTGCGGCAATTACTTGCTACGAAATATTGAGACAGAAATTGGAGAAATAAAAAAACCGCTTCTCTAAAGAAACGGTTCCAAATTCTTAACTGGGTTAAGATTATTTTTTAGCAGCAGCAGAATCAACTTTTGCAGCAGCTCCTTCTACTTTAGCAGCAGCAGAATCAACTTTTACAGCAGCAGAATCAACGTGAGCAGCAGCAGAATCAAGAGCTGAAGCAGAAGAATCAACTACAGCAGAATCAGCAGCAGCAGTATCAACAGTTTCAGTTTTTTTACAAGCTACAAGAGCTACAGCAGCGATAGCAGCTACGAATAATGACTTTTTCATAATAATTAAATTTAAATTGTTAGTTAATAGACTGTCCATTATTTGAACAGCGCAAAATTATATCGGTAAAATATTTTTGTTTTGAAAATTAATTGTAATATATTTGTAAAACACGATTTACAAATAAAAAATACTGTAAATCAACGAATTAAGCATAAAATAGAATTTTGAGCGATACCGAATTTTTACATTTTCAATCCTTAAAAAAGGCTGTTCAGGACAAATATCTTGAAACGCATTCCCCAGCATATGATGATATTTCCAAATGGAAAGGAATAGATATTATTTACTTCCAAGAAGATCTGAGACAAAAGGCTAAGGGGAATATCAGCGAAAAAACTTTTTATACATACTTCAAGAATAATTCTCAGGAAAAAATCCCTAGAATTGATACGCTGAATATCTTGTCCGTTTATTCTGGATTCAATTCTTGGTCTGAGTTTAAAAAGAAAAATCCGATCGCAGCAACTGGGGAAGAACCAACCGCAGTCGAAGTTTCCGAACCTGCAATAGAAGAACCAAGCGAAAAAGTTTCAGTAGAACAAATTCAAAATCCAATTACGGAAAACCCTCCAGTTTCTATTGACAATCAGGCTTTTGATGAGATTAATAAGAATATCAATTTCAAAAGTCACGAACAAAATTTCTTAAAAAGATATCTGTGGTTGGGAATCTCGGTTTTCTTGTTCGCAATTGTTTTGATATTAGTATTTTATGATAATTTGTTTTATAAAAAGTACACTTACGCTTTTATAGATGCAGACCGAAACTCCTCAATAAAAGGTGAACTCGACGTAAAAATCATTAGAGAAAACGAATCGCCTATACTTTTTAAGGTGAAACCTAATTCAAAATTTGTATATGAAACGAAAAGCAAAAGCTTGAAAATGATTATTTCTTCTCCTTTCTATAAAGCTGAAGAAATAACTAGAGACTTGACCAACGCACCTGACACAGAGAATATCGAGCTAAAACCTAACGAATATGCTGTTCAGTTGTATTACTACTCAAAATCAATAAAAGATTTTAAGAAAAAAACACAGCAGCTGAATAGACTAATTAGTGATAACGCATTGATTTATCAGGTAGTTGATAGTGATATATATGGGATAGAAACTTTGGATAAGCAGAAATATATATCGCTGGTGACGCTTCCAACTACGAGTTTGGAAAATCTGGAAGTAATTGATTCTCAAATGAAAAACGGAAAAATTGTGATGATTAAATTCAAAATTACAGACGATGAAAAAACGAAATAAACTATCTTATTGGATATTAAGCATAACTATAATAACCGCAACAATAATATCCTGTAATAAAAAATATGAAGGTGACGAAAACTCCATAGAAGTGATCAGAAATGCCAATAATAATGGGACTTATTCTAAGATAAAATTGGATAGTTTGCAGGCAATTAATTTGATTACAACTCAAAAAGTACAGGATTTATTAGACTTGTCTGCGCTTTACACTTCTGGAAATAAGGACACAGAAATAGATTCTGTGATTTACACACAAATGCAGGCTCATTTTTTATCAAAAGATTCCAGTAACTTGACACCTTTGTTAAAAGAAATGGATAGTCTGAAAGTGAAATTCGCTAAAGTGAGCAAACTAACAACTTCCAAAACTGTAAAAGAAAAAGATACGTTGGATTTGGCAAACTTTGATGTAGAATACTATGACAACAAAAGAACTTATCTCACAACAGTTAACAGAAAAGCGCAGTTTACACTAAAAGCATCGCCAGTCAAATTCCAGAAAGAGTTTAAGTTTTACTTTACCAATTTCTACAAAAAGGATTATGACACTATAAAAACAACAAAACCCGCTAATTAGCGGGTTTTGTTTTAAAATTAGATTTGGAATCTAATTATTTTTTGATTTCTTCTTTAGCAGCTTTCTCGTCAGCTTTTACTTCAGCTTTAGCAGAGTCAGCAGTAGCTTTTACTGAATCAACAGTTGCAGTTGCAGTAGAATCGATTACTGCAACAGTAGAATCAGCAACTGCGTCTACAGAATCAACTGCGTTAGCTTCTACTTTATCAGTTTTTTTACAAGCTACAAGAGCGATAGCAGCAATAGCAGCTACAAATAATGACTTTTTCATTTTCTAAAAATTTAAATTAATTATTATATATTGTTATTCGTTAATTATCTTTTCATAATTACAAGACAAAGGTAGAACGGTCTGGCAAAAATCAATACTAAATAACTTGTAATATCATTGTAAAGTGATTTACAAATAAATATACCTGAATACCAATTATTTAACAGTAAAATCTATATATTCTGAAGGTGTAATCAAACCATCTAAAGCTACATCTTTCTGAAAAACATCTGCGATGCCTTCATTCGGAGAAAAGAAGTTTAAACCAATTTTGTTATGAATTTTTGAATTACCATAAAAGAAAGAGTCATAGAAACCTTTTCCATAGCCTACTCTATTTCCAAATTGGTCACAATACAATAATGGCGTTAAAACATAGTCTAATTCTACATTAGCATCAATATTAGAAATAGGCTCTTTGATTCCCCAATTGTTAATTTCAAATTCTGAATTAGGAAAAATCTCCACCGAAATCATATTTTCACCTTGAATTTTCGGCACAAAAACACGAACATTTTTATTAAAAAAATAATCTATAAAAATCTGAGTGTTTATCTCATTAAATTTTTCAATAGGTAAAAAAATATTAACTTTTTGATTTCCAATTATATTAAATTGTAAAATAAACTGATCAAGGATTTTTTGAGACAAAAAATTGACCTCATCTTGCGATAAGGCCATTCTTTTTTCTTTATAAATCGTTCTAAGTTCTTTTTTGGTAAGACTAAGATTCATCCTAAATTTCTTTAACTGAAATGATATTCACAGGACAAGCTTTAGATGCTCTATCGCATGGTTCAAAAGACTCATGTTGTGGCGTTTTAATCGTGTAAAAGCCTTTTTTATCAATCGATCTCAACAATACTGATTTACCATCTTTTTTAGACATCCTAAAAAACTCTGGCGCGAACTCTTCACAATAGTTGCAACCGATACATTTGTCTCGCTGAAGTGTTACAATTACCATCTTAATTAAAAATAAGAGAGAAACAACAATGCAAATATTCCTTATTATTAAGCTTGAATTATTTTATATAACCTATCAGAAGGACGAACCCGGAAATCTGTCTTGAATGTGATTAAATCTGATTTGGATGCTTTGTTTGCTTCTGGCTTTTCATCAACCTGCATTGTTTCCACTATCATTTCTTGAGAACCTGTTGTAGGACCTTGAATCAAAACTTTATCTCCCACAGTCAAATCATAAGCTTCTATAAGAAATTCTGCAATATTAGATTTTGGATAAAAATGACGACCTTTCCCAACGTAAACTTTCTTTTGAATAGCACTAGAACCAGAATTATCAGACCATTCACCTAATTCCTGACCAAGATAATATCCGCTCCAAAAACCTCTATTATAAACTGTTTCCAGCCTAGACATACATTCTGTAACTTTTTCCTGAGAAAAAGTCTTTTCTGCAATAGCATCAATTGCTTCTCTATAAGCTTTTACAACTGTAGCAACGTATTCAGGAGCACGTCCGCGTCCTTCGATTTTTAGAACTTTCACTCCCGAATCTATGATCTGATCAAGAAAACTGATCGTACAAAGATCTTTTGGTGACATCATATATTCATTATCAAGTTCTATTTCAAAACCTGTTTCCTGATCGATAACCGTATATTTTTTTCTGCAATTTTGCTTGCAAGCTCCCCTATTTGCAGAAGAATTAGCTGAATGCAAGCTCAAATAACACTTGCCAGAAACGGCCATACAAAGAGCTCCGTGACCGAAAATCTCAATCTCAACCAAATTCCCAGACGGCCCTCTTACATCATCTTTTATAATCTGGTCACATATTTTTTTGATTTGGTTAATACTCAATTCACGACTCATAACCATTGTGTCAGCGAAAAGCGCATAGAATTTTACCGTTTCAATATTTGTGATATTGATTTGTGTAGAAATATGAACCTCCATCCCAATTTGTCTCGCGTAAGAAATTACCGCTTGATCCATCGCAATGACTGCTGTAATATTAGCCTCTTTTGCTTTATCAAGAAGTGTTTTTATAATAGATAAATCGTGATCGTATATAATTGTATTGAGTGTAAGATAAGTTCTCACTCCTTTTTCTGAGCAACGTTTATTTATTTCTGGTAAATCATCAATTATGAAATTCATTGATGCTCTGGCCCGCATATTCAGCTGTTCTACACCAAAATAAATGGAATCTGCACCATTATCCAAAGCCGCTTGCATTGATGTAAAATCGCCAGCTGGCGCCATCAACTCTATTCTACCACTGTTTGTCATCTTAAATCTTATAAGATTTTATACAACTTATCGGACAAACGAACTCTAAATGGAAGCTCAAAAGTAACTTGATCACCCACTTTAGCTATTTCAGTTGAAGCGCCATTAGCGAAAATTTCTTTAATGGTAAACTCTTGTTCTCCAGTTGTAGGACCGGAAATTAAAACTTTATCACCTACAGAAAGTTCTTTGTTTTCAATTAAAAACTGTCCTATTTTAGATTTAGAATAATAATGTTCTCCTTTACCAATCAATACTTTTTTAACTTTAATTTTCTGACGGATATCTGTAGTTTCAGGTTTTGCTTTTGCCAAAGTTTGCGTTGATAAATCTCCTGAATTTTTAAATTTCAAAGCTTCGGATTTACCTTTTCGGAACACTTTATTCCCCACTTGCAAGCCTTTTCTTCTCGCAACTTGCTCTTCTTGTGGCAAATGGATTATTTCGTGACATTCGGTTGAGCAAGTATTTTCCATTACAGCTTTACATTCGTCACATTGGATGAATAACAAATGACAAGCATCATTTGCACAGTTTGTATGATTATCACAAGGTTTTCCACATTGATGACATTGCGCAATAATATCGTCCGTAATTCTTTCGCCTAATCGATGGTCAAACACAAAATTCTTCCCGATGAATTTACTTTTAATATTTTTTTCTTTAATTTGGCGTGTATATTCGATAATTCCGCCTTCTAATTGATAAACGTTTTTAAAACCTTGATGTTTGAAATAAGCACTCGCTTTTTCACAACGGATTCCGCCAGTACAATACATCAACAAATTTTTATCTTCTTTGAAATCCTGTAATTGTTCATTAATAATAGGTAAACTTTCTCGAAAATTCTCAACATCTGGTGTAATTGCGCCTTCAAAATGCCCCACTTCACTTTCGTAATGATTTCTGAAATCTACTACAATTGTATTTGGATCCGCCAACATATTATTGAATTCCTGAGCTTTCAAGTGAATTCCTTTATTGGTGACATCAAAAGTTTCGTCATTCAAACCATCCGCAACAATTTTGTTTCTAACTTTAATCGTTAACTTCAAAAAAGAGTAATTATCCTGCTCAACAGCGACATTCAGGCGGATGCCCTTCATAAAGTCGTAAACCTCCAGCGTATCACGAAAAGCTTCGAAATTCTCCGCAGGAACGCTCATCTGAGCATTAATTCCTTCGTGAGCAACATAGATACGACCTAGTGCATCAAGAGCGTTCCAAGCAATAAATAAGTCGTCGCGAAATTTCTTAGGATTTTCAATTTTGGCGTACGCATAGAAAGACAATGTAAGGCGCTCTTGTCCGGCCTCATCGATAAGTCGAGCTCTTTCTTCTGCGCTTAATGTGTTATACAGTTGCATGCTATAAACGTTTTAAGTGAGAAAAATAATGGTGCAAAGATACAAATATTAGTTGATAGTTTCCAGTTGATGGTTGTCAGTTTTTGGGCGTGTGCCTTTCCAAGGCTAAGTTCAAAGCTTGGGTCGGGCTATCCGTTACAATCTTTTCTGTCCTCCTAAGGCCGACAAAAAAGGGTTTCCACTACTATCCCTCACGCATTTACAACTCGATGTTAAAAAACCCTTTCAGAAATCAAAGATTAGACGATAGTCAATTTGAAACTCTGAAAGGGTTAGGCTACAACTCAACATATTAGACAAAAAATAAATATATTTACAACTCTAAAATTTGAAAAATAAAACCGCAAGGTTCGTGAATTCCTTAAATAAAAATAAAAAGATAATGAACAAAAAAATCCTTGTTTCTGTTGTTTTGATGACAGCAGTTTTATCACAAAACATTAATGCTCAAGAAATTACGTTAGACAAAATCTACTCCGGATACTATCGTGGAAAAGGAATTGCAGGAATTGCTTCCCTTAACGATGGTGAAAATTACGCCACTATAGAAAAAGACGGAATCGCAAAATATAGCTATAAAACATTCCAGAAAGTTGGAAATATTGTAGATGGAAGTTTCGAATCTTATATTTTCTCTGCAGACGAATCCAAAATTCTTCTTCAGAAAGAAAGTGAACCGATTTACAGACATTCATTCTTGGGAAAATTTGATGTTAAGGATTTGAAATCAAATACAGTAATGCCACTTAATAATGGAAACTGGATTCAGGAACCGAAGTTTTCTCCGGACGGAAGCAAAGTGGCTTTTATCGTTGACAACAACTTGTTTTATCAAGATTTGACCTCCGGAAAAATCACGCAGATTACAACTGACGGAAAGAAAAATTCTATAATTAATGGATTGGGAGACTGGGTTTATGAAGAAGAATTTTCTCACGCAGATTATTACCAATGGAACAAAGCGGGCGATGCAATTGTTTTTGTAAGATTCGATGAGTCAAAAGTTCCGGAAATTTATATTCCAATCTACGGGAAATCGCTTTATCCAACGGAGATGCGCTACAAATATCCAAAAGCTGGAGAAACTAATTCAACAGTTACTGCTAATCTTTATCAATTAAATTCAGCAAAAACAACAGCTCTGAATCTTGGAAGTTTTGAAAATCATTACATTCCGCAACTTTGGCAAACGAATGATGCGAATGAAATTGTCATCGCAACCAGCAACAGACATCACAGTAAAGTAGATTTGATAAAAGTGGATACAAAATCCGGGAACTTAACCAAATTATTTTCAGAAACCGACAACGCTTGGATAGAAACCGACAATCTGACGTTGGAGTTTTTGGATGACAACTCTTTCCTTTGGGCTTCGGAACGTGATGGATACAGACAATTGTACTGGTATGACAAAGCTGGGAAATTGAAAAAGCAAGTTGCGAAAGGTAACTGGGAAATCACAGATTATTACGGTTACAACCCAAAAACTAAGGAAGCTTATATCCAAACCACTGAAAAAGGAAGTTTGAACAAAGTCGTTTCAAAACTGAATATCAATTCCGGAAAAACAACTTTGATTTCTTATCCAGAAGGAAATAACTCGGCAAGTTTTAGCAAGTCTTTTAACTATTTCATCAATACCAATTCTACAGCTGGAATACCCTACAAATATGTTTTGAAAGATGCTTCTGGCAAGGAAATAAAAGAACTTCAGAATAATAATGAGATGCTTTCTAAACTGCAGAAAGATAACTTTGTAACAAAGGAATTCATCACCATTCCGAATTCTGTTGGCGACCAATTGAACGCTTGGATTATTAAACCTAAAAACTTTGACCCTAATAAAAAATACCCATTATTTATGTTCCAATATTCTGGTCCTGGTTCTCAGCAGGTTTCCAATTCTTGGGATGGCGGCAACGGAATTTGGTTCGAAATGCTAGCTCAGAAAGGTTACGTTGTAGCCTGTGTAGATGGACGCGGAACAGGCTATAAAGGTGCAAAATTCAAAAAAGTAACTTACAAACAATTAGGCAAATATGAAATAGAAGATCAAATTACTGCTGCCAAATGGTTTGGAAACCAATCTTATATTGACAAATCTAGAATCGGGATTTTCGGTTGGAGTTTTGGTGGCTATATGACTTCTTTAGCCATGACAAAAGGTGCTGATGTTTTTAAAATGGGAATTGCTGTTGCACCGGTTACCAACTGGAGATATTATGACAGCATCTATACCGAAAGATTCCTACAAACACCTCAAGAAAATCCGGAAGGTTATGACCAAAACTCACCGACAACTTTTGCTAATTTATTGAAAGGAAAATTTCTTTTGATCCACGGAACGGCAGATGACAATGTTCATTTCCAAAATTCTATGGAGTTCTCTGAAGCCTTAATTCAAAATAAAAAACAGTTTGATTTTATGGCTTATCCGGACAAAAACCACGGCATCTATGGTGGACAAACCAGACCTCAGCTTTATGAGAAAATGACGAATTTTATTTTGGAGAATTTGTAAAAAGATGGAAGATGGAAGTCCGAGGACGGAAGTTAAAAAACCGCAGAAGATGTTTTCTTTTGCGGTTTTTTAATAATTATTTAAGCTTCTATTGTCAATAATTGTAATTAGAAAAATAGTGTGATTCACTTCTTGGTAAATTAAAGAATTATGTTCGTCGATAAGACATTTTCTATAATTTAGGAACTTAGATTTTGGGCAAATTTCTTTATTAGATTTCAATCGTTCTATAAGAGCATCAAAACTATTTTCGAACTTTTCAACTTGTTTAATTGTCCAATTTTCTAACAAATAGTCTAAAACTCCGAAATACTTTTGGAGAGACTCATCTGACCAAACAATTTCCACTTAGACAGTTTTTGAATTAAGGTATTCCTTTATCTTTTGTTTCGCTTCATCATGGGAAATAATTCTTCCCTCTTCAATATCAGAAGCTCCTTTTTCAATAGATTCTTTTTGGCTTGTGGATAAATAAGTTGCCCAATCCTCATTGACTTGTCCGTTATACTTTTGTTTCAAAAAAGCAACATAATCACTCACCTGTTGAAGAAGTTCTTTTGGCAAAGACTTCAAATCGTTTTCCAAATCTTTTATTGTGATTTCCATTTTCTGAATATTTAAGCATATCAAAGTTATAAAAATTTTCTAATCCATTTTAAAATCCTATTTTTGGGAAAGTTGTGAAAAATTAAATTATGAAGACTAAACACCCAAAAGGTTTACCCTTTTTGTTTTTTACCGAGATGTGGGAACGTTTCGGTTATTATTTGATTCTCGGAATTTTTGTTCTCTATTTAATAGAACCACAAGGCGTTGCCGGAGGATTGGGAATCCCTGATAAAGATGCCGATGATATCTTCGGAACCTTCATAGCGCTGACTTATCTAACGCCTTTTCTTGGCGGATTTTTAGCTGACCGCGTATTAGGTTATATCAAATCCATTTACCTGGGTGGCATTTTGATGGCTGCAGGTTATATTGGTGTAGGTGTTTTCAAGGATTTGCCGTTGTTTTATGGTTCATTGGCTTTAATTATCATTGGAAATGGCTTCTTCAAACCAACTATTTCTACACTTTTGGGAAATCTCTATTCCGAAGAACCTTATAAAGCTAATAAAGATTCCGGTTACAATATTTTCTATATGGGAATCAATATTGGGGCATTTATCTGTAACATTATTGCAGCATTTATGCGTAACAAGTTCGGTTGGGGCGAAGCGTTTATAACTGCGGGCGTTGGGATGTTGCTTGGATTGGTAATTTTCTCAATCGGAATGAAACATTACAGACATGCTGCAGTTATGAAACCGAGCCAAGAAGGCGACACCAAACTGTCTGAAATCATGATGAAAGTTTTTGTTCCCGCGATTATAGCAGGCGTTATCGGTTGGTTTGTTCCAACGATGATTTTAGGAACTAATATTTTTGGTAGCACAAATACGGATGCATTTATTTTCGCTTGTATTCCTGTGATTTACTTCTATGTTTCGCTTTATTTTAAATCTAATCCATTGGAGAAACCCGCGATTGGTGCTTTGCTTTCGATATTTCTTATCAGCATGTTTTTCTGGGCGGTTTTCAAACAAAATGGAACTGCGCTGACACGTTGGGCCAATTATTACACCGACCGAAGCGTTTCCGAATCTGTTGAAAAACCTTTGGCTTCACTTTATTTGGTCGAAGAAAAAAGCTATGCTGATAAAGAAACCCCGATTTATGATGATCAATATCGTTCTCAGAAAGGTGATGATGGGAAGACTTTGAAAGAAACCGGGAAAGATATTTATTTCAGAAATATTTCGGTAGAAAAAAGGGCTGAACTGGAAACTAAAACTGACAAGCCGGTTTTCCTTTATAACACAGAATTATTCCAATCGATAAATCCATTTTGGGTAATTGCTTTAACGCCAGTCATTGTTGGTGTTTGGGCGATGCTCAGAAAACGAGGAAAAGAACCTTTGACACCGAGTAAAATTGTATTGGGATTATTCATCACCAGTTTATCTTGTTTGGTAATGGTTGGCGCTGTTTATGCAGGAAACAATGGTGCTGAAAAAGTTTCTGCACTTTGGTTGATTGCTGGATATGGAGTCGTAACAATCGGAGAACTTTGTCTCTCGCCGATGGGATTATCATTCGTTTCCAAATTATCTCCAGCGAGATTGACAGCCTTGATGATGGGTGGATTTTTCTTAGCGAACTCGGTTGGGAATAAATTATCCGGAATCCTTGCCAGCACTTGGTACAATTATGAAAACAAGGCCAATTACTTCTTGGTCAATTTTGGACTGTTGATTTTCGCAACCTTGCTGGGGTTGATGATGTTGAAGAGATTAAACAAAATTATGAGAGAAAGCGGACATTAATTATAATTTAAAGTTCCTCTTCTAAATTAAAAAAGCGAAATTAATCTGATTTAATTTCGCTTTTTTTGAGTTATAAATTAGTATTAAAGGACTTTTTCGAACGCTTTTCTAGCACTTCCTCTAAAATGGACTTCTCCACAATATTGATATCCAAATTTCTCTAGAATTGCTAACATTGCAAGATTATCAAAGTTGGTATCAACTTTAATACTAAAAGTATTATTCTCCTTGGCAACATCTTCTATAAAGGTGAAAATATTTTTGGACAATCCTTTCCCAGCAAACTTATCCGAAATAGCCACTCTGTGAACTACCAAAAAATTACCATTGGTCAGCCACTCTCCTTCAATATCATTATAAGCAGGTTCATCATTTAAGATTAATGCGCTGTAACCTGCAATAATTCCGTCAACCAATAAAACATAACCACATCCCTTTTCTATATCGGATTTCACAGTTTCAAGATTCGGGTAGCCATCCTGCCATTGCCTGCTACCATCATTTTTTCTTCTTATGATAGCGTCTTGCAATATATCCCAAATCTCTGAAGAATCGTCTGAAATTGCTTTTCTAAATTCTAAATACATTTCCATAAAAGACAAAGTTAATGCAAATTGATAAAATAGGATTTATTAAATCTTGCATAAACAGCATCGGGAATCGCCTACGTTTATGAAAAAAAACTATATTTGTTACCTTTAAGAAAATTTAACAATTATTTTATATGGATACAGTTACGACTAATTCAAAACATCCTAAAGGTTTGTGGGTCCTTTTCGGGACAGAAATGTGGGAGCGTTTCAATTTTTATGGAATGAGAGCATTGTTGACGCTCTTTATGGTAAATTCTCTCTTAATTAAAGAAGCAGATGCAGCGATTATATATGGTGGCTTTTTGGCATTGTGTTATTTGACACCACTTTTAGGAGGTTTTATTGCTGATAAATATATTGGAAACAGAAATGCAATCTTGGCAGGAGGTTCGTTGATGGCACTTGGACAATTGCTTTTATTTTTCAGTGCTTCTACCTTTTCTTCAGATTTAGCAAGTGCGAAAGGTTTGATGTGGCTGGCACTTTTCATCATTATTTTTGGTAATGGTTTCTTCAAACCTAATATTTCTTCGATGGTGGGAAGCCTTTATCCAAAGCAAGAAAAATCTAAATTGGACTCTGCTTTTACTATTTTCTATATGGGAATTAATATAGGAGCATTCTTAGGTCAGTTCATTTGTCCATACGTTGGAGATGTGAAAGATGCGGATGGCGTGCGAGATATTTTCGCTTTCAAATGGGGATTCTTAGCAGCTTCTATCGCAATGATGATTGGAACGGTTACTTTCTTTTTCTTTAAAAACAAATATGTTGTAACACCGGAAGGCAGGCCAATTGGTGGATTACCAAAAAATAACACAAAAGACGATTTTGAAGAAGGGGAAAGTCAAACTGCTAAATTTTCAGGCCAAAATATGGGAATAGCAGGCTTGTTATTTGTCGCTCTTTTCTTTGTTTTCAGATATATTTTGGTTAACGAGATTGGATTCAGCTCTGTGGGGATGGGACAATTGATTAAAGGTTTGATTTACCCATTCATCTATGCAGCGGGGATTTCATTGGCATTTTTGATTATGAGTTCTGCTGAAAATAAGGTTGAAAGACAAAGAATCTGGGTGATTTATATCGTTTCATTCTTTATCATTTTCTTCTGGGCAGCATTTGAACAAGCTGGTTCATCTTTGACTTTCATTGCGGATAATCAAACCGACAGAAGTATTTTTGGGTGGGATATGCCACCATCAATGGTGCAGATTTTCAATGGGTTGTTCGTGGTCTTATTGGCACTACCATTCAGTTTGCTTTGGGACAAATTAAGAGCTCAGGGCAAAGAACCCGTTTCTCCTTTGAAACAAGCCATTGGTTTAGCATTGATTGCTTTATCTTATTTGATTATCGCTTATAACGTTAAAGATTTAGGAAACTCTGGTTTATTGGCAATAAAATGGTTAATTCTACTATATTTAATCCAAACAATGGGAGAACTTTGCTTGTCTCCGATAGGATTATCACTTGTAGGAAAATTAGCCCCAAAGAGATTTGCATCTTTATTATATGGTGTTTTCTTCATTTCCAATGCGGCAGGTTACGCGCTGGCAGGTTCTTTAGGAGCCATCATCCCGGCAACAGGTGACAAATTTGCAAAAGCTGAAAAACTAGGAATAAACCTTCAAGATGTTTTGGACAAAAAAGTAACGTTGAGCGCCGAGCAAGTAGCATTGTTTGAAAAAGAACAAATTCCAGTAGCAAACACATCTTTTGCAGGGATAGAAATCCACAACTTGTTCGAGTTCTTTATGGTTTTCGTAGTTCTGTGCGGAATAGCTTCTGTGATTTTAGCAATTTTATCCCCAAGATTAAAGAAAATGATGCACGGTGTGAACTAAAAAACTTTCACATTTATTTATAAATTCAAACCACCGCTTAGGTGGTTTTTTTATTTAAATTTGTTTGTATTTTTAACATAAAACAAAATTATATTCGATGAATCTTACACTTGAAGAAATTCAGAGTTTCAAAGGAAAATATCCGAAACAAATTTGGTCTTTATTTTTCTCAGAAATGTGGGAACGCTTCTGTTTCTACGGGATGCGAGGGATGCTCGTTTTCTTTATGATTTCTCAATTGAAATTTGGTGATGAACAAGCCAACCTTCAATACGGCGCAACACAGGCTTTTGTTTATGCCTTTACTTTTGTCGGTGGTCTGTTTGCTGATAAAATTTTAGGATTCAGAAAATCTCTTTTTTGGGGCGGAATTCTGATGATTATCGGTAGCCTAATTCTAGCTACCAATCCGCACGATTATTTCTTTTTAGGTATTTCTTTCACCGTTGTAGGAACAGGATTTTTTAAACCGAATATTTCCACAATGGTTGGAAAATTATACAAAGCAAACGACTCCAGAACAGATGCAGGATTCTCTTTGTTTTATGCCGGAATCAATCTTGGTGCACTTCTAGGCGGATATCTTTGTATTGCTATAGGTAAAGGTGAAATGTTCTCTGATTTAATTCCAGAACATAAAAGATGGAACGTCGCTTTTGGTTTGGCTGCAATTGTAATGGTTATTAGTTTGATCAATTTCATTTTTACACAAAGACAATTAGGCCCCATTGGGCTTCAACCTCAAAAACTGAATTCCGATGGCACTTTTTCTCCACTTGAAAAATGGAAAGAATATGGTGTTTACATTTTATCATTAGTCTTCATTCCGTTAATTATGATAATGGTTTCTGTTCCGCAATACACGGATTATTTTATGTGGACAGTCGGACCACTGACATTATTGTATCTTTTTTACGAGATGACAAAAGTGAATTCGTCGGAACGTAAAAACTTTGGGCTGCCCTGATATTCATTATTTTCTCAATCCTGTTCTGGGGAATCTACGAACAAAGTGGTGGTTCATTGAGTATTTTCGCTGCCAATAACCTAAACAAAGACCTTTTCGGATTGGATCCTAATGGTGTAAATAACTCTGGAGGTGCATTCTTTATTATTTTCTTAGCGCCTTTGGTTGGATTACTTTGGATTTGGTTAAGCAAAAATAAACTGGAACCCAATACAATCATCAAATTCGGATTAGGTTTTATATTCTTAGGATTAGGCTATTATGTTCTTTTTGGAACTAAGTTTTTCGCGAATCTTCAAGGAATAACGTCTCTTAATATCTTTACGATTGCGCTACTTGTGATAACCTTCGGGGAACTATGCTTGTCTCCAATTGGATTGTCTATTATGACAAAATTATCCACAGAAAAGTTACAAGGAATGATGATGGGAATGTGGTTTCTCGCATCTGCTTACGGGCAATACGTTGCGGGACAAATTGGAGCAGGATTAGCAAAAGTAAAATCTGGCGCCACTAATTATGACGCTCTTATCACTTACACCGATGGATATAAACAATTGGGATTATATGCCTTGATTGCCGGAGTAATATTAATTTTGATTTCACCTTTTGTAAAAAAACTAATGCAAGGTGTAAAGTAATTTAAATCGTTCAAACGTCTATGCCTATGAGAAGTTAACCGAAAACAAAACACGCAGATGAAAAAAATATTATTTTTAACCTTATTTCTGATTCAAGTTTCTGGGTTTGCTCAAGTCCGCTGGATGACGATGACTCAGGCGCTCGCAGCACAGAAAAAAGAACCAAAGAAAATCATTATCGATTTCTATGCAGATTGGTGTGCACCTTGTAAAGAGATGGACAAATTCACGTTCAATCATCCGGAAATTGCTAAAATTATCAATGAAAAATTTTATGCTGTTAAGTTCGAAAGTGATGGGAACGAAACGCTTAGTTTTGCTGGACACACATTCACTAACTCTGATTATAAAGACAAAAAATCCAAAAACGGACTTCATCAATTTTCAAAATACATGAACATCAATATGATTCCAACAATGGTTTTCTTGGATGAAAAGACAGATCCGATCACTAGTCTTTCTGGATTTCTGAATGCGAAAGAAGTAGAACCCTATTTTTCTATGATTGCTTCTGATGAGTACAAAACGATCAAAAGCAGAAATGAATGGGAAGGTTATCAGAAGAAGTTCAAGTCGAAGATTAAAGATTAATTATAGAAACATCAGAATTCGGATGTTTTTTTATTATATCCCCTATTTTATTTTACAATAAAATTTCCCGAAATTCGTCGGAACAAATTTTTCTTTCTTGATTTTAGAAACTTCTATAGAATTTCTCAAAAACATCGGAACCGAACGCGCAAAAATCATCAAAAACGTGTTGGGAATCTCGACTGTGGAAGATTTGCTGACCTTCTACCCGATTCGCTACATCGATAAAAGTAAGATTTACAAAATCGGTGATTTAACAAAAGAACCAGATGCTGATATCCAGTTGAAAGGGAAAATCACGGATATCCAAGAAGTTGTTTACGAAAAAGGGAAACGTTTGTCGGCGAAATTTCGGGATGAAACTGGGACGATGGATTTGGTTTGGTTCCGATACACCAATTGGATGAAAGACTCGATTCCATTAAACAAAGAAATTTTTATTTTTGGAAAAGTCAACTTTTTCAACGGTAATTTTTCTATGCCACATCCTGAGATTGAAGCGGATGAAAAGAAAGCAATATCAGGAACACTTTTGCCCGTTTATCCTGGAAGTGAAAAGCTGAGTAAGCGAGGCATTAATAATAAGTTTTTTCAGAATGTTATTTTCAACATTTTAAAAGCTTTACCTCAACTGATTTCGGAAAATTTGCCAGATTATATTTTGGAATCGATGAAGTTGATGGGAAGATTAAATTCTTATTACAACATACACTTCCCAAAAGATTTTAAACATTTTGAAGCGGCTGACCGACGATTGAAATTCGAAGAAGCGTTTTTCTTCCAATTAGGTTATGGACTGAAAAAACTGCATCAGAAAACGAAATCGTTCGGAAATCCGTTTCCGATTGTCGGCGATCATTTCACAAATTTCTATAATAACAATCTTCCTTTCGAATTAACTAACGCTCAAAAACGAGTTCTGAAAGAAATCCGAACCGATATGAAACGTTCGACCCAAATGAATCGTTTGTTGCAAGGTGATGTTGGTTCTGGAAAAACAATGGTCGCATTATTAACAATGTTGATTGCGATGGACAACGGTTTTCAATCTTGTCTGATGGCGCCAACGGAAATTTTGGCGCAACAACATTTTAATTCAATTCAGGAATTATTACAAAATACAGATATCAACGTCAAACTTTTGACTGGTTCATCCAAAACAAAAGAGCGAAGAATCATCCACGAGGAATTGGAAAATGGACAACTTTCCATTTTGATTGGAACACACGCTATTCTAGAAGATAAAGTCAAATTTCAAAACCTCGGTTTAGCAATTATTGATGAGCAGCATAGATTTGGAGTAGCTCAGCGTGCGAAACTTTGGGCAAAAAATAATATTCCGCCACATATTTTGGTGATGACTGCAACCCCAATTCCGAGAACATTAGCGATGAGTTTTTATTCCGATTTAGACGTATCTGTGATTGATGAATTACCGGCTAATAGAAAACCGATTATAACCGCCCACCGAAGAGAAAAAGACCGGCTTTCTGTTTATCAATTTTGCAGAGAAGAAATAGAGAAAGGACGTCAAATTTATTTCGTTTATCCCTTGATTGAAGAATCTGAAACCTTGGATTACAAAAATCTAATGGAAGGTATGGATCAGGTTATGAATTTTTTCAAAAGCTATGATGTAACAATGGTTCACGGACGAATGAAACCTGCAGAAAAAGATATTAATATGCAATTCTTTGCTTCCGGAAATGCCCAAATTATGGTGGCAACAACAGTGATAGAAGTTGGTGTGAACGTTCCGAATGCTTCTGTAATGGTTATTGAAAGCGCCGAGAGATTTGGATTATCACAGCTTCATCAGTTGCGAGGACGTGTTGGAAGAGGAGCAGAGCAAAGTTATTGTATCCTGATGACAGATGATAAACTGAGCAAAGAAAGCAGAACCAGAATCAAAACAATGGTTCAGACGAACGATGGTTTCAAAATATCGGAAGTTGATATGGAATTGCGCGGTCCGGGCGACATTCTGGGAACTCAGCAAAGTGGTATTGTGGATTTCAAAAAACTAAGTCTGATAGAAGATTCTGCCATTATCAAAGCTTCAAAACTAACTGTGGAAAGAATTCTGGAGAAAGATTCTCTTCTCAATCATCCCGATAATCAAGTGATGAAACAATATTACATCCGGCAGTATAAAGGGAAGAATAAGTGGGCGCAGATTAGTTAGAGAGTTCGAGTTAAAAATAAACACTATGAATATTATTTTAATTGGAAATGAATTAGTTGAAAAACAAAAACAGCTAAGTAAGGTTGGTGCGAGCGAAGATGGTTGGTGTATATATTATATTGATGAAAATTCAGAAAAATGGATTTTAGAATATCCTAATTCCGAATATCACGGTGGCGGTGCACCACAACTGAGGTTAATACAGAAATTTCCTTGGGAATAATAAAAAAGCCAACTATAAATAGCTGGCTTTCTAAATTTAAAAAATAGTATATGAAGAAAAATTACTATCAGGCATCAGCTTGATTTCGTTCTGCGACAAATCTAAAATTATCTCCGATATTGAACTTTAAAGAATCATTAATCGTTTATTAAAGAATGGTAAGAATTAATTAAGATAATTTGCCCTAAAAAATTAATATTGTATTCATCACAAACTTAAAAACAGAATTAATAGAATTTCACAAAATAATTATTCATTTAATATTCAAATAAATAGAAATTAATTCCAAGCTAAACAAAACCCAAAAAGAGTTTTTAAGTTTTTATCATTATTTTGAATATTAATAATTTATTCAAAAGAACTAATAATATTCATCAAAAATAAAATCACAAAAAAAGCACTTGCTAATGAACAAATGCTTTTTCAATATATTTTTGGAGTTATTACTAAAGGACAAATTCCATCAAATAATCATCCATTACGTATCCATTTCCGATATCAAAAATGCCTTCATCATAGACATTGAAACCTTGAGATTCGTAAAAACTTTTTGCTTGATTATTTTTGTTAACAGCTAAAGTGATTCTTTTATCACCAATCTTTTTTACTTCTTCCTTTATAAAGTTCAGAGCTTTTTTACCCAGACCTTTTCCTTGTGCTTCTTTTAAAAAATAAATCCTATGAAGTTTTGTGGTTTCCGGTTCTAAATGAAATTCAAACCCAACGAAGCCTAAGAATTGATTGTCTTCCTGTATCAAATAATAATGATAATTTGGATTTTCAAAATGTTTTTTCAATACTTCTTCAGAATACATCAAATCCAACATATAATCTATCTGATCCTGTTCCAATATGTCCGCATAAGCAAAACTCCAAGATCTTTTTGCTAAATCTTGAATAACAGAGATGTCTTTTTGTTCGGCTTTAATAATCATAATTTAAAAAATTTCTTTGATGATTTCCAAGGATCTTGGTTCTCGGAAATCTGTAAAATGATAATGAAAATAGACTAAAACCGAATCCAGAAAATTCTGTTTCCCTAATCTGCTTAATTTAATGTCATACGGATTTTGCGAGACAATCAGCTCCTTCCAAATTGCTGAAATATCTTGATTAAAAAAATGATGAGACTCGATGTCTTCGAAGTTTCCAGATTCTGGATTCAAATAAATTTTATCCGAAAATAAAGGCTGTAAACCTTGCTGTTTCAGCAATCTAAAAATAAATATCAAATGAGATTGGAAATTATCCATCTGCAATTGACTCAAAAAAAGAGAAATTTCAGAATAAATATTCTGATTCTGATTTTCATTCCTAAGAACTTGATTCAACAAATCAGAGATAAAAAATAAAATCGCATTCTTTCTAATATCAGACGTGAAAAGTTCAGAATTTTTCTGTTCCAATTTGATAACATTCTGGATATTTTTTTTTTTGTCAGACGTATAAACCAATAGTTCATTTAGAGGAAAAAGAAATGCCTTTTTTTTATTTTTTGGAGCATAGATACCTTTGGCAAAAAAACTTTCGAATCCATTTTCTCTGCAAAAACAATGGAGAACAGCATCGTGATCTCCATATTTTGTATAAGACAATAAAAAAACTTCTTGGGTCATTTCTTAATTTACGACAGCAATTTTGGCTGTAGCACTATCAGTTCCATCCTCGTTGGTCATCAAAACATAATAGATTCCTGAAGCTACCCTCACTCCTCTTTGGTTGTTAAGATTCCATTCAAAATAGCCTCCATTTGCGACAGCAGAATGCACCAAATTACCTGCGGCATCCGTAATTCTGATATTGGTTTTCTGTGCTAGACCACGCATTCTTACATTGCCTTTATATTGCGCATAGACCACCGGATTGGGATATACCAGAACATTACCGAAATTGGATGTTACCTCTGTTACATCACCCTGGTAAACTACGATCCCATCTGTTGTTACAAAATAAACCTTACCGGTTTTTTCATCAATTTTTACATCTGTTACAATATCGTTCGGCAATGGAGAATTAGACTTTGTGAAATGATAAATTGTTTTATCTCCGGATGAGCTTATGTAAAACACGCCTCCACCGCCAATAGATATCCATTTTTGGTTTCCTGAGTCTACTGCAATTTGTAAGATTTCAGCATCCTTGAAGAGTTCTTCTCCAATTCCGTTTTGTTCTATAATAATTGGATCGGTTTGCGGATTACTTTCAAGAATTGCGGCTTTTGGATTAGATAGAATACGCAATCCTTCCTTTGTCCCAATCCAAACATCATCATTATTATCTACATTAACAGAGTACACCTGACTTACTGGTAGATTATTATCTTTGGTAATGAGTTTAAATTTATCATCAGAAAATGAAGATGGTGTATTATTGTAATCATACATAATAAGACCTCCAACTCTAGGAACCGGAATATAGAGGATTTTATCTTTTATAAGAGGTTTTTGAGCGTTGTTAGACACATTTAAGTTCTTACTGATAAATTTATCATTGGATTTATCATAATAATAAAACCCCGCACCTAAAGTCCCATCTATTCCCGAGGCCGAGCAAAATAACTCATTGTTACTATCGAACACGCAGCCTACTGGCTGATCACCATAAATGTTCGCAGGATTTAAACTATAAGATTTTACAAACTCATTATTATCCATTTTATAGATACCTTTATTTCCAGAAAAAAAATAATTAGTAAAAAATATTTCAGATGGTTTAGATGGATTAGGGACAACATCTAAAATATTAAATTGATTATTCGTTTTAAAATATTCCGGATATATCCAATTAGTACCATTATAATGGTAATAACCCATATCCGGAGATAATGATTCGTTGTAAGAACTTCTTCCTCCAGTTGAAACCCATATTTGATTATTTAGCAACGATATTTTGTACGACAAATTATTGTAGGGTCCATCTGGTCTGAAACTGCTTTTTTGTTCATTATAAATTCCGGAAAAACGAGTCCCTGTGAAAAGCTGATTATTATAGACTATGGCCGTATTGATTGATTCTTCAGCATTAAAATTCTTTTGCTGAGTTCCATTAAGTCCGTAGACATAGACTTGAGTTTGATCTGTTACAATAATCTGATTTCCAGCAACCTTTACATCTTGAATATTAGAAAAACCTGATTTGGTAGATAAATTGGGAAAGTTACCGAATTTCAAATCGTTATTTGAAGCAAAAGCTATAATTCCCGAGGCATCTATCTTTTTATAATCACCTTGAAAATTAGTAGGAGATACCCAACTGTTATATACTGGAAATGTGGCATTAAGCTCATGATACTTCAATCCTTTTCTTGTCGCTGCATAAACAATGTTATCCTTAAGAACTGCGGAATTTACTGCGTCATATGCTCCACCGGTAGTAAAAAAAGCTGTATCCCCAAACTCCCTTTTTGTGACATTGAAAATAGACACCCCATAACCTGCTGAGATAATTGCTTTATCGCCATTGATGGATATATCATTGATCCTTTTACTACCGTTATAACCATTGGCAAGAGGGATATCAATAATCAGAAAAATACCGTTTGGTGTAATGACATCCATAGATCCGTTCTGGTAGCCCACAATGCCTGTTTGAGTTGTAGCATTATAATCAAAAGCAGATATTTTAACTTCGTGGAGTCCATTGGCTTTAGAAAGTTTTTTTATTTCTCCTGTGCCTGGGTAATAATAAAAAATTCCGTTTTCTGTTGCTGCGATTAATCGGTCACCGTCTTCTCTTATTTTCAGGACATTATTGTATGAGAAAAGATCGCTCCATTTGCTGGTCTGCGCGTGAAAAATCAGTGCTGTAAAAAGTGATATAATTAATAAAATTTTCTTCATTCTAAACAATTATGTTTTCATCTATTAACTGATTATTCCACGAAATATTTTTCACATTCTTATTTTTATCAAAATAAAAATCTAATCTTCCTAATAAAATCCCTGCCCAGCCAACCTGATTGACAATAACATTTTTACCGACCTTATTTTGAAAAACCAGAGGTTCTTTCAGAAATGTATGCGTGTGCCCTCCCAAAATGAGATCTATTCCGGAGGTTTTGGCTGCAAGATGCTTGTCCGACATTTTCTCCGGCTGATCTTTGTAATCGAAACCTATATGAGACAGACAAATCACCAGATCACATTTTTTCTCATTTCTAAGAAAATCTGCATAATGCTGTGCTACATCTACAGGATCTTGGTAAACTGTTTCTGCATAATTCTTTTTTCCTACCAGTCCATTTAGTTCTATTCCAACACCAAAAATCCCAATCCTTACACCGTCCTTATTGAACATTTTGTAAGGTTCTGTTTTGCCATCAAGAATGGTATTCTTGAAGTCGTAATTGGAGCAAATGAAGGGGAATTTTGCATTCGGGAGAACTTTTAGAAAACCATCTAAACCATTATCAAAATCGTGATTTCCCATTGTAGAAGCATCATATTTCATCATACTCATCAGCTTAAACTCCAGTTCGCCACCAAAAAAATTGAAATAGGGCGTTCCTTGGAAAATATCTCCCGAATCCAAAAGCAAAACATTTTTTTCTTCGTTCCTGATTTTCTTGACTAATGAAGCTCTTCTAGCAAATCCTCCTTGATTTGGATTTTTGGTATAAGATGCATCAAATGGTTCTATCCTACTGTGCTGATCATTCGTGTGAAGAATCGTCAATTTATGCGCTGATTCTTTTGTTAGAATATCAAATTGCTCTGCCAACAAAAGATTGGGTGCAAGCGTTAAAGCAAGACTTCCGCCACCGATATATTTTAGAAATTCTTTTCTTTTCATTATTCCTGCACTTTTTTGTTTTTGAAAATCAATCTTACATCGTCTGGAGAAGAAACCTCTGGGTTTTGTTTGAACTTATCCAGGAAAAGATCTCGCATTTTTATTCCTGTCTGGATCATCTGACCTTTGGAAAAGAAAAACATATTGTCACCACCCAAGGCAAGATAATCTGATGTCGCTATATAATATGTTTTACCTTCATCTACTGATTTGCCGTTGATAAGCTTTTTAGAAATGGAATTATCATCAGTTTCGATTAAAATGTGGGAAACGGGATTATTTTTCTGAGTTTTCATGTAGTAATCAAACAATCCTTCGACATCTTTCCCCGTCATTTTAACGATTACAATTTCGTTTTCAAAAGGCATCACCTCATAGATTTGTTTCGTCAAAATATCACCTTTGGGGATAATGGTTCTGATGCCTCCAATATTAATTACTGCGGCGTCAATGGGCGGGATATTATTCTTTTTTGCCCAATCATCTGCGCCCTGAAAAGTATAATCTGCCAATAGATTTCCAAGGTTGCTGTTATCGCCTGTTTTATTTAGTTCTGTATTTGTATGTGAGATTTTGGTATTCATTTCACCTTCCAGCTCTTTTTTGTAGGGCTGGATGATAGCCTCTATTTTTTTATCATTGGTAAGCGCATTGGTAATAAAAATATTCTTTTCGGTATGCACATGGGCTATACTTAGAGGTGCTTTACAGCCCATTAGTAATATGCCTAGAATCCCAAAACCTAAAACTTTACTTTTCATTTAAAAATAATATGGATACAAATCTAATGATTTTAGAGTTTTAAAACTAACATCATTTATTTGATAGCCAGTTCATATATTGTTTTTTCAAGAACTAGAATGTTCGTAAGCTATACCTTACAAACTAATTAAGATAAAGATTTTGACTGATCTCTTCGGAATACCTTTGCTGATAATTAAAATAAAATTAACTTTGAGAAATTTAATTTCATATAAAAATGGGTCAGCTAAAAGGCGTAGGTGTAGCTTTGATTACACCTTTTCATGAAGATCTTTCAATAGATTTCGAATCTCTAACGAAACTTATCGATTATAACATAGACAATGGAACCAATTTTTTAGTAGTGATGGGAACTACTGCGGAAGCTGCCACATTGTCCAAGGAAGAAAAGGAAAAAGTTATTGCTCATATTACCAAGATCAATAATAATAGACTATCGTTGGTATTGGGGATTGGAGGTAATAATACTGCAGAAGTTGTATCCCAGATCAAGGAAACTGATCTTTCGGACTTTGAAGCCGTACTTTCAGTATCACCTTACTATAATAAACCCAACCAGGAAGGGTTGTATCAGCATTATAAAGCACTAGCAGAAACGGGAGAAAAAATAATTATTTATAATGTCCCGGGCAGGACGGGGCAAAATGTGGAAGCAGCTACCACTTTGCGTCTTGCGAATGAGTTTCCAAATCTTTTTATGATAAAAGAAGCAGCTCCAAATATGCTACAATATTTTGATATTTTAAGACAAAAACCTGAACATTTTTCACTGATGTCCGGTGATGACGAATACACACTGCCTGTTACACTGGCCGGAGGAGACGGTGTGATTTCTGTAATCGGACAAGCTTATCCAAAAGAGTTTTCGACAATGGTAAAACTGGCTCGTAAAAGGGAAGTAGATGAAGCCTATAAAATCCATAATTCTCTTGTTGAAATAACACGACTGATCTTTGCGGAAGGTAATCCGTGCGGTGTAAAAACAATACTCGCGGAGAAAGGATTGATAAAAAACTACCTCAGACTTCCGTTGGTAGCAGCTTCTGAAAGCTTACAGGAAAAAATAAAACAAGAAATGCAAAAACTTGCTTAGAATAAAAGGGTTCAGAGATTTCTGAACCCTTTTATTTAAATATCTAAAATGATTTTATAAACATCGGAAGAATTTCTGGTAATTCCTTCACAATAAAAACCTCCGTTCTGTGGTATAAGTTCCAAAAAATCGAAAACTTTACAATCTTTTGGCAATCCTGAAAAAACCAGCGTAAACCAGTATTCATTTCCATAAGGAATATCTGTCCATTCCGGAAACAGAGTTATATTTTCAAAATGTATGAGTTTGGAAACATGTTCTAACGTTCTATCAACCAAATATGTGGAAGACCAAATTCTTATTTTTTCCTGCAAGAACGACTGTGATTTTATACAGCAATGAAGTATTACCTGGCTTTCTTCCTCAATTTCTGGCTGAAGCGAAGCGAGTAATTGGTCAGCTATAAATGGTTTGAGTTTAGTTTCACTCATTTCCAATTGTATTAAAATTAATAGTCCAGCTCAAGTTTATCTTTCGAATAATCGCGGATCTGTTGTATAAGCTCTGGGTGCTCTGCCAACTTTTTTCCGTAGCTTGGTATCATCTGTATGAGTTTATCTTTCCATTCGGTTGCCAACCTTTTTTCAAAACATTTTTCCAGCACCATTATCATTGCAAAGGCTGAGGTACTTGCACCCGGTGAAGCACCTAACAGAGAGGCTATATTCCTTTCTTTGTTCACAACAACTTCTGTTCCGAATTCTAATCTACCGCCTTCAAAACGGTCTCTTTTAATAATCTGAACACGCTGCCCTGCTTGTTTTAGTTCCCAGTCTTGTTCCTTTGCATCTTTTATAAAATCTCTAAGATGGGACATTCTTTGTTCTTTACTCATCGTCACCTGTTGGATCAGGTATCTTGTGAGAGGCATATTGTGCCACCAAGCGCCAAATAATGATCGTATATTTTTAAAATTAACACTTTCTGGCAAATCGAGATAGCTTCCCTCTTTCAAAAATTTGGTCGAGAATCCTGCAAATGGACCAAATAATAATGCTTTCTGACCGTCAATAATTCTGAGATCAAGATGTGGAACCGACATGGGCGGTGCACCAACCGTTGCTTGCGTATAAACTTTAGCATGATGTTTTTCAACCAATTCCGGATTAGTGGTCACTAGCCATTGTCCACTCACAGGGAAACCACCATAACCTTTACTTTCCTCAATTCCAGAACTTTCCAAAAGGGGCAATGCATAACCGCCTGCACCAATAAACACGAAATCTGCATGCACTGTCTGCTTATGCAGGTTTTTTCTGTCATTTACCTTTAGATCCCATCCTCCTTTACCATCAGAATCTATATCTTTTACTTCGTGGTAAGTAAAAACTTCTACAGATTCGGTTTTACTGAGGTGTTCGATTAACTTAGATGTCAATTTTCCAAAATCGACGTCCGTTCCCTGATCCATTTTGGTTGCAGCCAATTTATCTGAAGACATTCTTTTTTGCATTACTAATGGAATCCATTCTGCAAGCTTTTTATGATCATCCGAATATTCCATTCCTTGAAACAGCGGAGACTTTAATAATGCTTCATGTCTTTTTTTGAGGTAATCAACATCTTTTTCACCAAAGACAAAGCTCATATGCGGACAAGAATTTATGAATTCTTTTGGTTTGTCAATAATACCCTTGTTAATAAGATAAGACCAGAATTGTTTTGAAACTTCAAATTGCTCGGCAATATATTCTGCCTTTTTGATATCGATTTGACCATCTTTTTCCGGTGTGTAGTTAAGCTCACAGAATGCGGAATGCCCCGTTCCTGCATTATTCCAGGCCGAGGAACTTTCTTTTGCCACCTCGGACAGTCTTTCGAAAATAACGATCTCAAGAGAATTATCAAATTCGTGGAGCATTGTTGCAAGTGTAGCGCTCATAATTCCGCCCCCTATTAATGCAACATCATATTTTGGTTTAGGAGTCATTTTTTAAATTTTTCGATTACAAAATTACAGATTAATGTCAATTTCTATGCCTTATAATAAAAAATTTATTCCCCTTTGTTAATGGCTTTCAAAGCCAACGTAAAATTATTTCGTTAATTTTGCAGTGCCTTTGGAAAATCAAAGCAAAAGAAATGAAAGCTTTAAAAACACTTAATCCTTATTTCTGGAAACATCGTATGTTACTGTTTTGGGGATTCCTATTCATCATACTAAGTAACTTTTTTACGATTTACAAAATTCAGTATATCGGTCAGACAATTAATATTATCGAGAAAAATTATTCTACGCTTAAACTTTCTGCAGATGCGGGACTTATAGATAATGTAAGAAACAATTGGACTTATTTCAGAGTAATTTTTATCAACTCTGGCATTTTAATCGGTTGCTCATTGCTCTCTGGTTTTTTCACATTTATGATGAGACAAACCATTATTGTTGCATCCAGAAGGATTGAATATGAATTGAAAAACAAAATCTACAGACATTATCAGGAATTATCGGTTACCGATTATAAGAAAACGACCATTGGTGATCTTCTTAACCGATTAAGTGAAGATGTTGTAGCTATCAGAATGTATCTGGGACCAGGAGTAATGTATGTAGTAAACCTGATTATATTACTTATTATCACAAGCATTTATATGTTTATGACGGATTTACAGATGACTCTTTGGACACTGATTCCTCTGCCTATACTCTCTTACGGAATTTATAAGGTGAGTGATATTATTAATAAAAAGTCAAAGGTGATGCAGAAAAGTCAGTCTGCCATATCAACTTTTGTTCAGGACAGTTTTTCTGGGATTCGTGTTATCAAATTTTTCAGTAAGGAAAGATATATTGAGAAAAATTATGGCATCAAAGTAAAAGATTATCAGGACAAAGCATTGGATCTTGCAAGGACAGAAGCCTATTTTTTTACGATTATCATCTTCGTCATCGGTCTTCTGAATGTTGCAATACTAGTGATTGGCGGTCAAAAATATATTGACGGCGAAATGAGCGTGGGAACCATTGCGGACTTTTTTATGTATATTAATATTCTAATTTTTCCTTTTTCTATGCTGGGCTGGGTCACGTCTGTCAATCAAAGAGCCGAAGCCAGTATGCAGAGAGTGAATGAGTTTCTGGATATGAAATCCGAGATTATTAACACCAACCACGACATCTATCCAATAAAAGGCGAGATCGAATTCCGGAATGTAAGCTACACTTATCCGAATACAGGGATTAAAGCTATTGATAACTTGAGCTTTGTAATTGATGCTGGAAAATCACTGGCAATAATGGGAAAAACTGGAAGTGGCAAATCTACAATTGCGCAATTGCTTTGTAGACTGATTGATCCTGATGAAGGAGAAATTCTTATCGACGGGAAAAATCTGAAGAATCATAATCTACATCTTTATCGTGAACAGATAGGTTACACACCTCAGGAAAGTTATCTTTTTTCCGATACTATTGAGAATAACATTGGTTTCGCAATAGACAATCCAAGCCACAACCTTGTGGTTGAAATGGCTAAAAAAGCTGATGTCCACAAAAACATAGAGGAGTTCAAAGATCAGTATAACACTCTGGTGGGCGAGCGTGGCGTGATGTTATCCGGCGGTCAAAAACAAAGAATCTGCATTGCAAGGGCAATGATAAAGCAACCTAACATTCTGATATTTGATGATTGTCTGTCTGCATTGGATACTGAAACAGAAGAAAACATTCTTCGGAATATTGACAAAGATATCAAAACCACCACTTCAATTATCATAACACACAGAGAATCAAGCGCAAAACGGGCAGACCAGATTCTTTATCTTAATTAGAGTTATTTGATTTTGAAATAGAAATTATTAAAATTTTAAGAAAAACTTGTGTTTATGAGTTTTTTTTAACAAAACATTTTGAAATTCCGAGAATTCTATTATATTTGTTAGAACAGATTTCTAAAAAAATATTTAACAATGAGTGAATTTAAGGAACGACATGAGAATGAGATTTTCACTAAAGTGTTGAAAGCAGGCAGAAGAACCTATTTCTTTGATGTGCGGGAGACCAAAGCGGGTGATTATTATTTGACCATTACAGAAAGTAAAAAGAATTTCGGGGAAAATGGCGAAGCAACTTTTGAAAAACATAAAATCTATCTTTACAAAGAAGATTTCAAAAGTTTTCAGGAATTATTTAATGAATCTACGGATTTCATAATCCAGCAAAAGGGTGAAGATGTAATCTCAGAAAGACACGATAAAGACTATAAGTCCAGATCTTTTACAATAGAGTCTGACGACGAAGTTTAAAACCAAAAAAATATTTTAACGCATCTTCAGAGATGCGTTTTTTTTATTCTTTTTCGTAAAAAAGGTTCTTCTATTAACTTCCAAATCATCACAGACAAAAATATAATTACGACATAACTTAGAAACAATCCGAAAAAGGAATAATTGTCATAAATTTTTTCTTGTACAAAAATCTGAATTACAGGAAAATGTATAAGATACATTCCGTAAGAAAAGTCACCATATTTTCCAAAATTCTTAACTGGTAATTTAGAAAATGCTAACCATACTATCGAAATGCCTAGTGAAAAGGCAAAAATAATTTGCACTGGAGAATATAAGAATTCCATAATTCCGAGAAATAAAAATACAATCAATATTTTATTCTTTTTTGTATTGAAATAATCAAAATTGATATACAATAAAATACCAACTACAAAATATTTTAGACTTCCAGGAAATTGTTTTGATAATTCGTAATTGAAATACTTATTGACATAATAACTATATATTAAAGAGAAAAAATAGATACTTATTATAATGATATTTTGTGACTTTCGACTTTTTTTATGGATGAAATAATACAATATAGGAACAAAAAAATAAAACATTATTTCCACTTTTATTGTCCATAATGATCCATTAACTGCACAATGTAAATTATTTTCAAAAACATATTGAATACAGGGTTTCAGAAAATTTGCAAATACCAAATTAGCACCTAAATACTTTACCCAATCTGATGAAAAGTAATTTTGGAGTGTTGTACTGGAAAAAAAGTATAGTAAAAAAGCAAACGTAACTACGATAAAAAAATAAGCCGGAACTATTCTCTTTATTCTATTTCTAAAATATATATTTAGATTTTTTGATCTGTCAAAACTTGAATAGATAAGAAAACCGCTAATAATGAAAAAAGAGTATACACTAAAATTAGGCATAGCTGCAAAAAAGCCGTTCCAAAATTCTGGATTACCGCTTAAAAGTATGGAATGTCCTATTACAACTAGGAATGAAAACAAAAACCTTAAAAAATCAAAATTATTGTTGTTTTTCATATATCATCAAATCCTAAATGTATAAAAACAATATTAAATAAAAAAACGCATTCTAATTGAATGCGTTTTAATCAGGGTGAATGATGGGTCTCGAACCCACGACCTTCGGAACCACAATCCGACGCTCTAACCAACTGAGCTACAATCACCGTTTTGCGTGTGCAAATATATAATATTTTCTTTGTTAATCACAAATAATTCCATCGAAATTTTTCAGAGCAATCAATTTTTCAGTTGTAAAACCTTCCGCATATTCCACTCCAGAAAGCCTTCCCAAGTCTTGTGCTCTGTAAGTCAGGCTTTCCAGAAAATCTTTTGTTGCAATTGGTGTAACTGGTTCTTTGGATTCCGGATTATAAAATTGTGTTTTATATGCTAAACATGCTTCTATTTTTTGCTCCATAAATCCAGAAATATCAATCACAAACTCTGGAACCACGTTTTTCCATTGGATATAGTGGAAGATATGTTTTGGTCTCCAAACTTCTTGTGGTTGATCATTATCAAAAGTTTCTATTTTCTTCAAACCAGAAAGAAAACAAGCATCAGAAACTAATTTTGCAGCTTTTGCATGATCAGGATGTCTGTCATCAATTGCATTAGCCAAAACAATTTCTGGTTTGTATTTTCTGATTTTTTCAACGATTTTAAGTTGATAATCTTCTGAATTATTAAGGAAACCATCTTTTAGCTTAAGATTTTCTCTTGAACTAATTCCTAATATTTTAGCTGCGTTAGCTGCTTCTTCAGCACGCGTTTCAGCCGTTCCTCTAGTTCCTAATTCCCCTTCCGTCAAATCAATAACGCTGACTGTTTTTCCTTCAGCAATTAATTTTATAATTGTTCCTCCACAACCCAATTCTACATCATCTGGATGCGCACCAATCGCCAAAAAATCACATTTCATTTTAAAGATATTTTTACAAAATTACTAAAAAGAAAACTTCCCAACTTTGGAGGTTGGGAAGTTTTTATAATTTAATAACTTAGATTATTTATTCAATGCTTTTTGAAGATTAATTGCATCCTGATATGTTGGTTCATATTCTAGAGATTTTGCAACATCTTGTTTTGCTTTTTCAGGATTAGCATCTTTTTCCATAAATGCTACAAAGAAATAAGCATAACCCAAACTCGGTTTATTAGCTTCTATTTCTGCTGGTTTTACAAGAGAAATAAATTTCTCATACGAAGCTTTAGCCATATCATTATTTTTAGCTTGCTGATAAGCATAGCCTTGGCTGTAATATGCTGGCGCCCACTCTGGCAATGCTGAAATCATTTTCCCCCAAGTTAAGATAGCGCCATTCCAGTTTTGAACATTCTGATACTCTGTAGCTAATTTGTAAAGAGAATCTGTGTCACTAGGATTTTCTACAATCTTTTTCTTAAGAGCTTCTATTGCTGGAGATGTAGGACCTTGCTCTACAGATGCAGAATTGATTCCTCCTTTTACTTTTGCAAGTTCTTCATCCCATTTTAGTGTTTCGTCTTTTGCAGCTTTTGCAATAGCAATTTTTTGTTGAGCAATTGCATCTAATTGTGCTTTTTTAGCAGCATCTTTTTCGCCCTTTGCCATACCTGCTGCAATTAGACCTTGCAAACCTTCATCAGATGGCTGGATTCTGTTTTTGTCTGCCTTTGATAAAAAAGTTTCGATATTTTGCTGAGCTCCTGCATAATCTCCATCTGCATATTGGATGTAAGCACGTAATCTATATTTGATTGCATCATCTACTTTATCGAAAACTGCATCTAATGTCTTCTTTGCATTAGCATAGTCTTCATTAGTAAAATAAAGCTTAGCAATTTCTAATTGTGTATATGGATCTTCATCCGCATACTTTGTATAATTAATCAAATTCTGAGTTGCTTCTGCATTTTTCTGATACTTGATATTAAATCCTGCCAAAGCTTTGTAAGCTGGAGCATAAGTTGGATCTACTGCAATCGCTTTATCAATATTGGTTTTTGCTTGTTGCCATTGTTGAGCAGCAATCCAAAGCGTGCCTTTTCTTGTATACACAGAGGCTTTATTTTGAGCAACAGCTTCTGCTTTATCATAAGCTGTCATTGCATTTCCTGGATCTTTTTTGATTCTGTAAGCATCGCCTAGAGCGTAATAATAGTTAGCAGGAACACCTTTTTTATCTGCCTTCTCAATAGCTTTATTCAAAAAAGTAATTGCTAAGTCTGGAGAACTATTTTTTTCAAATAATGTCAATGCTTCACCCGCACGGAAAAGAACTTCTGCATCTTTTTCTCTAGAGTCTTTTACAATTTGTTGGATCTCTGCAATTGCTGACTTATCACCTTTGCCTAATTTAACAGAAGCTAAGCCTAATTTATTCAAATAACTTTTAGGATCTGCAGCGAGTCCTTTGTTGAAGTTTTCTTGTGCAGAATCAAAATTGGGATCGAATTGAGTTAAGTATGTATTACCTAAGTAGAAATAATTATTGGCGTCTTTAGGATTTTGATTAATAAGGTCTGTAAAATTTTGTTTTGCTTTCGCATATTTTTGGCTATCTACAAAATTAATTCCGTCTTGTAAAGATTGTGCAAAACTAAAACTTGTAAAAAACCCTACTGCTGCTGTTACAGCAATCTTTTTTGATAAATTCATTATATATTCTGTTTTCATTTTTCTTAACTATAAATTTCTTTTAGTCGCAATATTTAGACCAAAATAAAAATTTATGTTTAAACTTTCTGTTAAATAAATATTAAAAGTTCAATTATCTCATTTGAACCTCTCTTTTAAAAATATTATACGGCTGGAGACCTTCTTTTTCAACAACAATCTGTCCCAATTGTTGGCATGAAAATCTAATAAATCCATTCCCTAGGCCATAATAACCTTCATTGGTTAAGAAATATAAAATTCTTGTAAAAGGATAAGACATATTTTTCAAACTATCATTGGAAACATCATACGTTTTATTACCCTTAACGACTTTTAATATTTTCAATTCGTTCCGAAGTTTTTCAGCTTCTTTTCCATAAGGACGACTAATTGTATTGTAGCTTATCACACCTATCTTGTCTGGATAATTTTTAAGTTGTTCTACAACATTTTCGTTTCCATTGATGATAGAAAATTTTAAATCGGATGGGTTTTTATTAAATTTTTGCGCGATAAAATTAAGATTACTGGAATTAGTTCCATCAAAAATAAAACGTTTTTTTTCAGACTCAAGCTCGCTAGCAATCTCATCCATAGAAATAGATTCTAAAGGCGAATTTTTTGGAACGACAAATAAAACGGCATCAGCAGCAAATTTTGCAGGCTTCCAAGGTAAATCTACTTTAGTATCGTAAGCTTCTTTTTCTTTTTGAGATAACTCTCTAGACATAACAATCACTCTTACTTTTCTATCTAAAAGATCAAGCAATCCAAAATCTTCTTTTTTAATAACAAGATTAATCTTGGTTTTTGGGTTGAGTGCTGTATAACGTTCTACTAAAGCTTCTGAGACACTTTTGAAAGATTCGTCTGCTTCTATGGTAATTTCACCTTTGTTAGGATTGTCAACGTCTTTATCTTTTGAACACGAGTAAGTCACAGCTAGAATTGCCATGAATAGAAAAAATATTTTTTTCATTCTAATTATCATTTTTGAGCGCAATTATAGCTCTTACAAATCTGAAAATACCATAAACAATTAATAAAACTCCCAGAGGATAAGCAATATTAGATATTACGATTTCCAGATATCTGTAAGCAATAATAAAGATACCGAAAGCAATGTAGAGAAATCCTACAACTAGAGAAAGCCATTTATACATATCACAAATTTAATAAAAAAAGAGAAGTTATAAAAACTTCTCTTTTATATAATATATTACAAATTAAATCCTTATTGGAAATTCATTGTAACAGGTAATCTAAATCTAGATCTTACAGGTTGTCCATTAACCTTACCAGGAGTCCATTTAGTTTTGATACCTTTAACTGTAGCTTCAGCTTCTTTATTAAAGTCAGAATTAGGACCTGTTGCTTTTACTTGTGTAAGCGAACCATCTTTTTCTACAACAAAAGTAATCTCAGTTTTAAAAGTACCTTCACCTTCAAGATTTCCAGAATCAAAATTATTACTGAATTTAGTTCTGAAAGAATTAATCCCTCCAGGGTATTCTGCAGATTGATCTACAGATTCATAAACTTCATTAGTTACAGGTTTTACCTCGGCAACCTTACCCGTTCCACTAGATGGTGGTGGTGGTGGTGGCGTATAAGCAGGAGTTTTAACCCCTTCTTGAGCTACCAAACCTGTCGTTGTCTCCAATTGTTTAGTAATTGGTGGCGGCGGTGTTTCAATCTTTGGCGCCTTTTTAGGCTCTGGAACAACATTCTGAATTACCTCTTGCTGTTCAGGCTCTTTTGGAGGCGGAGGTGGTGGTGGTTCTTCTTCTTTAGGTTGCTCAATAATTGGTTCTTCTTCTAAGATATCTACCAACTTTGCATCTACCTCCACAGCATCTTTAGCATTCATTTGCTGAATTTTCAGATAGACAAGAGGAGAAACCGCAAGAAGAATAAAGAAAGCCGTTCCTATCAAAAAAGATCTGGTAAGCAACTTAGGATACGCAGTTCTAAGATCGTACGCACCATATTCTTTATTTCTATTTTCAAATACAATCTCATCAAGAGAAAGATCGTACTTCAAATTTTCGTCTGCCATTTTAATAATATTAAATATGATATTTGTAGAGAGAAATTATTCTCCAACTTTCTTTTTATAAATAGCTAACTCCCAAGGTTTGATATCGGTAACCCCATATCTTTCATTTTTGGTAATAGCCATTTCATCAAGAATATCTACAAAATTCTTATATACTGCATCGTCTGTTGGCTTGATAATTACTGTGAATTTTTCTTTATCAGAGGCTCCAGCTTTTGCTCTCTCAATTACTTTCGTAATACCTTCTCTATCAAAGTTTGTTTCAATAAGTGTTTGATCGTTAAGACCAGCTTGATCTTGTTGGTGATAGAAAATTTTGTTATCTTTTCCTATTATAATAGAAATTGAATTATTTAATTTGATTTCTGTATCTGGTGGTTTCTGGTTTTCCTTTGGCTTAGCCGGAAGACCAAGATCCATCACATTTGGTTTACTAAATGTTGTGGTAAACATAAAGAACATCAACATCAAGAAATTCAAATCAACCATCGGAGTCATATCTACACGGGGATTGTGCTTTTTCGAGCGGACCTTACCGCCTTTCCCGGAATCCTCTTTTACTTGTACTTCTGCCATTTCCTGATTAATTTTTATTTGTCTCTTGTGATGTAATCAACCAAAATTTAAGAAAATCAATATCTCTTAAACCTTCAAACAAGCTTTTTACTTTTGGATATTTTGTAGTCACATCACCTTTAATCGCTAACTTGTAGTTAGGATTAACAGCAAGACTCTGCTCTACCCAATCAATTAATTGCTTATTTGTACTATCCATAGGAATACCTTCTTTTGATTTGTAAGTTTTTTGTTGTTCTGCAGGCAGATTCAAAAAACTTTTCAATTGTCCCATTGGTACGCTTACCGCTTCTACTTTTGCAAATGCAGCTTTTTCTGGGTTTGTAAAAGTCATATTGTACTTTGCTCCCATTTTATCCAAAAGTTGTATTTTTTCTGACCCGTTATCTACAGGCTGAAAATAAAACACACCATCTGGAGTAATACTTACAGTCATAAGACTAGCATCAGGAAGTAACTTCTCTGATATAGAAGAAGGCGGTTTTATCTGTGCCACATCGGGCTTTTTGAACTGGGTAGTCATAATGAAGAATGTAAGAAGTAAGAATGTTACGTCACACATTGCTGTCATATCTAGAGCTACACCATGTCTTTTTGGTTTAATTCTCGCCATTATTTTGTCTATTTAACTATTTGATGAAATTTAAAATGTAATAAAACTACATTTTAAGAAAACACTCAGTTTCTTAGTGAAACTCAGCAAAAGATTGTTGGATGCTCATAGAAATCTCGTCGATCTTGTAAGTCAAACCATCAATTTTTGATGTGAAATAGTTATAAAGAATAATTGCAATTGCAGAAGTACCAATACCTAAAGCTGTATTCATCAAGGCCTCAGAGATACCGATTGATAATGCAGCAGCATCTGGTGTTCCACCTGCTTCTCCTAATGCTTGGAATGAACGAATCATACCTAATACTGTTCCCAATAGTGCTACCAACGTTGCAACTGTTCCTAATGTAGAAAGAATGTTCATATTTTTCTCTAACATTGGCATCTCAAGAGTTGTAGCCTCTTCAATTGCTTTGTTAAGACCAGCCATTTTTTGTTCTTTGTCTAGAGTTGTATCGTGAGCTAATGCTTTGTAAGTCGTAAGACCTTCTTTCACAACATTTCCGATAGAACCTTGTTGCTTATCGCATTCTTCCAAAGCCTCATCGATTTTGTTTTTGTTAAGCAAGCTTCTGATTTTTACAACAAAATTATCAACATTTCCAGTTCCAGAAGCTTTGTTCAATACAATAGCTCTTTCAATAGCGAAAACAATAACGATAATCATAAAAGTAATCAACACAGGAACAAGAACTCCTCCCATATAAATAACGCCTAATCCGTGAGGGTGTAATTCCGTCCCTTTGATATCAGCAAATGCTACTGAAGCTGTGCCAGCTGTACGAGCATCCTCTTGAAAGTTAGATGGATTACCTAAAACAAATAAAAAGATTGCAATACCAATTGCAAATAAGATTGGTATAATTACCGCAGGATTAAGACCTCCTTTTTTTCTAGCAACTACTTGCTCATCCGTGTTTGAAACATTCATTTCCATATTAAAACTAAATTATAATTGTTAAATTTTATCGTGTAAAATAAAGTCAAATATTTTAAAAATGCAAAATTATTTTTGCTTTAAGTTCTAATTTTCTATAGTCAAATAAAACAATTAATTTCATTATTAAATAATTTAAAACCTTGTTTTTGTGAATTTATTATTCCTTTTCGAACTATTAAGATTATATACTTAAAATTGATATGATAAAATTATGATTTTTATTTCAATAATTTTCGGTATATACTACAATAAATTTTCTTAATCTATCCCAAGGAAATCTACAATCAGCTAACAATATTGATGATTTTCTTCGGGACAAAGATGAAGTTCTTAACTTGATTTTCGCCTAAAATCCTTTTAACATCTTCATTTTGCATCACAATTGTCTGCACATCATCCTTTGTCAGATGAGCAGCCAACTTCAGCTTCATTTTCATTTTTCCGTTGAAACTCAATGGGTAATCTATCTCATCTTCAATCAGATAGCTTTCATCTAGCCTTGGAAATTGTTCAAATTCAATAGAAGCATTATTTCCCAACAATTGCCAAACCTCTTCGCAAATATGTGGCGCATATGGTGATATAATAACAGCCAAGGGTTGCAAAATATTGCGCTTGTTACATTTTAATTTCTGCAATTCGTTCACGGCAATCATAAAAGACGACACAGAAGTATTGAAAGAGAAGTTTTCGATGTCGTAAACTACCTTCTTTATTAATGTATGCAACACTTTAAATTCTGCTTTCGTTGGCTCTTCATCAGAAACTGAGAAATTATCGCCATCAAAATAAAGATTCCAGAATTTTTTCAAGAAACCATAAACTCCGCTAAGACCTTGCGTGTTCCAAGGCTTGGATTGTTCTAATGGACCAAGGAACATTTCGTACAATCTTAAACCATCTGCTCCGTATTCATTACAGATGTCATCTGGGTTTACAACATTGTATTTTGACTTAGACATTTTTTCTACTTCACGACCTGTGATGTATTTTCCGTCTTCTAAAATAAATTCTGCATCTGCGTAATCTGGCCTCCAAGATTTAAAAGCTTCGGTATCTAATTCGTCGGTTGTTCCTTTTAATAAAGATACGTCAACGTGGATTGCTTGAGTTTTGTAATCTTTCACTAAATTTTTAGAAACATATTGATTGGTTCCATCAACTCTATAAACAAACGCACTCATCCCCAAAATCATTCCTTGATTAATCAATTTTTGGAAAGGCTCATTTTGCTCAATATAACCTCTGTCTTTCAAGAACATATTCCAAAAACGAGAATACAATAAGTGACCAGTTGCGTGCTCACTTCCGCCGATGTACAAATCAACTTGTCCCCAATAATCTGACAATTCTTTTTTACAGAAAACCTCATCATCATTCGGGTCCATATATCTTAGGAAGTACCAAGAACTTCCTGCCCAGCCTGGCATTGTGGATAATTCTAAAGGGAAAACGGTTTTATCATCAATCAAATCCGTATCAACCACTTTTTGATTCGCTTCGTCCCAGGCAAATGTTTTTGCGTTTCCTAATGGTGGGTCGCCGTCTTCTGTCGGCAAATATTTCTCAACCTCAGGAAGTTCCAAAGGCAAAGCAGAATTTGGCAACGTGTAAGGCATACCTTCCTTATAATATATAGGAACCGGTTCTCCCCAATATCTTTGTCTAGAGAAAATCGCATCACGCTGTCTGTAATTCGTAGTGCCGTGACCGATTCCTCTGTTTTCGATTTCAGCAATTATTTTTGCTTTCGCATCATTATAATTAAGACCATTCAGGAAATCAGAATTCACACAAACCGAATCCTTAGAATCATAAGCTTCTTCCTGAACATCTACATCAGATTCAACAACTTTAATAATTTCTAAATTAAATTTCTTCGCAAATCTATGGTCACGCTCGTCGTGTGCAGGTACAGCCATCACAGCTCCAGTACCGTAACCCATCAACACATAATCAGAAATATAAACCGGAATTTTGTTCCCATTAAAAGGATTAATTGCATAACTTCCCGTGAAAGCACCACTCACATTTTTCACGTCAGCCATTCTATCACGTTCAGTCTTTTTGGAAGTTTCTTCTATATAATTATCAACTTCAGTTTTCTGTTCCTGAGTTGTCAGATTTTGAACCAAAGGATTTTCCGGCGCCAAAACCATAAAGGTCGCTCCGAAAATAGTGTCAGGTCTTGTTGTGAAAACTTCAATTGTTTCTCCATTTTCAGTAGCAAATCTAACTTGTGCACCTTGAGATTTCCCAATCCAATATTCCTGAGAATCTTTCAAAGGTTGTGGCCAGTCCAAAGTTTTCAATCCTTGCAATAATCTTTCAGAATATGCAGAGATTCTCATACTCCATTGCATCATTTTCTTTTGGAAAACAGGATAACCACCTCTTTCGGATTTTCCGTCTTTTATCTCATCATTTGCTAAAACCGTTCCCAAAGCAGGACACCAGTTCACAGTTGTTTCCGCTCTGTAAGCCAAACGATAATTCAATAAGATTTCTTCTTTTTTAATATCAGAATAAGATTTCCACTCTTCTGAAGTGAAATTTAATTCTTCATTTTGATTGGCATTAAGACCTTCAGTTCCTTTTTCTTCAAAATGTTTGATTAAGGTTTCGACGGATTCCGCCTTGTCCGTATTCTTATTATACCAAGAATGAAACAACTGAATAAAAATCCATTGTGTCCATTTATAATAAGAAGGATCCGAAGTTCTAACTTCCCTACTCCAATCGAAAGAGAAACCGATTTTTCTTAATTGTTCCTCGTATCTTGTGATATTTTGTTCTGTTGTAATGGCTGGATGCGTTCCAGTCTGGATGGCATATTGTTCTGCCGGAAGACCGAAGCTATCGTAACCAACCGGATGCAAAACATTGAAACCCTGATGTCTTTTGTATCGCGCATAGATATCAGAAGCAATATAACCAAGCGGATGCCCCACGTGAAGTCCGGCTCCGGAAGGATACGGAAACATATCGAGGACGTAAAATTTCGGTTTATCGGTTGAGTTGGAAGTCTTGTAGGTTTGATTGTCTTCCCAATATTTTTGCCACTTTTTTTCTATCTGCTGATGGTCGTAAAACATTCTATAAAGTAAGAATTAATAATGAATAATTTTTTTTTAAGATTCACAAAGTTAAGATTTTGGAATAAATAGACAATTTTTAATTTTTGGATCACATTTCAGCATTTATAATTATTTGGGCGCCTTTATCCGTCCTCCGTTCCCGCTTTTTTTGTTATTGCGAAAGAATCCAATCGGTAATAGAAAATTACAGCACTCGCAATAACAAAAAAGAGCTCCACTCAGGCCGGGGTGCAGATTCTAGCATCGAAACAAGTTTTGTCATAAACCACAATGTTTGCCATTGAATTATTTTGACAAGTGTGAAAATTGTCACATCGAGCTAAGTCTATATCCTAAAACCAGAAGTCCTTTTTCTTTATTCTTTTATCTTCTCGTCTTTATTTATCTTTGTAAAAAAATCGCAAGTGCCCGAAATATCAATCATCACGCCGAGTTACAATTCCTCAAAATATCTTCAGGAGACGATTGATTCGGTTTTGAAGCAAACTTTTCAAGATTGGGAATGGTTGATTACTGATGATTGTTCAACGGACAATTCGGTGGTGATTCTAGAAAAACAAAACGATTCCCGAATCAAAGTTTTCAAAGCAGAGAAAAATGGCGGTGCCGGACACGCGAGGAATATTTCTTTGAAAAACGCAACAGGAAGATTCATAACATTTCTGGACGCCGATGATTTTTGGGAACCGAATTTCCTTGAGGAAATGATCAATTTTATGAAATCAGAAAATGCAGAATTAGCCTACTCCACTTATTCTCGTTGTGATCAAAACCTGAATCCTACCGAAATTGGCGATTTTGAAGCGGATAAAATTGTAAATTTCAACAATCTTTTGAAAACCTGCAGATTATCACTTTTAGCATCGATGTACGATTCCAAAAGAGTTGGAAAATTCTATTTCCCCGAAGGTACAAAACGAGAAGATCACGTAATGTGGCTGGAACTTTTGAAAAAGATCCCGGAAGGAAAACCTTTGAAAAAGACTTTATCAAAATACCGGATGTTGCCCAACAGCGTTTCTCGAAACAAATCAAACATTATGAAGGACCAATATTTGGTGTACAAAGATTATATGAAATTCTCAACTTTGAAATCTCTGTATTATACAGCTAATTGGGCTTTCAACGGTTTTATCAAATATTCTAAAATCTTTAATTAATGGAATATTCAAAAGAATTCAAGCAAGCTCTTAGCGAGTTTTCTTCAATTGAGAAAGACCGACTGATTTTCCGATTATTGAAGAAAGATAAATTGCTTTCCAAAAAACTGTATTTCGAACTCATCGATCCGGAAACGACTGATGATAAACGAAATGCGATGGAAGAAATCATCAGCGAAAGAGTTACGGAGATTTCAAAATATGTTGCCAATCAAAAATATTTTTTGGTTTTGATCAGAAAACTGAGCGCAGAAATAACGGAACATGTGAAAATCACAACGGATAAATTTGGGGATGTTTATCTTAATCTCTTTCTTGTAAATACCATTTTGGAGCATAACGACAAGTTATCGAGGCAGAGGTTTGATGCCGTTTACAAGCTATACATCTACCTCATCAATAAAATTATCAAAGCCTTAATCCAAATTCAAAAACTAGACGAGGATTATTGGCTGGAGTTTGACAAAATCTTAACTGATATTGATTTCCAGTTACACGAAAACCTATATCTTGAAAAACTTTGCATCAACAATGGTTTAGATTTCAACTGGCTGAAATGCGAAAATATCCCAGATCACTTTGAATTGATTGTGAAAGATATAAGAAGCCAGGGATTCTTAAAGTAATTATCAAAATCCAAAAACATTATCTATTAATAAATAACAATTGAAATATTGAAATTATCTTTTGTTTCTTTTGTAGTTAAATATTTGATTCCAAGATTTTCTTCACTATTATCGCTGTCGCATATGGCTGAGAATTCACAAAATTGTATGCATTTTCTGACATCTGTTTCAAAAAAGACTTTTCCTCGCCTTCATTCTCAACATCTTTTTTTATCACTTCTCTGATGAAAACCGAAGCTGCCACAAAATCGTCAAAACATTTTCCGCCGTTGGCATCAATCAGCGCATCTGCTTCCGGATTTTTTCTGTATTGATTGCCAAAAATCACAGGAACGCCATAAACTGCTGCTTCCAAAATATTGTGTAATCCCGCCGAATGAAATCCACCACCTACAACTGCCAGATCTGCATAAGAATACAATTTGGAAAGTTTACCAATTGAATCTATAATGAGAATTTGGGAGTCTGAGAGTTTGAGAGTCTGAGAGTTTGAGAGCGAGCTGTATAGACAAGCATTCGGGAACAGTGTTTGCAGATGCGGAACACGCTGCAAGTCGTGAGGTGCAATAACGATTTTAATTTCAGGAAGTTTTTTTGCAACAACCTGAGCAATATCTTCTTCCGTCTGCCAGCTGCTTCCAAACACAATCAGTTTCTGACCGTTTTTAAATTCTTCTATAAATTCTAAATGATTATCTCTGTCGAGAAATTGTTTAACTCTGTCAAATCTTGTATCGCCGGAAACAGTAGAATTAGTTAGTCCGATTTTTTTTGCCAAAGCCTTAGACTTCACAGTCTGGTGAAAGAACCAATCAATGTTCTGTTTCAGCTGTTTTACAAACCACTTTCCATAACTTTCAAAGAAAACCTGATGCTCATAAAACAAAGCCGAAATCACATAATTTTTTGTCCCTCGATTTTTCAGTTCTTCTAAAAGATTGTACCAGTAATCATATTTCACGGTAAAGAAAATCTCAGTTTCAAAAGTGGAAACAAATTCTTTCACGTCTTTTTTCCTGTCAAAAGGCAAATAGCAAATCGCATCGGCAATCTGTTTTCTTTTCTTCACATTCTCATAACCTGATGGCGAGAAAAAAGTCACCAAAGTTTTATGTTCGGGGAATTGTTCTTTCAATTTTTCTAGGACCGGCAAGCCTTGTTCATATTCGCCAAGACTGGCAGCGTGCATCCAAAGCACTTTTTGTCCCTGAAGTTTTTCTGTGACAATGCTAACAGACTGCTTTCTGCCACGAATCCCTTTTTTTGTTTTCGAATTGAATACTGAAAAGACTTTCATCCCGAAAATCATTACATGCACGAAAAGATTGTATACAGATTTCATTTAATCAACCTTGTAAATTTTGACGTTTTGAAATTATATAAGAATAAATTAGAAGTCCACAAACAAATATAAAAACCAAGCCTAACAAATAATGCATTATTGAACTTAATCCATTGGTTTTTCCTAAAGCATTCTGAATACTTTCATAATTAACATCTGCAAATATCAGCATAATTATTAATAACAGAATACTTACAATAAATTCCGTGAGAATAGGCTTCTTTTTTATATTTTGAGGAATATTAAGTAGAGGAAAATCAGGATTTTTCGAAACATACATTAGAAATAAAAACAAAGCTGTAGTTAGAGTCGTTTCAAACCAAATAGTACTTTTTGGACCAAAACCATCAGGCGTTCCAGCAATATTATAATGAATGGGAATGGTTTCTGGCAGGTTTTTAAAATTAACAATTGTAAAAATCCAGATCAAAATCAAAACCACAAAAGAAATAACTTTCAGTACAAAAGAGATAGTTTTCATAATTGTTTAGTTCTTTACTACAAATCTATCATTATTTATTGAAGGAATTCATATAACTAGCCAATCCAAGTTTTTTTGATAACGTTAAATTCATTTTGAATTTTGAACTGGGCGAAATACAGACACGTTTAGCTTCACGTAATCAGTTGTAAAGAATCAGAATCAATAGGAATTAAAAAATTAACATAAAAAAGTTTTCAAATATTTGCCACTCAAAATAAAATCTCTATATTTGCAGTCTGAAAATAAAAAGATAATTACGAACTAAATATATTAGTGATGAGTAAAAGAACATTCCAACCATCTGAAAGAAAAAGAAGAAACAAACACGGTTTCCGTGAAAGAATGTCTACACCAAACGGAAGAAGAGTGTTGGCAGCTAGAAGAGCGAAAGGCAGAAAGAGCTTAACTGTTAGTGCAGCGCGCGCTAAGAGATAATTTTCTTTAATTATCATATACAAAAAATGCTTGAATTTTTTTTCAAGCATTTTTTGTTGTTAAAATTTGCCAAAAGTAAAAGCTGAAAAATAAGTTTTTGCTATTTTTGAATCTTACAAACTTTCAATTTACAAATTATGCCGCACAGAAATGACCCGGGTATCGATATTATAGATTTGAGCAGTGCTAAGATTGTACAGAAAAACTTTACAGTTCTGAATGACGTGGATCTTCATATCAAAAAAGGAAAATTCTGTTATCTGATTGGAAAAACAGGGTCTGGAAAAAGTTCTCTTCTGAAAGTACTGTACGGACAACTTCCTCTACAAGGCGGAAGCGGACAAGTTGCAGGCTTTGATTTGAAAAAATTGAAACAGTCTGACGTCCCTAATCTGAGAAGAAAACTAGGAATCGTTTTCCAGGATTTTCAGTTGTTACCAGACAGGAATATCGAGAAAAATCTCCTCTTCGTCCTTCAGGCCACCGGCTGGAGTGACAAACACAAAATGGAAGCAAGAATAGATGAAGTACTTTCCAGCGTTGGTATGAAAACTAAAAAGCATAAAATGCCTCACCAGCTTTCCGGAGGTGAGCAACAACGTGCTGCGATTGCCAGAGCACTTCTTAATCATCCAGAGTTGATTCTTGCAGATGAACCAACAGGAAATCTTGATCCAGAAACATCCAATGATATTATGACTCTTCTAAAAAATCTGGCAGAAGAAAACCATTGCGCCGTAGTAATGGCAACCCACGATTACCATATGATTCAGAATTATCCCGGGGAAGCCATCCGATGCGAAAACGGACAGGTAACTGTTCTTGATACTGCTGAACTTTTTGAATAAGAAAATTTCCAGTTATAAAAATTTAGACTCTTTGAAGAAACTCAAAGAGTTTTTTTGTTGAATATGTGGAAGTCTTTCGTCAGCTCAAGATATTCATCGGAATAAACTCTTGGTGACTTTTCTATAACGAAATATTCTTCGGTAACTTCTGATTTTTGAAATGAATATTCTAAAACTACCCTTTTCGGTTTAGAAGTATTGATTCCTTTGATAATGACTTTTCTTTGCAGACATAAAAAATTATCGCTACAGATTTGAGTGAATTGTTTTTCGGAATCAATGGGAATAATAACAGAAAATAAGCCTTCATCGGAAAGTAATTGCGAAGCATTTTGAATCAAATCCGAGAAATCCAATTCTAATCTTTGTCTTGCAAGAATATCTTTTTCAGAACTGTTGGTTTCAAAATAAGGTGGATTAGAAACAATTAAATCAAACTTCTCATCAGTTTCAAAATTTTTAAAATCCTGAAGTTGACTTTTAATTTTATCAGAAAAAGGAGAATTATAAAAATTATTTTGAGAAATTTGGACAGCTTCAGGATTAATATCAATTCCTAAAATATTAGCCTCAGAATTGCGTTGAGCCAGCATCAAAGCGACAATTCCGGTTCCGGTTCCTACTTCCAAAATCGCTCTCGCCTGATGGACATTGGACAAAATTCCAAGCAAAACAGCATCAGTTCCCACTCGAAACACTTCAGAACTCTGCTGAACTTCAAATTGCTGAAATCTAAATGGCTTCATTTATAAATTGGACGGCATTGAAATGGTAAAAACCGCACCTTTATCCACTTCAGAAAATACGCTTACTGTACCGTTATAATCTTCCACCATTCTTTTTACCATTGTTAGACCTATACCCATTCCGCTGTTTTTGGAAGTGAAATTTGGATCAAATATTTTTTCCAACTTATCTGGCGATATCCCTACTCCATTATCGTCAACTATGATCTTTATGCGCTTTTCAATCTTTTCGATATCTACATTGATGACTGACTTTCTGTTATCTGCTTTCGCCTGACTAGCATTGGTCACAAGATTGATTATAATTCTCGCCAGATAATCCTTGTCTATTTTCATCATTATATTATCATGACTTGCATGGATGAAGATATTTTCATCACTAAAAATAGTGAGAACATTTCGGATTTCCCTATTCAAATTGATTTCTTCGTCGTTCCTTTTTGGGAGCTGCGCAAATTCTGAAAATGCCGTTGCTACCCTGCTGATGACTTCAATCTGACCAATGATTACTTCACTAAGATTCTTAACTTTAGTTTCGTTATTAGGATCATTGGCATCAAATTTCCTCTCGAAATTCTGCATCATCAGCTTCATTGGCGTCAGCGGATTCTTGACCTCATGTGCTACTTGTCTAGCCATTTCTTGCCACGCAGATTGTTTTTCAATATAACTTAGCCGCTCTCTTTGGTCAGCAATCTCGGAGATCATTTTATTATAAGCCTTAACTAAAGCATTTAGTTCATCATTCTTATAATAACGGATCGGCTGGAGATTTTTATCAAACAGATTAATTTTACTAATCATAGAGGTGAAACGTGTAATCGCATTTGTTAGATTATTTGAAATGATCCAGCTAAGCCAGATACTGAGAAAAATAATCAGCAAATTGACACCAACGATGTATCCGAAATAGTGTTTAAAAACCACCTTGTAGGCACTTTCATTATGATAATAAGGAAAATAAACATAAGCAATATCCTCCAGCATGTTATTTTTCAGCACCATATAGGATGAGACAATACTGGCTTTAAGATTTTCATCATAGGATTTGTGATCATAGCGCTTACCGTCTTTCCGAATAGCTGCGATTACTTCCGCTGGCATCTTCTTTTGCGCCACCAGATTTGGCTCCTTGTTGGAGAGGAGGTAATTCCCATTCAAATCATAAATAATAATATCGTGCTTATTAATATCTGCAATCTCATAGATTTTATTCTCGAGAACCGTAGGAATATCCTGTGTTTTGACCGTTGAGTGGCTAAGCGCATAATCCAGAGATGACATTAGCGCTTCGGATTTATTCTGCATATCGGTACGGCTTTGTTCTTTCGCATTGTTTCTCAATATCACAAAAGAAAGAACACCCGAAGTAACTATACTCAGTAAACAAATAGCCATAAAACCTAAGAAAACGCGGTTTCTTAAACGGTAACCTTTATAATTACTAAATGACATTTTGCTTTTTCAAAAGTTTGGCAACATACTTTCCGATGATGTCAAATTCTAGATTCACTACATCACCTTTTTTCAGATGCTTTTTATTCGTAAACTCCCAGGTGTACGGAATAATTGCTACAGAAAACTGATTTTTTCCGCTCTCTGCAACGGTTAGACTCGTTCCGTTGACTGTAATTGACCCTTGAGGAACTGTCGTATATTCATCCGATTCTTCATAAGAAACCGTAATGATGTAACTGCCGTTCAGATTCTCAATATGCTCTACAATTCCGGTTTTGTCCACGTGACCTTGCACCACGTGACCATCCAGTCTTCCTTCGAATTTCAAACAGCGTTCCAAATTCACTTCCGTTCCCACATTCCAATGGCCGAGATTCGTTTTTTCAAGCGTCTCATTGATGGCAGTCACTTTATATTCGTTCCCGTTGATTTCGACCACCGTCAGGCAGCAGCCGTTGTGTGCTAGACTTTGGTCTATTTTCAGTTCCTGCGTAAATGGACAGCTTAACGTGAAGTCTATATTAGTTTCGTTTTTCTCGATTTTAACAACATTTCCTGTTGCTTCAATGATTCCTGTAAACATTAGTGCGTCTTATTTTAAAGGATTTTTAGGAGCTTTATCCCGCTTTACGTTGCAATGTTTTTCTTTCTGAAGTTAAAGAAAAAGGATTTCCACTACAATCGGGGCTATAAATGTTGCATATTTTACCAACTTTTTAGTAGAATGTGTAAACAAATAGTTATAAATACAACCTAAAAAAACCGTAATTTTGTAAAATTCTTTTTAAAAGTCAAAGATAAACAAATGAGCTCCAAACACCATAAAATCAGAGTAGGAATTTCAATCGGTGATTTCAACGGCATCGGCCCGGAAATCATCCTGAAATCCCTGAAGGACAAAACCATTACAGATTTTTTTACACCAGTAATATTTGGGTCGGGAAAACTCTTTACTTATCAGAAAAATGTTTTCAAATTACAGACCAATTTCAATTACATCAACTCACCAAAGGAAGTTCAGGGTGGAAAAATCAACATGGTCAATCTCATAAAAGAGAACAGCAATATAGAATTTGGAGTTCCTACAGAAGAATCCACCAAACTGGCCATTGCTTCCCTTGAAGCCGCTACAGAAGCCTTGCTCAATCAGGAAATCGATGTGCTGGTTACCGCTCCAATCAATAAAGATGAGATGTTAAAGTACGGCTTTGCGCACGCAGGTCACACAGGATACTTCGAAGAAAAAGCACAGAAAAAAGCCGTGATGTTTATGGTAACAGACGAGCTGAAAGTGGCTGTTTCCACCCATCACATTCCAGTCTCGGAAGTGGCGCAACACATCACCAAAGAAAAAATCAAGAAACAGGTTAAGCAATTGGTTTCTACGTTAAAAGAAGATTTTTGTGTAGAAAAACCAAAAATTGCCGTGCTTGGACTGAATCCGCACGCTGGTGACGGCGGCGTAATCGGTAGAGAAGAAATTGAGATTATACAACCGGCTATCAAAGAATTATTTGACCAAGGCATTATGGCATTTGGACCTTATCCGGCAGACAGTTTTTTCCAGCCTGAAAAATACAAAGCTTACGATGCAGTTTTAGCAATGTATCACGACCAGGGACTGACACCGTTTAAAACCATTGCTTACGAAGAGGGCGTTAATTATTCCGCAGGTCTGCCATTTATCAGAACTTCCCCAGACCACGGGGTAGCGTACGATATTGCCGGAAAAAATCTAGCCGATGAAACTTCCTTTTCTGAAGCTATTTTTACAGCCATCAAGATTTTTAAAAACAGAAGCGAATATAAGGAATTAACACAGAACAAGCTTCTCACAAAGCTTTCACACATTACCAATGGTGTGGATGAAGACCTTCCAACTGGAGATGAATAAGACTAAAATTTCTGAAGTAAATTTTTGCAATTCAAGTATTTCCAAAAACATTTTGTTATTTCAAAAAATTAAATTATTTTTGCACACCATTTTTTATGGACAGATTTAGAAACTACGATATTGCTTTTTCTGGTCTAAAAACCGGAAAGCACGATTTCAAATTTGAAATCAATCAAGAGTTCTTTGATTTATTTGAGACTGAACAGGAGTTTTTTAACCCAGAGATCAGTGTGGATGTTCGTCTAGACAAGCACACGACCTTTTTGGAATTTTTCATCAATGTTTCAGGAACAGTTCAACTGATTTGCGATATCAGCACAGATGAATTTTCTGACAATATAATGAACGATTTGAAAATTCTTGTGAAATTCGGGGAAGAATATGATGACAGCAATGAAGACATTATCACCATTCCTCAGAAAGACAGCGAATTTAATATCGCCAATCTTATATATGAAACCGTGGTTTTATCAATCCCTATGAAAAAAGTGGCGCCATCTGTAAGAGACAATGACGAGTATAAAAAGCTACTGGAAAAATACAGTCCGAAGCCAATCGAAGAAGAGGAAGAACAGAGCACAGACCCAAGATGGGAAGCTTTGAAAAAATTGAGAAACAATAATTAAATATAACATATAATTCGGTAGAATTTTTTAAAATAATTAACAATGGCACATCCTAAGAGAAGACAGTCGTCTACAAGAAGAGATAAAAGAAGAACGCACTATAAAGCTGTAGCGCCTCAATTGGCAAAAGATGCTACGACTGGTGAACTACACCTTTATCACAGAGCTCACTGGCACGAAGGAAAACTTTACTACAAAGGAAAAGTTGTACTAGAGAAAACTGTTGAAACAACAGAAGAAAACTAAGATTTACTTTTGAAAATCTTATACTAAACATAAAAAACCACTCGGATTTTATCAATTTGGGTGGTTTTTTATTATATTTGGCGTTCAAAATAATTTAAAAAATTTATGGATATTAAAGACATTCAGAATCTTGTAAGATTTGTTGCAAAGGCAGGTGTTTCAGAAGTGAAGTATAAAAACAAGGACTTTGAAATCTATATAAAAACTCCCCTTGGAGGTGAGCCTGTAAGCTATGTCACTCCTCAAGTTGCCTACCAAGCACCAGTTTCTGCACCAGCAGCAAGTCAAGTTTCAGCAACTACTATCACTTCCGAAGCAGCAACTACTGCTGACGACAGCAAATATATCACGATCAAGTCTCCAATGATTGGTACTTTTTACAGAAAACCATCACCGGACAAAGATGTATTTGTAAACGTGGGCGATTCTGTTACTGAAGGAAAAGTGGTTTGCGTCATTGAGGCAATGAAACTTTTCAACCAGATAGAATCCGAAATCAGCGGAAAAATCGTGAAAATATTGGTAGAAGATTCTTCTCCTGTAGAATACGACCAACCTTTATTTTTGGTAGATCCATCTTAAGCAATTTTAGATTAAAGATTATAAATTTTAAATGGAAGATTTTTCATTTAAAATAATTTAAAATTCAAAATTTATAATTTAAAATTCGAAAAAGATGTTCAAAAAAATATTAATCGCTAACCGTGGGGAAATCGCTATGCGAATCCTGCGCACGGCGAAAGAAATGGGAATCAAGACTGTTGCAGTGTACTCTACAGCAGACAAGGATAGTCTTCACGTTCGTTTTGCAGACGAGGCTGTCTGCATCGGACCTCCAATGAGCAAAGACTCTTATCTGAAAATCCCAAATATTATTGCAGCTGCTGAGATTACCAATGCAGATGCCATCCACCCTGGTTACGGTTTCCTTTCCGAGAATGCAAACTTCTCAAGAATATGTGCTAAAAATGGCATCAAATTTATCGGAGCGACTCCTGAGCAAATTGAAAAAATGGGAGACAAAGCGACGGCAAAAGCTACAATGAAAGCGGCCGGAATCCCTTGTGTTCCAGGTTCTGACGGATTAATCGATTCTTATGAAGATGCAAAGAAAACAGCTAAAGAAATCGGTTATCCTGTAATGATTAAAGCAACTGCCGGTGGCGGTGGAAAGGGAATGAGAGCCGTTTGGAAAGAAGAAGATCTGAAAGACCATTGGGATTCTGCGATTCAGGAAGCGGTTGCCGCTTTCGGAAATGGCGGAATGTATATGGAAAAACTGATTGAGGAGCCTAGACATATTGAAATTCAGATTGCTGGAGACCAATATGGGAAAGCCTGTCACCTTTCCGAGAGAGACTGTTCTGTACAGAGAAGAAATCAGAAACTGATAGAAGAAACGCCATCTCCTTTTATGACGGATGAACTCCGTGAGAAAATGGGCGAAGCAGCAGTAAAAGCTGCGGAGTTTATTGGATATGAAGGTGTAGGAACCATCGAATTTTTGGTGGACAAACACAGGAATTTCTATTTTATGGAAATGAATACCAGAATCCAGGTAGAACATCCGATCACCGAACAGGTTGTAGATTACGATTTGATTCGCGAGCAGATTTTACTGGCTTCCGGAACGCCAATAAGTGGTAAAAATTATTACCCAAAGATGCACGCTATTGAGTGTAGAATCAATGCTGAAGATCCTTATATGGACTTCCGTCCTTCTCCGGGTGTCATCAAAGGTCTTAATATTCCTGGAGGACACGGCGTGAGAGTAGATACACACGTTTATTCGGGCTACGCAATTCCGCCAAACTACGATTCAATGATTGCAAAACTAATTGTTACTGCTCAGAACAGAGAAGAAGCGATCGCAAAAATGAAACGTGCGCTGGAAGAATTCTACATCGAAGGGGTGAAAACGACTATTCCTTTCCACAGACAATTATTGGAAAATGAAGATTTCCTTGCCGGAAATTACACTACAAAATTTATGGAAGATTTTGTAATGGATAAAAATTTTGATAATAATATCTAAAAAATAAAATCCCTATAGATAAAATGCCTGACTTTTACAGTTAGGCATTTTTCTTATCATTAATTGCAATCAAATTCATTATTTTTACAAAAAATTAAAGTTATGTCAACAGCAGTTCAGGAAAAAAATTCACAATATTTCATTAATCTTGAAGAAAAACACGGCGCTCATAATTATCATCCGCTTCCTGTGGTTTTGGAACGCGGCGAAGGCGTTTTTGTTTGGGATGTAGAAGGTAAAAAATATTACGATTTTCTTTCGGCCTATTCCGCTGTAAACCAAGGTCATTCTCATCCAAAAATTATTGATGCTTTGGTAAATCAGGCTAAGAAATTAGCTTTGACATCAAGAGCATTTTACAATTCCAATCTTGGTGAATACGAGAAAAAAATTACAAGTCTTTTTGGGTTTGATAAAGTACTTCCCATGAATTCTGGTGCTGAAGCTGTAGAAACGGCGGTAAAATTGGCCAGAAAATGGAGTTACGAAGTCAAAGGAATTTCAGAAAATGCTGCTAAAATAATCGTTTGTGAAAACAATTTCCACGGAAGAACAACGACGATCGTTTCTTTTTCTAATGACCCGGATGCGAATCAGAATTACGGGCCTTTTACGCCTGGATTTGTAAAAATACCTTACAATGATTTGGCAGCGTTGGAAGAAACTCTATCAAATAACGCCCAGAATATTGCTGCATTTTTGGCTGAACCAATCCAAGGTGAGGCTGGTGTCTATGTTCCGGATGAAGGATTTTTGAAAGGCGCATCAGAATTGTGCAAAAAATACAATGTATTGTTTATTGCAGATGAAGTTCAGACGGGAATTGCAAGAACCGGAAGATTAATTGCCTGTCATCACGAAGATGTTCAACCTGATATTCTGATTCTAGGAAAAGCGCTTTCCGGCGGAATGTATCCTGTGTCTGCAGTTTTAGCAAACAACGATATTATGAATGTTATCAAGCCAGGGCAACACGGATCAACTTTTGGAGGAAACCCTATTGCTTGTGCAGTGGCAGTGGCAGCTTTAGATGTCGTAGAAGAAGAAAAATTATCCGAAAGAGCTGAAGATTTAGGACAGCTTTTCCGTTCTGAGATAGAGAAATTAATTGAGAAAACAGATTTAATAACGAAAGTACGAGGTAAAGGTTTGCTGAATGCCATTCTAATCAATGATTCCCCAGACAGCAAAACAGCCTGGAATCTTTGCTTACAACTGAAAGAAAATGGATTGCTTGCCAAACCCACACATGGAAACATTATAAGATTGGCACCACCTTTGGTAATCACCGAAGAACAGCTATTGGATTGTGTAAAAATCATCGAGAAAACTATTTTGGAGTTTTAAAATGACACACCTTAAAGAAAAAATCAGCGGTTTAATCATCACTTATAACGAAGAAAAAAACATTCGAGAAGTTCTCGAATGTTTTGATTTTTGTCATGAGATTATCGTTGTTGATTCTTACAGCACAGATAAAACAACGGATATTGCTAGATCCTTTTCTAATGTCACAGTTGTTCAAAATAAATTTGAAGATTATACGAAACAAAGAAATCTCGCTCTCAATTTGGCAAACAATGATTGGGTCTTTTTTCTGGATGGGGACGAGAGAATTTCGGAAAAAGGAAAACAAGAAATTATAGAAACCGTGAACAATCCTAATGCTTGCGATGCCTATTATATCTACCGAATTTTTTTTCTAGGTCAGCAAAAAATACGCTTTTCCGGTACACAAAACGATAAAAACTTCAGGCTTTTCAGAAAATCAAAAGCGCATTATGATGATCTGAAAAAGGTGCACGAAACACTTTTAGTAAACGGAAAAATTGGATTTTTAAAGCATAAATTACTTCACTATTCTTTTGAGAATTATCATCGTTTTAAAGATAAAATGATTTATTATGGGCAACTGAAAGGTTTGGAACTGTCTCAAAAAGGAAAAAAATACAGTTCTTTTATGAAATGGAGTAAAACTACTTTCAAATTTATTAAAACTTATATTTTAAAACTCGGGGTCTTGGATGGTATAAACGGTTTAAAGATTAGTTATCTGCAAAGTTTATATGTTTATGAAACCTATGAATCATTAAGAAAAGCTACTTCTTAACATAAACAGGTCTTTGGTTGGTGTAAAATTTATCAATCAGATTTTTAAGTTTTCTCTGAGTGCTGGATTCTTTGATCCGAATAGGAATTTTAGAAAGTTCCATATCTTTTATACGTTCTACAACTGCATCAAAATGATACTTCTTCATAAAACATTCTCTTAGAAAAAGACTTATTGTATCATTCCATTGTTTTTTATTTCCCCAATAATGCCCAACAATATGGTCTGCTGGTTGTAACTCTGAATATTGATTGAGTCCAAGGGAAAACGCAAATTGTTCAATCAATCTTCTTGTAACGCCATCTGCACACATGGCGTCATTAATCTGAAGCGTTAGTTCCAGACATTCGAAATGTTTTTGTGATACGCCTATTAGTCCGGCATTCCACATTGCTACATTTTCATTGATTATGATATTTCCATAGGACTTCCCTTTCATCTGTTTCCACATTAGTTTTTCGGTTTTTGATGAAAGTTGCGATAGTTTGCCTTCGTTAAGGTGCATAAATTGATTTCCACTTTGAAGAGCAGTACGCAATACAGCTGTATTTTTATAGAAAAAAGTATCCGAATCCAAATACAAGATAGAATCCTGTGGATATTTCTGAGCAACCAACTGCAGTGCTTTTATTTTTACCCTCCAAAAAAACTGATGAGGACCTTCCCAATCCCTTATAGTATCTTGGTTAATGACTATTGTTTCTATTTTATCTTCGAAAAAACCGAATAGGGAGGAGTCATCTGTTATTACAATAATTTTATCATCACCGTTTTTATGTAACTGAGCCGTAAAAATGGAAAAATAGGCTTGCTGATAATTTTCGATTTTAGTACCAAATACTAAATATACAATGTTCATTTGTTTAATTTTGATGGGAATCGGGATAGTAAACAATTAGTAAAACAGAGCGATGCGCTGATAATTATTAAGTTTTTTATTATCTTGCAAGTTAATAAAATATTGTAAAATAGGCGATCCGCAAGCGGCTTTGTTTTTTAATTTTCAAGCAAACATTTTTGAAACCAAATGAATTACCCATTAATTAGCCTAATTATCCCTTGTTACAATGCTGAAAAAACGCTGGAAAAATGTCTGATTTCAGTATGCGGGCAAACGTATGGGAATTTAGAAATCATTATTGTAGATGATGGTTCCACTGATGGATCATTGCAAATATATACGAAACATCAGAGCCAAGATGAACGAATAAAAATAATCAAACAAGAAAACGGAGGTGTTTCCAAAGCCCGAAATGTAGGGCTGAAATCTGCAACCGGAGACTACATCTGTTTTGTAGATTCTGATGATTGGGTTGATGCCAATTATTGCGCAAAACTCTTTCAATTACTTACAAATGAAAATGCAGACATTGCCATTATAGAAGCCAGCTATGAAGATGAAAACGGGCAAATTGTTTTCCAGAAACCTACCACCACGGAAACAACTTTTGACGGTAGAAAAGCCTTATCTCTTTTGTTAGAAGATACCGTGATCCAGAGTCATCCGTGGGGAAAATTATACAAATCCAGTCTGATAAAAGATCTCAGTTTCCCCGAAAATTTAAAATGTTTTGAAGATTATTCCACACTTTTCAAAATTTTTGACCAAGCAGAAAAAGTGGTAAGATCCAATGATAAGCTATACCATTACATCCAGCGAGACAACAGTCTTTCCCACGACCTTTCTCCAGAAACAGCTTATTATTTTTACATTGCCATAATGGACGTTTTCAGGTTTTGGCAAGGCACAAGAAAAGTAGAAAACCAACAAAAAATTGCCAAAAATTTTGTTAAGAAATTATTGATGGTTCTCAAAAGGATTCTGCGTCAAACCTCCAAAGAAGAAATGACAAATGAGAAAGAAGCCATCCGACAATCATTTACTTTATTTCTAAAATATCCCGCGAAAACAATCGGCTTAGAATACTATTTTTATCTGAGACTGTATTATTACTTTCCTAATCTGTACACAAAATTAATATCAAAAAAATGATTTCTCAACCACTAGTGTCTATTATTATTCCTTGTTACAATGCGGAAGAATATATCGAAGCGTGTATAAACTCTGTGATATTACAAGATTATGAAAATTGGGAGTGTATCATAATCAATGATGGAAGCAAGGATAATACTTTAAATATAATAAAAATCTTTGAAGCTGAAAGCCATAAGATAACTGTTTTTGCGCAAGAAAATCTGGGACTTTCTGCTACTAGAAACAAAGGAATGGATAATGCAAAAGGAGAATTTATCTTTTTCCTGGATCAAGATGATATTCTAGCCACTGATGCAATCAGCACAATGGTTTATTCATTCGAGGATAATGATATCATTGTTGGGATTACTGTAACAACGAATATTATAGAAGGAGAAATAAATAAGGTTTCTCAGCTGCTACATCCAAAAGAAGGCTCAATTACTTTTAAAAATGATCATTTTGAAGTTTTAAAAATAACAATGGAATCTGGTCTTAAGCCAGTTGCACAAAACAGATTGTATAATAGAGAATTTATCAAAAAAAATAATCTTTGTTTCAAAAATGGTATTTTACACGAAGACGAACTTTGGTTTTTTGAAACAATGCTGGTTGCAAAGAATGTGAAATTCATTAATAAAGAGACATACTATTACAGGATTGATAATGCCGCATCCATAACTAAAAACTTAAGTGACAATAATTTGAAATCTTATATTCTTGTTATGGAAGAGATTTTAAAAAAATACGGACGTGATGAAAAATATGGTGTCATTGCTACTTGGTATGCGATCTACATAAAAAAAATATTCTTTGACTTTGCAATTAGGGAACGTAGCAAATTAAGCAAAGAAGTTATTTCTGAAATGGAAAAATCTTTAAAGACTAGCTATGTGCCTCTAGGTAAAAAAAATATCCTTTCAAAGAATAACAGTATTTATTATAAAACAATCAATAAGTTATCTTTAAATAATTTTAGAATTATAGAGAAATATTTCTTTCGTAATAAAATAAACAGTCTGAGAAAACTACTTCTGGTTCTGAAAATAAACTTTTTGAAATAGGATGGGAAACCATAAAACTTTTCTTCTAATGATGCCAGATTATTCAGACTTTCCTAATTTATTTATGGATAATCTGAATAAGGTAGGTTTTTTGCCATTTGTGATTACAGACAATCCATCAAAATTCAAGTATAAGGGCATTGAAAAGATCATCAATTTTTCCAGGAAATTTTTTTTAAAAGATAGAGAATATAAAAAGAAGCTGATTGAGGAACATAAGCTTAGAGAATATTATAAAAAGATTTCGCAGCTTGATATGTTAGATTATGTTTTGGTAATTCGTCCGGATGCATTTCCTATTCCTGTGATTCAGGAGTTAAAAAAGAAAACCAAAAAACTAATTGCTTACCAATGGGATGGGATCGAAAAATTCCCTGAAGTGAAAAAATATTTTCATCTTTTTGACACATTTTTCTGTTTTGATTCTGCGGACGAAAAAAACAATATAAAACCAATTACTAACTTTTATTTTGATTGCATTCCGCCGGTTTACAAAGATTATAATGCTCAAAAACCCGAGTTTTACTTTGTAGGATTATATTGGGAAAATAGAGAGAAAAAGATTGACCGATTCATATCCGAAGTATTAAAAATGGAAGTTGAACTGTCCATTTTTATTCAATATAATAACAAATCAGAAATCAAGAACCCAAAAATAAAATATATAAAGGAAAGGATTACTTTTTTGGAAAACCTTAGAAACGTAGAAAAAGCAGATGTTTTATTAGATTTTGTAGATCCAGTACATAATGGGCTTTCTATCCGTTTTTTCGAAGCAATCTATTACAAGAAAAAAGTGATTACAGATAATCAAACAGTAAAAGATTATGACTTTTACCATCCAGACAATATCTTTGTTTTAGACGAAAATTTTGATCAAATAGACAGCTTTCTCAACACACCCTATCGAGAACTTTCTGAAGAAATTGTAAAAAAATATGGCTTCACCAATTGGATCAAACAGATTACAGAAGCTTAAAATCCCAGATAGCTAAAAAGTTTTTTAATATTATTTTCCTGTGACTCAATGGAAAATTTTGAAAGTGGCAAAGCACTATTGGAATGTAAAGTCTGCCATAAATTTTCATTGCTGTACAATTCTAATATTTTTTCAGCAAAATCTTTTGGGCTATCACTACTAATGGAAGCAGTAATTTTATCTTCCAGACCCATTCCCTCAGCACCAATCGTTGTCGTGACAACCGGCAAACCGAACTCCAGCGCCTGCCCTATTTTTCCCTTCACGCCGGCTCCGTATCTCAATGGTGCAACAAATATTTTGGAATTTTCAAACCAATCATCTACCGATTCCTGATAACCCAAAATTTGAAAATTATCAGAATGATATTGCTCTTTGAGATCTTCCGGAAAATTAGAGCCTAAAATGAAAACTTTAATAGAACTATTTTTTTCCCAAACCAGTGGCATAATCTCTTCAAATAGAAATTTTACGGCATCCAGATTCGGCATGTGATAATAGCCGCCTATAAAAAGCAAACCGTCACGCTTTGAGAAATCAGCATTTTGAAGTGTCACAGGTTTATGTATATTACTAACAGTAAATATTTTATCTCTATTAATTCCTTGCTTAGAGACGATATTTTTTTCTTCATCACTGATGGATACTACTGCATCTGCATTCTGCATCCCAAAATACTCTTTGTCTTTAAAAGACTTCATCTCCTTTTTTCTACTTTTCGTAACTTCCAAATAATTATTTTCCCGTTCCATTCTCAGGTAGTGAAGATCTACCATATCGTAGATAATCTTTTTGCCAGAAATTTTATTTTTAATCTGCTTATACCAATAATCAAATCCTAATGGTCTGAAAATCCAGACAATATCTACATAATGAAGAGCTTCTGTCACCTGATCTGAAACTGTTACAATTTTATCCTTCGTATTTACATAGTCTTTACATACTTCGATACCAATACCTCTGAAAAAGTCTATATACACATCATCACCAGTTTCTTCGAATTGTTTTACAGCTAAAATTATTTTATGATCATTTTTCTGTAGAATCTTAATCATTTCAAAAAGCCTTCTCGAACCAGAATCTTTATCCGGTTTTGGCATGTTTTCCTCTAAAATAAGAATATTTGGTTTTTTGTAATGTGCATTGAAGTTAGTCCTTTTACCATCTTCCAAAAATCTTTCATTAGTAAAATACTGATCCCATCTACTTATAAAAGTCTCTCTGTTTTTCTGTAACAAACGCTCTTTGTTACTATCTTTTCCCGTATAAGAGATATTTTCAAAATGAATAATTTCCGACTTTGGCTGATAGTAAATATCCAGTTTCTGTTCGTATTTTAATCTTTGACAAAGATCGGTTTCCTCATAATATGCCGGTAAAAATGCTTCATCCAAGAGATTTAGTTTTCCATCAATATCTTCTCTTTTGAATAATAAACTACATCCAGAGCAGTAATCTACTTTTCGAAGATAATTATACTTTGGAGCATCTATGGCATAACATCTTCCCAAATTAACAATCTCAGAATCTTTAAAAATAAGACAACCTGCTTCCTGCAAAGTATTGTCTGCAAAAACCATCTTGGAGCCAACTGCACCCACACTTTCTTTAGTTTCAAAAACCTCCAGTAAACTCGATAAATAGTTTTCCTGAACTTCTACATCATTGTTTAGAAGATAAACATATTTTCCTTTGGCTACCTCTATCCCTTTATTTATATTTCTTAAAAAACCTAGGTTTTCAGAATTATTTATAACAGTAATTCCAGCTATCTTATTTAAATAGTCCAAAGTATCATCAGTACTGTTATCATTGATGATAATAATTTCCTTTGAAACTTCCTTGTCAAATTGTGAAATAGTGTAGAGACAATTGAGCGTATATCTGATTTGATTATAAACAGGTATAATAATAGAAACCTTCGGATTTACATTGGAATTACTAAAATCGAAATTATAGCTTTTAAAAAAATCAAGATCAAAATGGTTAATCTTTAGTTTTCTCTTATTTCTGATAAAACTACGATCTTTAATTCTTTTTTTTAAAAATCTTTTAATTCCCATTTTTAATTTATTATTTTGTCAAGCTATTTTATTAAGAAAACGAAAGTAGTAAAATTATGACAGACAAAAAAAATGTTATCAAAGCTGGATATCTTATTTCTTATGATTACGCATATATCTTCAATTCATTAAAATTAATTTACAATCATGTGGATAGCATTATAATCAGTTATGATGCTGATAATAAAACTTGGGCAGGAAATGACATTTTAATTCCAGAAAGTTTTTTTACTGAAATCAAAGCAATTGATATTCATAATAAAATCGCTTTTTACAAAGATCAATTTTATATTCCCAACCGTGAGCCTATGGAATTGGAAACAAGACAGCGGAATATGATGGCAGAAAAAATGGGAAATGGCGGTTGGCATATCCAAATTGATAGTGATGAATATGCTTATGATTTTGGGACAATGGCAAAGTTTCTAAGAAAAAACCGATTCCTTACTAAAAATCCGAAGAAAACACCAATTAATTTTCTAGTGAATTTAATTGTACTTTTCAAAAATAACAAAGACGGCTATTATGTAATACAGCCAAGCCATTCAATGAGACGTGCTTCTTGATTACTAATAATCCTGTTTATGAAAAAGCAAGAAAACCTCACGTTGGCAGAACTATACAACTATACTATTTTATGATTCATCAATCTTGGGCAAGAAATCCTACTGAGATTGAAGAAAAAATCAAAAACTGGGGACATAAAAATGACTTTGACGTGCAGGAATTCTATAAAAAATGGATGGATTTAGACAAAAATAATTTTGAGAATTAGGTTGATTTCCACCCACTTCCTGGGTCATTCTGGGGAAAACTGGCTTATTGAAGCAAATAATATCCAGGATTTTATTGAAAATTTCAAACAAAAACACCCTCAAAAGAAATTATTCTTAGATTTATCTTTTACAAAAAAAATTAAACTTTATCTCAAAAGTTTAATTTAAATAAAAAGGGAATATCGCTATTCCCTTTTTTGTTTTATGTTTAATTTTTTTTTAACTTCTATCATACTCATCCTCCAATCTCACAATATCCTCTTCACCAAAATAAGTCCCTGTCTGAACTTCTATAAAAACAACAGGTTTATCCGTAAGATTCATTATTCTGTGCTTTGCACCAAGTGGGATAAAAACACTTTGACCGTAAGCTAAAGAAATTTCTTCACCATCCACAACAATCGTTGCATTACCTTCGATAATGGTCCATTGCTCCTGTCTTTTATGATGATATTGATAAGATAATTTTTGACCAGGATTGACTTCAATTCTTTTTAATTTATAGTTTGGCTCATCTGCCAAAACATAGTATTTCCCCAAGGTCTTTCACCAATTTCTAACATAGTCATAATTTTAATCGTCAAAAATACTATTTCGTGTAAGATTAACCAAATTATAAAAGGCAAACCAACGAAATTTCTTAATTTTGCACCACAATTTTGATATGAAATCGCCATTATAAACTTGTAGATCTACAGATGGATATAAGCGATTATATTACTTATTCCGATAATCGGAATGACCTTTTAAAACATTACATATCTATATATGACAAAAGTAAGAGTGCGTTTTGCACCAAGTCCAACGGGAGCTTTACATTTAGGCGGTGTTAGAACTGCATTGTATGATTATCTTTTCGCAAAAAACAAAGGTGGCGAATTTGTACTCAGAATCGAGGATACAGATACAGCCAGATATGTAGAAGGCGCAGAAGATTATATTATGAATTCTTTGGAGTGGTGTGGGATTATTCCTGACGAAAGCCCAAAAGTTGGCGGACCTTATGCTCCTTACAGACAATCTGAAAGAAGAGATATTTACGACAGATACAAAGAGCAAATATTGAAAACAGATTATGCTTATTTAGCTTTTGATACGCCTGAAGAATTGGATGCTATCAGAAAAGACTTCGAAGCTAGAGGTGATGTTTTTGCCTACAATCATCAGACAAGACAACAATTAAGAAACAGTATTTCTCTTTCCGCGGAAGAAGTTCAGAAATTATTAGATGAAAATGTTCCTTATGTTGTTCGTTTCAAAATGCCGATTGACAGAACTCTTAATCTTCAAGATATCATCAGAGGAAATTTTTCAGTAAATACCAATACGCTAGATGATAAAGTTCTAATCAAAAATGATGGAATGCCAACTTATCATTTCGCCAATGTTGTGGATGATTTTGAAATGAAAATTTCTCACGTTATCCGTGGAGAAGAATGGTTACCATCTATGCCTTTGCACGTTTTATTATATGAAGCAATGAATTGGGAAGCACCGGAATTTGCTCATTTGTCTTTAATTCTAAAACCTGAAGGTAAAGGAAAATTAAGCAAAAGAGACGGCGCAAAATTCGGATTCCCAGTTTTTCCTATGGATTTCAAAGATCCGGAAAGTGATGAAATTTGGAAAGGTTATAAAGAATCTGGCTATTTCCCTGAAGCTTTTATCAATATGACAGCTTTGTTAGGTTGGACACCCTCAAACGATAGAGAGATTATTTCAATGGACGAAATGATTGCCGAGTTCGATCTTCACAAAGTTCATAAAGCCGGCGCAAGATTCGATCCACAGAAAGCTAAATGGTTTAATCAGGAATATTTGAAGTTGAAATCTGATGAAGAGGTTTTGGTTTTACTGAAAGAAATTGATGAAGTTCATGCTTTGAATCTTTCTGATGACAAATTATTGAAAATCATTTCATTGATGAAAGAAAGAGCAACTTTTGTGGTTGATATTTACAATGATGGAAAATTCTTCTTCGAAGCTCCAACTTCTTACGATGAAAAAGCAACCAAAAAAGCCTGGAACGAAACCACTTCTGCAATTTTGAAAGATTTCTTAACCCAATTAGAAACGTCGGAATTTGATTCAGAAACTTTGAAAGAAGCGATTCATCATTTTGCAGAAGAACATTCTATCGGGATGGGAAAACTAATGATGCCTCTTCGTCTCGCTTTGGTTGGAGAACTGAAAGGTCCCGATGTTCCTGATATTATGAATATCATTGGCAAAGAAGAAACGGTAGCACGAATCGAAAAAGCGATTAGGACAAATTAATTATCGGATTCAAAATCTATTTGTAAAAAAAAGATTATTTTTGAACGGTTTAATCCAAACATAATATGGAATATTTAGAATTTGAACAACCTGTAAAAGAACTAATTGAACAATACGAAAAATGCGTTCAATTAGGCACTGAAAGCGGAATCAATGTAGATGAATCTTGTAAAAAAATAAAAGATAAAATAGAAGATACCAAAAAGAAAATATACGGTAACCTAACGCCGTGGCAAAGAGTACAGCTTTCCAGACATCCGGACAGACCTTACACATTGGACTACATCAACGGTTTGGCTGATGCGGGGAGTTTTGTAGAATTGCACGGTGATAGAAATTTCGGGGATGACCCTGCAATGATTGGTGGAATTGCCAGCATCAGCGGAAATACCGTAATGCTCATCGGAACTCAGAAAGGTAGAACAACTAAAGAACGACAACACAGACGTTTCGGGATGTCTAACCCAGAAGGTTACAGAAAGGCTCTTAGATTGATGAAATTGGCAGAGAAATTCAATATTCCTGTGGTAACTTTTGTGGATACACCTGGTGCTTATCCTGGTCTCGAAGCAGAAGAACGCGGACAAGGTGAAGCTATTGCCAGAAATATCTTTGAAATGTGCCAATTGAAAACTCCAATTATCACAATCATCATTGGTGAAGGTGCAAGTGGAGGGGCTTTAGGAATTGGTGTAGGAAACAAAGTTTATATGCTGGAAAATACTTGGTATTCTGTGATTTCTCCAGAAAACTGTTCTGCAATACTTTGGAGAAGCTGGGAGTACAAAGAAACTGCAGCAACAACAATGAAACTTACCGCTGATGATATGTTGAAGCAGAAGTTGATTGATGACATCATCCCAGAACCACTTGGAGGCGCTCATTATGACAACGCAGCCACTTTTGACAACGTGAAGAAAGTGCTTCTAAAAGACATCAAAACATTATCTAAAATGTCGGTTGAGAAACTGGTTGCAGAGAGACAAGATAAATTTATCGCAATGGGAGAATTCAAAGGGTAGCATTTGGTTGCTGGTGATTGGCTTTTTGCGGCTTGATTCCTTTGATAATAATATTTCAACCCTTTTAGAGTATCGAGCTCTGAAAGGGTTTTTTGTTTCTATTGATTGGAAAAGGTTGTTGTCAGTTGAATTCGCAGCCCGACTTGAGTGGAGCTCATCCGCTGAAGGCGGATAGCGGGAACGGAAGGCGGAAATAGGCGTCCAAAATAATATACAAAAAAAAGCGATTCAAATGATGAACCGCTTTTTTATTATAGAAAAAATTCTAATTATTCTGCATCGAAATCAGAATCTGCATCAGCAGAAACTTTTTCACCTTCTTCTTTAGACTTTTCTTTTTCTGCTTTTCTCTGAGACTGACCCTCTTTTACAGCGTCTGCTACAACAGAAAGGATCATATCGATAGATTTAGAAGCATCATCATTTCCTGGGATTACGAAATCCACTTTTCTTGGATCTGAGTTAGTATCTACGATACCGAAAACTGGGATACCCAATTTTTTTGCTTCTGTAACTGCGATGTGCTCTCTCATAATGTCCACTACAAAAATAGCTGAAGGAAGTCTCACCATATCCGCAATAGATCCTAAGTTTTTCTCAAGATTTGCTCTTTGACGATCTACTTGTAATCTTTCTTTTTTGGATAGTGTTTCGAATGTACCGTCTTTCTTCATTTTATCGATAGCGTTCATTTTTTTAACCGCTTTTCTGATAGTCACGAAGTTAGTTAGCATTCCACCTGGCCATCTTTCTGTGATGTAAGGCATGTTAAGTTCTGAAGCGTGTTTTGCTACTACTTCTTTCGCTTGCTTTTTAGTAGCTACGAAAAGAACTTTTTTACCTGCAGAAGTTAATTTTTCTAAAGCTGTACAAGCCTCGTCCAATTTCACTGCTGTTTTATGTAAATCTACGATGTGAATACCGTTTTTCTCCATGAAAATGTATGGAGCCATATTTGGATTCCACTTACGAGTCATGTGACCGAAGTGTACGCCAGCCTCTAAAAGGTCTTTTACATTTGCTTTTGCCATGTTTTCTTGTTTTTTGTTAGTTTACTTTCCGCTTTTCTGCAATCAACTTTACTTTAGATGGGAGTAAAGTTTGGATGCTAAACGTAACGGGCAAAGTGGCTGTGGGCTTCTTGCTTTTGGCAATTCGCTTTCCAGCTTTTGATTAAAAAATAAATTTTTAAAAAGTTCATCAACGCTATGTGCCATAAGCCAATAGCCCAATGATTTCTTAACGTTTTGAGAACTGGAATCTCTTTCTTGCTTTTTTCTGTCCTGGTTTCTTTCTTTCCACCATTCTTGCATCTCTTGTAAGCAATCCGTGTGGCTTAAGAAGTAATCTGAACTCTTCGTTGATCTCACAAAGTGCTCTGGAAACACCAAGTCTTACTGCTTCTGCTTGACCAGTGATACCTCCACCAAAAACATTTACTGTAACATCATACTGACCTACAGTCTCTGTCAACAAAAATGGCTGATTTACTTTATAAACTAAAACATCCGTACAGAAGTAAGTTTTAGCATCTTTCCCGTTTATCGTGATATTACCAGTTCCTGGCTTCACGTAAACTCTTGCAACAGAAGTTTTTCTTCTTCCGATTTTGTGTACTATAGACATACTCAATTATTTGAATTCGTTAACATTGATTACTTTTGGCTGTTGAGCTTCGTGTTTATGCTCAGTCCCTTCATATAAATAAAGGTTCTTGAAAAGAGCGGAACCCAATCTGTTTTTTGGCAACATACCTTTTACAGACTTTTCCAACACTTTTAGTGCATCTTTTTTTCTAAGCTCTTCAGCAGTCATAGACTTCTGACCACCTGGATATCCAGTGTGCCAAATGTAAGTTTTGTCTGCCCACTTGTTTCCGGAAAGTGTTACTTTCCCTGCATTCAAAACGATTACGTTGTCTCCACAATCTACGTGCGGTGTGTAATTCGTTTTGTGCTTACCTCTCAAAATCTTTGCAACGGTAGAAGCTAGTCTTCCCAACGGTTGCTCAGCAGCGTCTACCACAACCCATTCTTTATTAGCGGTAGCTTTGTTTGCTGATACTGTTTTGTAACTTAATGTATTCACAATTTATCGTTTACGATTAAACATAATTTTCCCTCAAAGGGTGTGCAAAGGTAGGAATTTTTTTTCTTATGAAAAATTATGCTCAGAAAAATATTTTAATTTTCTAAAAATTAATACGTTAGCTAAGTATTAAATATGCGAATACTTTTTGAAATTATCAAAATAAACGTTATTTATCATTGATGATTTTTATATTTTTGAAAAAAATCTTGGAAAATGAGCCACGGAAAACTGAGAGAAGAAAAAGACTGCCTGAACTGCGGACATATCGTTGAAGAAAAATACTGTCCCAACTGCGGACAACAGAATATCAAGACAAGACAGCAGTTCCACTATCTTTTCACTCATTTTATTGAAGATTTTACCCACTATGATGGACAGTTCTGGGGAACGTTGAAGAATCTAGTGTTCAAACCAGGAAAATTAACAAATACTTACCTTGAAGGTAAAAGACAAAAATTTGTCCCTCCTGTTAAGCTGTATATCTTTACCAGTTTTATTACGTTCTTTTTATTCGCAGTTTTTCCTCCTTTCAGTTTTAATTTCGAAGGAAAAATCGTGGATGGCAAAGAAAAGAAAATAGCGCTACACAGATTAACCGAAACTTCCAAACAATTGGACAGCATCAGAAAAAGGGAAAACATAAATGGGAAAGACTCTGTAACCATTTCTAAAGTTAATGCTTTGCTGAAAGATTCTATCAAATTAAATAGCCTTCAGAATGATTTCGATATGAGTAAAAAATTGGATGACAATTTTAAATACAACGGTTATACGAGCCGGAAGTCATTCGATTCAGCAAAAGCTAAAAACCCATCTTTCTATGATTTTATCAATGTTCCGATTGCTCATAAATTTTTCGAACTAAAAGAACAAGGTGTTGCAAAAGGTGAAATCTTAAAAAAACTGGGCGAAGTATCGTTTCATAATCTGCCGAAAGCATTGTTTATTTACCTTCCGATTTTTGCATTTTTCCTATGGATTTTCCACGATAAAAAAAAGTGGTGGTATTTTGATCACGGTATTTTTACGCTCCATTATTTCAGTTTTCTGTTACTGACAATCTTAGCATTTTCTTTTTTGGATAAATTGGCAGATGTAACACATTCGTTAATCAGTATTATTATTTACATAGTGATGAATGTCTTGTTCTTCTATAGTATTATATATTTCTTCATAGCGCACCATAAGGTTTATCATACCCACGGAGTAACCAGTTTTATCATTGGAAGCATTCTGTTTATGATTAATTTCTTTGCCTTTTTATTTTTGGTTGTAGGCTTGGGCATCATCAGTTTTCTGATGATCCATTAAAACAAAAAGCCAATTTTCTTAAAAAACCAGACTTTTTTAAATTAAATATTGTCTAATAAACAAATCACTGAAAGCCCTCTGCCAGAAGCCAATTAATATCTCAAAGATTTACTTTCTCGGAAACTTGCAATCATATAATAAGCGACGAAAACTGTAGAAAACTTTATAATAGAAGGAACTGCAGTTTCGAAATTGAAAAATATCAGTCCGATGGCCACCAGGAATACAATTCCAATTAAGGAAATTCCCATTTTCTTATGAAGCGGCCATTCCGGATGGTCTACAAAATAAGCCAATCCCCAACCGATTCCGAAAGCGGAAGCTACGTAGAGCTCCGCCCAGAAATCCGCAGGGTCGCCCGTGAGACGTCTAAGAAAAAAACTAATCAGGGTTCCAACTGCGAAATACATCAGCGATTTTATCATTTCAAAAAATTTTGACAAAAGTAAGGATTGTAATTGAAAATTACTTTTGGAATCCCCAAAGCAAAACACAAAATCGCAAGGTATGATTTCTATCTACGTGCTTATAAGGCTCAAAGATTGCTCAATTTAACGAAGTTAAAAACCTTGTGCCTTCGAAATATAAAGCAACTCAAAGAAGAAATTGTCTTTTTGATAAATTTCTCAGCAATTCTAAATCTCGTCAACAAAATTCATTAGATTTGTGTAAACGATATTTTTATGCACGAGGTAAGGCTCAAATCTATTCTAGATAATGATTTCTATAAAATTACAATGCAAAATGCAGTTGTGAAATTATTCACAAACGAGATTGTAAAATATGAATTCATCAACCGTGGGAAACATGAATTCCCGCAAGGTTTTGCTGATGAACTCCGAAAGGCTGTCAATGCAATGGCAGAATTAAAATTGACCAAAGACGAAAAAAAATATCTGAAAGTCACCTGTCCATATCTAGCGCTACCCTATCTGGATTTTCTGGAAGGTTTTCATTATGACCCATCGGAAGTAAAAATAGAACAAATCGGAAATGACCTGAAAGTATCAGTAGAAGGCCTCTGGTACAGAACAATTCTTTGGGAAGTTCCTCTTCTTGCTCTCATTAGTGAACTTCACTATGAAATGAATCATATGGAGCGACAAACCAACGAAGAAGTCATTAATAAGACTGTAGAAAAAGCCATCTATCTCACAGAGCTTGGCGTGCCATTTGCCGAATTTGGAACCAGAAGAAGACATTCTTACAAAGTCCACAGATTGGTGATGGATGCTTTGATTCAGGATAAAAAATCGACTTTTACCGGAACTTCCAACGTACACCTGGCTATGATGTATAACGTAAAACCTATCGGAACACACGCTCACGAATGGTTTATGTTTCACGCTGCGGAATTTGGTTTTAAAATGGCGAATTCTATCGCACTAGAAAATTGGGTCAATGTTTACCGCGGCGATCTAGGCGTGGCTTTGTCCGATACTTACACCACAGATGTTTTCTTCCAGCAGTTTGATAAAAAGTTCGCAAAGTTGTTTGATGGGGTACGTCACGACAGCGGCGATCCGCTGGAATTTGCAGACAAAACAATCGCTCACTATACGAAGCAAGGCATCAATCCGCTATTCAAATACATTATTTTTTCCGATGGACTGAATCTCGAAAAAGTAGAAGAAATCACGAATTACTGCAGGGGTAAAATAGGAATCTCTTTCGGAATCGGAACCAACCTTACCAATGATGTGGGACTGAAACCAATGAATATTGTAATGAAACTTATCAGCGTGAAAGGTATTAACAACGAATGGATCCCAACGGTGAAGCTATCTGATGAAAAAGGGAAATACACCGGTGACCCAAAATTGATAGAACTTGCAAAGGAGTTTCTCAGAATAAAATAGATCAGAAATCACCTTTTTCATCAACTTATAAAGTTCTGTTAAATATTTCTGATGTGCATCTTTGCATTAAAAAAGTTTTTAAATTTACTAAAGACGAAATTTAAATCAAAATACGATGGTCCTACCCTTTGTTTGGCATCAATTTTATTAGTTATAAATCACGACTTAAATAAATTAATTTTTATCCTATGAAAAAAACATTTAAAATTGCGGCTCTAGCATTGATGGTATCAATGACAGCCGTATCTTGTAAAAAGAAAGTATCTGACGCTGAACTTACCTCACAAGCTACAACTGCGATTACAGCTTATCCGGGAACTTCTGTGGAAGTGAAAGAAGGACAAGCTCACCTGAGCGGAACTTTTGCAACTGAAGCAGACAAGCAAGCTGCAATCGATGCTCTGAAAAAAATCCAAGGCGTGAAAGATGTTCACGATATGGCGACAGTTACACCAGCTCCTACAGCTGCACCAGTTGAAGTGAATGTGGTAGATGCTGCAGTTCTTCAAAAAGTGAATGATGCTCTTAAAGATATCCCTGGCGTAAAAGCAGAAGATATCAATGGAACTCTTACACTGACTGGATCTACAACTGCTGCAAACGCAAGAAAAGTGAAAGAATCGGTGGATGCGCTTAAAATTGGAAAATACGATAACAAAATCACAGTTAAATAATCACAAATGAGTTTACAAGACAAATATGCTAGTGTAGTTTCTGCAGCTCAGTCAGCAGGACTTTCTGACCTTTCTGTTCAGGAGCAGGACGGCGTTCTTTACATCACAGGAAAGGCTTCTAACAGTGCGTCAAAAGATGCTGTATGGAATGCGCTTGGTGCTATTGATACTTCGTACACTGCTACAGATATTAACATTGACGTTCAGGTTTCCGGTTTGGAAGCAGGAACATCTCTTACAGTTGCTACCGAAGATTCTAATTTGAACATCAGACAGGCACCTTCTACTGAAGCTGCTGTTGTGGGTAAGGCGGCTAAAGGAGAAGCGGTAACTTTAGTAGAACAATCTTCTGACGATTGGTGGAAAATCAAAACTAAAGACGGCGAAGAAGGTTATGCTTACTCAAGGTATTTGAAGGCATAATTTTAATCACCTAAAGAAATATGGAAACCTCCGAAACCCGGAGGTTTTCTTATTTTGATATTATTTAACGTGAGTTCGATGTAGGGTATTTTCAAATTAACTGATAATCAATTTATTGCATTTTATTAATAGCTTCGGACTTTAGCCCGATGTAAAGATTGAAGTTCAGCATTGGCTTTAGCCAAAATCAATGATATGTTTTGGCTAAAGCCAATGTCCGTTCCGAATCATTAAAATGGGCTAAAGCCCATTCCTATTATATTTTTGCATCAATCTTAAATCGAACTCAGTTATCTAAAAAATCATAAATACACAATAGTTTTCGATTTTATAAGTTTTATAAATTGGATCCTATTAAAAAAACATGTTAAATTTTATGATTTGAAGGAAAACTAAAAACCAAATGATTAGAAAAATATTACTGATTTTATTATTCATTTTTCTAAAACTAAACGCCCAAACGTTTAGCATCAAAGGAAAAGTAACCGATGAAAATAACAATCCTCTGGAAAATGCTACCGTTTCTTTAATGAAACAAAAGGATTCTTCAATTATCAATTATACCGGTACAAACAAAAACGGAAACTTCAGCATCAAAACCCCAAAGCAGAATGAGACCGTATTTCTACTAATTTCTGGCAGTCAATTTCGCCCGACTTCAAGAATTTTCAAAAACATATCACAGAACGAAGAACTTGGAACTTTAAAACTAATTAAAGATCTTGTAACCAATATTGAAGAGGTTCAGATCAATGCGGCACCTGTCATCATCAAAAAAGATACGGTTGAATACAATGCTTCCAGAATGAAGGTGAAGCCAGACAGCAAAATTGATGATCTAGTCAAAGAAATTCCTGGTGCAGAAATTGAAGCAGATGGAAAAATAACCGTGAATGGAAAATCTGTGAGCAAAATCCACATCAACGGAAAACCTCTGTTTGACAAAAACGGGAAAATAGAATTAGAAACCATTCCCGCAAACATCATCAAGAAAATTCAGGTTACCACATCCAAAACCAAGGAAGAAGAATTGACGGGCAGAACTCCAATAACTGACAGCCTGACCATAAACTTTGTGATGGATAAAAAAAACCGACTTGGAACAATTACCAACCTGAGGCTAGGTTATGGTTCGAACAACAGATATGACGGTGCATTATTTTTTACAAAAATAAATCAGGATTCCAAGCTTTCATTGTCCGCAGGTTCTAATAATATCAATAGTGGATTGTCCGGCAAAACTAGTTCTGGTACTGGCATTTTCACTACAACGATTGTAAATGCAACTTATTCTAAAAAATTTGACAACCTTGATCTGGAAAGGTTGAATGCTAATTTTTATCAGAGAAATACCGAAACCTACTCCAAAATTGCAAGAACCACTTTTTTGCCTGATTACAAATTGGATAAAAACACGGAACGATCGGGCAAAAGGGATCTTAAACGATTTTCATTTAACACGAATGCTACACTTAGGCTTAACAAATCCACCAACCTGATTTTCAACTCTTCTTTTAATAACAATACAAATGAGGGCGCTTCAGAAAATAACTCATCCACATACCGCGATAATATTTTACTGAACTCCAGCTCAGGTGTTATTAATCAAAAATCTATAAATAACAACTTCTCTCAATCACTGGCTGTTACAAAAAAATTCGAGAAACAGGGACGCTCTTTTTCCGGATCCGTCAGTACAAATATTACGGGAAACAGCAGCACGGATTATAATTTAACCAATACCATTTTCAACCAATCCCCTTTGGATAATGATTACAGAAATCAGCGTACTGTAGCTAAAAATCAAAATACAGATTTTAATTTTAATGCCAGATATGACGAACCGGTTTCGGACTCGGCTATCGTTTCAACGGAAATCACCTACATATCACAATCCTTAAAAAACGACAGACAAGTTCATGATTTTAATTTAGCTACAGAAGACTACTCCAGCTATAACACACTGTTGTCCAACCTCATCAATCAAAATATCAACTCGCTTTATAGTTCAGTTGGTTATGATTTGAATAAAACTAGATTCAGGTTTTTCTTTCACGCAAATCTGGAAATCAACAATAATGATTTTAATTCTGTCTTCAACAATGAAGATAAAAGTTTTCGTAGAAACTTTGTTTTTCCCAGTTACAACACCAAATTTATTTATAGATTTTCCAGAACCAAATCAGTAGAACTTTCGAATATGAGTAGTTTTAATGCACCGTCAATGATGTCGCTCAATCCATTCACAGATATTTCAAACCCACTGGTGACCATCCAGGGAAATCCCGATTTGGAAAGCACCTGGAAAAACACGAGTTCCTTATATTTTCTAAACAGAAATATCCCGAAAAACATCACATATTCAGCAAAAATTAAATTTGACTATACCGATAATGACGTTTCGGATTATTCTTATTATGATGATGCCGGAAGGCAGTTCCGTACTTATGCAAACATCAGCGGCAATAAAGTTTTAAGTTTGGACAGCCGTTTTACCAAAAGTTGGAAATGGCGTGGCAATGATTTTCGAATCTCTCCTTCGTTTTACTCGAGTTATGCCCAAAGAAAGGGTTTTATTAATGGAACAGAATATAAAAACTCAGTATATAACATCGCCCCGAAAATAACACTGAAGCTGGTTTTAAAAGAAATTATGGACATAAACAGTTCATTAGGAATCAATTATAATATCTCAAACTTTGAGAATTATCGTATTGATAAAACCCGTGCTGCACAGCAAAACTTTTCTTTTGGTATGACTAATTATTTTATGAAATCTTCCCTTTATTTTATTAATGAAATCAGCATCGCCAAAAATAATAACATATCAGCTGGCTTTAATCGTACTTCCTATTTTTGGAATACAGGCGCTAACTATCAATTTTACAAAAAGCAGATGACTCTCAAATTTAGTATTAATGATGTGCTCAACCAGCGTCAGAATGCTATCCGTAACATTGGTGACAATTATATTGAAGATCGGGAAGATCTTGTCCTGAGACGTTATTTCATGCTTTCTCTGTTGCTGAATGTGAGTAGATTTGGCGGAAATAAAGGCTCATAATTTTATTGATGAATTTGACCAAAATTTGAAGTAATTACGAATTCAATACAACACCTCTTTTGTCAGGATACTCTCAATATTATCCGGATAATCCACTTCGATTAATTGTTCAGAGTTAATCCATTCCCGGATTTTGGATGGATCAAGTCTTTCGGAACTTGAAACACCCATTTTATGAAGGGCAAAAGCATTACATTCCTGCTCATATTGGTTTTCTATGGGAATCACGAATAGTTTCTTATTCATAAACAGAGCTTCGGCGGGTGTTTCAAAACCAGCATTGCAGAGAATTCCCTCGCAGGATTCGAACAGTTCAAGGTATTTTAATTCGTCAATAGGAAAGATTTCCACATTCCTGAATTTCTGAATCTGTCTGGCGTATTTGGAAAAAACCTTCCACTCCACGTCAATCCTTGTTAGCATATTTGTTATAACCTCATCAGAAAAACTCGGCAGATAAACCAGATAATGCCCTTTTTTATCCGGATTCAGTTTTCTGATATTTTTCCTGATAACCGGTTTTTTAATGCTTGGGTTATAGTTATCGAAGTGGAACCCGATTTTTTTATCACATGGCACATAATGTTTCAGAATAAAATCTCCCAACCAATCTTTCTTATCGGGCTTTGGGGTTTCTTTGAACGTTAATGATGCCTGGTGGCTCAGTTCTATGATCGGCAGATTTTTAAGTTTAGCCGTCCATCCCGTCAGTGGTTCAAAATCATTAATAATTAAATCGTAAGCGGTCAGATCCATATCTTTAATAACTTTTGCAGCCTTGCAAAAATTGTTGTGAAACAATGTTTTTTTATAAGAAAGTCCCCCAGTTTTATTATATAACAGGGAGATGCCTTTAAATCGGAAATCAATGTCGAAATCCGACTTCAATTGGGTCTGATGACCACTGATCAGCGTATCTACCAAGGCGTGCTTCTTTAGAATCGGGATAATTTCCTGAGCTCTGGCAAGATGTCCGTTCCCTGTACCTTGGAAGGCATATAATATTTTCATCGGTTACTCTTTTTTTTCAATTTAGCATAAAGTCGCTTAAGTATTTTTTTTTGCATTTGCTGTAAAATTATTTACGCAAGTTGAGTCACTATTTTCATTAAATCTTTGCTGTCTATTTTCTTAAACTCATCTGGTTCTTCATTTTTTAAAGTGTGTTTCTCATCCTCATAAACAAACAGTTTCCACTCGCCGCCATTATATTCCAAAGCCGTAAGGTTTTCGACCCAGTCGCCAGAATTCATGTACACACATTTCCCTTTTTTGTTAGTCACTTCCTTGATTTGTGGCTGATGGATATGTCCGCAGATCACATAATCAAAATGATTTTCGATAGCCAGTTCGGAAGCTGTAAGTTCAAAATCACCAATGTATTTTACAGCTTTTTTGACATTATTTTTGATTTTTTTAGAAAAAGAATATTTCTCTTTTCCGATCTTTTCCAGAAACCAATTCACCAAATTATTAATTGCTATAAGTAAATCATAACCTTTCCCACCAAGCTTCGCAATCCATTTAGAATGCTGAACAGAGGCATCAAAAGCATCTCCGTGAAAGATCCACGCCTTCTTATCTCCCAATTTCAAAACGTGCTTGTTGCAAAGCTTGAGTTTTCCCAGTTCGAAATCTGTAAAATTCCGGAACGCCTCGTCGTGATTGCCCGTAATGTAAAATACTTCTGACTCTTTGGTGGCAAATGAAATCAATTTCTTGACAACCTTCAGATGTGATTTAGGAAAATAGGATTTCTTAAACTGCCAGATATCGATGATATCGCCGTTCAGGATCAGTGTTTTAGGCTGAATGGAATTGAGGTAATGCAACAGTTCCTTAGCTTTGCAGCCATAAGTCCCAAGGTGCAGATCAGAAATGATAACGATTTCCACCTCTCTTTTCATAAACGGGTTGATATTGATTTCATTAGCTATCAGTTTTGTACAAAGAACGACTTCTAATGTAAACTATGCGTGAATGTTATTTTATTTTTGATGTTTGAAAATAGATGCTTTACTGAATTGTACTTAATATTAACTTAAAAAAATAAGCGGTTATTCTCTCAAAAATATTAGTTTTGTTCAGTTTCAATTTATGTCAGATTTTATAATGCTAAGATTTAGACATACAGCATTACTTTAAACTGAAACTGCTTAATTTAAATAGATTAGAATTTGTGCACATTGTGTTCAAAACATTAAAATATGTAGAAAGTTATGAAAGGTCAGAATAAACTTTTTTTCGCAATCATTATTTCATTGGTTTTAGGTGTGATCCTAGGCGGCATCGTACATACCAATAATCCGGATTCCGCAGAAGAATTTGCCAAAAACATAAAGTTGCTGGGAACGATTTTTATTCGTCTGATTCAGATGATTATTGCACCATTGGTGTTCTCTACACTGGTTGTAGGGATTGCAAAAATGGGTGATATAAAAATGGTGGGACGTGTCGGAACGAAGGCGATGCTTTGGTTTATCAGTGCATCTTTGATATCGCTTACAATAGGCTTGGCTTTGGTCAATTGGCTGGAACCTGGTCACGTTACTAAACTACCAATTCAGGATGCAGCTTCTGCTTCGGAAATTGTGAGCAACAGCAAAGGTTTCTCGATGGAAGATTTTGTAAAACATATCATTCCGAAAAGTTTATTTGAAGCGTTTGCAACTAATGAAGTGCTGCAGATTGTGGTTTTCTCAGTGATGTTCGGCATTGCTTTATCAGCGATGGGAGAAGAGTATGCGAAGCCGGTTATCAAAGGTCTGGACATTGTTGCACACGCCATTCTGAAAATGGTGGGTTATATAATGTGGGTTGCGCCATTAGGTGTTTTCGGTGCGATATCTGCCGTTGTTGCGACTAACGGGTTCGAGATTTTTAAAGTTTATGCTATTTACCTGAGAGATTTCTTCTTTGCATTGGCTGTTCTTTGGGCTGTTTTACTTTTGGTTGGATATATGATTCTCGGCAAACGCCTTTTCGAATTGTTGAGAAGAATCAAAGAGCCATTATTGATCGCCTTTTCCACCACAAGTTCCGAGGCTGTTTTTCCAAAGCTGGTAGAAGAGCTGGAAAGATTTGGTTGCAACAACAGGATTGTTTCATTCATATTACCATTAGGATATTCTTTCAACCTGGACGGAAGCATGATGTATATGACCTTTGCTTCGATTTTCATTGCACAGATTTACGGAATCGATATGCCGCTTGGACAGCAAATTATTATGCTTTTGGTTCTGATGCTCACCAGTAAAGGAATTGCAGGTGTACCGAGAGCAAGTCTGGTTATCATTGTTGCAGCGTGTGGGATGTTTGATATTCCTGTTGAGGGAATTGCTTTGATTTTACCAATAGACCACTTCTGCGATATGGGAAGAAGTATGACTAATGTTTTGGGTAATGCTTTGGCGACTTCTGCTGTGAGTAAGTGGGAAGGGCAATTGGAGGGATAGGAAATGTTAATTAAAAAAATTAACAAATGGATAAAGAGAAATTCAGTTTTATAGATTACTTAATTTCAAAAGGTTTAAAAAAAAAATTAATAATGAAAAAATATCAGTATATTATAGAAAATGACGGCTTTCTGAATATTGAAATTATTAACAATGAATATTTAATGCCTTTTTTTTAAGTCTCAAATCTCAAAAAGTGAAGAGCAAGCTAAAAAACAAATAAAATCTATTGAAGAAATTTTAGGTATTAAATTTGAAAAAAATATGTGAAATTTTTTATTAAAAAAACTAATAATATAATTATGAAGATAAATGAAACAAATTTCAACGAAGTTTTAAACAATTCTAAAAATGAAGATATAATTCATTACAAGCAAATAGCATTCTCAATAAGTAAAACTACTGGATATATTACTTTAACATTAATTGTTCATCCTATTTTTTATTTATTTGTATTTATTTTTTGTTTTGCATTTATCTTAGCACTTTATACTTTGATTGGTCTATTATTTTTTAATGTTAAAGAAGTAAAATATATTGGATTACTATCTGTTCTAATTGTTGTATTTTTTGCAAAAAAAATATCGAAATATATTTTCGACTTAGTATTTAAAAAGCAAATTACTGATTTTCATTTTTTTGTCTCAAAAACTTTTGATAAAACTAATGACAAGAAGATTTTTATTAATACAAAAGATTTTAACTCTGGATGGGCAAAATTATTTTAATACCAAAGCTATAAACTCCGATGCTAATCTCACTACTTTGAGCAATAAATATTAAAAGTTGACTTTGTTTAATTTACGATATATTAAAGATTAAGACTCACAACCAATGTTTATCAGGTTCTCTACGAGTAGAAATTACAGCAAAAACTGTAACTGTAAGATTTTGTTCATCCATTTAAAATGGAGGATATATTTAAGAACTTCCAATGGCAGACAATGTATCTCTTTGTACCTCACTTGGAAAAAAGGATTAGTTTGTAATTTTTTAAGTGCTTTTTTATAATCTTTGAAGAATTCTAGAGAAAGTCCTTTTTGCTTTCTTTCCAAGAAATTTTTAGCATCCTGTAAATCCAGTTTTACTCTGGGGTCAGCAATAACTCGGAAGGTTTTCATAGATCGTCCTCCAATTCTTGCAACATCTTAAAAGCATCTACAGGTTTTTGGGGATTATTGACTCTGTCCAAAACTAAATCCTTTTGCCATTGAGGAATATCCGTTATACCTCTTTCTTGGGAATTTTTAAAAGATAAATAATCAATAAACTGTTCTACTTCTTGTACCAAAGTATCGGGAAGAGATTTTAATTTATCATTCAGTTGTTGTATCGCAGTAGCATTCATAATTTTGAGGGCTAATTGTTGAACATTCTTTCGATTAAAATGAATTCGACTATAACTTTTTAATGAAATAATCTTAGACATCTTATCAATGCGAATTTAAAACAAGTTAAAATAGCAAGCCAACTTAACCTGCCAAAAATCATCAACATAGACAAAATCATAAATTCAATTAATTCTAAATTAATTTTAAAATCCGTAATTTTGTAGCCACTTAAAGAATAATAAATTTTATGCTGACGAAATCAAAAGTTCAGGATTTTCTGAAAGAGATAGAAGTAGATGACCTTGTAAGCAATTTCCAAGTGATGGGTGATGATGTTTATATTGATATGACTGCACATTCTCCTGCAATGCATGAGAAAAAGAAATTGGAAGTCGCTATGAAGCAGGCTTTTGCTTCGGAGTTTGGGGAACATATCAATTTGAAGTTGAAAATTGTTTCTCCTGAATTGCCTGCAACACCTGCGACAAACGAAATCAAAGGGAAACAAATCCCGGGAATTCAGAATATTATTGCCATCGCTTCCGGAAAAGGTGGCGTGGGAAAATCTACAGTTTCTGCTAATCTTGCTGTAACGTTAGCAAAAATGGGTTTCAAAGTTGGATTGCTGGATGCAGATATCTACGGACCGTCTGTTCCTACAATGCTTGATACAGAAGGCCAAAAACCAATTTCTGTAGAAGTGAACGGCAGAAATCTGATGAAACCAATCGAGAATTACGGTGTAAAAATGTTATCAATTGGATATTTTTCCGGTGCTAACCAAGCAGTAGTTTGGAGAGGCCCAATGGCTTCCAAAGCATTGAATCAGATGATTCGTGATGCAGATTGGGGCGAATTGGATTTCCTTTTGATTGACCTTCCTCCTGGAACTGGCGACATTCATTTATCTATCATTCAGGAAGTTCCGGTTACGGGAGCTGTGATTGTGAGTACACCTCAACACGTTGCATTGGCCGATGTGAGAAAGGGAATTGCGATGTTCAATATGGAAAGCATCAACATTCCTGTTTTGGGATTGATAGAAAATATGGCGTACTTCACACCAGAAGAATTGCCCGATAATAAGTACTATATCTTTGGAAAACAAGGCGCTCAGTTTATGGCAGAAGATCTTGGAATTCCTGTTTTGGGAGAGATTCCTTTGATTCAAAGTATCCGAGAAGCTGGAGATGTAGGAAGACCAGCGGCGCTGCAGGAAAATTCCAAAATATCTGACATTTATACAAAAACTGCCCAAAATATGGTTGAAAGTTTAGTAGAAAGAAATAAAAATCTTCCAGCAACAGAAGCTGTAAAAATTACGACTATGGCAGGCTGCTCGCCAAAGAAATAATAAATTTATGAACAATACAAATGATATCCAGGAAGAATTGGTTACTAAAGTAATGGAGGCATTGGACAGCATTCGTCCGTTTCTTAATAAAGATGGGGGCGATATAGAGCTGGTAAATGTAGAAGACAAAACTGTCTATGTCCGTTTGTTAGGACACTGCTCCAGCTGTGGCATCAGTAGCTCTACAATGAAGTTGGGAGTAGAAAGCACCATTAAGCAATACGCTCCGGAAATAGAGACTGTGGTAAATATCTAATAAAAAAGCCAGAGAAAAATTATTCTCTGGTTTTTTTATTCAACAATCTCTGCGTCTATCACATTTGGATTTTTTTTCTGGCTTTCCCATAGCAGAAATTTATCCACTTCTTTTAGCAACAGAGGAATAGCAAATGCCAATATTGCAAGATCATCCAATGCACCTATTCCTAAAACAAAATCCGGAATAAGATCTATTGGTGAGATAACATATAATAATGCTAGCGCAGGTAATAAAATGTCTGTTACTTTCATTTTATACTCACCTTTTCGCCAGGATTTTATCATTCTGACAGCCGCTGGAATTTTTTGTAAAAATCCTTTGTGCTTTAAGGCTTCCTGAGCCAGCTTAAACTTAGAATGTTTCATTTTTGTGTTTGAATATTTTTTCATTTCTTAAGAATGCAAATTTTGCAAAATCTGTTCCATTGTGTTTGTTGTATAATTAATTAACTTTCATTAAGATCAGGTTAATTTCTCTGTTAGTTTCGCAAATTGCTTTTCCGCATTTTTTCCTTCATACAATATCTCATAAATGGTATTGACTATCGGAAGCTTCAATTTTTTGTCTTTGCAGATAGAGTAGATTCCGTTGGTAGCGTAATAACCTTCCGCAACCATACTCATGGACTGGATTGCAGACTTCACGGTATAACCTTTGCCAATTAGATTTCCCAAGTTTCTGTTTCTGGAGAAAAGGGAGTACGCCGTAACTATCAGGTCACCTAAATAGGCACTGTCATTCACGTCTCTCGGCTCGGGATAAATGGCTTGCAGAAATGCCTCCATTTCACGAATTGCATTCGAAACATAAACCGCAATAAAATTGTCTCCATAGCCTAGTCCGCTAGCAATACCAGCTCCGATAGCATAGATGTTTTTAAGAATTGCAGAATATTCGTTTCCGAGAATATCCCGGCTTGTATTCACTTTTATATAACAGGAAGACAAAATCTCCTGGAGAACTTTAGCATCTTCATCTTCTGCAACAGCGACCGTAAGATAAGACAGACGTTCCATTGCAACTTCTTCTGCATGGCAAGGACCGGCAATAACAGCCTGATTTTTAAAACCTATTTTAAAGTTGTCCCTCAGATAGTGAGCAACAATATCATTATGCTTGGGAACAATTCCCTTTATAGCGGAACAAAACAATTTTCCTTCCAAATCACATGTCAGCTTCTCCATAGATTCTGCAAGATAAATAGAAGGCACCGCAAGAATAATGACATCACAATTGGAAACCAATTCATTGATATCGGTTGTGATATTAAGTTTTTTTAAGTTGAAAGCCACTGTAGTGAGATAGGTAGGATTATGGCCTCTTTGCTCTATAGCTCCCTTCACGAATTCATTTCTCACACACCACTGGACGGTTTTACAGTTTTCCAGTAACATTTTCACAATGGCCGTTGCAAAACTTCCGCTTCCTAAAACTCCAACTCTCGCATTTTTAGTCGCTTTAGTCAATTTCTTTTTCATTTCTGGTTTGGCTTTTTTTAGCATTTACAAATCTAAGCTTATTTATGAATTTGGCTAAATCAAATTATGCTTTAATTATAAATTAAGAATAATTAACTTTTATTTGCAGAAAATATATCGTTGATCCTGATTATCATTAATCAAGATAAAAATTACTAATTTTGCATTCCATTTTAAAAATGTATTAATGGTTCAGTTCTTCAAATCTAAAAAGAAAAAAAATATTGTACTGATACTTTTGCTGATAGCGTGTTTTATTCAGTCTTTGATCATTGCGAGATTATACACAGGCAAAGATGATAAACTTTATGAAGTAAATCTGGTAAAAATAAATAACGAAAAGGACAGTATTGACCATCTGCAATTGAAAACCGACCTGGCTCTTGTAGATCAAAGCATCCGAAGCATCGACGGTTTTCTGAAATCAAAAAATGTGTCGGATCTTCGGATTGACAGACTGGCGCAGGATAGCCTGCAAAATAAAGTATATCTTGCAAAAGTAAGCAACCGATACAGCCAGTATCTGGCAGATCTTGAACAGAAATTACAGCAGGTTCCGCTGGGAATTCCCACCTATGGTTATATCTCATCAAATTTTGGTATCCGTAAAAATCCTATTCCTCCTAAATCTCCGGAAATAATTTCCGCCCAAAACAATACACTTGAAGAAAAGGATAGTCTCGGAAACGTTATAAAAAGACAAGCGATCATCAAAGAAGATAAAAATGCATCCAGCAATGCTCCGGCAGAAAAAGACCAGATGCAATTCCACAAAGGTTTAGACATTGCTGTGGCTTATGGAAGTCCTGTTAAATGCGCCGCTTCTGGAAAAGTTATTTTTGCAGGTGTCAAAGGCGGATATGGCAACTGTGTCATTGTGGAACACGGCAATGGACTGGCAACTCTGTACGGACATCTTTCCGAAATCCTTGTAGAAACGAATGACAGAGTAAAAGTAGGTCAGATTATTGCCAAATCCGGAAATACAGGTCGCTCCACCGGGCCGCACCTGCATTACGAAGTTCATAAAAATAATCAGCCGGTTAATCCAAGATTGTTTGTGAATTTTTAGTATCATCTATAATTCTCAATCAACCGCAAGGGTTCTGAAAAACTTAAAAATGCTAATAAAAAAAACGCTCCATATTTGGAACGTTTTTCATTTATTCTGAGGAAATTACTTCTTCAATTCTTCAAGAAACTCATCGTGAGAGATTTTAGTTTCTTTCTTTTTAGATTTTTCAAGGATTACGTCTTTCAACTTAGCCATTGCAACTTCAGAAGAAATTTGTCTCACTTGGTTTTCATCTTTAAGCATTTCAGCAGCATATTTCTGAACCTCATCATCTCCTAAATGGTGGATTCCGTAGATTGCTAACTGGTTTCTTACCAACTGCTCAGCTTGCCCCAGAACTTCTGCATAATCCAATTGAATATTATTATCATTCATCAGCTTCCCTTCCAGGATCTGACCTTTGATAATGCTTTTTTCGTTCTCAAGGATTTCTTTTGCCTGCTCTTCAGATGTGATATTCTGGTTAGAGAACATCAACCATTTTATAAGGAAAGCCTCAGGTAGTTTTACTTCTTGTTTTTCATTAACCTGCTCAAGAATTTTGTTTACGAAATGAACATCAGCATTTTGTTGGAAATACTCATCCAATTCAGTTTTCACTCTGGCTCTCAATTCTTCCTCAGATTTGATCTCATCTTTTCCGTAAACTTTATCAAATAGCTCTTGGTTAAGCTCTGCAAGGTTTAATCCGTAGATATCTTTTACAGTTACTTCCACCTCATTATGATGAAGATGTTCTGCTTCCTCTTTGCTGAAACCTAATTGTTTAGCCAATTCTTCTTTTGCCTGAAGATCTTCTTTAGAAACTTTTACAGACTCGTCTTTTTTAAGTTTCTTTACAAGATCATAAGCTTCTTTTTGTTCTTTGGAAACCGTTACGTTTTTTGGCTGATGGTGATGCTCACCTTCTGCGTCTGCTTCCACCACTTGAGAAACTTCTAATGCCACATAAGAATCCTTTCCGATCTTCTCTTCAGGAACTCTTTCTGCGAAACGCTTCTGCATGTTTTCTACGCTTGTAGAGATCTCTTTTTCAGATGCTTCTACTTTATAATGTGGCGCTTCATATTGCGTCAAGTCCACGGTAAATTCCGGCTCATATCCCACTTCAAATGCTACAGAAAGTGAATCTGCATTATGATTGAAATCGTTTACAGGCTGTGGAACCGGCTGCCCCACTAATCTTAATTTATTTTCAGCAACGTAGTTATTCAAAGCTTCCGAAATCTGTTTATTGATTTCTTCATAAGCGATACCTGCTTCATATTGTTTTCTAACCATACTCAATGGTACTTTTCCTTTTCTGAATCCAGGAACCTGTGCATTTTTTGCATAGTTGATCAATTGTTTTTCTACTTTTTCTTTATAATCAGATTTTTCCAATGTTACTGTAAGCAATGCGCTCACTTCGTCATGGTTGGTTGCTGTAACGTTCATTAATTGAATTTTTTAGGTTGCAAAAATAGGCAATTTTTGAAGAATTGCAAATTAAATTCCCAACAGATTCTTATAAAAAAATCATAATTATCAGAAACGAAAAAATAACAAAGGCAGCTTCATAACATAAAGATGCCTTTGTTGATTATTGAAAAAACCTGTTTTTAGTTGGACAGTCCGAAAGTTGCTTCAGCATCAGTTTCTCCACCGGAAACACTTCCCCACGCTGTTCCGTTTTGCGCTTCACTGGCAGATGCCGGTTCGTGGATCAAGGTTAACTTTAACAGTGGTGAAGATGATCCTACCACTTTTATCACATCCCATTTCGTTTTGAGTCCTACTTTTCCAAGTTCCCCTGTAGAAGTTACATCATCCAACCTGGTAAGATTAACTGTCGATTTCGGAAAATCAAAGATCAGAAAATGTTCATCTTTCGCATCCCGGATTTCCTGGGTCACATTATCACTTCCATTCCAGAACGTAACAGTCACTTCATAGGATTTACCATCAGTTAACGGAATAACGGGTGCTCCAGATCCAATAATGTAGCTATATTCTTTAGTTGTCTCTGCGGCAATATCCTTCACACTCAGCGTGATTTTGGTAAGCTCTTCCTGGGGAAGATCATCTGCTGCTACATCCTCATCTCTCTGGCAAGAGATGACATTAAAGATTAAAAATAATGCAGCTGAAACACTTACTAATTTTTTGAAATTGAATTTACTTTTCATTGTTTTAAATTTTTGTTTTTTTATAACTTAATAATTGTTTTTAAAATTTGTATCTGAAGTTCAGAATGAAATTTCTTCCCAAATCGTTGTCAAAAAACCGCATTCTGTTCAGATAATCCTTGTAAGAAATATCGAAGACGTTGTTTACTGTAAGACCAGCAGAAAAATTCTTAGCCAGATTGATCCCTGTCTGAATATTCCATAGTGAATATTGTCTTGGCGGTGTGCTGATGTCCACAGTCTTATTGACTTCTTCCCCATCTATATAGTCCGTATATTCCAGATTATGACTCGGAAATCGGTTCTGATATAAAAAGGTCTGATTTTCAATATTGAAATAGAATCCGTGCCATTTCTGATTTTTAAACTGTAAAGTATTCGAAAAATTAAGCGGCATCATCAGAATCAGCGGTTCATTGTTCGTTTCGTCCTGTCCGTAGACGTAAGCGCCTCTTCCTTTATAAGAAAGATTATCCGTAATGTTAAGATTAATATCAAAATCCAGTCCGTACATTTTGGCATCAATCTGCTGGTAGATCCAAACAGGAAAAGTCCCAGCCTGTGTCAGTTGCAAAACGCCGTTCGGAATCTGGTTAATGAAATTCTTTGTGATAAAGAAATATGGGTTAGCAGAAATCTCCAAGCCTTTCAGAACTTCAAATTTGATATCTGCAACCAAGTTGAACTGGTGTCCTTCTTCATTTTTGATATTCATATTGCCTTTCTCTATAATAGCGGCAGAATGGTGCAGTCCGTCTGAAAAAAGCTCCGCAATATTCGGTGTTCTTCCTACTTTTGCATAGTTGAATTTCAGATTAAAACTGGCTGACGGATGATATTCCAAACCAGCGTTGTAAGACCAGTTCTCAAAAGTCAGCTTAGGTCTTGTCAAGACTCTATTGGCATCTTTTTTTACATAGAACTGCGGAAAAGTTGCCGCATAATAATCTTCCCAATCGCTTTTATTGTACCATTTTGTAACATCATAATAATTGTAATCATAACGGACTCCCGCTTCGGCATTCAGCTGTGGTGAGATTTTATATTTGAACACCGAATAAATGCCTGCTGAATATTTGTCATAATTGGGGATCAGTCTTCTTGCCTGCGTCGCCGGATTGGAATAATTATTCTGAAAGGCTGCATCAATTCCTGTTTCCAAAGACCATTTTTCTCTTTCCAGAAGATCATTGATATTGAACTGATGCGTCATCAGCGCCAAATCAAGGGACGGAATCTCACTAAGTGTTCCTCTCCTCAAATCAAACTCCTGACGGTGATTATACTGAAAACTGTATGTCGCCGATATTTTTCCTATGTTTTCGAACCTATTGAATGCAGCAATTTTTGCCAGATGATGTTCTACCAGCTGCCTCGGGTTATCTATATCATAACTGAACTTTCCTGAGTAGAAAGGGATTGGCGTGTTCATCGCTGCTTCATAATCCCGCGGTGTAGAAACGTGCGAATCGCGCAGGATCCCAAGATTTTGATTCGTCAGATAATAATCGAATGATATTCCGCTTTTGAAGGAATTCTTCTGCACCGTAAAATTGAAAGAAGAAAAATCCGAGCCTGTATTTTTCAGATTATAATGTGGAGCACTTTGATCACCCAGCTTCTGAAGATTACCTCCCGATTTTACCGCCCAACCGTTTTTCCAGACCTTTACCAGATTGACATCCAGACCAAGACCCCGTCCGTTGGATATTCCAGAAAGTCCTATATTTCCTTTCAAAGTATCTTTTTTAGGGAAAATCTCTGGCTCCAGAACCACAACGCCACCAATAGCATCACTTCCGTACCGAAGAGCCGATGCACCTTTGATGACATCTATATGCTGGAAATTATTGACATCAATATTGGGAGCATGTTCCACGCCCCACTCCTGCTCTGCCATCCTGACACCATTGTTAACAATGGAAATCCGGCTTCCGTAGAGTCCGTGAATCACTGGTTTTACGATGTTATTCCCTGTTTTCAGTCCGCTCACACCAGAAATATTCTTCAGTAAATTTCCTAAATTTTCTGTCGAATTTCTTTCAATTGTAGTGTGATCCAGCGTTTTTATGACAAGCGTCCCATTGTTTTTATGATTGCCGTGAAGTGTTACAGACTCGATCTCGTGTACATGATGTTCCAGGCTGATGGAAAGATGCAAATCTTTATTAACTTCTATGGCTTCCGAAAAACTCGCGCAATCCGGATGCGATGCCAGCAAAGTATAACTACCCTCAGGGATTTGTCTGATTCTGAACTTGCCGGACGGATCTGTTTTGGCAGAATATGGTCCGATGGTCACCGTAACATTTTGCAGCATGGTCTTGTCATGATAATCCTGAACGGTTCCTTCTACAGTATATTTCTGGGAAGAGACCAATGCCAGTCCACAGAAGACTAACATCAGACTAATAATGTTTTTCATTTTATAAAATGTATGATGATAAGCGCAGCTGCACTTATCGAATAAAAAAATTAATTATTGACGAATTTGGAACGGTGAATTGCACGCAGCCCGGCTTGAGTGGAGCTCTTTTTCTGTTATTACGAATGGACAAATTGTCTATAGATCTTGAAACTGCATTCGTAATGACAGAAAAAAGCGGGAACGGAAGACGGATAAAGCTGCCAAATAAGACTTATTTTAAAAGCAAATAAATGGGATTGTTCCGAAAAAGAGATTCTCAATTGGTTGCTGAGAAAAACGAAATCAGGAAATAGTTGGCGGCCCACGCAGCTGGAAAGTGAACTTGGTCTGAGACCATATTTTTTCCTGTATGGAAATGATCGTTTTAACTTCCTGGGTATAATTTTCGAAATGAAATGTGAACTGCTCCGGCAGTAGCGAGTTGCCCGTGGCTACGAAATGACACGAAAGACAGTCGCCGGAACTTTGTTTATCCTGAGTGGATTTGGTGATTTTTAGTTCGGATTTTTTGAACGATAAATCCTTGAAAATGTCCGTATTATGATTATGCAGCTCGGCAGAAAACAAGACCACAAAAAGGTAGCTCACGGCTACAAAAGCCGAAAATACCGTTCTGAATATTTTGTTTCCCCGAATGAACATAGATGCAAATGTAGAATTTTTTTTCTGAGAGAGCAGATATTATATTAAGTCCCAACAATAATCTGTAACAGATTTATTTCTCCTGCTCAAAGTAAAGTCTGTAGAATTTTCCTTTGTCATCCTGTCCGGTTTCTATCATTTTGCGATCACCGTGGATGTAGATATGGAAATTTTTATCTAGCTTGATAATGGATTTAAAATGTCTTTGTTGCTTTTTAACAGCCTGATTATTAATAGGGAAATCTTCCGATATAGAAATCTGCATATCCTGCTCATAATCGGATTTGAAGTTGGAAAAACTTTCGATCACACTTTCGTCCTGCAACACTTCGTTCACAAAATCATCATACTTGAATTCTTCTTTTTCCTTGAAAAAATTGATAGACTTATTCAGAAAATCTGCCTGATCAGCTTTGGAAACTTCAAATTCTTCCGGTAGTTTCTGTGTGATGAAATCCTTATAAACCGTGAGCGTTTCCTGGGTGTGGAAGTACTCGTCATCGCGCTGTTTCACCTTCAGAAAATCCTCGAACCAGTAATAGATGTCGCCGTTTTTGTTATTATCTACCACGGATAGAATGTAGCCGGACTCTTTGTCATTGTTGTAGATCAACGCTGCTTTATCAATTTTTGACAGGCTGATTCCTTGATCTCTGTCGATATCAAACGTTTCATTCTTAGGAAAGATTTTCAGAAAAGATTCTCTTTTTTCAGTTTTGAAAATACCGATGGAATCGATTTGTTTAGGTTCGCCATCTTCAGTTTCAATAGGCTCGCCCTCAAAGTAAACGATGAACAATTCGCCGGCCTGTACTCTTGGATTTTCTGCCGCATTGAAAAGATGTTTGGCAATATTCTCGGATTCCCACTGAAATTTGGCTTTATCTTCAAAAATCTCCGACACAGAGCTGTACACCGGATTATTAACCAAATAAGAATCACTGTAAAACTGAAATTGCTCCTCAGATTTGAAAGCGCTCATAAAATAATTACCGAGCAGTTCTTTCATATCTTCTTCCAGCTGAAGTTCTTCCTGCGAAAGCGTAAGTGACTCACCATTGATTTTATTCCCGACTCTATGAACTGTGATTTTTGAAAACATTGATTTTGTTTTTAGGACTGCAAAGATATTAAATCCTATAAAAGTCCAATTATTTTATTGCATCTAATAAGTCAAAATGAGGGTCAGAAGATCTTAATACATAAGAGCCATCATTAAGTATAATGGCAGAATTTCCACACATTCTTTTCTTTTTGAAAATTGTATTTTTAAGGAAAAGGTTTTCGTCAATGATTATTGAGTCATCCCAAAGCTTTAATTTATTAAAATTACGACCAGGTTCTCTAAAATTAATTGCTATCGCTTCCGGATGCTTATCATTGAAGTTTTTAATGTGCTTTTTAAAGTTCTGCAAAACATTTTTAATTCTCGAGTCGGATTGCTCATCGAGAAGATTCCAGCAGGAATCATTTTTATAATCATATTTAATTACTATCGTATCTTTTACAGGAATATTTTTGGATGCGAGATATGTTTTTAGGTTGTCATATTCTTCTTTAGTTAAAGTGAATATTTTATCTCTATTTGTAATTTGCGATTGATAAAAATTAGCAACGAATAAGATAGGTATGATATAGTTTTTCATTTTTTTTGTTAAAGATAAACATAAAAACCCAGCCGAAGCTGGGTAAAAACTAATAACCATGAAAACTCAAATTAAACATGAGAATCGTTTATTACAATTGCAAATAGTGAGCCGTAAAATTTTAAAATATTATAAAAAAATGTTATTATTTTGTTAAAATTAGTTGTTCGAATTGATAATTTCTTGTTTATTCAAATGACAAAAAATCCCCGAGCTTTCGCTCGCGGATTTTCTATGTGATCTGACTCATCAAGTTATTTGACTTCTTCTAATATAATAACTACTATAAATCAAATAGTTATATTTTTATGGTACAAATATGGTACAAAAAAGTTATTCTTTATTTATGTATTAAATATTTACACATAAAAACCTTCTCAACTAATGGGAGATATTATAATTTACAATCTAACCAATATTATAATTTTTTTGACTTAGAACAGTATTTTATAAATAATCTTTTTTATTGATTTATTTTATAATAAACTTTGTATTCAGATCGCCAGTTTTCAAAATATAAATACCCTTAGGAAGATCTGTAAGAATAATTGTATTATCTTTTTGAAATGGATTTTCAATTGTCTGTACTAATTGACCAGTCATATTATAAATCAAAGCAATTTTATATTGTCCTAGATTTTTTCCGCCTAACACATAAATCTTATTATCTTTTACGGGATTAGGAACGATCACAAGACTTTTTGACAAATCTACATCTGCAACTCCCATATAAGCACCCCAAATTAAAGCGACGAACTCAGGACGATCGATGTATGGATTTCTATTACCTTGGTAAGTGAATGCCGCATTATTTCTTGCTATCTCAAAAGGAGAAACAGGATCTAAATTATTCCACTCGAGTAATTGTTTTAATTCCCATGTCTGTAAGCCAGGGTAGGCTGTACTACCTAATATGTTTCCGCTGCTGAAACCTGATAGCTGCGTCTCGTATCTGGTTACAAAATATAATATCATTCTGGCAATATCACCTTTAAACTCATCAATTGGTTCAAAAACAGTCCCCGCATAACCTGCAGATACTGAACTTCCCAGTTTAGAACCGTTTAGTGATGTAAATGAGGTTGATCCTACTTTTCCAAAAGGATAATTTGATCGCATTCCGTTGACTTTTCCGTCAGTAGGTGTAACAAAATGGACATCAGATCTCATCGGTAAATTCTGATTAAATAAACTTTGCGGTACGACATGTTCTCGGTTGTAACAGTCTCCTTCAACACTATAATTTCCACATTGTTTGACTCCATGATTATAAATATATGGATCTGTTCCTGTCGGATTTTCAGAATACATATCCATTACAGTTCCATCATTTTCGTAGAAATAATCCCTATCTGTGCTTTGAAAAGCTGTCAGCAAATTGCCATAGCCATTATCTTGGTGGCCGTTGGTAATGATAGTTTTCAACTTTGACTTTAAAGAAGCTCCTGATAATCCCGCAGTGCCATCATAATAGTTTGACGGAGCCTGTCCATAAACAGAATTTAATACAAGGCTTACCAAAAGAGTTAGTACAAGTTTTTTCATTTTGATTTAAACCCAAATCACGCAGT
>NZ_RJTU01000059.1 GCF_003730015.1 Epilithonimonas hominis | reverse complement strand
GTTTTTCAGTGGCCTCCTAATTTGCTTACTCTTTTTTCTCTTAATTAGTTGTTCCTCCAAATGTCATCGTTGCGGTAATACCAGCTCGGACGGTGGACAGTGGGAAGGCTGTTGAAATCTTATACTTGGTCATCATCTGATCGTAGAAGAATTTCAAATTCAGATTTTGTGACATATTATAATCTGCTGAAAGCTTCAGACTGAAAATCTTTTGTCCGCCTGTAACCTGAGAATCTTCTATCAATATATTAGTAATTGTAGTTTTACTGTCTCTCATTGATAAATCTGCTCTCATATTAAGATCACTCTTGATATCTCTTCCTTTTCCTTTATAATTGATTCTGATCTTGAGGTCTTTCAAAATGTATCCGTAACCTACAACGAACTCATTTCCTAATTCTTCCGTCAATGTGGTATTCACTAATCCTAATAAATAGGTTCGGTCTCTGTTATAATTGAACCTGAACTGCATATTATTTCTCATTGTAACATCAAATCCTACCAAAGGTGAGAAAGCTTCTACATATCCGACCTGAGTAAAAGTATACGGATTATATCTGTTACCGTTTGAGTCGTACGCTGTGCTTGGATCTCTCAGATCTCTGTTAAAATAATCGACACTAGCTTGAACGCCTGACATCGTATATGTAGATATATAAGAATGTAAGATATCAAATTTTGAGAACTGACTATTTATTATTGGTAGATTTCTAAGCCCTGAGTAAACCAACTTCCAATTTGGAAGAGGGATACCTGCTTTTGTTGGATTGCCTATTTTCTTTGGAGACTTTCCTTCGATTGCTGCTTTGAATGCCGGAATCAAAACGTAAGAATTACTTTTAGAATATCCTGCGGTGAAACCATCAATATCTCTTATTCCTTCATACTGCTGAGAAATGGCCAATGCATTTTCTTTGATCAGTTTATAAATCTCTCCCTCTGCTTTGAAAGCTGTATTGAATGACCAAGCTGTGTTGGAATGTGTAATAAGTTCCGTTCCAAAGGCATCTCTGTAAGCTTTATAATTGGTGGACTCATCTACAACATTGTAACCACCCTGAACATAATTTCTGCTGTAATTCTGCAAGATATTGAAATCAATTCTCAGATCATTAGCAGGCATTATCTGAAGATCTCCTGTTATAGTTCTATTATTAAGTTCAGAATAAGGATCATTCATCAATCTGGATGACGAAACCCAACCATTTTCTATTACAGTTCTTCTGATGTCTGCCTGAGATCCCAGCAAGAAACCTACCGTTGGCCCGCCCAGAGTCTGTCCATAACCATAGAAATTAGGCGCAGACAATAGTCCTGGCAAGACAATTCCATTATTTTCATTATAATTAAAGTTGAACTGCTTCACAGAAGTTAAAGCGTAAGCAACTGCTTGTAGAGGGTTCAGCTTATTTTTGAACTTATAGTTCTTAAACTTAAACTTGCTATTTTTCTTCGTGAATGCAGTATTATAAACATTTGCAAGCGAGTCGATTTCCTGGCGGCGCTTTTGCATAGTTTCATTAATTTTTCTAAAATAACTGAACTTAGAAAAGAACTTAGGAACATCTACAGTAGATGTTGCTACAATTGCATTGGTGTTCTGTGAAAGATTCCCCAGGTTCTCTACTGTACCGTTAAATTCAACATTTCTTGCAGCAGTAGACCTAGCGTTCCAGTTATATTGGAACTGATAGCTAAGTTCTGCGGTGATAAAATCCAGATAAGGCAGATATTCAAACGGCAATCTGTAGCTAAGCTGAGCTCTGTGATTGTACAATACCGGACGGCCTGCTCTGAAAGGATTACTAAATATCGAGCGGTTGTTCATAGCATTTACATCTAAGTTATCATTCAGCGTTTTAGTTTCTGAATTGATCTCAAGTTTTAATGATTTTGTAAAGTTGAAGCCCAAACTATACTGCCATCCGAAGAAGAAATTCCTATTTCTGATGACATCAAAATCCTGACCAGCGTTTCCTGAAAGCAAGGCATCAACATTTCTATACTCCAGCTCATTATAATTTCTATCAAGAATGGTTCTGAAAGATAATCTGGTCGGAACCGGATTAAAATTAAATTCTTTTACCCATCTCAGATATTTATATGATTTTGCTGTATCACTCACCATCTTATTAAATGGCTTTAGAACATACGGCTTGAAGGTATAATTATACTCCAAGAATCCATTTAGATATTGCCTATAGTTTCTTTTGGTATAAACATCTCTGTAAAAATCATCATTATAAATCGCAGTAAGGCTCAGGTTTTCCACATCATAGAATCTTGCCTTTTTATCCGGATTCATTCTTTCTTTTCTGACATTAACCACACCAATACTTCTTTGCTGAGTATAGGTTCTCACCACTTTCTTCAGTTCATCCTGATTTGGTGCTTTCTTAAGTTCTACGTCATTATCAAGCGGATTGTACTTAGGATCGGTTATTGTTTGCGTGTAAGAATAGTTCAATGGAATTTTAACGCCCGCTTTTTCCGGCAGAAACTTATCTACATTAACCGTTGTGTTTATACTGAACGCCGAATTTTCGTCCTGAGATCTTTCCGAAGGTTTTTGATCAATCGCGCCAAAACCGATGGATGCGTAGGACGCATTGGCATTTACCACTGCGAAGTCTCCGAGGTTGAAATTTAAACTTGCATTTCCTGCGTAGCCTCCTTTATTTTCAATTTCTGAAAGCCTGATTTCATTAACCCAAAGAACAAGCGTTTTTGCATTGGAATTGTCATTGTTTCTCACACCGATCATAATGGTCGTTACATTACCAATACTAGGGCGTCCTTTTACATAGATTCGTTTCTCATCATCTCCATAATCCGGATAAAGATATCTAACTGCCAGATTCTGATTTCCGGATCTGGAAAGCTCATCCCTTTTCAGCTTGGCATTCACAAAATTTTCAATTTCTAGATCCAAAGTATTTTCATCAGGCCAGATGTCCAGCGGAGAAGTAGCATTTTTTGCGGTATATTTTAAAGAACTTTCGTACTCATAGTAATTATCTGTCGCATCACTACCAAAACGGATGAAGAATTTTGCATTTTTATCAAGTTCACTTGTATTAGAAGTAGTAGTGTTAGTTTGATTTTCTGCGTGTACGAATAACTTCAATTTTTTATATCGACGCATATCAAGACTTGTATTCTTGAACACACCTCTTGATTCTCCTTTCAGATCCTTCACTTTCATGTAAAGAGAAGATTCATTTTGTCTTTGTGCACCAGCATTTCCGCTTAAAACCTGTCGGTCTATTCCCGGAGGCAAAACATAAGGTGGCGTCCCCAAAGCATTTTCTTCAAGATTTACACTTCCAATATCGAAGTTTGCGTTTTGAGTTTGCGGTGCGCTATTTCCTTCATTGTTGTCCGAAACTGTAGCACTAAAAATTTCATTTGTATATTTTCTCCAGTCAGATCGTACTAAATCGAATGATCCGAATCTCAATGTAGATGTCTGGTCAAAACCTTTCAATAACAATCTGGCAAATCTCACATTATTAAGAACAGAAATATCAGAACCTTCAACTTTAGAAGTATCGTCATATTCTGCAACAGGAATTCTGAAAAGATACCATTTAACTTTTCCGGCCTGTCCGTTCTCGAATTTTACATCGACTTCTTTAATGTCAACGATTTTATTCTTACTGCCCACAACCATATTGGCTGGCGAAAGATCAATTGTATATTGGTTATAATTTTCTGTCTGATCCAGATTGTAGTCCCTGTTGATATCCTCTGTATCCGGTGTCTGAGTGGCAACCTCTAAGCTATTGGCTTGAGAGTTTCCTTCCGGGCCACGGAAATACTTGTAACGCTCCGTTAAAGAAGATGCAAGATCTCCCTGAAACTGATTGGAAAGATAGTGAACAAAATTATCAGATGCAGGATCCAACTCATTGGTTACTGGGTTTACAAAATTAACCCCGAATTTTTCCAGTTCCTGCTCACCGCTTAAACCGTCATATCCCAAATCCTGCTGTCCTCTTTCATCTCCCTCTGACGAGAAAGCATAAAGAATCGGCACTTGTTTCGGCTGTGTTCCCCAATTTGAAGTCGTAGTGTTAGTAGGAGTGCTGGCAGTAGGCAAACCATTTTCGTATTGTAATCTGCCATCTTTCAGCACATCTTCAGAAACATTTCCTAACTGTAATAATAATTTAGGATCTGAACCAAGATCGTTACCATCTGCACGAGGATCCATCAACCAAAATTCTACATAATCAATATTTGAAGTTACAAAATTAGTAACAGAAATAGGACGCATCAAACCTGCCCATCTCTGAGCCGTGGTTTCGGTAGCCGGATTAACATTGTAAGGACCACGTTCCTGAGGATAATAAGTGATATCAAATGTGTTAAGGATGGTCTGTTCGCCTGCCACATAGTCCCTATTGTTATAAAGTTCCCTCATCTGAACTCTTCTAGAAGCGTGATTGGATAAACGCTGGGCATTGATTCCATTGGGTGCAGAACCGCCCACGCCATAGAAACGCGGATCTATCTGATACCAAGAAAGTAATCCTCTGCCGTTTCCACTGTTGGTATTATCATTATTCACAGAAGGGAAAATGGCAGGATAATCCTTATTCTTTTCCGGACGGGAAGCGATACTCCACATCGCAGGTTCTTTAAGCGAGATTTTTGAAGTGGTCTGCTCAAAATCATCAATGTAGGACTGATCATTGATCCCTTTGCTTTGTCCCGGAATCAGATAGGCCGCTTCAGCTTTGAAATTTAAATTAGAAGGTGCTTCCGTATTGATAAGAGGAATTTTATCTGTTAATCTCGTAAGGAATGGCAGTTCATTGTTATACATCAAGTTGAAACCTGCCATTGTATTACTCACCGCTTCCTGACCATAATTCACCTTTTGCGTCAACGGTCTTTCCGTGTAATTGACAACGGTAGCTCCAACTGTTAGATGCTCATTGAATTTTCTTTCAAGATTCAATCCCCAGAAACTTTTTCTCTGTGTGTTGAAGGTCAGCTGGTTTTCAAGAGAAATATTGATAGCCTGACCAGATTGTTTTACTGTTTCGTTGATAATATTAACCGTCCCAAGCATATAATCTACAGTATAATCCACACCTTCTACAAGCTGAGTACCATTTGCAGTGACCTTTACAGAACCCTGCGGAACATTGATAGCTCCAAGAGAAATGCCTTGTCCCTGGCTTCCTTTGTATCTTCCCTCTATGGTATATCGCAACGGAATCTGCGAGGGTGTGGTCTTCTGCTTATCATAGATATCATTAAAAACATACTGGGACTTATCTGCTATATTTAGAACGCTTTCCAGATAGCCTCCGAAAGGTTCTATTTTTGTAAAAATGATTTTTCCATTTTCCGGATCTACAGTTATTCCGTTTACATAATCGAAAATCCCATCTCCTTTTGTTCCATCTGCGTTAGTTTGGAGATCACCGTTCACATTAAGCCGATCTAGATTAAAAAGTCTGAGCAAGTTGGTGTCATCCGGAATTCCATTATTGTACTGTACGCCAGGTAAGTAATTGACTTTTGCCGAACCCTGATCTCTATAATAAACATTCAATAAGAAATCCTTCGGCTGAAGCTGATTAGCGTTTAGAGAATAGATATTCTTCATCATCAGCTCCCACATAGGAGAAGTAGTTTTAGTTGTGGAGTTTGATTTCAGCAATTTTGTAATCAAAACGGCATTTTCTTCCGAAAACTCTCCGACTTTATAAACCTGGCTGGATCCGTTGATAGTATAAGAATAAGATGCCGCAAGAAACTGGTTGTCATTAAGCCTCTGATTCAATGAAATGTAACCTAGCTGAGAATTGAATTTATATTCTGATGTTGTAAGTTTTCTAGCCTTGATATTATTGATGAAATGCTCACCAGATACAAATGGTTCAGGCGTTCCTTGTGCATTTGGGAAAGACCTTCCGTTCAATGTGTTATACGCTGTAACTACATCTCTGGAACTTCCTAAAGCTGATGAAATCTGCTGATAGAGATTATTATTGCCATTACTTGGGATGATACCTGTGCCGTCTCCTAAATCCCTAATGCCGACAATCGGCTTCTGAGATTCTATGTTAGAGCCGCCTTGATCCAGAACCCAGACTTCCATTCTTGTAATGTTAATCCTGGAGTTGATAAGGGGATAGTTTTGCAGAGATTCGTCATATTTATCATGAAAATAATGACCTAGAAAGTAATGCTGATTATCTTCATAATCAAAAGCATTAATCTTAAACGTACTCATCGTTCCGCCCCCTTGTGCCACAATGGTTTTTGCCTCACCTTGCTGCTGAGAAAATACTAAAGTTCCGGTTGTCTTACCCAGCTGGAATTCTGTTTTCAAACCAAACAACGACTGAGAACCACGGATCAAACTCGTTGAAAGCGGCATACTAATATTACCAACCTCTACTCTTTTGATGATCTTATCTTCAGGATCCTGTCCTTTTTCATTAAGACCTTTGGATTGCAGATCTTTCCAAGAACCTTTTGCCTGCCAGACCATATTCATCCGGTTCTCAAAAGCAAAACCACTTTGAGTATCATAATTGGCTTTTAATTGAAGATTTTCCCCGACTTTGCCGGTTATTCCGAGTTGGATTCTCTGCTGTATATTGATTGCAAAACTTGTTCTGTTCTGTGGAAGAATCAAAGGATTATCAATTTTCTGATAAAGAATTCCCAGATCAAAAGAAGCAAAACCCTGTGGAATCAATTCTATTTTATTACTGCCAAAAATATTTTCGAACATTTTATTTTTGATCGTAATTGCGGGAATCAGGCCTTTTTTCTTAGCATCGGTCTGGTCTTTTCTTCTTCCGAGATCATTAAGAAGCGATTTTTCTTCGTAATAGGCACGAAGATTGTTTTGCATGACGTAATTCTTATACTCCTCGAAGGTCATCGCAATAGGCGCACCTACAACAGAATTTCCGATTTTCGGGTATAAGTAATACATGCCGGTTTTTATATCATAAAACGCGTCATAACGAATAGGATCCGCTAAACTGAAATCTTTTCTAACACTGATTAAGCTGTCAATTGGTTTTTCCTGCGCAAATAAATTGGTATAACCTGCAAAAAAAATGAAAAGTAGGGTTAATTTATAAAGGTAAATATTTTTCTTCACTTATAATCTTTTAAGAAACCGATGATAAATTATCATCAATTGTTAAATATTTTTTAAAATCTCTTTCACTAATTCTTCTACTGAAAAGTGAAGGTTCTGCTTCAAAATTCTGTCTGCAATTTTCTCACTGATTCGTTTTGAAATACCCAAAACTTCTAATGCTGATAACGCTTCATTTTTGATTTTATTGTTAGGAATATCGGAAAGTTTTTCTTCGGAATGCCCGAATATGCCGACCTTATCACGAAGATCCACTATGATTCGTTCGGCCGTTTTGGCTCCTATTCCTTTTACTTTCTGAATCAGTCCGCTGTTACCAGAAAGTATCGCATTGGCAGCCTCGGCTAAGCTGAGAGAAGATAGCAGTATTAAAGCAGAAACAGGGCCCACTCCATTAACACTAATTAACAAATTGAACATTTCTTTTTCCTGCTTGGTAAAAAATCCGAATAACAAATGTGCATCCTCTCTTATGATTTGCTGTATATATAACAGGACATCGGATCCCTGTTTTAGATTTTGTGAGGTCTGCAGACTTATTCCGATGTAATATCCCACCCCATTTACATCCACTACGGCAAAAGTTGGTGTGAGCTCCTGCACAATTCCTCTTAGAGAATAAATCATTAATTAAAAATTAGACATTTGCGAAGATATAAATTAACTTAAAACTAAAAGCCATTTTAATTTCTTAAAATGGCTTTTCGATATATATATTTTTAAATAAATGTTTATTTTTTCTCTTTTGTTTGAGCGTCAAGAACCGCAATTGTTGCAAGATTTACAATTTCGTCTACGCTTGACCTCATTTGCAAAACGTGCACTGGCTGATCTAGCCCCATCAAAATAGGTCCAATGGTTTGTGCAGCTTTCATCCCTCTAATGATTTTGTAAGAAAGATTGGCACTTTCAAGATTTGGAAAAACCAAAACATTTGCTGGATTGGTTCCTAACTTTGAAAAAGGATAATCCGCAAGATGGTCGCTGTTTAACGCAAAGTCCGGCTGGATCTCTCCGTCTACAATCATTTTCGGATATTTCTCATGCAGGATTTTAACCGCCGCCGCTACTTTTTTAGATGTATCTGCTTTTGCTGAGAAATTCTCAAATCCCAACATAGCAAGTCTTGGTTCGATAGCGAAAGATTTCACAGTATATTCTGCCATTCTTGCAATCTCAACTAGATCTTCTGCAGTTGGATTTTTATTAATCGATGTATCTGCAAAGAACAATGGCTTTTTATCTGTGAGGATCATCATCATTGCCGCAACTTTGTTTACGCCAGGCTTTTTATCAATGATTTCCAAAATTGGTTTTAGAACTGAAGCATAGCTTTTTGAGAAACCGACGATTAGTGCATCAGTATCGCCATGTTCCAACATCAATGGACCAAAGTAATCCCTTTGTCTTACATAACGCTTCGATTTATACTCATTGATACCTTTTCTGTTGCGCTTGTCCCAAAGCGTTTTTCTGTATTTTTTTCGGGCTTCTTTGTTTGCATCATCATTAGGGTCAATGATGGGGATATCTAGCGTAATGCCATATTCTTCCATTTTTTCTTTGATGAGCCTTTTGCTGCCTAAAAGACTTGGATAGGCAATACCTTCCTCCTGAAGAATCTGAGCGGCCTTCAGAATATTATACTCTTCACCGTTGCCCAGCGTAACCCTTTTCGGATTGGCTTTTGCGCGGTTTTGCATCATTCTTACCAGCTTTTCATCGCGCCCCATTCTGTCCAAAAGCTGATTTTCGTACTCTTGAAAGTTTTCTATTGATTTTCCGGCAATTCCGCTTTCCATTGCAGCTTTGGCAACAGCAATTGAAACTTTTGTAATCAATCGGTTGTCAAAAGGTTTCGGAATAAAATAGTCTTTTCCGAAGCTGATATCTCGCACATTGTATGCCAGCTTTACCATTTCCGGCACAGGCTCTTTTGCAATTTCTGCCAATGCATGAACTGCGGCCAGCTTCATCGCTTCATTAATTCCTTTTGCCTGAACATCCAAAGCACCTCTGAATATATAAGGGAAACCGAGCACGTTGTTCACCTGATTAGGATAGTCACTTCTGCCAGTCGCCATCATTACATCTTCTCTGGTAGCAACAGCTAAGTCATAGCTGATTTCTGGATCCGGATTGGCCAATGCAAAAACTATGGGATTTTTTGCCATAGAAAGTAACATTTCTGGCGACATCACATTTCCTTTAGAAAGCCCGACAAAAACATCAGAACCTTTCAGCGCATCTTCTAAAGTTGAGATTTCAGTTTCAGCGATGAAGTCGAGTTTCTCTGGCGTCAGGTTCTCTCTTTTATGGTTGATGACACCTTTGCTGTCACACATCAATATATTTTTAGGATCCAGACCAAGTGAGATGTATAACTTAGCACAGGCAATAGCAGCAGCTCCTGCTCCATTGATGACCATTTTTACTTCATCGATTTTTTTTCCTGCGATTTCAAGAGCGTTGATGAGAGCAGCTGCCGAAATAATTGCGGTGCCGTGCTGGTCATCGTGCATCAGCGGAATATCAAGTTCTTCTTTTAATCTCTGCTCTATGTAAAACGCCTCAGGTGCTTTGATATCTTCCAGATTGATTCCACCAAAAGTCGGTGCAATAGCTTTCACCGTTTCTATGAATTTATCAGGATCTTTTTCATTGATCTCAATATCGAAAACATTGATGCCCGCAAATATTTTGAAAAGCAATCCTTTCCCTTCCATCACAGGCTTGGAAGCTTCTGGACCGATATCACCCAATCCGAGAACGGCCGTTCCGTTCGAGATTACGGCTACAAGATTTCCTTTGGAAGTGTACTCATAAACAGATTGAGGATCATCGTGAATGGCCATACAAGGCACAGCAACACCTGGTGAATAGGCCAGTGACAAATCTCGCTGTGAAGAATGCGGTTTGGAAGGTATCACTTCTATTTTTCCTTTCGGTTCCTGGCGGTGATAATCTAAAGCTGCTTTATCAAAAGCGTTTTGGTCTCTTGAATTTTTTGACATTGTTGAATTTCTTTTTGTAGTGAAACTATATTGATCATAGTGTCACGGGTTTTTAAATTGCGTAAGGGCGAAGGGCATTGTCGGAGCTCCTCGCCAGAGGCGTAGAGCGACTGCCCGCAGACCGACCCGCTTGTCCCGATTTTTTTCGGGACAAAGGGATACGCCCAAATTATTGATGCAAAGTTAAAGCTTTGGAATGATATAGTCACGATGATAATTGACCAGACTTTCTATCGGCTTCTGGACAACAGTCCCAACCTTGAAGTGAAAATCTGCCGCAGCAGCCCGCAAAGAATCTTCGAAAAAGTAAGCCACTGAACCTATAAAGTTGATTTCGGCATCGCGACATTCTTCGTACGGCATGACCTGAAACTCAAGGAAATTCTTCAGTTCTTTATAGATAAAATTCTGAAAATACGGATGCGATTTTCTGTCTACAATAAAGCGCGTGAAATCTGCCATGTAAGCGTTCGCTCTCGGATTGTGATACATATTTTTTAGCAAATCATCGATGTTCAACTGATAAATCTCAGTAAACTGCTGGTGCAGATCAGGAGGCAATTTTTTCATAAAATAATGCCTAACCAGCTGTTTTCCCAATGCGCTTCCGCTCCCTTCATCGCCTATCAAAAATCCTAAAGAAGGTAATTCCGTCTTTACATTTTCCCCGTCGAAGTAGCACGCATTGGAGCCTGTCCCCAAAATGCAAACAATGGCCGGAACGCCTCTGTATGCTGCATAAGCCGCCGCTAGAAGGTCTTCCTTCACCTGTATATTGGCATTGGTAAACACTTTCTGAATCTCTCTTTCTACAATCAGCCTGTTTTCCGGCGTGCCGCAACCTGAGCCATAAAAAAAGATATTTTCCAGATAATCACAGAACTTTGTCAATGCCTGATTTTTCTCCAGTTCAATGGCTATAAGTTCTGGTTTTGTAATATTGGGATTAAAGCCGACTGTTTCTGTTTTCAGAACTTCTGTACCGTCATTTTCCAGTATTACCCAGTCGCATTTTGTGGATCCTCCGTCTACAATAGCAATCATACTTTAGGTTTTAAAGTGCTAAAATAGTTTATTTTCCGGAAGATTTTATTGTGATTCTACTCATTCTTTATCTTCCAGGAGCCAATCTTCTATCTCATCTTCCAGATAACTGGTTTGTAGCTTTATGGCATTTATAAAGTCATCAGGAATACTTCCAGAAGTATCACTGGTTTCCAGGTTCCAGAGTTCATCGGACATTAGTTCGTACTCGGAATATATTCTTCTGAATCTTGAGTTGCTCTTTTCCAATTCCTCAATCTTTTTTTGCTGAGGCAGAAATTTTCTGTAAGGTCTGCTGGAATTTTTCATTTGTTAATAATTAATTTTTGTGATGTGGTGTGATGTTTGGCGAAAAAATCACCTGACCAGTCTCCCAGCCAGGCATATTAATATTTATATTTTGCTTTGTTTACAGTATTTTCAACAATAACCTTCTGTCTTAATCAATATTTAGTTAAATATTAATTTTTTTTTATGATAAAATAAATGTAAAAATATTTTTGATACAAAAAAATTATTTAACGATTATTTTAAAACATTTAACAATTAGTATAAATTTGCAAAAGAATGAAACAATTAATTCTTCGTCAAAAACAGGTCATCTTCTTTATAATAGCGGGAGGACTGAGTGCTATTGTAGAAATAGGGAGTTTTAAAATACTGAGTATTTATCTTCCTAGACTCTTCTCATCCGAGTATAATCTCTATGGAATTAAATATCCGTTTAGCAATATTTTATCGACAAGCTGCGGAATAATAACAAACTATTTCCTAAGCATCTGGTTTGTGTTTGAAAGAGGGAAACATTCTAAGAAAAAAGAATTTTTATATTTTATATCCGTTTCTGTAGTTTCCACATTTATAAGTCTGATTATTTTCCAAATCCTCTACCATTTTGTGTACAAAGACGTCATTGATCTTAGATTTTATGTGCTTTCTCCAGAAATGATGAGTAAGATCACAGCCATCCTATTGGTATCAATGCTTAATTATTCTATCAAAAAAAAGATTATTTTTAACGGATAAAAACCTATTTTTGAATTTAGTAATTCTTTAAAAATATTAATGAGGACAATATTAGCCTATCTCTGGCGGTTTTGGATGGTGATTCTGGGCACCGTTTTAACTATACTTTTTTTCCTCCCTGTGTATCTGCTTTCGATCCGGCAAAAAGATTATAAAGCCTGTTATTTTTTTATACGCCTTTGGGCGATTGGGATGTTTTATGGTATGGGATTTCGGTACAAACTCATCAGTAAAACGAGCGAAAAAATTGACAAGAACCAGGCTTACGTCATTATCTCCAATCACACGTCCATTATGGATGTAATGTTGCCCTGTATCCTATTTCCGAACCATCCTCTCTGTTATGTTGGAAAGAAAGAACTGGTGAAAATTCCTATTTTTGGAACTGTTTATAAAAGAGTATGTGTGATGGTGGACAGAAGCAGTGCCAGAAGCCGGGCTGATGTTTACAGACGGTGTGCTGAAAGAATGCAACAAGGCCAAAGTATTGTTATTTTTCCTGAAGGAGGCGTTCCAGATGATACTTCTGTCGTTCTGGACGATTTCAAAGACGGCGCTTTTATTCTTGCAACAAAACACCACTTCCCACTTGCAGTCTACACTTTTCAAGGTTTAAAAGAAATGTTTCCATTTGATAATTCGAAAGGCTATCCCGGTGTGGTAAATGTTTTTTTCAATGATATATTGACGCCGGACTTATCATTAAAAACATTAAAAGAGACAGCTTATGAGGAAATTAAAATGTCTCTAAGTGAGAAAATAAAATAATTTATGATTTAAAGGACTTATTACTTACATTTGTTTTTATAATATAAACCTTAAATTAAGAAATAATTAATCTATGATACCACAAAAAACCAATTGGGCACAGTTCATCCCACTTGTAACCGTTTTTTTCTTCTGGGGATTTGTTGCGGCAAGTAATGACATCCTGATTCCCGTATTTAAAAAAGCATTCGATTTGACCCAAGGCCAGAGTCAGCTAGTTTCTGTAGCCTTTTACATAGCTTATACTGTAGGATCTATCATATATATGCTGATTTCATTAGCGATCCGAAAAGACCTGGTGAATAAAATAGGCTATAAAAATGGGTTAGCATTAGGCTTGGCAATTTCCGCATTAGGAACGTTGCTTTTTTATCCAGCGGCTAATCTTCACTCATTTCCGCTGATGCTTTCCGGGCTTTTCATCGTAGCGTTAGGATTTTCTTTACAGCAAACTGTTGCTAATCCTCTTGCAATTGCACTAGGACCAGTAAGTACGGGATCACAAAGATTGACATTGGCTGGTGGAATTAATAATTTCGGAACTACTATTGGTCCGCTGATTGTGAGTTTTGCCATTTTCGGTTCTGCTGCTTCTGAGAATACAAATATGAGTATTGAGAGTGTTAAGATTCCTTATTTGGTTTTAGGTGCCGCTTTTCTAGCCGTTGCGCTTTTGCTAAAATTTTCGTCTTTACCAGAACATCCAGAAACTATTGAAGAATCTGCCACAGAAGATGTATCCGTGAGAAGTTCTGCTTTGAAATATCCTCAGCTGGTTTTAGGAATGCTTGCAATTTTCATCTATGTGGGCGTAGAAGTTTCTACAGCTAGTAATTTACCCGCTTATATGGAAACGATTATCAACAGCAAAACAGGTGTTGTTTATACTTTGCAGGAAATCTCTCCGTACATTTCTCTCTATTGGGCAAGTTTGATGATTGGCCGTTGGACTGGCGCTGTCGAAGCTTTTACAGACAATATGACTACTCAGAAAATCTTACGTTTCGTAGCACCGTATTTAGCTTTTGGTGTTTTTCTTATTGTTAATGCGATCGCAAAGCACGACTTGTCACCGTTCTATATTTATGGATTAATCATCCTTGTTCTAATAGGTGCAGATATGGCGAGCAAAGGAAATCCTGCAAGGATGTTATTGATATTCGCATCTTTGGGAATATTAGCCATAGCCATTGGTATGTTAACAGATGGCATTATCAGTATTTACGCTTTTACCAGTGTTGGTCTTTTCTGTAGCACACTCTGGCCTTGTATATTTACATTAGCCGTAAGTGGTCTTGGAAAACATACCAGCCAAGGAAGCAGCTTCCTTATTATGATGATTATGGGAGGTGGTATCGTGAGCTGGATGCAGGGTTTAGTTTCAGAAAGTATCGGAATGAAGCAAAGCTACATTGTTGGTATTCTTTGTTTTGCTTACCTTGCGTTTTATGCCTGGAGAGTGAGCGGAATACTAAAAAGTCAAGGTATTAGTTTTGATAAAAAAGTTTCTGGTGGACACTAAAAAAAATACTATTTCAAATTCTAAATCTTGGGCAATCTTTTTGGTTGCCCAATTTTTGTTATTCTATCTATTGTCGAAATTTGATTTTGCAGTAAGTTTCTTTTCAAAATTTTTTGAATGGAAAAAAAACTGGCATATTGCATTATTTTCGGGAGTTAGCTTTTCAATAGGAGATTTAATATACATAATACTTGGACTGTTTACTTGCTACTTCTTATTATTGAGTATAAAATTCCGAACGTCAAAATACATAAAGCATCTATTGATTATTGGAAATATTTTCTATTTCACCTATCAAATTTTTTGGGGAATGTTATATTTTCAGACGCCAATCATTCAGAAATTAAACAATAAAAAAATAATTGATGAAGAAATAAAAAAGCTAACTATCAAATATCTCAATCTATGCAAAAATGAGCGGGCCGTGCTAAATGAAGATAAAAATGGTTTACCGAAAGTATTAGATTTTGCTAGAATGAAAAAAGAGATAATAAATCAACAAAAATTATTGCCGAAAAATATATGTTCAAAAAATTCAGTTGATATCATCTCTATCAAACCAAGCTTATTTAGAGGGTTTATGAGTAAAACAGGAATCCTTGGCTATTATAATCCATTCACATCAGAAGCACAATACAACCCTAATATACCATCTACTCAGTTGCCTTTTACTATGGCTCACGAAATGTCACATCAGTTAGGATTTGCCAGAGAACAAGAAGCGAGCTTTATAGGATTTCTTTGTGCACATACATCACAAATTCCAGAGTTAAGATACAGCGCGAACTTATATGCCCTGAGAAGTTTAATAAAAGTCGTATCGTACAGGGACAAAAGATTTGCCGAGCTAATTCTTAAGTCATTTTCATCTAAGATGAAACGAGACATAGAATATGAATTGCAATATGTAAAACGTAATGAAGGAATCGTTAATGATTTCTTTGGGGTGACTAATGATTTGTTCTTGAAATCTAACCAGCAGCAGGGCAGCATTACATATTCATACTTCGTTACTCTCCTGATTGCCTATGAGATATAAAAAAAAGAATCGTACTATAAGTACGATTCTAAAAACACAAATGATGAAAAAAAATTTATTGCTCCCGAGCGATTAACTCAAAAGCACTGCAAATATACTGCTTTAAATATTATTAGGCAAATAATTAAACAGAATTCTAAATTCTGCATTTGGTATTTAATGGGATCAATCTCAAACCTT
>NZ_RJTU01000018.1 GCF_003730015.1 Epilithonimonas hominis | reverse complement strand
AAGGTTTGAGATTGATCCCAAATAGGCGGAAACAAAATTACTTAAAATTTCATTTCTTTTCAGATATTTGCCTTCAAAAGATAATCAATGGAAAAATATTTGTTTGAATTTCACGCTTTGATTGGAGACTTTAGAAATAGATTTAAAGAAAATTTTGATAGATTTCTTAACTCCAGATTTTTTTGGATTTTCAACCTGTTTTTTATTCCTGCCTATTTTACTTATCAAAATATAATTCTTTATACCGAAATTAAAATTGTTTTTTATTTCTATGTCTTCTTCACAATCTTAGTTTTGCTGTTATTGATTCCTCCGGTTTATTATCAGGTCAAAGGAAAAGATTTTTTTGCCCTGAAGAAAAAATATTTGAAAACAACTTATAAAAACGAGCCAACTGAAACTGTTAAAAATATAAGTCAAGACATTTCCAAAGTAATAGATGTGGAAAAACTGGATTTGTTATACTCGGTTGTACTGGAAAATAATCTTTTGGACTCTTCATTAATTAATCCTGAAAAAATCAACAGCTTAGATTTTGACTGCTTTTCCAAATCATATTTCACCAAAGCTTTTCAATCTTTGTCACGGACAAAGTCTTGTGATAATCTGATATATTTAACCTGCGACCAAAAAGTGGCAGGATATATTATTCACGAACTGTTCAGACCAATCTTGGGAATTGAAACTAAAAACCTTTGCAATTATTTCTATTATTACAAGAACGACGAGTTCCGAAAAGTGAATTACCAATCTATCAATGCTATTTCCAAACGGAAAGAAATCAAGAAAATACAAGCAAAAATCTCTGAAATTTTGAGGTAAAGTTATGTTTTGAAAAAATAAAGTTATGCTACATAACTTTTGCCCTTTTCATCCTGTTCTACCTGTCTATTTTCGTGTCAAATTTCTACAATATGACACAAATCCAATTACAGCAGGAACTGAACGAAATCAAAAAGCTGGTTCATCAGAATTACATCAATAACAAAGAAGTTTTCAATAGTTCGGAACTGATTTCTTATCTTAAAATCTCCGAAAGCCTTCTTTATAAGCTCACTTCACGCAAACTTATTCCCCATTGCAAACCGACCAATGGTGTGCTTCTTTTTTTCAAAGAAGAGATTCACGAGTGGATTAAGCAACACCGCATATTTACGATAGAAGATGCCGAAAGGATGATAAAAAATCATAGAAGAAACAATAAATAAATCGATTTCCTCTATGAAATTATCCGAACTAAAACAGAAAGCAGTCTGGCAGATGACCGGTGATGAATTGTTGCAATTAATATATTTTGGTCTTTCAGAATCAAAATTCCATCGAAATAAAGAAAATTCCAAAACAAATCCCCAAGAACAAAACTACGTTTACGGGCTGAAAGGTATTGCCAAATTATTCGGGTGCAGCGTTTCTTCTGCTCAAAGACTGAAGAAAAGCGGGAAAATCGACGATGCCATTATTCAGGACGGCAGAAAAATCATTGTGGAAGTGGATAAGGTTTTAGAATTGGTGAGAAATCATAAAATCCCAACGGATAATTCATTAAATTTTTGAAGTTAAAAATGTCGTTTGCCGAAAAAGATTCTAAAATCATCCGCAAGGAATTTCATAGCGAAATACTTCTGGAACGGATTCGCTTAGGAAATCATTTTGTGGATGACTTTATTTTTGAAAACAATCAGATTACGGACATTCCGATTAATGCGCTGCGAGTGATTTTTAATATCATTTCGATTATCAGCAACGAACAATTCCGTCCGGAAGACCGTCCAAAACAGCTTTCGCTTTTCGATGAAGAATTTGAGACCGAAAATAACATTTTTGCCTTGATGAAAATCAGAAACAATAAAATCTCGCCAAGTGGTTCTACAAAACAGGTGATTGAAGCCTACGAATTTTTGGCCAAATTCAAAATGGGTTGGTACAAATCGGTCAATTCCAAAGGGAAAGAAATCAAAACTTTTGGCGGGCTTATTTCTACGCCAAGCTACGACCAGAGAGGTTTTACAAGTTTCCTCATCAACAGCTATTGGCTGAAAAAACTGATTGTGATTCCCGAATACAATTATATTTTATACAACTTGGTGTACAATATTAAGAATAACAAGCACATCCTATTTGCGATTTGGCTTTCCAAAATTCCTGAAAGCGGAACGAGCCTGAGACTGGATAATTTCAACAAAAAATTCGGTTTGAATTACAAATCTGCCAATGATTTTTGTTTTAAATTTTTAAAATCTGTGAGAGACAATCTGGATAAATACAGCAACGTCTCTTTTCATTATAAATGCCGTGCGGATATTATTTTTATCACGCCTTATTTCACCGAAAACATCCTGAATTTAACATCAATTTCTAAATCAAAGGAATACCTTGAAATGACTTACAGGCTCAATTATTTCAAAAGGAAATATCAGATAACGCGAGAAGAATATTCACTTTTTTCCTATCAGTACCGCAACGCTCCTCAAACACGGGATTTGATTGAAAAGTCCTATCGGATTTTCATTCAGGAAAGCAGAAAGAAAAGAATAAAATCAACCCATTTTCAAGGGACTTTTTTTCTGAAAGAGATTCAGCAAATTTTAATTGAATTGTATAAAAATACCAAAATGGGAAAGCTTTTGCCCAATGGTTATCCTGTAATTGTATAAAAAAACGAATAAAAATGAATTGCAAAGAAATAAAAGAAAATGTGAGTATAAGAACAGTTTTGGAGTCATTCAATCTGTTTCCTGTCAAAGAAAATCATAAAACCGCTTTTTATTTGGCTTTGGATAGAGACGAAAAAATACCAAGCCTTTCTGTGAATTTTGTGAAAAACAGAGCATTTGATTTTGGAACAGGAAAAAGTTACGATGTGATTTCGATTGTTCAGCAGATGAAAAAATGTTCCGTTTCCGAAGCATTGGATTATCTTGGTCAATTTGATTTTTCAGTTAGGGAAAATCAATTGAAGTCTGAAAATTTAAACGAAAAGCCCTATGAAATTCTCAATGTGTCGGAAGTGCGGCACCCTGCATTAATTCAATATCTGGAATCCCGAAAAGTCATTGAGCAAAAGCATTTGGTGAAAGAAATCCGTTACAAAATGAATGATAAAAGGTATTTTGGGATAGGTTTTTTCAATAATTCAGATGGATTAGAAATCCGGAATCTCTATTCCAAAATCTGTTTGGGAAAGAAAAACATTACTTTGATTAAGAACGAAAATCTAAACAACGAAATTGCCATTTTCGAGGGATTTTTCGATTATCTTACTTACCGGAATTTAGAACAATCTGACCATTCAACTTCGGATTTTCTAATTCTAAATTCCACGGCAATGCTTTTCAAAGCTGAAGAATTGCTCAAAGATTATGATAAGATTTATCTTTTTCTTGATAATGATTCTAACGGCAAATATGTTACTTCAATCATCATCAATCAATATAAAAATGTTGAGGATTGTTCTCTGCTTTACAGAAATTTTAAGGATTTGAATGAGTGGTATTGTAAAGAGTAATTTTTTTACTCCACCACCCACTGCACATTCCCGTTAACAGCTTTCAAAACATAATTTCCCGATGCAGGCGGAGTTGGAATATTTACGTAATCCCTTGTTCCTGTTTCTCCTGTCGCTGGATTGTAAACCAATATTTTTGAATAAGAAGAATCTGCAATACTAATATACGTAGGATTGATTTGAAATTTCCCGTTAATTCTTAACCAACGTTCAGAAAAATCACCGTAGATAAGCGTGTTTGTTCCGACAGGAGAATTAGGCAGATTTCCTGAAGAATCAAAAGTATGGTTGTGAATCATCAGTTTATTACTGCTGTTGAAAGCCTGCGAATACAATTGCGAGCCTGCAACCCAGTTCCCGATGATGACATTATTTTTCCCGGACATTCTTACACCTGCAGACCTTCCAATCACAATATTACCAAAAGGCTGATTGGCCAATCTCAAAGCATTGCTCCCAATCGCCGTGTTGTAAGATGCTTTTTCCGTTCCGATGCCTTCAGACATTGCTTGCTGTCCAATTGCGGTATTTTGCTCACCAATCCAATTGGAGTTCAATGCACCGAATCCAAGCGCAACACTATGGTCACCTTTGAAAAGATTCCCGACATTGAAACCAACGCCTGTGTTGTACTCGTTTTCCAAAGTTCCAACAGTTCCGGAAGACATTCTGAAAGCATTATTTCCGATGGCTACCGTTCCGTTTCCCGAGGTTAAATTTTCGAGTGCATTCAGTCCGATTCCGATATTGTTTTGTCCGGTTTGGTTCGGATTCATATTGCCAATAAAATAAGAATTTGTTGTTGCATTGAAACCAAAAGCACCGTCTCTCGTTCCTTGTTTTGTGGCGGAATCTCCAGTGAACGAAATAAATCTCCCTGCGTAATTTCCTCTTTCAACGACATCATATAAAGTGTCTTCAGGATTTCCGGTACGCTTCCATTGAGTTCCGTTAAATTCATAAAGCCCAACCGATTTTACCCATTCTACCTGCCCGTTTGCATCTGCAGAATCCGTAAAATTTTCCGTAACATAGATAACTGCTCCTTTTTGTTCGGAAGTGTAGTTTTTAGATTTGAGTTGTGATGCTGTAATTCTCGGAACAATCAAACCATCCAAAACATTCGTTTCCAATGGTTTTCCTACGACATCCAAGGTTGCTTTCGGTTCTGTGGTGTTGATTCCGACCTGCGAGAATGTTTGTAATGATTCTAATGACAATGATAGAATAAGGAAGTTTTTTTTCATTTTTCTGGTATTAAAATCGTGTTGCAAAATTCAGATTTAATTTTAAAAATTTTAGCCAAATGTTTGATATGATGGATTTTAAACCCTTTGTGAATACAAAAAGTTATCAATGATCTGATAAATCGAAATTCAATGAATCCTTATGACAGTTCACTGGTTCTTTGTGAATAGTCGGAAGACAATTTTATCTAAAAAACAAAAAAAATCGTGTTCATTCAGAAGGAAATAGGTTTCATTTCGGAAAAGCACTCATTCGGAATTCGGAAAAGCACTCGCTGGAGTTAAAGAAATCTTAAAACCTCAAGAATTTCAAGACTGTTTTCGGAAAAGCACTCATCCCGAGATTTGGAAACTCATAAAAATTGTGGAAAAGCATTAAATTTTGTGGATAACTATCAGTTTTACCCATCATCTGAAAAACCAATTCGGAAAAGCACTCATTCGTAAAACGGGGAGTTTTCGGAAAAGCACTCATCTCAATTTCGGAAAAGCACTCATTTGTAATTCGGAAAAGCACTCATTCCAAAAGTAGCTCAAACCACTTGCTGTAAGATGATACAGCGAATCATTAAAAGTATATTTAAAAGTAATTAAAAGTCTTTTTTTATTTAAAAGGAAATTGTGGATAAAGAGTTTTGCTTTTAAAAAGAAAAAAATAGGCGAAAAATTGAAAGTAATCGAATTTAAATTCAATCTTTTCAAAAAAAATTAAACACTTGAAAAAGACCATTTCCCTCAATGAATTTTCATTAATTTTCCATTGATAAGAGCGTCTTAGAACTGCTTCCTAAATGCGGTTTGGCTTTTACGTTTGCAAATGTAGGACAGCATCATTCACTCAAAAAAATCTTTTTGGGTTTCTACAAAAATTCTTTCCACTTCGCTCCAACAATTTTTCCAGACACTCCTAAATCCTTCGGACAAAAAGATTTCAAGCCCGATTCGAATTCTGTTTTTCATCAAGCGGAATCGAATCGGGTTTTGTGTGCCTGATACTGTCCTATAATCATCGGCAAAGAAAAAGCCGGAACCTCAGTTATACGAATCAATTCAAACACAGACGTTCTTTGACATCAACGGAAAAACAAAAGAAAACCCAACAGAAAATACAGCTTTTCCAATCCGGAAAAAAAGTAAAAAAAAGAAATGCCGAGTGTCCTCGATACCAAATCAATTCACTCGAAAAAATTCTAAATCATCACGCAAACAAACGTGAACAATTTGAAAAAAACAATAAACAATTTAACCATTAACCATTTAAAAACGTACAGTTATGAACACAATTATCGGTAGAGTTACCAAAAACGCAGAAATCAACACATTGAAAAACGACAAACAAGTCGTTAATTTTTCAGTAGCCATCAATGACAACTACAAAACCAAACAAGGCGAACGCAGAGATCAAACCACATACTACAATTGTTCGTATTGGATAAATTCCAAAATAGCCGAATATCTTACCAAAGGAACTTTGGTGGAACTTTCGGGCAGAGTAAGCTCAAATGCGTGGATAGGCAAAGATGGAGAAATCAAGTCGGGACTGAATTTCCATACTTCACAAATCAAACTTCACGGAGGAGGAAAAAGAGAGGATTCTCAAAAACAATCCACCCAAAAATCCGATTCAAAACCGCAAACTACTAAAACTTTTGCAGAAGAAACGGATGATGATTTACCATTCTAAAAACCTCATTCATTAATTCATTCTTTTTTGAAACCTTAAAAATTTAACAACATAAAAATTCAAGACAATGGCACACAATATCAATTTCAATCAGAGAACAGGACGTTATTCATTTTTTAGCGTACAACAAAAAGCGTGGCACGGTTTGGGGCAAATCGTGGAAGATTATCCGACAAGCGAAGAAGCAATAAAATTCGCAGGTTTGGATTATGAAGTGGTAAAATCCCCATTATTTACAAAAGGCTCAACCCTTATCGAAACAGAGGACGGCTTAAAATTAGGAAGTAGCGATTTAGATGTTCCCGACTATTTTGCCAATATCCGTACTGATAACAATGCAGTTTTGGGAGTTGTAGGAAAGGACTACCATATCGTACAGAATTGCGAAGCATTTAGTTTTTTCGATTCTATTGTAGGCAGTAACAAAGGGATTTTGTATGAAACCGCAGGAGCATTGGGCAAAGGAGAACGTATTTTTATCACAGCCAAATTACCCGATTACATCCGTGTTGGCAATGGCGATGATATTACTGAAAAATACATTTTCTTAACGACTTCGCACGATGGAAGCGGAAGCATTACAGCCGCTTTCACGCCTGTAAGAATTGTCTGCCAAAACACGCTGAACGCTTCACTTCGCAATATGACCAATGTGGTCAGAATTAAACATACTTCGGGAGCAAAACAGCGGATTGAGACCGCCCACAAAGTAATGGGATTAGCCAATACGATGAGCAACCAATTGGAGGGAATGTTCAATGAATGGTCAAAAATAAGGATAAGCGATGATGATGTAAAGCAACTCATTCAAGTTTCGCTTTGTCCCAACAAAAAGACCTTGGAATTACTGAAAAAAGGAGACGAGGACGAAGTTTCCACAATGTTTAAAAACACGGTGGAAGATGCCTTTGCCTACGCAATGATGAGCGAAACCCAACAAATGGAAACTACAAAAGGTACTTTGTTCGGAGCGTACAATGCGGTAACAGGTTACTTTCAGAATGTCCGCAAATACAGGGACAACGAGTCCAAATTACAGAGCATTGTAATGGGTGGAACAGCACAACTCAAATCACAGAAAGCGTTTGAATTGTGTACCGCTTTTGTAAAGGACGGTGCAGAAATTTTCAATCTTAATTAAATACAATCAACGGCTACCGCTTTAATCGGTGGTAGCCTTTTTAACAAATTTAACAATGAAAACATCACTCACCCCCACAGAATATTTACTCATAAAAGGAATGACCAACAGCGAATGGGACGACTGCGGATTTGCCATCCTCCACATCACGGACGAATGGAAGAAAACCCAAAAGAAAAGATTGAAAGTCGTAAAATTAGTAGAAAATGACGATGATTTAAAATGGCTGAATTATGCCGATACCAATGTAGAATTTTTCAAATTTTCGGAAGAACATTATCCCGAAGTTGAAGATTGGCTTTCAGAAAGAAGTAGGATTTTCATCGAATTGGAAAAAGATGATTTAAAGAAATTTTCACAACCAGAAAACCGACTTAATTGCTACCAAATGCAGGTTTTTAAAAACGGGAATGCCATTTACAATGCTTTCGGAAAACATACAAGCGAAGAATTTTGGACAGAAGAATTTTCACTGTGGGAACTCACGAAATAAATTTAAAACCATCAACCGACCACCATTAACTATAAACCAAAAATTATGCAAACCAATTTTTTTAGACAGATAGCCAAAATGGGCTTAACAGGAGATTTACAAATCACGCTTCGACCAACAGCAGACAACAGTTTCGTTCTTTCTGTGCTTCTCAATAACGAGCAGTGCGGAGACGATGCGATAAAAACAATTCCGCCTTTGAATTTGAGAGGAACAGCCGAAGATTTGGACAATGGCTTTTTTGAAACCGTTTCCACACCACTACAAACCGCTTCGGGATTAATGGTTGATATGGAAAGTTTTATGAAACAATTAGAAGAAGCCAAAAAGAAATCCGCAATGGAAAAGGAAAAATCTGATAAGGAGAAAAAAGAAAAGGAAGCCAAAGACAAAAAGTACAAAGAAGCCTTTCAAAAAGCGGAGGAACTTGAAAAAGAGGGGAAATACAAAGATGCTTGGTCAGCTTTGCCAAAAATTTCGGAACACCCTTATTTTACAGAGCAAATCCGCAAAAAGCAAGATGAATACGAAAGATATTTTGCACCAAGCCTTTTTACCGAACCAGCCAAAGAAAGTGAACCAATTGCAAACATCCAACCTTAAAAATCAAAGCAATGTTATTAGCCACAAAATTAGAAAGAGTTTTTGTTTTGAAAGACAATAATCAAGAAATAAAACTGACTGACCCCGAACCAAAATGGAGCGTAGAATCTGTGATGAATTTCTATGCGAATACTTATCCAATTTTAACCACGGCAAAAGTTTCCGCACCGCAAATCAAAGAAGATACTGTACAGTACAAATTTGAAAGTGTAATGGGAACGAAAGGATAAAATTTGGTTGATAGTTGATGGTTGTTTGTTTTTAGAATGATAAACTGAACGCTGACAACCATCAACCAACAACCAACAGCCAAAAACAAAAAACAAAAAACAAAATGAATGCAATACAACATCATATCGGGAAAAATACAACTTCCCAAAGAACAAAAACAAAGGTTACTACATCGACAATTAGGCGGATTCATCGAATGGATGAAACAGCCAAAAGATGCGAACGATATACGGAAAGACAGGCTAAAATCCGTACCGATAACAGAACTTCCGATGGTTTTCTGAAATGTACCTTTCTTCCAAAACTGAAAGAAACAGAAACTGCACAGGATTGTAAAAATACAGCTAAAACGGAAAGTGATTTTTATTATTCTCTTTCACGATTGGCAGGGCATTACGGTATTAATCCAAAACCAACACAGGATTTTGGATTCCCTTACAATCTTGCTTTGGCTTTGGACGATGTTCAAAAACAATTAAAAAATAAGGTAAAGAATTGGGAAGAAATCCGATTGATGGAGAACAAAAGCAAAACCTATTTCACAAGCGAGGAACGCTACAATACGGGACAAACTTTGTACTACATTCCTATACTTCCCTTGTACCGATTGTCCAAAAATCCGAAACGGAAACAAGCTGTACAGCTTTTACAATCCGTTTGCTCGTATTTGTACCATATTGCAGAAGTTCCTTACTACCGAAAACAGGACACTTACCTATTTTGGATGTACGAAATGGTAGCGGAATGGCTCATATCCGATGAAGAGAATGAGGAACTTCCCAAATATCAATCTGAAATAAAACAGGCAGAACAGTTGGGCGATTTTATGGGACAGAAAATTTACAGCCACCATAATTTAAGCCGATTAGAAGAATATTTAAACCAATTCAAAATCAAAGATAAATTTGATAAGGATTGTTTTATGTTGGCAAGTAAATTTTTCTCTCTTTACAAGCAATATCCAAATGCTACCATTTACCGAAACTCACAACCCAATGGAGAAGCAGACGAATATGAAAGAGAGAATATTTTATCAATGGACAAGTATGTTTCTTTTTGTGCAGATGCAAAAGGCGAATTATTTCAAAGTCTTTTTGAAACCGTAAACATCGAGTTTCAAGAATGCAACATAATGGAAGAACCAATTATCATCAAAAAATTTGACGGAAGTACACTCACAAATAACAACCTTGATTTTGAAAACCGTTTGTTTCCGTTAATTGAAGAACTTATTTACATTTTGAACAATTTTTAATAGATAAAATGAAAGATATTACACAAAATTTTGGAACACTTTACCACCCGACATCTGCATTGATTTTTTATCAGACCGATAAAAGAAACAGAGATATTTATGTGGAGCATTTTGATATGGACAAAAATGGAAATCCAATCAACGCTCATCCTTTGACCGAAAACGAAGCTAAAATATTGTTAAAAGCATTAAGTCTAAACACAAAAAAGGAAAAAAGTAATGATTTTCTAAAGTCGAAAGGGATTTTGCCAACCAACATTTTACATATCAATCCAAGTGAAAACGGTTCGGTTTTATGGTACACCAAAGCAATGAAACGGCAATTGTATTTTGTTGAAAATTTAGAAATACCCAATGGAATTGCGGAAATCCCTCCAATGCTTTGGTTCGCTAACAGACGAAGTCTAAGTGTTTTTGTTCTTTCTAACAACAGAAGACCGACCGAGAAAACCAAGTTATACCACGCACCATTTTTCAATGTGTATGAAAATGGCAAAGTCTGTATGGGAACGGTGGATGTGAATATTCAAAAATCCGCTTCGGTGGAGGAATTTACGGAGAAGTGGGAAGATTATTTTTTCAATTCTTATTTCAGTCATTTGATGAATGAGCATAATCCGATAAACGGAAACTGTGTCAATCTTTGGAGAAACCTTGTCAATACGGGAAAAATCTTTCCAAAAGAAGTGCTGAAAACCACAAATAAAATCTTAAAAAATTTACTCTGATGAATACAGAATTTGAAACTAAAACAGAAGCAAAACTCGAAATAGAAACTGCCCTAAATAAAGAACCACGACCTAAAGTTCATTTCACGGATAATTATCTGTTAAATCCGACCAATCCAATTTTGGTAAACCTAATTGGAGCAGGCGGAACAGGTTCGCAGGTTTTGACCGCATTGGCAAGAATGAACCACGCTTTAACGGAACTAAATCACGCAGGATTATCCGTAAGATTGTGGGATGATGATGTCATCACAGAAGCGAATTTGGGCAGACAATTGTTTGCGGAAAGTGAATTGGGATTGTATAAATCAGTTGCTTTGATTAATAAAGTTAACCGATTTTTCGGTACGAATTGGAAAGCCGAAACCGTAAAATTTGAAAGGAAAGGATTGAACCAATTGCCCGAAAATGCAAGGGCAAGTATTTATGTTTCCTGTGTGGACAGTGTAAAATCAAGATTTGAAATTGCTGATATTTTGAAAAGTCTGGACAATCGGAGTACTTATTCCAACCGTCCACGTTATTGGATGGATTATGGCAATAATCAATATTCTGGACAAGTTTTGATTTCAACGATTGGAGATATCAGGCAACCCGAATCGGAAAAATACAAAACGGTTGCTAATTTACCTTTTGTAACCGAAGAATTTGGAGAACTTTTAAAACTTTCCGAATTGGAAGATGATACACCGAGTTGCAGTTTAGCGGAAGCACTCGAAAAACAGGATTTGTTTATCAATTCCACTTTGGCACAAATGGGAAGTTCTCTTTTGTGGAATCTTTTCCGAAACGGAACGACTGAAAACAGAGGTTTTTTTCTCAATCTGAAAGATTTCAGAACCCAACCGATTAAGTTGTGATTTTTGCCGTCTGATGAAAATCGGGCGGCAAAAATGCAATTCCTTCCTTTGGTCGGAAACGCATTTTTGCGGTTTAAGCGGATTCAACCCCATTTCAAAAACATTGCCCGGCTTTGGCTTGAGATGTTTTTGAAAAAAGGTTGCAGAGTTTTATTTTATTTCTCTAAATTATTAAGTTATTCAAGCTTATTTCCTAAAAAATTGAAAGGAGGATCTTTTTTCTTCGATGGATGGTTTAAGAACGCTTCGCTTTTATCATCATAAAACTGAACCATATCCTCGATTTCTTTTTTAAAAAGGTAAATTTCTTTTTCAAGAAACATTATTTTTTGTTCCTGCAGGGCAATGAGATTATCCTTCAAAATATTTTTGGACATCACCGATTTCATTTTTAAAAATACATTATTGTAAAGCATCCTTATATCTATTTCCTTCATTTTATACTCTTTTGCAAGAGATGAAATGAGTTGTTTTTCCAGTAATAGTTTTTTTCATAATACCAAACTCTTGTTCTGACAGAACGCTTTCTGACATCCTGAGATACAAATGGTTGGTCATATCAATGACTTCTTGCCGGTAAAATTCTTCTTCTGATAACATAGAATCTTTATGTGTTCCTTTTTTTCAAAGTTACAAAAATCTATTTCTGAATCTTTTTCATTGAATCTGTCTTTGCAAAATATATTCTAAACTTATTGTGATTTCTGACTAACACGGTGTTCGTTTTCAGTTTGCAAAAGTATAAATCCCGTTTCTGCTCAAAAAAATCTTTTTGGGTTTCTATAAAAATTCCTTCAGCAAGCTCCAATCATTTTTTCAGACACTCCTAAATCCTTCGGACAAAAAGATTTTGAACCTTCATTTCATACTTCCATTTCGGTTTTGCTCTGAAACAGGATTTCTATCGTCTTTGGCAAAGAAAAACGAATTACTGATTAGACGAAAATCTATTAACAATTAAATATTTCAATTATGAAAACCAATAAAACACTCTCAGATTTTTTCAACAATTGTTCAAATCCCGAACTCTTCAGAAAAGTATGGAAACAAGGAAATGTTTCATTTGATGAAGTAAAAAAATATCCCAATGATTATTACGCAGCCAATACAGGAGCTGTTCCCGGAATGATTTACTACGCTGATACCTGCAAATTCGCAAAAAAGAATGTTTGGCAAATTCTTGAACAATTATCAGCATTTGAACAAGAAACTGGAGAACCTTTGAAAAAACCATCAGATCCGGAGCAATTGCAAAACTGGTTAACTTGGTTTGCATGGGAAAATATGATGTACGAAATCATCAACTATTTAGAAGAATAAACTGCCGGTTAAATCCGGCTTTCTCATTTATGAAATCATCAAAAAAATCAATTCAAAATCTTAACAATTAAAATTTCAATCTTATGAAAAATCCAAACATTTCAGCCAATGATTTCTACTGTGATTTCACAGGAACAGAACATTATTATTCCTATTTATTAGGCTTGCTTTTAACTGATGGTATCAAAACCATCGCCGAAAAAGAAGAATGCTTTTGGTTCCTTGACGTCATCGCATCGTATCAACTATCTGGAAACCTTAAAAATGAAGAATTCCAAGTTTGGAAACTTGAAAGAGAAGAAGGAAATCAATTCAGAATTTCCGGAACAGATGGTGATGATAATATACTGGCTGAGAAAAACGTTCCTTTCTCCAATTTTTTCTTTCAAGAGTTTACCATTTGGAAAGAAGGTGGTGTCTTATTGCTTCCAAGTGAACATTAATAATCAAAACCTCACGATGTAAAGGTTAATCGTTTTCTGAAAACTTAACAATATGTCAAAAAACGAGGCTGCCAAAAGGCAGCCTCTTGTATTATCGTCCAAAATAAATTTCAAGTAAAAATCTTCTTTACGAACTTTTTTAAAGGGTTCTTGAAGACCAAACAGCCAACGACGATAATAAGCAGGGCAAGAGATATTTTTCTTGCATCATTATTGTCCGTAATAGTACCTATGAACGAAAACAAGAAAATGTAAAACGCCAAGGAACCGTAAATCACAAATTTTATAATTTTTTTCATCACGAATGATTACGCTGTAAAGATAAAAATATTTTCTAAACAATAGTTATATTATTTTAAATTGTTTTAATAGGTAAAAAATAGTATTTTTGCAGGATAGTAAAAACATCTAATGAAAGAGGATACGCAAAAACAGCTTTTTACCGATATTGCAAGACGTAATTTTTATATCAAACAATTTTTTAAGATGAATGAAATTTCTGTTCATCTTTTGGGAGATATGAATAATCCATTGATTGTAAATGATGAAAATATTGTACTGAGTTGCTTTGCCAATAATTTCAATTTGATATTTAAAGATAATTCGTTTGAAGGAAACGAAGTTTTTTCGGTAAAGCTGAAAAATGAAGCTGACTTATGCAAAGACAGGCTGGAATATTGGATAAAAACGGCGAATCATCGTAAAATATATTTGTTCAAATCTGAAGAAGGAATGTATTACAACAGATATGTTAAAGAATACAATGGAAAATTGGCACTGTTCAGCCCTTCAAAAGAGTTGGCATATTACGTTTTCCAAAGACAGAAAGCCGTTGAAATGGTTCAGAATCTGAAAAAAGACAAGATTCATCTTTCAATTGTCTACTAGAATTAAGAAGCGATAATTTCTGAAAATTGAATTATCGCTTTTTAATAATACTTTTGTGAATAATTATTTTTTGCCCTCGGGCAAGTTGGCTAATTAAAATGTGAATAATTATGGGTGCTAAAAAAGCAACAAAGAATATGTTGGTGAAAACCGATAAGGTTTTGATTGACAAATTTAAAATATACAGTTTCACTTACTACAAAGACAATGGATTGTTATCGTTGTTTTCATTCCGTCACTTTCTCGTGTTGGCTCTTCTCAATATTGAGAAGAAATTTCTAAAAAAATACAAATCCATCGAATCTCCGAACGAACAGTATCTGAATTTTTACAAAAAGAGAGGGACGAAAATTCATAGTTTGAAAGAAGAAAGAATTTTGGAAAGTATTAATTTTTTGCTTCCTATGAAGTATGCCCAGCTTTTTTATGATCTGATGCATACTTATTATATCAATGAAAAGTCTGATTCTTCCAGTTATTCAATTTCGATGTTCTTTGAGTTTATTGTTTCCTTTTTGAAGCAAAATGAGTTGACGTTTTTTGAAGTTGAAATGTAATTCAACATTTCGGTAATTGCACAATTCAATAATTCAACAAATCAATATTTCTATTCTTGAATAATTGTGGAATTATGGAAATACATATTTGCAGTAAGCTGTAAATCCATAAGAATGGATTTCAATAAATATATAATTGTTGAAATCTACCATTCAACATTTCCATAATTAAATATTTGTATAATGCTGTAAATCAATCATTCAATAAAAGTTGAGTACAATAATTATATAATTCTACAACTGTATTTTCCTGTAATCATATATCTTGCAAGAGATGAAAAATTGTTATAAGTGGGGTTTTAAAATTGATTTTTTTGGAGGTGCAAGATGTCCTTTTGGACGTCCATTTTCTGCAAAAATGAATGTCAAAAGAGTATCTTGCCTTTTTACAAAAGGAGGAAAAGTTAGAAATGATTAGGAATAGCAAGTCTCGTTTTGTTTTCTCTGAGCAAAAAATCGTAAATAATCATCTCAAACAACCGCTGGTTGGAGTGGAAAATTCTGTTGATGTGCATATGAAATATGCTTTGAAAAAAAGTATAAAGTGAAACTTGCAATGAGTTATCTGATTGCAACAGAAGTAATTTTTCAAGAATTTTTTCTGATTTTGCCAAGTTGAGTAAAATGAGATTTCTGAATTCTTCAAAGTCTTCGGAATGTAGAAAATCTTCATATTTTGATTTGAATGCTGCATACTTTTTAACTAACTGATTTTTCAACTGTTTGTCAGCGTTAAATTCTGCCTTAAAGGCACTGTCAATACTTAACAGCCAATTTGCTTTTTCAGTTTCAGACCATTTCAGTTTTGACAGGAAATTATTGATGTAGAAAACAGACATCATCAACTTTTCTTCATCATCACAACCCAAGAGATTTAATACCAAATCACTGCTGTAACTAAAAAGACTTTCGGCATAATCAATGGTGTTGAAACCATATCTTTCGAGTTCACGAACATAAGTGTCCAGCAGAAAACTTATAATTTCTCCGGAAGCTAAAAATTCTTGTAGTTCTAAATTTATTTTCTCCAAAACAATATCGAGTGAAGAACGCCTACAAAGTAAAAAACGTAATCTTATATGTGGCTTCGGGTCGCTGTAGCGGATGAAAAACCATTTTTCAATGAGGTTTTCTTGCTTCAGATTTTCGACTAACTGAGTAGCTGTTTCTTGTAAAATAAGATCCGAAGTCTTAGCGCCGGAATAGATTTTTATGTAAAGCCATTCCGCTCCCGGCAGAAATTTTCTCGTAATCATCGGTAATTATATGTTTTTATAAAGTGGAAATATAAACTGATGAACAAAATTTTCCTCCTCATCACAAAGAAATTCCTCAATGATGATTTCTTTTTTATTTTTTATGGAGGAAAGGAACATCGTGAGCATTTCTGGATTTTTAAGATTAATGACCAAAGTATTGTCGCCATATACCAGTTGAATCCATTGTGGGATTTGTCTGATGTTTCTAAAATCTTCCATTCGCTCATTGAGTAATTCTGTTTCTCCGTTCTTTAATAAAAGGAAGAAACCCTTCATTTCATCAGAATAAATTTTCCATCTTGCTTTTGAAAGAATTATGTTTTCATATTCCACTCTTGGCAAAAAGTCGTAAATGTGAGCTAACCCTCCCCAATCAAAATTAAGTCCGGGTCGAAGATTCTGAGAGCCAAAGTCACATAAAAAATGATAGAGAGGTAAACTGTTTGCAGAATAATTATGAGCATTGGTAAGATAAGGTTTCACTTCTCGGTTATGTTTTTTTGAACGTAAAACCAGCTTGTTATTTTTTACCGAAACATATAAATCATCAACCGAAATTTGATTTTCTTTCGGTAAAATTGATTTAGCCAAATAAGGAATTTCGTAAGGTCTCAAAATAGGTCTTCTGACAACATTGCCTATTCTGGATTCGGGAAGATGCAGGATTTCTGCCAAAATACAATCTGCATTTAGCTCTTGTTCTTTAGAGGTAATTTCTTTAGCCAACTTTTGAATGTCGGCTTTGTCTGAGCAGAATCTCGCCAGTAATCGGGCTGCATTTCCACTACAGTTTCCTAAAAAGAGTTGTTGCTCACGGTTTCCGGAAATAATTTCTGCCATAAAAGAAAGTGTATCCGGTAAATCCGTCCAGTTTTCTTCAAATTTTTCAAAGTCTTTGTCGGTAAGTTGTATGGTAAAACATTTTTGCAAATAAGCAGATTGAAGTTTTCTGTTGAGGATAGCCCTTATTTCATCTAATTCTATTTTTAAATCTTGTTTTGCATTAGAAGGAATTTTCAAATCATCAAGATAAGAATGAAGCGACTGAGACGTGAGATTTTGTATGTAACCAATACCAACTTCCGTGTCTAAAGCATAAGCCAGCGAAACTTCCTGAGTGTCGAATCTATCAAGAAATGCTGTCTTAAATTTTTCTAAATGAGTATTTTTATTCGGAAGCGTAATTTTATTCAAAAAAGAAATTCCTTTTTTTAGCTGTTTTTTCCAGATGTAAGAGAGACTAGCCGCATTTTGATAATAAAGGTCTGTTTGGAAAAGATATTTTTGCTCGTATTCTATTTCCGTATTACGGATAAGTTTTTCAATTTCGGAATATGCTGAAGTCGGATTTCCTAAATTGACGTCCAGTTCTTTTATTCTATTTTGAATACAAGTAAGAAAATCTCTCTCTTTAAAAGCATTAATTCTGTTCAGAATGGAAATTATTGAATCTAAAAAATCAATCCCGGAAACTGTTGGTTCCAATTCACTGACTAAAATCTGATTAGTAATTAGCTCGTTGACGTAGTCTACTGCTTCAGATTCTGAAATATCCTCCGTAATAAGTGTACGAGCCAACTCTTTAATCGTTTTTCCCGATTCTGATTTAATCAGAATTTGTTCTAGCTCGTCGGAAAAAATTGCTGAAGAAAGCACATAATTTCTTTTGCCGTTATTACTTTCAAACTCCACGTAGCGAATTTTCTTACCAATTCTGTAAATACTATTGTTAGGAAAGAACAAGACCTCATTTCTGATGTGCGGAAGTGAGAGTAAATGATTGGACAAAGAGAAAAGAAAGTGCATATCTGCTTTTGTATCTCTTAATTTTTGTCCGTTGGAAAATAATAATGATTGCTCATCAAATTTTGCAAGACCAACGCCTGAAAACAACCCGAATGGTGTACTTCGGGTACTCATTCTGATAAAATATTTCAGAAGTGCATTGTTTAATTTTGCTTTGCTATTAGATTTTTCAATTTCTTCATATAAAATTGGCGAAGCCAAATAAATAGCTTCTTTGAAAACCTTTTCCTCAAAATTTTTTTGCAGAGCTCCAGTATCAGTATTATCTGAAAAGATTTTTTTTAGTTCCAAAACAGAAAACAACGGAGTTCTGACAATGAAATTGTCAAAAAATGTGTATGGAAATCTTGCCATTTGTGTATTAAAGATTATTCTTTGGGCTGGTAATCGGGATGTCCCAATTGCCAAAACGTATAAGCGAAAATCAGTGAATTCCTTTCGTGGATTTTGAGAACCGGATCTTCTATTCTGTGTCCGGAATCCATATCGACTTTTAGCAAAACTGGGTTTGATGAATTTGTGAAAGATTTCATTTTGGCTGCAAACTTTGCTGATTGCCAAGGTGCAATTCTCGTATCATGTATTCCTGTGAGAATAAGCGCAGAAGGATATTTTGTACCTTTATTTCGCCAAATGCCCCATAACCATAAATAATAGTCGGTGCCTGTCCATTTTTTTTGAGATTCTTATGATAATCTAAGGTCAGCGGAACATGTTCTCCATCGTGGGATTTTACGGTTATTTCTTCAGCAATTATGTCCTTAAATTCGGGATAATCGACAAGAGGAGTCATACTTTCGAGTTCAAACGAATTGGTTTCTGCGATGTATCTGAACCTTTTTTCTTCGCTTGTCCAGCCGGAACAGCTTATCCAAATATCCGAAAAGTCTTTCCCTTTTGCCTGCAAATTAATGCTACCGGAAACATAAGGAAGTTTAATCTGTCTTTCTTTACCATTGTTAAAATGGTAAAGTTTGGCTTCCACACCATTTTTGACCGTAGTGTAATAAATGCCGTCTCTGGTAAGTAAAAACTGAAAAATGACTTCATCTTTTCTTTCCGGAACAATGATTTTTGGTTCTTGAAACCGAGGGTTTTCAATATCTGCTTGGCATAATTTGAGATTGGGAGAGTTTTTACCGGACAAATAGTACAGTTCTTTTCCATACAATCTGATGCTGGTAATTTTATCCTCTTTTCCGTATAAAGGCTTCCAGTTTTTCTTTCCGTCCAGCAAATCTTCTTTTTTAATAATAAAGGTTTGTCTGTAATCTTCGACATCTACCAAAATCCCGATGTAATAAGGGTCGTTTTTATTGAAAGCCAACACGACAGGATATTTTTCTTCTGCAATAGGCAAATCCGGATTGTTGTCTTTGGAAAACACAACATTCCTATTTTCTGGATTTGTACCGAGTTTATATAAAATTGACTTTGTGTTTTTGGCAAATGTTTTAGCATTGCCACCAGTTTCGGGATAGTAAACATAAAAGAAACCGCTGCTGTCAGACAGCCAATTGATTCCTCCAATGGATGATGGTTTTGTCTGGGTAATCACATTGGGAAGTATTTTTTTACTTCCCACATCAATAACGACTATTTCAGACATTTCTTTTCCTTTCTCCGAAAGGGAAACGGCTGTTTTCCTCCCATCCCAGCTTGGGCTGATGGTATTTATAACAAATTCATGTTTAGAAAAATCTCCCACATTTTGAGCAGGAGATTGATAATAAGTAGGATCATACAATAGTTGTTCTGCACCTCTAAACCCTTTTCTAAAGTAAACTTTAGCTGTTTCTCCTGCATTTCTTTTAATGTAGAAGAAGTCGTCGTTGGCTGTAATTTTGAGATTAGAGGCAGCAAAACCTGTTCTTTTCTCTAATTCTAACCTTTTTTCAAGGTAGCGGTTTTTGTTTGGGATTTTATTCAGAATATCATCTGAATTTTTCGTTTCCTCTGTCATCCAACTTATGACAGCAGAATCCTTTAAATCTTCAAGGTTTCTGAATTCGTCCACAATATTACCGTTATTGCCCACTTTTGATTGGGCTATGCTTTTTTCCTTAGCACTTAATGTGATAACAGAAAAAACTGTAACAATGAAGCCGAATGTTTTCTGCATAAATCAGATTACTTTAATTGGTACCGATTGTATATACAGTTTCCTTTGGAGTACTTCCATTGTCTGGATTTTCACAATTTTGCTTAGTAGAATCGCCACCTTTTATGTTGTTTAACTTTGCAATCTGAATTTTTTTTAAAGATAGCTTCTTTTGGTTCTTGCCTTTATTTTTCATTTTAGTAAAATTTTGACACAAAGGACTGAGTTCCTAATGAAGAAAAAAAAACAAATATTTATAAATTTATAAATCTATAAATATTTGTTTTTAATTAATTGGTCTTCCTTGTTCAAGGAAACATTTAATAATCTTGCTATTTTTCTTTGTAAAGATTATATGTAAATTTATAATCTCAAAAAAAAATATTAATTTTAATGAGACACATTATTGCCATACTCTTTTCCTTTATCTCTATGTTTTTATTTTCTCAAAATACGAAAATATCTCAGAGATTAAGTTATGTTGAGATGAATAAATTAATTCAAGATTATTATTCAAAGAATGAAATTGACAAAGTAAGAGAAACATCCAAAATTTATCTTGACAAATCAAAAAGAGAAAACAATATAAATAAAATTGCAGAAGGATATGTATTGGTTGGCTTTTCAGAAGAATTTCCTAAAAGTCTTACCTATATTGACTCACTTAAAATGATCTCTTCAAAATTATCTAATCAAGAAGCATATCCTGCAAGAGTATACCTTTTGAAAGGAAAACTCTATGATCAAAACGATAAGAGAACTGAAGCACTCCAAAATTATTTGGAAGGATTGAAATATGCTAAACAGAAAAATGATGAAAGACAAATTGAGTTTGCAGAAATCAGAATTGCTTATTTGAATAACTTTATCGGAAATCATCAGGAAGCTGCAAAATCGCTTAGCAAGATTCTTCATAACTCTAGCTATTTAACAAATCTCGAAAGACAAGAAGTTCATTTGAATTTGGCAGAAACCTATTTGGATTTGAATAAATTAGATTCTGCCAAAACAATGATTTTAGAAGGTTTAGAACTTAATTCTAACAATAAAAAATCCCGTTTTTATAATGCTTATCTCTCTTCTTTTGGTGTTTATAATTTAAAAGCAAGAAATTATCAAAATGCCATTAATACATTTAACCAGTGTATGGATTTCTTCGTTAAAGGTGATGATAAACGGGAAATCAATTATTCTTTAATGTATCTGGGAGAATCTTATATTGGCCTGAATAAAATAGACAAAGCAATTACATATTTTACAAAGCTGGATTCAATTGTAATAAAGGACAAATACACTTTTCCAGAATTGAAAAATGTATACTCCTTTTTAATAGATTTTTATAAAGAGAATGGGGATAATGAGAAGCAGCTTTACTATGTAGAAAGACTTTTGGATATTAATAAATACTTAGATACTGATTTCAAATATGTTTCCAGAGAACTTCCTAAACAGTATGACACTGCCCAATTGATAGAACAGAGAGAAAAGATTCTGAAAGAACTTAAAACAACAAAGTTTACGTCTATATTATTGGTTTTCTTGCTTTTAATTGTAATGATTTTTTCGGGAATACTTTATAGAATGGCTAAAAAGAGAGAAAAAAAATACATAATTCGAGCGCAGGAACTGTTAAAGTCACTTGAAGAGTTTAAAAATAAACCAGAAGCTATTCCTACGGCTCCTATTGAAATACCTGTATTGAATGGAAAGGAGAAGAAAAAATTCAAACCGGTTTCGCAAGATGTTTATTCAGCCATTATTAACGGTCTGACTGATTTTGAAAATAATAAGGGATTTTTAGAAAAAGGTATTACTTTAAACATTCTGTCTAAAGCACTCAATACCAATTCTACATATTTATCCGATGTTATTAATACGCATAAACAGAAAAATTTCGCAAGCTATTTGAACGAGTTAAGAATTAACTATGCAATTAAGCAACTTGCGGAAAACAAAAAACTGCGTTCCTATAAAATCAGTAGTATTGCTGAAGAGTTAGGATATAACAATGAGCAAGCTTTTACAATAGCTTTCAAAAGACAAACAGGGACCACCGTTAGTACATATATCACGGAGATAAACTCTTAAATAGTTTATTTTCAATTGTTTTGTAAAATTCCATTTATAGATTTATAAATCTATAAATGGAATTTTTTATTGGAATAAGTTTAAATTCTACGTTTGCTCTATAATAAAAAGCGGAATCCGAAAAGCTAATGAGTAGGAAAATATTTAATTTTTTAGTTATGAATACTAAAGATAACAAGAAAAAGAAAGTTATTGATGATTTGTTAAAGAAAAAAATCGAGGGTTTAAAAGGGATTTATGGCGGTGTCGCTTGTACAGTTCCTCCTAAACCGATTGTTATTACACAATGCTACATATGCACAGTAACTCCTCCACAAAATCCTGGTGGTGGAACTACCGGGCAGGCGTAAAAATCTTTCATTAAACTATGAAGGAATGGAACTAATTCATTCCTTCATAAATTTCAACTATTATGGAAAAAAGTTTAAATGATGTACTTGCTTATAAAAATGAAGATGTTGTTGACCGTTTTTTGATGATGTATGACATTGAGCAGAAAGAGGCCTCAAAAATATTTAATGAAACATTAAAATGGCTTTGGTTAGGAAATAAAATTGATGGTGTTTTTATTGATGATTCTACATTAATCATTGATGAAATGTGGCATAACTTTATTTTATTCACACAAGATTACGAAAACTTTTGTATGAATCATTTTGGAAGGTACATACACCATCAACCTGAAAAAAGAAAGAAAGGAGAATGGTATAATGATTCATTTAATATAGAAGAGCATAAAAATAAACTTGAAAAATTATACGAAGGGGTTTACGATTATCTGGGAGAAAAAACTTTGTTAACTTGGTATGAAGAATTCCCTGAAAAATATTCTATTGAAAACATAAAAAGACTGCGAAGATGAAAAGACTATTTTACTTGTATTTACTGTTTCTGTCAGGGTTATTCAACTCACAAAACTCATTGGTTAACCTTGAACAGACATTTCCAGAGAAGTTTGAGGAATATATCATAAAAAATAAAAATGGAAAATCTGTTTATAAGGAAGAGTATAAATATCTCGACTCTGTTAATATTTATGGATACAATTATCAGTCTTATGATAATCTCAAAATAAGAGGTTTTTTAATAGAGCCAAAAGCCAAAGGTACATATCCTGTAATTATTTTCAATCGAGGAGGAAACAAAGAATTGGGAGCAGTAACAATACCAACACTTACGAATTTTTTATCAAAAATAGCGGCTAAAGGGTTTGTAGTTATCGGTTCACAATTGAGAGGAAGTGGACGAAGTGAAGGAAAAGATGAATTTGGGGGAAAAGATATTGGAGATGTTCTGGAAATATTTGAGGTTATTAATCATCAAAACAACGCAGATTCTAATAAGATCGGGATGTTGGGAGTTAGCAGAGGTTCAATGACCAATTTTTTGTTGCTAAAAGAAACGGATAAAGTAAAAGCAAATGTTACAATTGGAGGAATTGCGGATTTAAACCAGAAGGACAGACCGGAAATGTACGAGCTTTATAAAGAACTCATCCCCGATTTTGACAAAAATCCCCAAAAAGAATTGGACAAACGCTCTTCATTGTTAGCTATACCATTAATAAAAAACAAACAGTTGAAAAATTTTATTATTCACGGGGCTAATGATGAAAGAGTTAATGTCAACAATGCTTTTTTATTGTTTGAGAAATTGAAATCGAATAATTTCTCCACAAGACTATTAGTCTATGAGGATGCCAATCACGGCATAAACAACAATACAGACAATTTGATAAGCCAAATAATACATTATTTTAAAGAAACGCTGTAAGTGGTTCGATACCAGCTATTTTTTTTAATTATTGGCATAAATTTATAAATCTATAAAGTATTTGTTGTGATTTCTGATGTTAACGTTTTAGATTTATCGGTAGAAAAAATAATAAAAGCGGCATCCGAAAAGCTGGAGTATACAAAAGGACAATATCAATGTTTGTAAAAATTGTGAGTTTCGCTATATCTGCACTGACTGTCGAGTTTATGTAGAAGATGATAATGATATATTTTCGAAACCATTAAAGTGTAATTATAATCCGTTTACAGGAGAATTCAAATAAAATTTAAAAAAAATGCATAAAACAATCATATTAATATTACTGTTTTTATTTACTACTAATATTACAAATGCACAAGAATATTATTTCTATTATCAAGTAAAGTATAAAAAAAATATACCGGATAAAATTTTCACTGAAGATATGCTATTAATCAGCGATGGTAATTCATCAAGATTTTCATCTGTTAAACAATTTAGAAGCGACTCAATTCTTAATTCGGGTATAAAAAGGAAATCAAATTTTGGCTATGGTGATATTCATTCAATCATCACAAAAACTTACAGCAATTCTAATGTTGTTAAAGTTACCAATTTATTAACAAACGACTATGAAGTAACGACTAAAGAAAATTTCAATTGGAAAATAACTAATGAGAAGAAAATAACGGATATCTACAATTGTCAAAAAGCAATTCTTGAATATGGAGGTAGAAGTTGGGAAGCTTGGTTTACTAATGATATTGCTATCCAAGACGGTCCATTTAAATTTCACGGATTGCCAGGGTTAATAACCTATATAAAAGATAGAAAGGACAATTACATAGTCGAACTTTATAAAGTTGAAAAAAGAAATAAAAAAGAATTCAATTACACGTTTTCTCAAAATAATAAAATTCAAGTCAGCCAAAAAAAACTTTTCAAAATTTTTATAGAATATTATCAAGACCCTTTCAGAGAATGGAAATTTGGAGATGGAGAAGTCGAAATGACATTTAGTGATAAGGATGGAAACAAAATTAAACCAGATTATAGACAGATGACTCTTGATGAACGAGAAATGTTAATTAAAAATAACAATCCAATGAATCTCTCTGAAAAGATTAATTATCCTAAAAATTCAAAGTAAACATTCAAATATTTGAAAAGTTTCGATTTTATAAACATCTTATGCCAAACACTGCAGTTCCACTTTCTTACGGATTGTAAGTAAATATTACGGTAAAATCAATCCTAAAATTTTTAATAAAACTAAAACCTAAGATGGTTTCAGTAATATTTTATAAAAACAATAAACTGTAAATAGTTTATTATCTGCTTGTTAAAAACATTTTTTCTATAGATTTATAAATCTATAAAAAGTATTTTAGATTTTTATTTTCATCGCCCATATTTTTGCTCGTATCAAACAGCGGTATCCGAAAAGCTAAAAGAGTAGGAAACTATCAAAAATTTTCAACGATGAAAAAAATGACTTTAAGCGACCTTAAAAAAGGGAAATTATCCCAAAAAGTTATTGGTAATTCAAGCTCAATTAAAGGTGGGCTTATGGCGGCAATTGAAGAATATTGCCACCCGACCAAATGTACTGCCGATGACCCTAACGGAACCAGAGGTTACGGTAAACTTTAAATTGCTTTAATCAGGAAAGTACTATTTAACGATAGTGCTTTTTTTTAGACTCAAATTTTTATGGAGATTAATAATTTTGTAATAGATTATCAGAAAATAGTCGATGAATTAAGTCAATTTTCGGATACAATTAAGTATTTATTGTATGAACAAGATAGTGACGTTTTTGAAAACTTTGATTTTGATCAGGAATATTTGGAGCCTTCTTTATTTTATCATTTCTTTAGAAGCAAAGTCAGTCATAACTATAATAATTATACTCAATACATTATTGACAAATATATTGGTAGCTCTCCAGTGAGTTATAATATTGATGTGGATTGTTTTTCCAATGCTTTTGTTCCCCAAAAAGGCTTTGTGGAAAATTTGAAAACAGATAAAGTCACTTACAACAAAGGACAATTATATTTACCAAATGGAGATTTATTAGATATAATTCCAAATAAATTTATAAGTAACTCAAATATTAGACTTAATTCGGTAGTTCCTTATATTCTACATCAATATCATCCTGCAAACTTTGAACATAGTATTTTAGAAATTCAGAAAGATATATATCAGTACTTAAATAAAGCTTATGATAATCTTTCAGCCTATTCTCCGGAATTTTCTAAATTATTGAATGCTGTTACAAAAGAAATTTCTGTTTTTGACCTTCCTAAAACGCCATCATTTGCCTCCATAAATTATTTTGGAACTTCGTTTATTAACATCAATGAAAGAAAATTGAATGAGGTGCTTTTTATGGATGAAATTGCCCATCAATCAGGTCATTCAATATTCACTTTGCTTACCAGAGATAGAGAAAATTATTTTTTGTATCCTCCGGATACATCGCTAAAAGACTTTACAGGATTTAACGGAGAAGGGAGAACTCTATATGGTGCATTTCACAGTATGTTTACCTTATGTACAATTATTAATACCCTTTACGCTTTTTTATCTAAAGGAAATCCACAGGAAAATATGAAAGTAGAACTGTATGGTAGAATTGGATTTTATTTAGATAAGCTTATCTATGATATAGATACCTTTTCAATACTTAAAATATTTACTTCTGAAGGAAAACAATTTTATCAAATGTTTGCAGCAAATATGTCAGACTATTCACAATTAGAGAACGGATTATTTCTAAAATTCAATTATGATAATCAGGGCTATTTATTTTCAGCAGAAGGTTTTATGGACTCAAACAAACATATTCTTGATGAAATATACGTTTTTTAGATTATTCTTTTTATTTATAAGCATAGTTTCCTATTCACAAGAACCGAACAAGGATGAGATATATAATAAGTATCTGAGAAACGGTGCTTATAAATATTCATATTACCGGCCGGAATATCAAACTTATATTGATTCTGCTCTTGTTTTACTTCCTGAAAATGCTTTTTTGTGGCAGCAGAAAGCAATGCCTTATTTCAAAAGGAAAAAATATGAAGTGGGAATGCAGTATATAGATAAAGCAGTAATGTATGACGATAAATATGATAAGTATCTTGCTTATCGTGCATTTATTAAGTGTATTTTCCAGAAAAACTACAAGGAAGCGATCAATGATTTCGACCTCTTGATTAGCCATTACCAAAAAGGTCTTATTATGGATCATTACTATTATTTTTATAGAGGATTAAGCTATCTCCAATTAAACAGATACGAAGAAGCAAAAGAAAATTTAAAATTATCAATCAAAATAAATACGGATAATAATGTTTTGCCACATTATCTTGAGTTATTTTATATGGGAATCATCTATTATGAGCAAGGAAATTTCCCAGAAGCAATTAAATATTTTGATCAAAGTTTACTACAATATTCTGATTTTTCGGATGCGCAATTTTATAAAGGAGAAACCTATTATTTTCTGAATCAGAAAAAAGATGCTTTGGAATGGTTCATCAAAGCCAAGGAAAATTTAGACAAAGGATATAGCATCAATGAAGATAATGCTGCGTACGAAGACTATCCCTATCAAATAAAAAAATGGATGATTAAAAATTACTTTGACATCCTAAATTATCAGCAATAGATTTTATATACCTTGAAAAAATAAAAATAAATTCTATTTTTAACAAGTTTCAATACCCTTATTATCAGCACGTTAAAAACATTTTTTTATCGATTTATAAATCTATAAAAAGTTGTTTTTGAAAAAAATATTAGCTCTTTTATATTTGACAGAAAAACAATTAGAATGAATATTTACAAATTTTCAATAATAACAGCCTTAATTTTTTGTTGTATTAATTTTTCTACTAAAGCACAGACTTACAGATTTATCTATGAATTAGAATTTAAAAGTGACTCAACTTCTAATTATACACAAAAAGAAAATGTAGTACTTGATATTACGAATAGGAAAGTGAAATTTTATGATTATAATTTCATAAAATATGACTCAATAAATAAAAATACAGGATCAAATATCCAAACGTCTTCAATGACAGACCAGCTTGTAACTAGAGATCTTAATTCTTTTATTAATAATCAGTATTTTACTTTTCACTTTGACTACTTTTTAATTAAAACAAACGATATTATCAATTGGAAGATTGAACGAGAGACAGAGAAAATATCTGATTTAACGGTGCAAAAAGCTGTGGCTTTTTTTGGTGGCAGAGAATGGATTGCATGGTTTGCTAAAAGCATTCCTTTTAATGAAGGACCTTATAAATTCAGAGGGTTACCAGGTCTTATTGTTAGTGTTCATGATTCTAAAGGTAATTACACTTATAATCTAATTAAATCTCAGATTATCAAAAACAGTTATGATACTACCAATTTTTTGGAAACCAGATATGGCAAATCTCCGATTGAGATTAATCTTTCACAATACCAAAAATTACTCATGGATAATTATTCAGATCCAGTTGCTGGTTATAAATCAACTATTAAAGGCGGAGGCACAGTGTTAATTAATAATCAGAAAATTCAAAATAACAATGATCTTGATAATATGAGAAGAAGTATTAAAGAGAGGATCAGAAAAAATTACAATCCTATAGAACTGGATAAAGCTGTTCATTATAAATAAGAATCTTCGAAGATTGACATATTTTATTAACATTAAATTTTTTAAACAATGAAAAAAACATTAGAAAAATTCAAAGCAAGTCATTTAGAAAAAGCGGAGCTTTTTAATACAATGTCAAAAAAAATATTTGGCGGTGATACGTCGTCGAATGGTCAATCTACAGCTTCGACTGGAGCTGATGGAGATAATGCAACTAGTGATCAGGATCAGGATCCTAACGGTCCAACAGCGCCGGTTGAAACATTAGAACCTATAGGTTAATATTTTTTATGGGGGATTAAATCCCCCTTTAATTCTTTTGGGTAATATGATAATAATAATAAGTATTTCAAATGATGGTACTACAAATGAGGTTATAAACTGGATTACACACTTAAGTGACGAAAAGATTTTAAGAATTAATCTTGATGTTGATGAAGTAAAATTGTTAAAATTTGATGATGATGAGAAAAAATTTATTATTCAAGTTAATAGCATTGAACATAATTTATATGAATGTACTTCATATTGGTATAGAAAGGGTGGAAAAATTATAAAACATATCCCTGGACAATATTTTGGTGCTGGTCATCATAACATTTCTTATTTTTTAGATATGGGCATTCGTGTGGAAAGTGATGTATTAGATTCATTTATTTATAATTTTCTAGAAGAAAAATCAGTTTTTTCAATTGGTAAGAGATCAAATGCTACTCCAAATAAATTAATTGTATTAGAGATGGCTAAAAATATTGGAATTAATATCCCCGAATCATTTTTATTTACTCGAAAAAAGGATGTACTTGAAAAAATAAAAGTAAAAAGTTTAATTACAAAAGCAGCATCGGACGGAATATATATATTCAATGATGATTACTCTTATTACACTTATACTGAACTAATGGATAATAAAAATTTAAAAAAACTTCCGGATACTTTTTTTCCTTCATTATTTCAAGTTAACATAAATAAAAAATTTGAGATAAGATCATTTTTTTTAGGGGATCAGTTTTTTTCGATGGCTATATTTTCTCAAAATAGCCAGCAGACAAAAATAGATTTTAGGAAATATAATCAAACTATGCCAAATAGAAAAATTCCCTATAAACTACCTAAAAAAATGGAGGAATCATTAAAAATTTTAATGAAAAATCTTGATTTGAATACAGGGTCTATAGATTTAATTGTTGACAAGAATGATAATTTTTATTTTCTTGAAGTCAATCCAGTTGGTCAGTTTGGTATGGTTTCAAATCCTTGTAATTATATGCTCGAAAAAAAGGTAGCCTTGTCTTTAGTAAACAAAAATTTCAGTTATGAAGAAGAATAAAGTTTTAAGTATTAGCAATAATTATTTCCTTCCATCATTTATGAACTACATATTTTATAACAAAATGGTAGGTAAAGGTGTTGAAAATAAACTTTTCAAATACTCAAAAACACAAAAAAGAGTTTTTGGACGCACAAATAAGACAATGCCTATTTCTAAAATAATTTCTTTAAATGAAACACATGAATTTTAGAGTTCAGAAATATTTGCTAATATATCCTGATTGCATACCTGTAAAAGGTTATCTAAAAAGTACTCTTTGCGATTTCACTAGAAATAAAATTGTATCATTTGATTCATCATTTTTTGATCTTTTTCAGGAGTTCAATAGTAAAAATTTAGTCGACTTATATAAAGATTTTCATGAAGATTCACATGAGAATCTTAATACTTTCATAAACTTTCTGTTAGAAAATGGATTTGGTGAAATAGTAGATGATATAAATAATTTTAAAGAAATTAATATAGGCGGTTGGGAAGCATATGGCACAATTGATAATGCAATTATTGATGTGGAAAATTTAAAACATGATTTCGACAAATTAATCACACAATTAAATTTTTTAAAATGTAAGTTTTTACAAATAAGATTTTATAGTACAATTTATAGTTTAGATGAGATTAATACAATCTTAAAAATGGCAGAAGATACATCTATTGAAGGGATCGAAATTATTTTAAAATACGATAAGTTATATCGTGAAGCAGATTATATATCTTTTTTTGAAGAGAATTTCTTAATCTCAGCATTGTACATTTTTGGGTTTTCTGAAAAGAAAGATGTTTCAGTTACTTATGGTTTTAATGGTAAAATAACCGACAAATTTGTGCAAAGCAAGGTTTTTTTTCTAGATCAGAATCTAATTAATGAAGCTCATTGTGGGATTATTGATAAGAGTTATTTTTGTGTTAATACTATAAGTGATTTTTCTCACAATAAGTTATACAATAGTTGTTTAAATAAAAAAATATCAATTGATAGAAAAGGTAATATAAAAAACTGTCCATCTTTATCTATTTCATATGGGAATATAAGAGATTTAAACCTTTGGGATGTAATTGATAGTGAATTTATGAAGATATGGAACATAAAGAAGGATGATATAGATATTTGTAAAATATGTGAATATAGATACGTTTGTACGGATTGTAGGGCTTTTTTGAAAAAACCAAGTAATATCTACAGTCAACCTTTAAAGTGTGGATATAATCCTTACGAAAATAAATGGGAAGATTGGAAAGCAACTATTCATGAAAGTGTTTTAACATACTATGGTATACTGTAGAATAGCAATTATTTTTTTAAATTTTTCTTGTATTTTAATGAGGTCACAAGATATTTCTAAGTTTAAATGGAAATCGGAGGATAAACTTGCAGATGCAAAAAATAGGCAAGATAGCTCTAAATGGGATTCAAAAATATTTAAGCAAGATCTTATAAAATATCATAGAATAAAGACAGGTTTTTTCCCCGTACCATATTATTCACTTATCAAGAATAACGATTTTTATGGTGTAGGTTATGATGGTAATTTTAAAGGTATTGAATTTAAGAACCATGAAAAAATTGTGTACATATATTTTTACTTCAATAATCAAGTTAAAAATGATTATACTTTCTTCTCAATAGCTATAAATATTAGTTCTGATAATCTTACTCAGGAAATTTCGTCTAACAACATTCAAGTTGATATTACTTCTAGAAATCATCCCAATTATTTAGCAACTGGAAAAATATTTAACGGTCAATCTGAGATTGTATTTCAGGCTTTTTATACTGGTGATGACCATTCATATGCTATAGTTAATCAAAGGTTGTTTGATTTATCGCTAGGAAAATTAATTTTAATTAAGTCAATTAATGATGGATCTTTAAGGGCATTACAACTTGATTTTAAAGGTTCCGACAGAGATGAAGAAATTGAAAAGATTATCACTAATAATGTTTTATTTTATAGTAAAGATATTAATTGATAATAAAGTTTACATAATCAAACGAATAACTATTTAATTTTGAAATCTTTTCCTTTTTATAGACAGCCGGATTTAAAAGACTGCGGACCAACTTGCTTACGAATTATAAGTAAGTTTTACGGCAAAACCATTCCATTACAGCAAATTCGTAATCTCTCTGAAACTACAAGAGAAGGTAGTTCTTTATTGGGACTAAGTGATGCCGCAGAAAAAATCGGGCTTAAAAGTTTGGGCGTTCAGGTAGATTTTAAAACTTTGGTAGAAGAAGTTCCCTTGCCCTGTATTGTGCATTGGAATAAAGTTCATTTCGTTGTTGTTTATAAAATCGATAAAGCCGGAACGGTGTATATCTCCGATCCCAGTTATGGTTTAATTACTTATAACAAAGAAGATTTCATCAAATTCTGGATTGGCGAAAATGCCGATGAAAATACCGAAGAAGGCATTGCGTTACTTTTAGAAACTACTCCCGATTTTTATAATAATGAATTCGAGAAAGAAGAAAAGAAAATGAGTTTTTCCTTTCTTTCCAAGTATCTTCTCAAATACAAATCCTTGGTTATCCAGCTTGCTGTCGGTCTTATCGCAGGAAGTTTGCTGTCTCTTATTTTGCCGTTTCTTACCCAGAGTATCGTGGATGTTGGGATTCAGAACCAGGATTTGCATTTCGTGTATTTAGTGCTCATTGCACAGCTGATGCTGTTTTTCGGAAGAATGGGGATTGAAGTCATCCGAAGCTGGATTTTACTGCACCTTTCCGCAAGAATTAATATTTCAATCATCTCCGATTTCTTCATCAAACTGATGAAGTTGCCCATTTCATTTTTTGATACGAGAATGACGGGAGATATTATGCAGAGAATCAACGACCACCACAGGATTGAACAGCTGCTTACCAATTCTTCTCTCAATACATTGTTTTCTCTCGTCAATCTCATTATCTTCAGTATCGTTCTGCTGTTTTACGATTACAGATTATTCCTGGTGTATTTGGTGGGAGCAAGTTTGTATATCGGCTGGATTTTATTCTTCCTGAAAAAAAGAAGAGAGTTAGATTATAAAAGATTTTCCCAAGTTTCACAAGAGCAAAGCAAGGTTATCGAGCTCGTAAACGGAATGCAGGAAATCAAAATGCACAATGCCGAAAAGAAAAAACGCTGGGATTGGGAGTTCTTGCAGGTGAAATTGTTTAAAATCCAGATGAAATCGCTTTCATTAGAACAATGGCAGTCAGTTGGCGGAAATTTTATCAATCAGATGAAAGATATTCTGGTAAGTTTCCTGTCTGCAAAACTGGTTTTAGAAGGAAATCTCACTTTAGGAATGATGCTTTCTGTGCAGTATATCATTGGTCAGCTCAATAGTCCGCTTTTGCAACTGGTCGATTTTATAAAACAAACTCAGGATGCCAAAATATCAATGGAACGTTTGGGAGAAATCCACGACAAGGAAGACGAAGAAAGCACCGATGAACAATATGTAACTGAAATTCCGCAAAACGATATTGAAGTTAAAAATGCCTCGTTTCGCTATATCGGCTCAGAAAATTTTGTTTTTGAAGATCTTACCCTAAGTATTCCTTACCAAAAAACCACTGCCATTGTCGGCGCCAGCGGAAGCGGAAAAACCACGCTTTTAAAACTTTTAATGAAATTTTACGAACCCAATAAAGGTGAAATCAAAATAGGAAATGCCAATCTTAAAAATATTTCTCCAAGATTTTGGAGGGAACATTGCGGCGTTGTGATGCAGGAAGGCTATGTTTTTAATGACACCATTGCAGAGAATATTGCAGTCGGCGAAGATTATATCGACAAAAGTAAATTGAGAAAAGCTGTCGAAATAGCCAATATCAAAGATTTTATTGAAGAATTGCCGTTAAGCTACAATACCAAAATCGGAAACGAAGGCGTTGGCGTAAGTGGTGGCCAAAAGCAAAGATTGTTCATTGCAAGAGCCGTGTATAAGTCTCCGGAATACATTCTTTTTGATGAAGCCACATCTGCATTGGATGCCAACAACGAAAAAATCATAATGGAAAATCTGGAGCAATTTTTCAAAGGCAAAACAGCCGTCGTGATTGCCCACAGGCTTTCCACAGTAAAAAATGCAGACAAAATCATTGTTCTGGACAAAGGAAAAGTCGTGGAAGAAGGAAATCACAAAGAATTGGTCGCTTTGAAAGGCGAATACTACAGATTGGTAAAAAATCAGCTAGAACTTGGAAACTAAAAAAGACATCTTAGACAACATAGAATTCCGCAGTGAGAGCGTTCAGGATATTCTAAGCCAGCCGCCGAATTGGATGATTCGATGGGGAAATACCGTTATTTTTATCATCTTGCTCCTTGTATTACTGATGAGTTATGTGATAAAATACCCAGAGTTTATCACGTCACCGATTATCGTTACTTCACAAAACCCACCCGAAAAGTTGGAAGCAAGAGCCAATTCCAAAATAGAGAAAATTTTAGTAAAAGACCACCAAAAGGTCATTGCCGGACAAGTGATGATGATATTGCAGTCCACAGCCAACTATCAGGATGTTTTGGAATTAAAAAAAGTGATGGACTCGCTGCCCAATAACCGTATGATGTCTTTTCCACTACAGGCGACAACAAATTTGAAGTTGGGAGAAATACAGGGCGATTACAACAGCTTCGCCAAAGCCTTTCAGGATGAAAGATTATTTACAAGATTACAGCCTTATGCTCCCGAAAATCTTGCCGCAGACCAAAGCCTTTCGGAATATAAAGGAAGGATTTCCAATCTCCTGCAACAAAGAAATATTGAGGCAGCCAAATACGATTTGACAAGAAAGAACTTCCAGCGTTCGCAGGAATTATTCAATCAAGGCGTGATTGCTTCAATGGAGCTGGAAAATGAAAAAATTAAATTCCTACAGGCAGAGCAGAATCTGAAAAACATCAATATTTCGCTTTCCCAAATGCAGGAATCAATTTCCAATCTTCATAAAACCAAAAGCGGGACATCCATCAATACGGAAAAAGACAAAATCAATTATTCTTCCCAAACCTTGCAGTTGTACGAGCAATTGCGCCGGTCGCTGAGACAATGGGAACAAAATTATCTCATTGTTTCTTCTACGGACGGCATTGTGAGCTTTCAACAATTCTGGGGAGAAAACCAATTTGTCAAACCAGGCGATGTCGTAATGTCCGTTTTGCCGGAAAACAAAGAATTTATAGTCGGAAGAATGCAGATTCCGTCTGCCAATTCCGGAAAAGTGCAAGCCGGGCAAAAGGTATTGATAAAGTTGGATAATTATCGCTTTCAAGAATATGGAATTGTGCAGGGAAAAGTACAGAACATCTCGCTCACGCCTGATGATAAAGGCAATTATTATGTAGATGTCATTCTTCCGAAAGGTTTAAAAACTTCCTACAACAAAACACTTCCTTTCGACAAAGAGCTGAAAGGGAATGCTGAAATCGTAACTCAGGATTTAAGGCTAATAGAAAGATTTTTCTACCAAATTAGAAAATTGTTGGGTTATCAGGTTTAATTTTTAGTGAAGTTAATTTTCAAATAACATACATAATTACCAACACTTAAAATTTTATCATTATGACAAAAATCAAAAAAAAGAACTGAACATCAATCACAAAAAAGGAAATTTAAAACTTCTAAATGGGGATAAATTATATTACACTTATTTTTTTGCAAAAAGAAAAATAATAAAACAGCAATTCAGTTTTATTTTTTTCTTTCATACGAATAACAAGCATAGAAATGAAGAATTAGATATTTGGTTTAACGTTTCCAAGAAAATCAAAAACACTTATCTAGTCAATGGAACTATTTCCACAAGAAGTTCCAAAGTCATTTTCGATTTATTCATTTCAAAAGAAAAATCAGGAATAATGTTTAATGACCAATTTTACGATTTGTCAACAGGAAGAATTTTTTTTTTTAAAGAAAAGGACAGAAGATTCATAATAGAGCAATTTTAATGTCGAAAAAATACATCTTAGTTCAATTTAGAATGGTGGAAACAATTATATTTGCAATCCATTTTTAACAAATTATAATTTACAAAACAGATGAAAGAACTAATCGAAAAGATTAATGCGGAGTTTGAAGCGTTCTCCAAAGAAGCAGAACAGCAGTCCGAGAAAGGAAACAAAGCAGCAGGAACAAGAGCAAGAAAATCAGCTTTGGAACTGAGCAAATTGTTCAAAGAATTTAGAAAAGTGAGCGTTGAGGCTGGGAAAGCATAGGCAGTTTATTTTCTACATAAAAAAATCCCAAATGCAAAATTTGCACTTGGGATTTTTTCATTTTTTAGAATTGCTAATCTCCTTATTATACTCAAAAATTTCGGCAGCTTCCTTGTCCCAATATTTTCGAGGCAAAAAAATAACGGTAGAAAATAGATCACGTTTTTTATCGTAACTGTCAATCCGTTCCAATCTTCCGGAATAATCTCTGTCAGCTATCAGATTCAAAGAATACGGTAAAATCGTATCCGTTTTGGCAATATAGAAAATACTGTAATTTTCTTTTGTCGCAATTTGGAAACGTCTAAATTCTTTTTTACCATACAAAATGGTGTCAGTAAGATTTTTCCTTTTATCGTAATCAAAAATAGGAATATTCACCCAAACAGCTCCAAACTTCTTTTTAAATAAATCTTTCGGGATTTCATTTTGCTGTTTTTCTTTAAAAACCAGAGATTTCGCATCCATCAGATTTCCTGCATTGAAGTAAACAGAATCTCGAATGTAATACACGCTGTCAATCATTTCCGGAATCTGAATATTCGGAACCAGTTCTACAATATCTGAATTCTCATAATTGATTTTAGAAATCATAATCTGCTGATGGTCTTCCAAACCTTTAGAAGCATTGTAGTAAATGTTCGTCAGAATATCGATGCCACCTTTTTCACTTCGGATTTTTCTATCTTTTTCACACGAAACAAAAAGCAGAAGCACCGAAATCCAAATAAAATTTCTCATTATTCAGTTACATTTTTCGGGAATAGTTCTGCTGGTTTTTCACTTCGTTGGTTTCAGAATGGTCTTTTCGGAAAGCCTGTTCGTTGGAATTCATCCTTTTCATTTTATTGTCGTAGAGATTCAGCATTTTGTATTGCGGGTTCAGAATCGCTTTGCCTTCCGTTATTTTATTGCTTTGGTCGGAGAATTTTACGGAGACAATATTTCCCTTTTCAAGCGACTTTTGGGTGATTTCTTTATGCTTTTCGTTGTCGAAAATAAGATTTGATTTTTCCATAATTTTTGCCACATCAATTCCGTAATTCTTGTTGAAAACCTGCAGTTTGAAATTCCCTTTTTCGTTTTTCTCTTCGTTCAGTTTTAGTTTCACAAAAGCTTCCTCATTCTGATTGTTTTTCTGATTGAAAATTTCCGTTTTCACCGCTCGTCCTTCCAGCAGATTGATGGCTTCCTTTGCCGTGAAATTCCCTTTTGCAGAGAAAGTATGGGATAATTCAGTCCCTTTGTTTTCGTTTTTCAGGTTTGCCTGAAATGTGTTAAGATAGACAGAATCATTGTTGGCAGAACGCTGAAAATTCAGTTTAAAATTCACTTCATTGCTCTTGAAAGAAGCTTTGTCTGAAGAAATAGTGATTGTAAATTCTTTTTCTTTGGAGTTTAATTTTTCAGAAAGTTCTTTTTGCATTAATAAATCTTCTCCCATCCCAAGATATTTGATTTGGTCTTTCAGAGCGATAAAGTTTTTATCCTCTTTATGGACATTATTGGTTTCATTTTGCGCATTCTGATTTTGTTGATTTTCCTTAGTTTCAGTAGTTTCCTTCTGATTACTGACGGTTTTTTGAGCTTTTTCGTATTCCGATTGCACGGTTTCCAGAACGTTTCCTTTTTCGGTCTTCTCTTTCAAGATGTCGATGGAAGTCCCGTTGATGCTCACTTTCAGGCTTTCTTTTTCGTCCAGTTTTTGTCCCGCTTTCTGAATTTGGGTGACAAGATTATTCGGTGTGGACATTTTCTCAAAAAAAGGTTTTTCCTGTTTCGGAAGCTCGATTTTTACCTTTAAATCGGCTTTTTTGGTTTCAAAGATGTTGTTTTCCATAATGATTTGATTTATAAATTAAAGGTTTACCAATAAAGGTTTTGATTGATGATTTGAGAGGATAAAAAATGATTTCTAACGCTGAATTTCCGGTCATTGATTCCAAGCAAAAAACAGATTTTGCTTTTGCTGATTTGATGATGACTTAACTGAATATCAATATTTTTGTATTGAATATTAAGCTCGATTTTTCTTTCTATCTGAATTGTTTGATACGAAATTCCCTTATCCAAAAGTTCAAGATACAAAGCCACCAAATCAAAATTTCCAGGAGAGTGAAAGAAATTCAATCTTGGAAGAAGCGTTTTATTTTCAGTAAATTTTTGCTGAAGAAAGGTCTTCACAAACGGAATGCTTTTCATCCCGGCGATTACAATCCGGGCATTTTTAAAGTAACTTTTATTTTTAATTTGAAATAAAAGCATCGCTTCCTTCAGATTTCTAAAAAAGTAAAGCTGATGGACCATTGCATCATCAAAAGGCTTGATAATGAGGAAAAAATCCGTTGTTTCCACATTCGTTAAATCCTTATATAAAATGCTCCACGAATTTTTGATTTTGCCTTTGAAATAAAGATTTCCGTTGCCGCTGATTGTTCCGCCGAAAAGGTCGATGGTATCTAATTCCAGTTGCATTTTAAGACTTTAAAAAAATTTATCGTCCTCTTTTAAAAGCCGGTAATTGTGATTTTTCCTCTTCAATAATTTCTTCTTCCTTTTTTCGATTGGCATCTTCGTAGGTATCTCGGTCATTCACTTTCAGGCGAACAGAATCATCATTCTTTTCCTGTCTTTGATGTTCTGGATTTTTGGCTTGTACATTGGAAATTTCTTTACTCACAACATTGAGATCGGAAATAATCTTTTTGTTATCCGGATATTGTTCCGCTTTGGATTGCAGAAAACCTTTCAGTTTTTGAAGTTCCAAAAGATACTTTTGACTTTCCACCTGTTTTTTATTTTCTTCCTGCATTTTTGCAAGCTTCTGAATTCCTTTGATGAGCATAAAAGTAATTCCGCCATCAATCATTATAGAAGTAATCAAAAGTGCTTTTACAGAAGCCGATAATTTTTTATCATTATCCGCTTTCGGACTGAGTTGAATCACTGTTTCATCATCCAGTTTCACTTCTTTTCCTTTACGAAGTTGCTGTAGTTGTTTTTCAGAAAGCGTTTTTCCATTGACGGTTTGCAGCTCGTAATGAGTGGTATCCAAATCTTTGATGGTCTTTTCCTTAGAATCCAATTCAAAAAGTTTGGACTGAAGCTGTTTATTCTTTTCTTCAAAAGCACGAATCAAAAATAGATTGTCATACTTGGTGATGTCTTTTGCTTCTCCATCAATTTTAGTTTGGAATGTCGATTTTTCGATTCCCGTTTGGTTGATTTGGATTTTGTCTCCGACTTTAAAATCTTTGAGAACTTCATCTAATTTATTCCCAAAAAACAAAGTCTTGCCTCGCTCATTTTCAATTTCGAGAAAGCTTGTCTTCTCATTGTCCAGATTATGGTTGAAATGACCTTTTCCGATGTGGGTAATCGTTCCATAATCTGCCATTACCTTGTACAGGTTCGTGCTTTTTGAAGAAATCTCAAACAATTCTGCTGAAGACAAATCTTTATGATTGATAATGTCTTTGGTGTAGGCATTCACATTCAACTGGTCATCCTTGATGTTGAACGTCAGTCGGTTTTCTTCGTTTTCTGCGATGAGAATTCCTCCTTTCAGAAAGTTTTGGATTTCATTGTCAGAAAGTTTTTGGGAGAAGGAATTGTTTTCGGTCATAATCCCGAATTTCTTCAATTCATCGGTAAGTAAGTTGGTATTATTTTCCATTGTTATAATCTGCTAAAGCGTTGTTGGTTTGTATTAAATCATTTAAAAACTGAATAGGATTGATGTATCTTCCGTTCTCCTTTACGGCGAAATGCAAATGTGGAGCAGTACTTTTCCCCGTATTTCCGCTTAGAGCGATAATATCTCCGGCATAAATCAAGTCGCCTTCCGAGTAAAAACTTCGGGTAAGATGCATATAAACTGTTTCAAAATCCTTGTGCCGGACTTTGATGTAGTTTCCTGCACCGCCACTGTAATCGGCTTCGCTGACAATGCCGTCCAAAACCGCATACACATAATCGCTGTTTGCTCGAAGGTCAATTCCTGCGTGAAACTTATTCACTCTGTCCACAGGATGAAAACGGTTGCCATAATTGGAGGTAATCAGCATTCTTTTGAGTGGCATAAAAACAATTTGTTTTTCTGTAAACTCGTTGTTGCTGTTCGTAATTAGACTCAATCGTTTGTAACGAACTTTCTTATCGGGTAAATCTTCAATTTCATCTAAAGGGAAATCCTCTTCTAAATCTGAGGCAATGCTATTTTCATTGTTTTTGGGTTCATCCATTTTTGAAGATGATTTGGACTTTATTTTTTCTTTTTCTTTGGGAACTTCTTTTTCTTGCTCTGAAGATTTATTTTCTTCAGCTTCTTTCGGAGTTTCCTGTGTTTTAAGTTCTCTTTTCCGTTTACTGTTTCCCTCAATGTGATAAGAGAGAAAATTTCCGCTGAAATGATTTTCTGCGAATTGGGGAACTTTGATGCTGTTCAGCCTGCTCCCATAAGAGACCGTATTGAACTGCGAAAAATATTTGGAGAACAAAAACAGAGGAAGAATTAGAATGGCTTTTTTCATTTTTTGAATTTTAAATTAAGTGGAGGGCACACTGTGCCGGAATTCTTTTACGATAAGTTCTACTTCACGGTTGATTCGCAGGAAATTGGACATCAGAACCTGATTTTTATTGTCGGTTCCTGATTCATCTTGGAAACTGTAATAAACAGGGAGCTCTACATAATTTTGTTCTTCCAATTGGATGGCTTCCATATCGAGGTTTATTTTTCCATGAATTGCAGAAGTTTTGTATTCTTCCGTTTCGTTATTTTCGTCTTGGGCAATAATTCCAACCATTTCTCCGGTTTTCAATCCTGCAATTTTTCCGGCAGGAATCAGATTGTCCATTTTTTCCTGAATGGAAATCGTTGTCTGATTATTATTGATGGACATAGATTGTGATTTTTGCTTCACTTTCCCGAAAACTTTTTCAAGCCAATCGAGTGTACTTTTATCACGGGCACTTCCGCTGAGAATATTTCCGATTATCGCTGTAATCGTATCGGCAACCTCTTTTTTATAAAACTGTTTGAACTGCGGAATTTCCTGTAATCCCAAAAGAACAGCCACTTTATTACTTCTTGCAGTGGCAATCAGATTGTCGATTTTATGGATGTAAATCGTGGGAAGTTCATCTGCAATAATTCCACTTGGAAGATTTCCTTTGGAATTGATTTGCTTTAACAATCGATTCAGAACCGTTGAATACAAAGCTGAATTAATATCCTGCGTATTCGGGTCGGAAGCCAAAACCACAATGGTCGGGTTTTCGGGATTGGAAATTTTCAGATTCACTTCGTCTCCGGAAAACACCCAAAAACTTTCCTTGGTTGCCAGTCTTGACAGGAAGATTTTCAAGGTTCCGATCTGTCCTTCCAACTGGTCAAAAGCCTTGTTGTCATACGCCGATTTGAAGGTTGAAAGCAAAGAATGCAATTCAATGTTGGTAAATAGCGTATCAAAAATCTCATCATAGCTTCGGTTCACAAAAGACAGCAAATGCGGAAGTGTGGAAAATTTCCCGTTCTCATATTTTGCAAGAAATGCAATACAGGAAGCCAGAAAATTGATTGCAGATTGAGTAAAAAACTGGTCGCTTCCGCCTCCGGAACCGCCACCTTTTTGCAACGATGAAACCATTGCTTCTGCCATTTCCTGAGCTTCAGCCAATGTGGACAGATATTCTTTTCGCAAAGGATTGACCCGTTTGGATTTTTCGACTTCATTGAGGTTGATGACTACAAAATCATAGTTGTAGTCCTTTTCGTTCTGCTTTTTTAACAAATAATGATAATAGGCTATTTTTCCCAAGTCTGGAAATTTGTAATCATAAATACAAAGACAAAATCCTTTCTGAATCAGCTGTCGGATGGCAGGATTAATAACTCCGAATGATTTTCCGCTTCCCGGTGTCCCGATGACAATCGTTCCCCGAAAAGGATTGATGTTTATCCAACCCTTATTCATTCGCTTGTTGTAGTAAAATAAATACGGAATATTGATGGAGAAGTCGCTATTGACAAGCTCTTTATTTTGGTCAAAGCTTTCCTCTTCAATGTTCCATCGGTCTTTACCGAGTTTATGTTTCATAATCTTGCTGATATTGTCTGCTCCGAGAAGCGTAATCAATACACCGAGAAAGGATAAAAGCGCATAAATTCCCTGATAAATATTAAAATGCGGAGCCAAAAGCATTGCCTCTTTTCTGAAGGTATCTTCGATAAACATCAACGAACCGAACATCATTAGCAGACCCGAAACAATCGGTATAATGATGGATTTCGTAATGTTGATGTTCTGATTTTTCTTCGGCTTGGTTCCAATGGCAATCAGGATAATCAATACTATTTCTGCAAACTTCGCATTGAGTGGTGGAAACAGAAACGGCATTTTGGCGAAGGATTTCAGAAGTTTCGGGAGAATGGGAATGGCGGTTCCGCCGAAAAATAGAATCGTACATTCTGTTAACACCAACATATAGATCGCTTTTTGAAAGAAACCGTAAATCTTTTGTTGTTCTTTGCTTTCCTGCATAGATGGTTTTTTAGATTTAGAAAAACAGCAAGAGAGTCCGATTTAAAAAACCGGACTTTACTTGCTGTGGAGAATTATGATGAAAATGTGTTCCTGAGTAATAGACAGTCGATGACTGTTAAAATGTATCAGCTTCCAGGATATCGGAATATTTCACTTCCAGATTGATGGTTCGTCCGCTGATCTGATTTTCAATAAGCCGGATGTTCAGAACCTTGTTATTAGGAAAAGTAAATTTTTTGAAGACAAAAATATTCCGGTAGGATTTTTTGAATCTTTTTAAATCATACAAACGGAAAACAGGCTCAATGTCTATGAACTGAACATTCGTTGCTTTATAAATCTTCTTGTCATCGATGGAGAATTTCAGCTTGTCAATATCATATGATAGATTGGTTTTATTCTTAAAGCTTATATCGAGAAATACGTAATCTCCGAAAGTGTAGACACTATTCAGCTGTGAAACCAGCCCCAAATCTTTGTTTGTGCGGATTTTCCGGTCTTCTTTCTTGCTGATAAGTTCCATCGCATATTTCCTTAATTCAACATTGGACATATTGAAATCGGGAAATTCCAAAGCTTGCATATCTTGTGGAAGAATTTCAATATTACTGATGATATTGCCGTTTTGTTCATTCTCAGAATAAATCAGCTGATATTGCGCCATAAAAGATTGTCCTACAATCGTAACTACGCCTAGTTCCTGATTTTCATTGAATATAATCGGGATTTCCAAAGTTTTTCTAAGGCTGTCGTTTACAAAATGTTTCTCTTCTTCAATTTGTTGAATTTTGATTCTGACCACATTTTCGGCAGGCAAATCCCCAATCAGTTTGTTAGTGCTTAAATCCACGAACTGCACCGGTTCAGGACTTCGGAAATGGAGATTCACGTCCTTGGAAATATTGATTTTAGGAAGCGTGTTTTTATAGATTTTTGAAACAGAATTATTTTGTGCAAACGAGTAAGCAGGCAATAGAAGTATTGCCAGTTGGAGTATAAAATTTTTCATTGTCTAAGGTTGGGTGTTGGTTTTGTAAATGTTCTTTTTTCGGTTTTCGAGTTCTTTGTTATCGATGAGATAGACGAAAGAGTTGTATTTGATTTTCGCCTTGTTGGTTCTTATCAAATCAGCAATGGTTTTGGAAGTGGATTGATAAACGGATGAAATCGTATTCGTGAAAAAATCCGTACTTCCGCTGGAGAGATTTTGTCCCTGTACGATATTCTGACCCATTGTCCGTGTCATTTCCCTGAATGCAGAACTTGGCACATACAAACCTTCCATTCCGTCAATATCATAAATATTAAGATTGATGGGAAGAATTTCATTTTGATGCATCACGGAAACAATATACAAATTGACTCTTTGTAGAGAAAATCCACTGATCAGAGCATATAAAGGTGTTCCTTTGGTAATTTTGGTATTGCCGACATAAACATCTTCCAATAAACGAATCCTGATTCTGCTTCCGAGAAAACCTTTGATGTTCTCGTCAATCACCGCTTTGATAAAAGAGCTTTCTTTCTGCTTATAGATGGAGTTGAAATCCGCACTTTTGGAAGCTTTGGTCACTTTAAGTGTCGAATTGAGGAAGAAGTCAACATCCTTATCATTTTTTTTCATTCGTTCCAAAGCCTTTGCCTGCTCTTTCAGTTCAGGATTATTGGCTTTCTCGATGCTATCCATCAGCATCATTTGCTCACGCATTAGCGACATTTGTTGATTTTTCCAATCAGAAGCTTCATTATTTTTTCCTTCAGAACTTTCCGAATTTTTCGGATTGTCATTGTCGCCATTGAGCATTTTCAACATCTTCATACTGCGTTCGTACTGTTCGTCTTCCCTTTGCCGACTTTGCCTTCCATCCATTGCATTGTAATAGGATTGCTGACGGGATTGTCGGGAAAGATTATTGAGTTTTTCTTTTTCACGGGCATAATTAAGGCTGTCCACATAACGTTTCTGGCGATCGGAAAGATTGTCGTCAAACGATTGCAAGCTGTCCTGTTCGTCTCCGAAACCGTCAATCATCGTTCTTCCGTCCGTTTTTTTATCAAAAAAATCCGCATAAGCATCGGTTTTTCCTTTAATATCTGAACGTTCACCAATACTTCCGAAATCCGTGGAAATATCCTTGCTCGTTGTCAGCTGGTTTTTGTCTTTCGACATTCCTTCCGAGAACTGGTTAAAAAAATGCCCGACCATCAGAACAAAAGGCAGGGCAATCAGAGGAAGAATGTATTTGGGTTGTTTTAAATTGATTTTCTTCATTTCATTTTTTTATTTGATATTTATCCAACAGGTATTTGATGTGGATGCTGTCCGAACCGTTTAATACTGTTTTCCTGCGGTAGTATTCAAGCTCTTTCATTGCTTCCCTCATATCCATTATCTTTTCTGTTTCCCGGATTGGAGTTGCGAGAGAGTTGGTGGCATCTTTGAAGATGTTTTCCTTTTTCATCTTTTCATACTTAGGAACGGAAACTTTCTGAATGTAGATCAGGTTCCCGATGGAGAAAAGGACAGAGAATAATATTAATCCGAACATTATATAAAATGCTTTCCGGGGTTGTGATTCTGCAAAATTTTCCACTCTTTTCCAAAGCGGAGACTTTTCTTTTTTGATGGTAGTTTCTTTTTCCATTATCTGAATTTTTCTTTGACGGATATATCCGAGTTATCCAATGTTTTCCATTTTTCGATCAATGCGCCGTGCGGATTGTTGGGTGAGCGAGGAACGTCTTTGATAGAACCTTCCGTTACCAGTCTCCGGATGATAAGCTGTGTTTTCCGCTTAATGGTCTGCTTTCCGTAATAGGTAAATCTTAAGTTCTGCTCATCAAGTTTGATACTGTCTGCCTTCACAGTCATTACAGAGTTGGAGGAAATAATCTGATTGTAAAACCCTTTTTCCTTCAGATTCATATATTCTTTCATTCCGCTATCATCGATCAGATACAATGCTTTTTTCGCTTGGTCTTTGATGTAATCATCATCCGCAGAAAGTGTGAAGAACAGAGAATGAAACTGGTCAATCTGTGCCTTATATTCCACAGGGCGATTCAGTAATAGATCGGTTTGTTTGACCAAAACCGGAACGCCATTGTCCAATACATAAATGGATTTTCGGGCATCCTGAATCTGCTTGTAGGAAAACACAAATCCTGCAATCACGATAATAACAGATAATACAATACATCCGATGGAAGTGACTTTGTTGATCTTTATTTTTTGTTCGATATTTTTTACGATTGCCATAATTTTATTTTAAAAGTGAAGTTCCTTTAGTTGCAATAGCCATTCCTGCACGTTTCATTTTAGACATAGTTCCTGTGTTACTGCTTCCAGAAGGAATGATGTAATTAGCAAGTGTCGGAACACATAAGATTCCTACGGCTGTGATCAGAAAACAGACAATGACCAGTCCGAAGGACATAATTCCACTTCCGGAATACGTGAGCAACAAGTCCATATTTTTGATGCTTCCATCCTGGTTTATAATCTGATCGTAGCGCTCGATCTCTGCTTCAAAAGCAAACAGTTGTAGCAAGGTTCCGATTTTTAGGACGATGAATGCGACAAATCCGTAGAGATTAATATTTATAAATCTTGCAGCCCACTGAGAAAGAAAGCTTGAAAATGCAGGAAAAACGGACAAGCCCACTGGTATCGGACCGACAATGATCAAGATCGTGGAAAATATGAGCTGGATAAAGAATATTCCATACACACAAACTCTTAATATCCATAATCCAATCAGTTCCAGCATACTCGAAATGGCTAGTTGCAGTCCGACCTGTAAACGAAGATAAAGTTCGTAAATAGGACTCATCAAGCTAGTCAGTCCATCGCCGACCATATCCAAACCTTCTTCAATTAGGGACTTATCTCCGGCTTCCTGCTGTTCGATTTCTGCCTGTGCTTTTGCCTGCTCTTCAATGATTCTGTCAACAACCTGCTGTTGCTTTTTGAATCTTACCCAACGCAGGGAATTGAGTTCCTGCTGGCTTTGAACAAAACTGCTTTCGGAAACATCCTGCAATTTAATAAGAGGTGTTCGGATCAGTCCGACAAATCCCACCCAGTTCATAATCACGAGCCCGATGGCAAAAGGTTTGAGCATCGGAACGATTTCCCATTCACGGTCTCCGCTAATCATTTGCCAGCCGATGTTTCCGAGATAGAGCAACGCTCCGATTCCCGCTACAGCTTGACCGAACAAGATAAACTGCCCATATTCAGCGGTCATAAAGCTGTCGTACAAAGGCAGGAACTTTTCTGTAAACCAACCTTCCAATACGCCTTCGCCCTGCAAAAAATCCATTGCCTTCTGATAATATTCATCAGAATGGGTATCCTGTCCGAAGACAAGACAAGGAATGAAAAAAAGCATTGTCAGAGTAATGCTTTTTAAATATAGTGTTGATTTCATTTTTTGTGAAAATTATAAATGCCCTGTCATCACATCGACAAAGATTTCGGCATCGCGCCGTTCTTTGGTGATTTTGTCAGGATGTTTGGTTTTGTAATTTTTTAGTTTGGCTTCTGCTTTCAAGCGGTTTTCGCCCTGTTTATTCAGATAGGCAAGATATTTTTGCATTTTCCGCCATTCGATAAGACAATCGTGGTACGCCAAAATTCTTTTTCCTCTCGGCATATCTACGATTTTGGCGATGTGATATTGATCCTGAATTACATCAATTTTCCGTTTGCATTCCCCGATGATTCCGTAATTGTTGAACCGTTCCCAAGCTTGTGGAGAAGTAAATCCCCACTCATAAGGAACAGGCGAACTGGTGTCGAAATTGTCAAGGCTTTTCAGCATATCTTTGTAATACAGCAGATACAAAGGATCTGTGGAAGAAGTCGCACTTGTGTAGTGATAAAATTCCTTCAGATTTTCTTCGTACGTATTTTTCGACCGATCCTGAATTTCTTTGGTTCTGTCCTGCTGAACAAGCGTACTGGCATATCTTTGATTTTGCAATCCCCAAGGTGAAAGTGGGCGGATGTCGCTTCCGCCTTTGTACTGACGGTTTCTGCTGGGAGCAAGCCAGCCCCAAACCATTGCATAGGCATAGTTGACCTGTATCCCGAAAACATAGTTTGGCTTTGGTTGCCAATCTCCCCATTGATAGAAAACCTGGCGTTTTTCCTGCCCGACAATATGCTTGTCTTTGATTCTTTTGATGCTTTGACCATTAAACCACGGAGATGTCAGAATTATTGCTGTTATAATGAATACCTTTTTCATAGCCTAAAGTTTTACCAACCATTAAGATTGTAGTTATAATTATTGATGATATTCTGAATCATTGCCCTGTCCTGATTATACCAGCCGTTCAGCACTCCGATATGCCGGAAATAAGGTTTCTTTTCTGCATTCCGAAGATAATTGATGATATGCACTGTCCATCCGTTCATAATCTTGATTTCGTGCTGGAGCTTTGAAAGGATTTTCTGTCGATCGTAGCTGTCCATTAGGTAATCGTTCTCTTCATTCAGGACACTACTGCTGATATTCTCATAAGAGTTCATAGCGTGGAGATAGAGTTTTGAATAATAGTTGGTGATCAAAAGAGAATACTCGGGCTTTTGCGCGGACAGCTGGAGCATCTTTCCCATATTACCCAATAATTTTGAAAAATCATAATAGATAGCTTCCAACTGTTTCCCCTGCTTCAAAGCGGAATTAACGTTTCGTAATTGGTTGTAAATATGATTTTTTATCACGACCACTTGAGTTACCTTTTCCTTGATGTCATCATAGGATTTCCGTTGCTTTTCGTAGGAATTCTGATACAGCTTTTCCGAAGCTACACGCACTGCCTGATTTGCCGTAACCTGTGCCTGCAATTCGAGATTGTAATAGAGCTGATAGTAATATTGTGCATTGCCTTTGACGAAAAATAGCAAAGGCAACATCAACAAAAATTTTTTCATTTTAGTAAAGATTTGCTTTGTTAATGATATCCTGAATGATTTTTTTATCACGGTTAATCCAATTTTGGAAAAGATTATTTCTCAATTTCATTTTCCTTTTGACGTTAAGGATTTTCTGTAAGGTTGCATAAGATTGCTGTCTCAAAGTTTTGATTTCATTTTGAGCATAATCCAAAAGGATTTTCCTTTCGGCTTTTTCCATTCCGTTGATGGTTCCGTAAGAAAGTACAATGCCTGCCATTAATCGGATGTCCATCTGAAGCTGGTCAATGAACTCGTACTGTCCTCCCAAAGCGAGCGGAATCCAGATTGGAGCATCAGACAATTCATTGTAAATTTTGGATTGGATTTCGTAGATTTTGTCAATCTCCCTCACGATGTTGACCGAAGTCGGAATTGCCTGAATTGCAAAAGACAGATTGTTGAGCCGACTTCGGATTTTTTCGTTGACTTCTTTGTATTTTGTCCATTGTTCCTTGTTGGCAGATTCGAGTCCCAGATTAGTTAGTTGCTTGTTTCTCATTTCTTTCTGTTTTTCGTTTTCCTCCATCGTCTTTTGGATTTCGGAATTGATGAGATAATAGCAGATGTAGTTGCCTTGTGCTTTTAATGAGATAGAGAAAATGATTATCGAAATACATAACATTTTGATATAAAAATTTCTCATAATCCTAAAGTTCCTGCGTTATTCAAAATCTGCTCGAAAATAGCTTTGTCGGTATTGACATAAGTTTGAAACGGATTGATGGACTTCCAAAATCCCTTTTTCTTGGCTCTTTTAATTGCCCATCGAACATTGATCAAATAGACATTCATTAGACGGGTGTTGTTTTCAATATTGAATAACAAACGTTTGCGGTCTCCAGATGTAGCGAGGTTCAAGTCTCCGCTAGTGAGTAAATCTGCAACATCAGCATAAATATCCGTGGCTTTGTTGGTGACAAGCTGGACGGATTTATAGGTAAAAACACTGTATTCTGGAGCATCTTGAACTTCGGTGTAGATGCCGTTTACGTTCGTAATGATCTTGTTGAGATTGTTGTAAATATTCTGAACCTGAATTCCATTTTTCAATGTTCCGTTCACTTCTTTCAGTCCTTTGTACACCTTGTTCTGAATATCGTTCGCTAAAACCATCTGTGTTGAAACAAATGCCTGTGCCTGTTGAAGCTTGTTCATTTCGTCCACGGTTTTTTCCTGCTCGTTTTTAATCTGTGTGGCATACAAAGCCATTGCAGGAGCAGTTAAAACGTCAATGTATGGTGTTTGTGCTTTGATGAAGCATAGCATCCATACCAAAATAAATGTGCTAAATTTTTTCATAGGTTTGAGATTTTGTTTTGATAAATTCCTGTAGATTCATATCGTGATTGAACAATTCCCTTTTTAGGACTTTGAAGAAGTCTTTGCCTTTGTTCTGCTTTTTGAAAGAATGGTAAAATGCAATCAAATTTTCATCAATCGGTTGCTGGTAAAGATTAACCAATGCTACTAAATTGGGAAGTCCGTCACTTAGTTTGCTAATGTCTCCCACAAATTGTTCAAGCGCCTGCTGATAATTTCCGAAGGTTTGAACATAATATTCAATCGCAGATTTCTCAGGTTTTTCAGTAGTGTAGGTCAAATATTGATGCAGGGAAACCTCGTTCCCATAGACTTCGCCTTTGCTTCCACGCTTGAGATAAAACTCTTTGAAACGGCTTCTGCCAGACTTGTTGTTCAGATTATTGATGGTAAAAATCTTGCTTTGTTCCACTTCGTTCAGAGAAAGAAGCTTGGCAATCTTATCAAAATTATCAATGAACTTGGTTTGGTCAAGCAGGATAAACGTATCGGAATTGTTGATGATAGAATCTTTTACAATCGCATTTCCGATGATGTCATCTAATTCCTGTGTTACCACCACTGCTTCACCCCAGAATTTTCGAACCGTTTTGTAGAGATAAAGGATGTAGCCACCCATTAATTTTGATGCAATTGCCTTCCAAGCTTCCTCTATTATGAGAGCTTTTCTGCGGTCTTTCCGCAGTCTCATTTTTTGGATGAAGGTGTCCATAATGATGAGCGTGACAATCGGAAAAAGTTTCGGATTATCTTTTACATTATCAATTTCAAATACGATTAAAGTTTCATCAAATAAACTGTTGTCAGCACTTTCGTTGAGCGTGGTTCCGTATCGTCCACCTTTGTAAAAGTCTGCCAAAACATAGAGAAAAGTTCTGAGGTTGAACTCGCTTTCAGCAATCCTGAACTTTTTATTAGACAAATAGATTGGAAGAAATTGTTCTGAATATTCATAAAAGGTGTTGAAAGACAATTCTTTTACAAATAGCTTTTCTTCCAATTCGACCACTTTTTTAATCAATGCTTTTCGGAATGAATCGCTCCATTCTTGCGAATTGATTTCCGGTTTTTTGAGGATTTTCTTATTGGATAATACCAATTGTGTTTCGTCGTAAGCCTTTCTTTTGTTTTCATCTCCAAGCGTTTCATAAGCCTGATGGATTCTATCGAAAAGGTATTCATCATAATCTTTATTGTTCAGGTTTTTATCAGGATGGTACTGAATGGCTAATCTTCGGAAGGCTTTTTTGATGTCCTCTTTTTCTGCGGTCATCGGAATGCCGAGAATGTGATAATAATTTTCATTTTCCCGAAAACCATTTTCAAAGTCAGCATATATTTCCTCTTCATAGATATTGTATTTCTTCAGATACAGAATCAGTTCGGTTGAAGATTTACGTTCATACCAATCGGTTCCGCCATTGAAAAACTGATGATAATATGCCAATAGCAAGTTATCCAAAATGGATTTCTGTGTTGTACTCATCGATGAATCTGTGCCTTGCCAAATCAGAAAGATCAGATTTCCGAGAAATTCGATTTTTTCGATATTGAACTCTTCCTTATCCATCACAAATGGATTCATTGTAATGGGCTTTTCTTCGGTATACTGGATGTATTTTCCGTTTTTATATTTAGCTGTTCCGCTGTAGCTGTCTCCAGTATCGACAATCACCACATCGTAATTATAGGTCAGATATTGCTCAACGATATTGTTCATCAAAAAAGATTTACCACTTCCCGAAGGTCCGAGTACGAACTTATTCCGGTTATTGATCCGATTGGTGGTCATCGGCAAATCCGATGTATCCACTTTCAATGGAACACCTTGTCTGTCGGTAAAGCGCAGATAAAAATTGGAGTGTTCATCTATGGGATAGCTTTCTTTAAAAAAAAAACACAACGAGGCTTCACTCGTCGTGGTAAACAGGTCGTATTCCTTCAGTTCATTGGCATTTCCGATGAGCGAAGTCCTGAATAATTCCAATTGATTGTAGGTGTTTTTACTGGTAATAATCCCTTTTTGGAACAATTGGTTTTCAACCATTGACTGCGTTTTTTCCATTTCTTCCTGTGTTTTGCAACAAGCAATCAATGAATAATGGGCATCAACAATCAATTGTCCGTCTTTGGCAATATTATCCAGCAAAAGCGTGATTTCTTCCGCACAGATTTTATTGAGTGGTTCATTCTGAAAACCTTCGTGTTTATTGCGTTTGTTGGCAAGGAATTTTACCCGTTCTGTCTGTTCGGGAATCACGATGATTTGGTTGTAGATAACCGTTTCGTACAATTCCAGATCATTCAAAAAAGCAAAATTATCCACTGCGGTATTTTTGGTGGCTCCGTTTCCTCCCAAAGTCGTATAAGCTGAAATATCATTGGGAAGCTCAATGTTTTCAACATCCACAAGGGAAATGGCTTTTACAAAAGAGCTGCCTATTTTCAGATGGTTATCCATCGAACGGAGATTGTCCATTGCTTTGGTCGATTTTCCGAAATTCATTGAAAGCGTGGAGGAAATGTAATATTCAAAATCCTTTTCAAGAAAATAAGTTGGCTCAAAACCGTTCTCTTCTAGGAGCATAAATACTTTCTCTGATTTGTCCCGAAGTTCTTTATACTTCTTGTCGGAATATTTGTACTGATTTTTCTTCTTGCTTTGGTCGATTCTGTGTGTAAAGACCAATAAAGTATCGATGGTTTTGTACAATCTGCCTTCAAAATGGTCTGAATAGGTCTGCTGAAGATACTCTTCGTGCGGTTCAGCCTGATATATTTTCTTATCGAAAATGTCCAACTTCTGAACAATATGCCCTTCTCCAATAATGCTGATGATATTCAGTAGAACCGAATGGTATTTGAGATACAGCTCACGGTCTGCGGAATATTGTGTGACCAGATTTTTGATTTTGATGGCAACGATGGGATTTCCGTATTCACCGATGAGTACATCATAAAGCGCACCTAATTCGGAACCGTAGTCATATCCGATGTAAGGAAGACTGAAAACTTTCTTTTTCATTTGATATTTTTTTTAAGTTTCCGCTTTTTGGAAATGTTGTTTTAATTTGATTCGGATTGGGAGAATGTGAACTTCATTGCGGTTGATGGTTTTGTTGTATAAGCCTTTGGTCTTCTGAAGTCGGAAGACGTTCCACATCAGCCCGCCACCAATCCCGAAAGCCAGAGCAATGCCGATGAAAAACCCAATGATCTTACTGAGAATCACACCCAAAATCATCGTTCCAACAAAACTTCCACCTGCGTAGTAGATGTATTTTCCTTTCAATCCTTTGAAAACAAGAGGCTTTTTCAGCCCCTTGTATAAGAAATAGGTTCGCTCTTCCATAATCTTAGATTCCGAAGAACGCCTGGATTACCGTTGGAACGAGCAAAAGGAAGATACACGCTCCGCCCCAGCCAATCAGTTCTTTGTTGACATCTTGGTCGCCGTTGTTCCATTTGTTATAAATTCGGACACCTCCGACAATCCCGACCACAGCTCCAATCATCTGCACGAGATTGGAAACTGGCTCTACATATTCTTCAATATCGGAAGTGGCGGAAGTAATGGCTCCGGCTCCTCCTGATTGGGCAAAAGCAATATTGGATGCCAACAGTAAGGCAACTGCAAATGTTCCCTTAATAATCGTTGATTTTTTAAATGTTTTTATGATATTCTTTTTCATTTAGAATGTTTTAAATTTTTGATTAAATGATATTTGAATTGTGTTTTTACGATTGTGCTCGTCCGGACTTTGCACAAAAAAATTCCTGAACATTCTGCAGAATATTCAGGAACCGAAACAGCACTCTTAGTGCTTCTTATTTAACTTAACTAACTGTTAATAAACTAAACTTGACTTATAAAAATTCTGACCATTGTCATTAGCAATCACAATGTGATTACTTGCTTTCTCAAAGAAATTACGAAAGGCTTCATCCGAAATTTTTATCGGAATGATTTCTTTTGATTTCGAAGTTATTTCCTTTTCGCCAATGCCAATTGCTACACCAAGCCTGGAAAGAAACGATTGCTGTTCTTCTTTTTCTTCCAAAGCTTTCTTTTCCTCTGTTTGAGAATTCAAATTTTCGGTGCCTGCTTCTTGTGTTTCAGTGAGGGAAAATTGTTCTATTTCGTTCTCTTCTTCAAAGCGTTCTTTGTGACTGTTTTGATCATTGTCGGAAAATAATAATTCTTCATCATCGAGCTGATAAGAATTGGGCGTATTAAGGTCTTCGACTTCCTCTTCACGGATGTTTTTTACCGGTTCAGGTTCGATTTCCATAATCGAACCGAGACTGATAAGCTCGCCCTCGTTTTGATTGGTGACCACAATCGGTTTTTTTATAAACAAGTCGTAAACAAGGTTTCCGGCATAGTACAAAATGTACAATATGCCGGTAATCAGTATGACTTTCCCCATTGATTTATGGTTTTAATTGTTTGATAATCGAATCAATATCTTTCGAGCTCAGAAAATAATGAACGGCAAAGCTGATAAATTCACTCACGGAAATTCCGTCTGCACGCAGACTGACCAATTTCCTGTAATGCGCATTCTGAATCCGAATCATTCTTCCGGCCTTGTCGCTTTGCTTGTAAGTAGCGACAAAATCATTGATGACAGATTGTAATTCGTCATCCGTTTCAGAATGTCCGGCTTCGGAACGCTGTATCTTTTTTAAGGTTTTCTTATTTTCTGATTCCGAAATGTTGGATTTTGCTTGATTCTTTTTTGTATTTACACCGGGGTTTGGTTGATTGGCAGGCAGTTTCAGATTTTTGGAAAGTTCTTCTTTGTCCTCATCCGTGACATATTGGTCTAAGATTCCCATAAGTGGTAGATGAGTTCATCAAAAGTTTCTTTCACCGCCATTTTCTGCTCGTATGTCAATAATTTGGTATTGATTTGGAGCAGGCATTTCCGTGTAAATACCGGCTTACCGATAACCGTTCCGAGTTTTCCGAATTCGTCATCCATTACAGATTTCAGTTCGTAATGGTCGTCCTTTCTCATATTGCTTTTAATAAAGAATAACTGCGCATTCACTTTGATTAATTGCAACAAGTTGAGAAACAGAACGGTGGACATCATCGTCACGTTGGAATATTCAAAAGGAATCACCACCACATCGCTGTATTGCAAAACCTGTGTGTAATTGTTCTGGATATTGCCTGCGGTGTCGAATAAAAATATTTCTTCGCCGGCTTTGAGCTGGCTGAGGATTTTTTCATTTTGGGTAAGATGGATATTTTCCTCCGAAATTTTCTCGACTTCATAGAGATAATCTCCGGGAAGCTCTTTGTCTTCCGACCATTGTCTGTAAAAGGAACGCTGAAAATCAAAATCGATGACATTGACCTTTTTATCGGTAAACAGGGAAAGATAATTGGCAAACGCAATGGCAAGCGTGGTTTTTCCAACACCGCCTTTTTGATTGGCAAAAGTGATAATCATCTCTTTTTTTTCTTTTTCCTGCGGTTATTTTCGTGTTCTTCGTTTGTCGGTGATGCTGTTCCCGGAATATCAAAAACGGAAGATAATTTGAGTAATGCTTCCGGACTTGACGAAACGGGAACCTGCACACCGCTTACAACAGGATGTTTTCCGGAATTTTGGGGATGAAGGTTTTGGGACAGATAAAGATTGAGATAATAATCTCCGACCAATTCTTTTAAATTGAAAATGACATTTTCGTTTTTATTGATAACATACAATGCATTGGCAAAGCTGATAATGGCTATCTTATCGCCCGAATGTTCTGCATTTCCAAAATTCCGGATGTAATCCTTTGTTACATCTCTTGACTCTTGCCAGATTTTGTAAGACGTTTTTGAAGTGGGCTTCAAAAAAATCATACAATCGTGGACATTGCATTTGTACTCGTCTTCCAAATGCTTTTTAAATGCTTCCTTTGTTTCGGTTGTTACATTAGAATTGGTCAGAATGTCAAAGAGCTTTTTATCTATCGCTTCGGAAGTGAGCTTGAAGAGGTCTTCCATTTTCATTACTTCACTGCCTTTGTAAATCGTATTGGTATGATGGTCGATGATGGTGTAGCCGATTGGTATTTTATCATCCTTTAGTGAGAAAACAACGTCAATTCCGAATTTCTTCTTGATCTGGAATTGGAGTTCCGATTGGTAGGAGGTGTATTTTTGTTTTTCGTCCGAGACTTTGAAAGCCTGATTGGAATAAACCTCTTTGTATTTTTTGAACAGTGCAAATATCTGTTTTTTTCTGTTATCGTCAAATATTTTTTCAGAAAAATTAATTGTACCGATGTCAATATCTTTCAGAAAGACTCCGTTTTGGGTAATTTTCAGCCGGTTCTCCTTTTCATAGCAACCGTAGCCGCTGTTTTCCAACAGCTTCTGAAGCTGGCTGAGATTGCTGTAATTGTAATCTAAAAGCTTATCCAGTTTTTGGTGAACATCGGTTCCGTAAAGTTCTTTCAAGGTTTCCTGTAAAGCGGTTTGACTCTGGTATTTCTCAAAATCACGGTCGATGCGTTTTCCGGTTTCTTTATTCACCCTTGAACTGACAATGTGAACGTGATTGTTTGCAGTATCATTATGAAAAACCACTATAAAAGGCTGTTTTCCATAACCCATTTTATCCATAAACTTGTCGGCAATGTCGGACAATTGATCTTTTGAATATGTCCTTCCCTGAGCGGAAATCGTACAGTGAAATTGCGGATTCTGAATCCGTTTGTTATTGTTTGACAGGGCTTTGAAATAATTCTTGACATCCTGTGTTCCGGAAGAAGAATTGATGTAAGGAGGAAAGTTTTTCATCGACAGAAGCTCGCCTTTTCCGTTATCAATCTTCTTGTCGTTATAAGAAACTCCGTTGAATTCCTTTGACGATTTGTTGAGTATTTTGACAATCATTTGGCAAGTTCGGTGTAGATTTTTTTGATGATTCGGTTTTGCTCGGTTTTCAGACTATTAAGTTCTGAAAGTTTTTGGTTGTAATCATTGAGAAGTTCTTTGGATAGGTATTTCTCTGTATTGATGAAACGGGCAATCTGATTGATATTATTCTCAATCTTAGCGAAAATATTCCCTTGCTTTTCGATGAAAGCCATAATCTCTTTTCTGTCATTTTCAAGCATTTTCCCTTCAACCGTATTGATGATGAAATCGGATAAATAAATATTGGATTTATTACAGTGCGATTGCCATTGGTTTTTGAGTTCCTGCGAAAGACGGAGTGTGATGCGGGCGGTTTTGGTGCGGGTGGGGTATACTTTTTTCATTTGTTAATTGTTTTTCACCAGAATTTTGGTGATTGGATTTGATTAGCAAACGAGAAAGGTTTTCTCCTAAATTGGAATATCAAAAGTAAGATTTTATCACTAATAATTGTTGACAATTTTGTACCAAATTTGGTATGTATTTGGGACAAAATGTTCAATGCGATTTGACTAAAATTTGAGAATAAAATAGAAAGAGTTAATGTTAAAAATAGTGGAATAATTTGAATTTGACAAAGAAAACAGCAATATAGTTAGCCGATATTTGATGCAAAAAAACAAGTTGGTGCTTTTTTTTCACAAGTATTTCTTTGAAATAACATTTTTTTCAGGAAATAAGGATTTCCTACTTTTTTAAATTGGGTATAATTTCAATAAATAAATCTTGATTTCGACAAGAGAAAAAATTCGAGGTTTACTGCAAAGCAGGGGTTAGTCACAATAAAGGCTAAAATAAATTTCCGACAGGGTCTTTTAGATTGAAAAAATCAATATCTTTACAAAATATGCAATTTATATGAGTAAAAAAGCAATTAATAGGTTGAAAGTAGTACTTGCAGAAAAGAATTTGAGTAGTAAATGGCTATCTGAGCAGTTAGGTAAAAATGAAGCTACTGTTTCAAGATGGTGTACAAATGAAGTACAACCGCCGCTAAAGACTTTTGTAAAAATTGCAGAAAAATTGGATGTTAAATTAACCACATTGTTCAATGACTAATTACAATAATAGCACTAAAATTCCTTTTAAGGTTTCGGCAAGAACTGCTAGGCTTATTGGAAGGGAAAATATAGCTTCTTCCAAAGGAGCAATTATTGAATTGGTCAAAAATGGTTATGACGCTGACAGTAAAATTAGCATTGTATATTTTGATAATAAATTTTCAACGGTTTTAAATGAAATAACTGAAGAATATGTAAGCGAATTAAAGTCTTTAGGAATACCAGAAGTCGAAATATTTGAATTATACGAAAGGGATATTGAAACCGACAATACTTATGTAATTAAAAAAGATGTTGATGAAGAAAAAAAGAAACAGCTCAAAAACACAATAGCTAAGTTTTGTTCATTATACATTATTGATACTGGAGAAGGTATGACCCAAAAAATCATTCGTGATTATTGGATGACTATAGGAACGGACAACAAGGCAAATGATGTTTTTACTAAGTCTGGTAGGGTAAAAGCAGGTGCTAAAGGAATTGGTCGATTTGCCCTTGATAAATTAGGTGGTATTTGTGAGATGACAACAATATTTAATCCAGAAGTACACGAAAACGATGTAGATGAGAATGGTGCTGCAACTGATTACTCGGGCTATAGATGGATTGTTAATTGGGAAGATTTTGAAGGAGAGTTTAAAACAATAGACAAAGTTGATGCAGAGTTGATTGGCATAAATGCAAATTCAATAATTGAAGAAATTGAAGCACAAATACCATCCTTGGATTTATCAAAAATTAATTTTGAAGAAAGTGCTCAATTTGGGACGATTTTAAAAATATCAAATCTAAGAGATAATTGGGAAAATTTTTATGTCGACCAAGTTTTCACCGATTTAGAAGTACTTGTGCCGCCAAAAGAAGTTGGGGAGTTTGAAATATATCTTTTTAGTTCTCTGGAGCAAAATAAATATGGAGAAGTCTTAGGTTCTGTCTGTGATGATTATGATTATAAATTAGTTGCAAAGGCTGATGAAAATCAAAATATTTCAATTACAGTTTATCGTGAAGAGTATGATGTTGAGTTAATTCCAAATGGATTTTTTCAGAGAGAAGCGATGAAGAATGAGCCTTATAGAAAAGAAGATTTCCTCCAAGGATTTTGGAAAAAGGAAACATCATTTTCTCAAATATTGATGGGGTTTAAAGAACGTGACGAGGATAATACGTTTGACAATATTGGAGTTTTTGAATTTACATTTTACTTCCTAAAAAGAAGCTATTCAAGCGATGACGCAAGCCGTTTCTTTTACAAAGGATTTATGTCAAATAATCGTAAAGATTGGTTGAATAAATTTGGAGGAATTAAACTATTCAGAGATAACTTCAGGGTAAGACCATACGGAGAGGCAAAAGATGCAGCGTTTGATTGGTTAAGTTTAGGTAATAGAAAAGCGGCAAGTCCTGCGGGTGTAGCAAAACCGGAAGGCGGATATAGAGTTGAGCCGGAAAATGTGGCTGGAGCTGTAAAAATTTCAAGGTTAACCAACGTAAATTTTGAAGATAAATCAAGCAGAGAAGGTTTGCAGAATAACAAAACTTTTGATGTGTTTAAGCAACTTTTAGCAGGGATAATTAATGTTTTTGAAGACGACAGGGCATTTATTGCAAGAGAAATGGATGCGTATGATGATGAAAGATTTGGAGCAGAAAGGGATAGAAAAAAAGCTGAAGATTTGGCTAAAAAAATTGTTGCAGATTCTCGTGAGAAAAGAAGGCAAAGGGAAGATAATCCTAATAATGCTGCTACCAATGATAATACATCCGAAGAACAACAAGCAAGTGATAGAGAAAAGGAGATTTTAGCAATTGAGATAGAACGTAAAGAAGAACAAATCGAAAAACTTAAAGATGAGCAAAAAGTATTAAGAGGATTAGCAAGTAGTGGTATTGTCTTGGCTTCTTTTAGCCACGATTTAAGCAAATTGAATGATGTATTGAGTTCAAGAACGGATAAATTAAAGGAGCTTATTTCTGAAAAAATTAAAGAAGAAGATTATGAACAATCTGAAAGAAGAAAGAATCCTTTTTCTCAAATAGAACGAATAAGAACGCAGGATATAAAACTTCAAAATTGGTTAAATTTTTCATTAGGGGCTACTCGAAAGGATAAACGAAAGAGACCACAGGTTTTCCTGAAAAATTATTTTAATGAGTTCAAAGATGATTGGATAACTGTTTTAGACGAAAGAGGTATTCTTTTAGAAGTTACAGAAATAGAAGATATTGAATTAAGAGTTTTTGAGATTGACCTTGATAGTATTTTTAATAATTTATTGGTCAATTCTATTGAAGCGTTCAATTTGATGAGAGAAAATAGGCAAAGACAAATCCAAGTAAAAGTTCATTCTAACGGCAGGGAAGTAATTTTTGATTATTCTGACAATGGCACAGGATTATCCAAGGATATTGAAAAACCAGAAATTATTTTTGAACCGTTATTTACTACCCGAAGAAATCCGCATACTGCTGAAGAAGAAGGTACTGGATTGGGAATGTGGCTAGTTCAGTCAATTGTGAAAGAAAACGATGGAAATCTAAAACTATTGTTCCCAGAAAATGGGTTTGGTTTAAGAGTTTCCTTTCCTATGAAATATAAAAGACAAAAAGATGGACAAGTATAAAATACTCTTTATTGATGAGGAAAAAGACAGCTTCGATGATTTTCTAGATTACGTAGAAAAATCACCAAGGGCAGGAGAAATTGCTCCGCTAACACAGCTGCCTTTGGCAGATTTAGATTCGATGATTGAAAAAATCATTGAAACATCACCAGATGCAATCATCACAGATTTCAATTTGAATGAAAAAAGAATTGATATAGATTATAACGTTCCGTATAATGGAACAGAACTACTTGAAGCGTTTCTTTCCATTAGAGCAGATTTCCCATTTATAGTGTTAACTGCCTTCGATGATGTTGCAATTAATCAAACTGATGATGTGAATAAAATATATGTAAAAAATATTTTACACAAGTCAAATAAAGAAGAAACGACAAAGGCAAAAGCCACATTTTTAGACAGGGTAATTGCTTCAATAAATCATTATCAATCAAAATTAAAAAATGCGGAAGAAGAGTTGATTCAATTATTGGAAAAGAAAAAAGCAGGGAAAGCAAATTATGATGAAGAGCAAAGAATCATAGAATTGGATGGTTTCATTGAAAAATCAGTTGACAAGAGTTCTTCGATACCAAACGAGTATAAATTGTCTTCAAATACTGACAGATTAGGTGAATTATTAAGCAGGGTAGATAATATGATTAATAAGCTAAACAAGTAAGATAATGGCAATTGATTTTAGAACCGACACCCCACAAAGGACTTGTAAAAAGACATTTGCAAACTACCGTAGTTTCAAGCCGTATCTTAGAACGGATTTTAGGAAAAAATGTGGTTATACCGATTGTAGTGATTTTTGGTTTGGAGGTCCGAAGACTTTTCATATTGACCACTTTAAGCCGAAAAGTAAATTTCCCGAACTTGAAACATCCTATTCTAATTTGGTTTATTGCTGTTCTTATGTGAATGTACTAAAATCAGATGATGAAAATGAGTATTTAGATCCTTGCGATGTAAACTTTAATGAACATTTTGATAGGGACAATGATGGAAATATTTTTGCTATGAAAGGGTCGGCTACTGCAGTCTATATGCACAAAAGTTTGAAATTGTTCTTAAAGCGATATCAGATAATTTGGGCGTTGGATAAATTGATTGAAAAAATTGACCTACTCGGGGATGTCATCGAAAAAAATGTGAACGTTTCAAATGAAGTTAAAGATGAATACATTAATCTAAATATTGAATTTCATAAATACAGAAATTTTTTAAGTAAGGAACAATAGATTATTCAGATGAACCCAAAGGTTTTTAAATTCCTCGAATCATCTGCTCTACCTCCAAAAGAAGTGGATAAACTAATTGTGTCTGCTTTCATTGAAATTAATGGATTAAATTTAATAAACAATCAGCTTCTAAGAAACTATTCTATCTCAAAGAGAAAATCGACAAAAAGAGAAAAGTTATTACAGTTCATTGAAATTGTACAAAGTGAAATAGAAGATTTTAATATCGAAAAACTAATCGAACTCTTCGAGTTCGTAATTTCCCCTTCAGACAGGATTGTAAATGGAGCGATATATACACCTTCAGAAATTAGAGAATATATCGTAGCACAAACATTTCGCAACCAAAGAAATAATCTTAGTGAAGTTACAATTGCGGATATTGCCTGCGGTTGTTCCGGATTTTTATATAATTCAGCTAAAGAACTAAGAAGAATAACTGGAAATACTTATCAAGAAATTTTTCAAAATCAAATTTTTGGCTTAGACATTCAGGAATATTCAGTAACACGTAGTAAATTATTATTGTCATTGTTGGCTTTATCTGAAGGAGAAGATGTAGAAGTTTTTCACTTTAATATACATCAGGGAGATGCTTTGCTTTTTAATTGGCAAGAGCATTATTCAGACTTTGATGGCTTTCAAATCGTAGTCGGAAACCCGCCTTATGTTTCAGCTCGAAATCTTGATGATAACGCTAAAGAAAATGTGAAACTTTGGGAAGTTTGCACTACCGGAAATCCGGATTTGTATATTCCTTTTTTTCAAATTGGGTACGAAAACCTTGCAGAGAATGGTATTCTTGGCTTTATCACAATGAATACTTTTTTCAAAAGTTTAAACGGTAGGGCGTTAAGAAACTATTTTGAAGAACGTAATGCAGGAATAAGAATTGTAGATTTTGGTACCAATCAAATTTTTAAATCGAAAAGCACATATACTTGTATTTGTTTTCTTGAAAATTCAAAGCGAACCTATATTGAATACTATAAATCAGAACACAAAGAATTACCAACAAATAGAAATCAATACAGCAGAATCAATTACAGAAATCTTGATGCAAAAAATGGTTGGAACTTAAATGATAATGAAATTATCTCACGTATTGAAGCAGTAGGAAAGCCTTTTGGAGAAAAATATAAAACACGACACGGCATAGCTACGTTAAAAAATGACATTTACATTTTTAAGCCTGTTGAAGAAGACGAAAATTTTTATTATCTCCAAAACGGTATTGTTCACCCAATTGAAAAAGGAATTTGCAAGGACATTTTGAACTCCAATAAACTGAGCAGAGATATAAATTTCGATGAGGTAAAAGAGAAAGTTTTGTTTCCATACGACGGCGAAATTAAGCCTAAAGCTCTTGAGGAAGAGATATTGAAAGAGCAATATCCTTACGCCTATAAATATCTGAAGAAGAAAAAAGAAGATTTGGCGAAGCGGGATAAAGGTAAAGGTAAATATGAAAAATGGTTTGCTTTTGGAAGAACACAATCATTAGAAAAGGTTGCCAATAAATTGTTTTTTCCAAAGTTTTCGGATAGAATTCCCAGTTATCTAATCAGTAATGATGATGATTTGCTGTTCTACAATGGTCAAGCAATTATAGGTCATTCAGAAGAGGAAATGCTGTTGGTAAAGAAGATTTTAGAATCACGTTTATTTTGGTATTATATCAAAACAACAAGCAAACCTTATTCATCAGCATATTATTCCTTGAACGGAACTTATATCAAAAATTTTGGTATTCCGGAATTTACTGAAGATGATATTGATTTTCTAATCAATGAACCTAATCAGAATATAATTGATGCTTTCCTGGAAGATTATTATGATGTTCAATTAAATGAAGAGTTGATTACCGAACCAATTTAAAAGTGTGAAATGGATAAGCAATTAGTGAACGACTTAAAGCAAATAATTGAAGCATTCAACCAATCTTTGTCAGTGCATTTACCTGCATTGAAAAACGAAGTTGTGACTCTTATTGATTGTAAATCTAAAGATTCTACAGAAATTGAACATTGTTTAGACACGCTTTTATCACTCACAATACACGGAATTGGCGATGATTTGTTTATTCAGCTTTTAGAATATTACAAAACAGTTGATGAAGAAGGGGCGATGTTCTATTGGAATGAATACGATGATAAAGAGGAGTAAAACAATCGTTAATGAATGATATTTCTAACGAACATATAAACACCTTCCGCTCGCTCTTCCAAGGACGTGAAGACGTATTCGCTGTTCGCTGGGAAAAATCAGGAAAATCGGGCTATATGCCTTCTTATCATTATGATCCATATCACTATCGCATCCATAAATCGAATGGTGGAACTTTTGCAAACTATCCACACAAAAATTATTTACCACTTACCGATAATGAACTCCAAAAACACTTAAACGGCGTTCAGCAAATTGGAGTTTATCCATTACTACCAGATAATACTTCTTGGTTTTTAGTGGCTGATTTTGACAAACAAAATTGGAAAGAAGAAGCCGTAAATTTCTTAGATGCTTGTAAAGAAAAAAACATTCCTGCCTATTTGGAAAGGTCCCGTTCGGGAAATGGCGGACACGTTTGGGTATTTTTTGATAAGCCATATCCTGCAATCAGAAACAGGAAAATTTTCATTTCTATTTTAGAACAATCGGGAGCTTTTTCAATGTTTGACAAAAGTTCAAGTTTCGACAGACTATTTCCCAATCAGGATTTTCTTTCGGGAAAAGGTTTAGGGAATTTGATTGCTTTACCGTTTTTCAAACCTGCAATGGAGAATGGAAACAGTTGCTTTGTCAACCCTGAAACTTTTGAACCATATCCTAATCAATGGCAATTTTTGAATGAAATTAAACGAACTTCAATTGAAGAATTGGATAAATTATTTCAGGAAATTTCAACAACGCAAAATCAGCCAATTTCTAAAAACCATAATGACAAACTATCCATTACACTTCAACATAACATTCGTATTCAACGAGATGGATTGACAACACCACTCATCAATTTTCTGAAAGAAGAACTGAATTTTGCCAATTCGGAATTCTTCATCAAGCAAAAATCAGGTAAAAATACTTTCGGAACAGAACGATATTTTAAACTCGTTGAAGAAACAGAAAATGAAATCATCATTCCACGAGGATTTATCGGAAAAATCCTTCGATTTTGTAAAGAACAAAACTTAGATTTTGATTTTCAGGATAACCGAAAATCAAAAAAAGAAATTCCTTATTCGTTCAATGCTACGTTGAGAAAGCATCAGCAAAAAGTTATTGAAACAATTTCAAAAAAGGATTTTGGAGTTATCGTTGCTCCGCCCGGTTCGGGCAAAACGATAATGGGTTTAAAGATTATTGCAGAGAAAAAACAACCTGCCTTAATTGTTGTGCATCGTAAACAATTATTGGAACAATGGCAGGAAAGGGTTCAGGCTTTTCTCGGGATTCCGAAACACGAAATCGGCATTATAGGTCAGGGAAAAACAAAAATAGGCAAGCAAATTACCATAGCGACTATCCAAAGTTTACCGAAACAAATAGAGCAAATCCAGAATCAATTCGGAACTATTTTAGTGGATGAATGTCATCATATTCCTGCCGAAACTTTTCGCAATACGATTGAGAAATTAAACACATTTTATCTCTACGGATTGACAGCAACTCCGTTCAGAAAATACAATGATGACAAACTGATTTTTGCTTTTCTTGGAGAAATTATTTCAGAAATTAGTAGCAACCAAATTGAGAACTTCAAACACGCTCAAATCATTGTCAGAAATACTAATTTGGATATTCCTTTCAATTCCAAAACGGACAACTTTGAAACACTTTCAAAAATACTGGTTCACGATTCTGAACGAAACAAATTGATTCTGAACGACATCAAAAACGAACTTTCCCAAGGAAAACGAATTGCTATTATCACAGAAAGAAAAGAGCATATTGATACACTTTACCTTTTCTTGAAACAATCTTACGAAGTCGTTACTTTAAATGGAGATGATTCTGATGCCAACAGAAAATCGAAATGGCAGACTTTACAACAAGGCAATTTTCAGGTATTGATTACCACAGGGCAATATTTTGGAGAGGGTTCGGATTTGTCGAATATCAGTTCCTTGTTTTTGGTGTACCCTTTTTCTTTCAAAGGCAAGCTGATTCAGTATATCGGACGTGTGCAACGTTCGGAAATCAATCCGACAATCTATGATTATCGGGATATCAAAATTGATTATCTGAACAAACTGTTTTTAAAACGCAACACTTATTACCGTCAGATTGTAAGGCAAGCAAGTCTGTTTGACGAACCGACCGAAATTATTCCAGAAAGACAGAGTTTCATTATAGAAAAGCAAATAAAAATAGCCATAGAAGATTTGGATTTCAGGTACGGCAATGTTGGTTTTGAACACATTGATAAAGAAAGTAACCAACGATTTGATTTTGAAATCGAAAACGAAGAATTCAGACCAGAATTTGAAGTGTTGAAACCTTATTTTATCAAGGTTTTGAAATCAAAAATGGTTACGATTGATGTTTATGCCGAAATAGAAAGTGGAGTGATTTTGTCGCAATTAGCAACATCATCAGACCTTGAAAATATCAATAAAGAAATCGTTGAAAGCGTAAAATTTCAATTTTTGAACAAAAGTTTTATCAGTCAAATTCCTACATTAAAACAAAATATCCTCTCCACAAATGAGCTTGCAAAAAATCAAAATATTTATTCTGATACCGAAAATATTTTAGAAGATTTATTGAAAGGGAAACAATACAAACATTCACAGCACATTCAATTTTTAGCCGAAAAACACGAACGAAATATAATGAAACTGCGGTTTGTTTTACAGCCGTTTTCATTCGTCTTTCTGTTGGCAGGAGAACAAAACTATCACGTCATTTTAGAAACATTAGACACCGAAGAAGCAACCTATATTTGGCATACCGACAAAAGTAAATCGGTTTTGATTGACACCGTAAAACAAATTGACAAAGAATTGAACATCATCAGAGAAAAAGGGCGACAAACTTATTTGGAGACCAATCCACAAAACTTTTCAAGAATTGTTCACGATTATTCTGATGACAATAAAGGTTTTACTATTTGGAAAGGGTTGCTAGAGCAAACATTATCTTAATTTTTTATGTACTCATTAGGTTTTTGTCTTTAACAGTTGGCATTATGATTTAATAAAACCAAATAATAAAACAAAGGAAAGAGAGATCTTGTTCAAAATAACAATATCGCAGATATTTTGTATATTCGTATAGTAAAAGATACTTGCAATGACTAATAGAGAGAGAAAACAAATCAGAAAAAGAGTGATTTCTGCTTCTGGCCACAGAAGTTTGAGAAGATCAGCAAGAAGAGCATCTCTTAATGCGCAAAGAGCATCAAGAGTTTTAGATATTCCATATACTATTTTGAAAAGTGGCGTTATTTATACCGTTCATAAAGATAAATGGGTAGAAGCAGGAAAAGTTGATAAAATTACCTCTGAAAAAACAGGGCTAAGAAAAGGAAGCAAGCTATGTCTGTAAAAAAGAAACTTCGCCTTTTCTGTGGTCCCAATGGTTCTGGAAAGTCGAGTTTGTATGAAGAATTTAAAAAGCATAATTATAATTCTGGAGTTTATATTAATTCCGATGAAATTGAAAAAGAAATTCTTAAAACAGGGTTTCTCGACCTGGATTCTTTCAATTTAAAAGTAAGTCAGCAGGATTTTGATCATTTTCTAAAAGAAGAAGATTCTGTGACACTTCTTAAGAAATCAGAAGAATCAAATCATTCTATTGACATTTCTTTAAAAGAAAATATCATCGTTGACAAATCCAAAGATACTCATAGCTATGAAGCATCGTTAATATCTTCCTTCATCAGAAAAAAACTGTTAGAGAAGGAAGAAACTTTTTCTTTCGAAAGTGTTATGAGCCATCCATCCAAGCTCAATGAACTTAAATTGGCTAGGGAAAAAGGGTATAGGATATATCTTTATTTTGTATGTATTGACAATCCGGATATTAATGTTTCCCGCGTTGAAAACAGGGTTGCAAAAGGTGGCCACAAAGTCGATAAAGCAAAAGTGAAATCAAGATACACACCTACTTTAGATAATGCTTATGATGCCATTCAGTTGTCAGACCGGGCTTATCTTTTTGATAATTCCAACAATATGAAGATGATTGCAGAAGTGGATAATAAAGTTATGACATTATATGTAGATGAAGAGGATATGCCTAATTGGTTCGTGGAATATATTATCAATAAAATAAAGTCGTAGATATTACAACTATACGACAAACTCCCAATAATTGGGAGTTTTATGATTGCGTAAAATTTCATTAAAAAATATTTTCAAGTTGTTTATCAACTTCATTATCCGAGAAATCTTCAAGGTAATTTTCTGTAGTCGTAATACTTTGATGTCCAAGAGATTGTTTTATTGTATGGATATTAACTCCGTTTCTTAAAGCAGCTGTTGCAAAAGTATGTCTGGCGGTATAGAAAGTAATGTTTTTTTCTATCTCGCATAATTGAAGAAGTTTTTTCAACTGTTTATTGAAATACCTTCTTACCGAATCTTTCCTGTTATTCAATTCATCATCTGTATATTCTGATTTATCTTTTTTCAAAATAGGAAAGATATAATCTGTATCATAGATTCTGTACATTTTATAAAAATTCAATAGTTCGTCAACAAATCTATTATCAGGTAATTTTACCTTTATATTAATCTTCGTTTTGTTTCGGGTGTATGTAGTCTCTCCTTAAACCACC
>NZ_RJTU01000053.1 GCF_003730015.1 Epilithonimonas hominis | reverse complement strand
TCAATAATAACCAAAAAAAATCCGCCTCAGTTGTGAGACGGATTCTTTATTTTTTATCAATGTACAAACGTTGATGCACCAACAAAATCCATAGCCCCGATAGAAACGGCATCCTTTTTCTTTTTCTTACTAAAAAAGAAAATGATATAATGGATAGCGGGATTAAGCTCCTAATAATGGTTTTATGATATACTTTTATTTAATTTTGTAACGTTTCATTTCATAAGTGGAACTAATTATAAAGAAAAATTAAAAATGAATAAATTATTACTTCTCGCCATATTAATATCGGGAGTTTCACAAGCTCAGTTTTTTGAGGAAGCAAAACCTACAAAAATAGATACTTTAAAGGGTTCTAATACAGAATTCAGGAACTTTTGGGATGTCAAGAAATATGATATTGTTCTGGAGCCAAATTTTGAAGCAAAAAGTATCAAGGGAAGTAATAAAATCAGTTTGACGATTGAGAAAGATGTTGTGAATCCGGTTTTTCAAATCGACCTTCAAAGTCCGATGAAAGCAGATAAAATCACAGCAAGTTTTCCAATTGCCGAGAAAAAAATTGACGGAGATTTCATTTTCTTAACTACAAAAAAGAAATTAAAAAAAGGAGAAAAATATACGATTGCTATTGATTATTCCGGAAATCCTGTGATTGCAAAACACGCCCCTTGGGATGGTGGTTGGATGTTTACACAAGACAAAAACGGAAATCCGTGGATGACTGCGGCTGACGAAGGAATTGGCGCGAGCATTTGGCTTCCTGTAAAAGATATTTGGAGTGATGAGCCAGATAACGGAATTACTTTCAAAATCATCACGCCAAAAGATCTGGTGGGTGTAGGCAACGGAAAATTAATCAAAGAAGAAAATCTGGGTGATAAAAAGTCTTGGCTTTGGGAAGTAAAAAGTCCGATCAACGATTATTCCATCATCCCATCGATTGGGAAATATGTGAATTTTAAAGATACTTTTGACGGCGAAAAAGGAAAATTGGATCTGGACTATTGGGTTTTGGATTATAATCTTGACAAAGCTAAAAAGCAATTTGAGCAAGTAAAACCAATGATGAAAGCTTTTGAACATTGGTTTGGACCATATCCTTTTTACGAAGATTCTTACAAATTGGTAGAATCACCACATCTTGGGATGGAACACCAAAGCAATGTTGCTTACGGAAACAAATATCAAAATGGCTATCTCGGAAGAGACCTTTCCGGAACAGGAATTGGTCTGAAATGGGATTACATCATCATCCACGAAACGGGACACGAATGGTTTGCGAACAACATCACAGCAAAAGACCAAGCCGATATGTGGATTCACGAGAGTTTCACCACTTATTCCGAAACCTTGTTTGTGGACTATGTTTTTGGGAAAGCCGATGGTAACAAATATCTGCAAGGTTTAAGAGGCAATATCCAAAACGATAAACCAATCATCGGAACATACGGAATCCGAAATGAAGGCAGCGGCGATATGTATCCAAAAGGTGCGAATATGATTCATACGATTCGTCAGGTGATTAATAATGATGAGAAATTCCGTCAGATTCTGAGAGGTTTGAATAAGGATTTTTATCATCAGACTGTAACCGCATCACAAATTCAGAATTATTTTTCTGAAAAATCAGGCATTGATTTGAAATCAATTTTCGACCAATATCTTACGACCATCAAAATCCCAACTTTGGAATATAAACAGAATGGAAATCAACTAACTTACAAGTGGACAAATGTAGTTCCGAATCTGAAACTTCCAATCAGACTGGCTGATGGACAGGAATTGAAGCCAACGGAAGAGTGGCAAACAGCAACACTTAAGTCTTCTGATGAGTTGAAAGTAGATCCTAATTATTATATTTTTACGAAGAAAATCAACCCATAAAAACCAAAAACCTCCGAAAATTCCGGAGGTTTTATGATTTATAGATTATAATTTATCAATTATAAATTACTCCCATTCAATCGTTGCAGGCGGTTTTGAACTGATATCATAAGCCACTCTATTGATTCCTCTCACTTCATTAATAATCCTACTGGAAACGGTGTCCAAAAATTCATACGGAAGTCGGCTCCAAGTGGCCGTCATAAAATCAATCGTATTGGCTGAACGTACAACTGCTGTGTATTCATAAGTTCTTTCGTCACCCATCACACCTACAGATTTTACTGGGAGAAGAACTACGAATGCTTGAGATACTTTCTCATACAAATCGTTTTTATATAATTCTTCGATGAAGATATCGTCGGCTTCCTGCAGGATTCTAACTTTCTCTGCATCCACTTCGCCCAAAACCCGGATGCCTAAACCTGGACCTGGGAACGGATGTCTGTACACCAATTCGTGCGGGATACCCAATTCCTCTCCTACTTTTCTCACCTCATCTTTGAACAATTCTCTCAATGGTTCCAACAATTGGAATTCCATTTCTTCAGGAAGTCCGCCTACATTGTGATGGGATTTGATAACTGCAGAAGGGCCTTTCACAGATTGAGATTCGATGACATCTGGATAGATTGTGCCTTGTGCCAAGAATTTCGCTCCTTCGATTTGTTTTGATTCTTCATCGAAAACGTGAACAAACTCGTTACCAATGATTTTACGTTTTTCTTCAGGGTCACCGATTCCGGCTAATTTTGAAAGAAATCTTTCGGAAGCATCTACCATTTTGATGTTCATATCGAAGTGCTTTCCGTAATTTTCCATGACTTTTTTACCTTCGTCTTTTCTCAAAAGTCCTGTATCAACGAAGATACAATTCAGTTGGTCACCGATTGCTTTGTGAATCAAAACCGCAGCAACAGAAGAATCTACACCGCCAGATAAACCAAGAATCACTTTTTGGTCACCCACTTTTTCTTTGATTTCTGCAACGGTTTTCTCGATATAATTAGTCAGTTTCCAATTTTTATCTGCTTTACAAATTCCGAAAACGAAGTTCTCAATCATTTTGCCACCTTCTTCGGAATGCGAAACTTCCGGATGAAACTGTACTGCATAAATCTTTTTTTCAGGATTAGAAATCGAAGCGATAACACCGGATTTTGCATTGAGTTCAAAACCTTGTGGCAACTCTGCAACCTCATCGAAATGACTCATCCAAACGACAGAATTCTGATAAACTCCTTTAAGTAATTCATTTTCTTTAACGATTTCGAGGTGTGCTTTTCCATACTCTCCTTTTTCGCCTTTAGCCACTTTTCCGCCTAAAAGATGTGCAGTTAATTGCATTCCGTAGCAGATTCCTAAAACCGGAATTCCTTGCTCATACAATTCTTTTTCTACAAGGTGTGCGTTTTCTGCGTTCACAGAACTTGGACCTCCGGAAAGAATGATTCCTCTTGGTTTTTTTTCAAGAATTTCTGATAATGGTGTGTTGAATGGTACTATTTCCGAATAGACTTCCATTTCACGGATTCTTCTTCCAATTAATTGGTTGTACTGTGAACCGAAGTCTAAAATGATAATTCCGTTTTGCATATAATGTTGTAATATTTTTTATTTTCACTTTTGTCATTCCGTAGGAATCTAAACTATGCTGAGATTCCTACGGAATGACAAACTTGTGTTTTGATGGTAATTTTAAAATTTTTAATATTTGTAAATCTTCTATGAATTGATAAATATTCAATTGTTGTTGTAACCCATAGCCCCGATTGTAACGGCATCCTTTTTTTTTATTGCGATTGCTGAATGGTTCTACGGATTGCTTCACTTCGTTCGCAATGACAAAAAAGATATAGTGGAAAGCGGGATGAAGCTTCTTAAAAAACAAAGAGACATTGGTCGCCCAACATCTCTATATATTTTAGAATTTCGCAATATCTTCTCGGTAAAATCCGTAGTCGAAATCTACAGGAACTGCGTCTTCATAAACTTTTTTACGTGCCTCTTCAAAGGTGTCTCCAAGTGCTACAAGGTTCAGAACTCGTCCGCCTGTAGATACAATTCTGTTTCCTCTGTAATCTGCGCCGGCATATAGCAATTGGCTGTTTTTTACTTTTTCTGCGCCGGTTATTTCGTATCCAGTCTCGTGATTCTGAGGATAGCCGCCAGAACAAACCACCAAACAAACTGCTTTTTGATTTTTGAATTTCAGTTCCAATTCTTTTCCTTGAAGACAATCCTCGATAACATCTACCAAATTGTTCTCCAAAAGAGGTAAAAGAACCTGAGTTTCTGGGTCGCCTAATCTCATATTGTATTCCAACAGATAAGCGCCTTTTTCAGTCACCATTAATCCGAAGAAAATAAACCCTTTGAAACTAAGACCTTCTGTTTTAAGACCTTGAACTGTTGGATTCATAATATTATTAACGAAATCTTGGAAATGCTCGTCTTTGAATTCCGGACTTGGCGCCGCAGAACCCATTCCGCCAGTGTTTGGACCTTTGTCACCGTTTCCTACTTTTTTATAATCTTTTGCAGGAACGAAAGGGAAAATCTTATCTCCGTTGGAAACTCCAATAATTGAAGCTTCGAAACCTTGTAAAAATTCTTCTATTATCACCTGAATCCCAGCATCGCCGAAAATTCTTTTAATCATAAAATCGTGAATCGTTCCTTCTGCTTCTTCCAAATCTTCTGCAATCACAACACCTTTTCCACCAGCCAGACCGCTTGCTTTGATAACAATTGGGAATGTTTTATTTTGAAGATATTCTTTAGCATCTGCGTAAGAATCAAAGGTTACAGACTCCGCTGTTTTGATTCCGTAAGTTTTCATAAACTTCTTAGAAAATGCTTTACTTCCTTCTAATGAAGCCGCTTTTTTTGCAGGACCAAAAACCTTGAGGTCAACTTTTTTGAACTCATCTACGATTCCTTCTACAAGAGGTTTTTCTGGACCAACAATCGTCAAATCTACTTTGTTCTTGATTGCAAAATCTCTAAGTACGATGATATCCGTCTCGTTGATATTTTCTCCTAGTTTTTCGGTAGTGGCGTTGCCGGGAGCAAAAAACATTTTTGTAATTCTGCTGTCCTCACTCAGCTTAAGCGCCAGAGCCGAAGCACGCCCACCATTTCCTACAATAAGTAATCTCATTATGTTTTCAGTTTAACTTTTTAAAGTGCCAAATTTAAGATTTTTTGAGGACAAATGTTATACTGTTAGAATGGTATTTTTCTTAAAAATCTATTAAAATATTTGAAAATCTATAAAATACACAAAACAATAAACGGTGAATTTCCAATTCCTATTCAAGTTATTTCTTCTGGAAAGTTTAGATTATCTTGGCAATTCCATTGGGACTTCCATCAATAATATTTCTGAGCTTTCCTGAGCTTCTAAAGTAAAACTGTTTGTATCCCAAATCCCTAAACCATCTCTTTCATCCAGAATTTGTTCACTAACTTTTGCTTTTCCTTTGATCACGAAAACGTAAACACCGTTTCCAGATTTGTTGATTTTATATTCTTTGGAAAAACCTTTGTCGAATTTTGCCAAGTTAAACCAAGCATCCTGATGAATCCAAACGCCAGCATCATCTGCATCTGGCGAAAGAATTTGCTGAAAATCATTCTGAACTGATTTTTCCTCGATGTTTATTTGATCATATCTTGGAGTTACATCAGTTTTGTTTGGGATAATCCAGATTTGCAAGAATTTCACAGGTTGTTGCGTTGCATTTTCTTCGCTGTGCATTATTCCGGTTCCGGCTGACATTACTTGAATATCTCCTCTTTTGATAATTCCGGAATTGCCCATATTATCGCCGTGACGCAAATCACCTTCCAAAGGAATTGAAATAATTTCCATATCGCGGTGTGGATGTCTCCCGAATCCCATTCCGCCTTCTACGTAATCGTCATTCAAAACTCTCAAAACTCCGAAATGATTTCTTTCCGAATTGTGATAATTGGCAAAGCTAAAACTATGATGACTTTTCAGCCAACCGTGGTTAGCGTAACCTCTGCTTTCTGCGCTGTGATATACTGTTTTCATAACTGATGATTTATAAATGATAATTGATTTGTTTTTATGTTTACAAATATCTTCTATTACAAATCCTTATGCATTGATGTACGGTAAGAATGAAAAACTCCGACGATTGTCGGAGTTAGAAGTATCTTAACACAAAGGCAAAAAGATTTTACCAAATCACCTCTATGCTTTTAAGGCGCGAAGATTTTAACTTCGTTAAAATCAAACAAGCATACTCAAAACATCCGGGTTATCATTCAAATAAGATTCAAAATAACCGAGGTTTTGCATTCTTTGTTTCAAACCATGGAAATCAGAGATATTAGAAAGCTCGATTCCGACGATTGCCAAAGCCGTTTCTCGTGAGTTTTTCTTGGTATATTCGAAATGAGTAATGTCGTCGTTTTCTCCTAAAACATTCAGAACAAAATCTTTCAAAGAACCAGGACGCTGCGGAAATTTGACCATAAAATAATGTTTCAAACCATTGTAAAGTAAAGCTCTTTCTTTGATCTCCTCCATTCTTGTAATGTCGTTGTTGCTTCCACTTACGATACAAACTACGTTTTTACCTTTTATTTGATTTCGATATTGTTCCAAAGATGAAATAGACAAAGCTCCGGCTGGTTCCAAAACAATTGCATCCTTGTTATATAACTGAAGAATTGTTTCACAAATTTTCCCTTCATCCACAGGAATACAATCTGAAAGTGACTTTCTGCAAATCTCAAAAGTCAAATCTCCTACTCTTTTCACTGCCGCACCGTCAACAAAGCCGTCAACTTCAAGCAATTCTGTATTAATATTATTATCTATGGAAGTCCTCATAGAAGGCGCTCCTTTTGGCTCAACACCGATTAATTGAGTTTCTTGTGATAATTCTTTAAAAACTGTTGAAATTCCCGATGCCAAACCACCACCGCCAATCGGAACGAAAACAAAATCAATAGTTTCTTTTTGTTGTTCTAAAATTTCCAATGCCAGAGTTGCCTGTCCTTCAATAATCTGAACATCATCAAAAGGATGAATAAAAGCTGCTCCCGAAGTTTTTGCAAATTCCAAAGCTGCGTTTTTTGAAGCATCAAAAGTATCGCCGACCAATTTGATTTCGGCAAAGTTTCCACCAAACATTTCTACTTGCTCCAATTTTTGTTTTGGAGTTGTCACAGGCATAAAAATCGTTCCTTTGATTTGGAGTTGTTTACAGGAAAAAGCTACACCTTGCGCGTGATTTCCCGCACTTGCACAAACAATTCCTTGCGAAACTTTTCCTTCGTTGAAAAGAGTTTTAATTTTATTATAAGCCCCTCGCAATTTGTACGACCTTACAGGTTGTAAATCCTCTCTTTTGAGGAAAATATTGGCACCAAATTTTTCTGACAATCGGGAATTATATTGCAAAGGCGTATAATTCACGACATTTTCTATACTTTTTCGAGCTTCTTTAACCGCTTCCAAGGTTGGAAATATCAGCGTTTCGTTCATCTTCATTTATAATTTTTATTTTTTAAACCACAAAAGTCACAAAAGATATTATTTTCTTAAAGTTTAAATAGTTGAAAATAAGAAGCTCACAAAATGTTCATCATTTTCGACATTCTTTTTGTGAACTTTAAACACATCTTTTTAAAGCTTAAAAAAACTTTTGTGCCTTTTGACTTCGTCGAATCTACGATTTGTGGTCAAATCATTTCTTTAATTCTTGTTGTTCCGTTTTCCAGAACGAGTTTGTGACTGAGTTTTTTTGGTAATTGAGATTCAAAATGTCCAACATAAATCAACGATTGTCCCTGAGTGGCCAAATCATCAATTACCTGATTGAAATATTGCGTCTGTTCATTATCCATTCCCTGACAAGGCTCATCCAAAATCAGGAGTTTTGGTTTTTTAATCAATGTTCTTGCGAGCAAAGCCAGACGTTGTTTTCCTAAAGGAAGTGTGCTCAACTTTTTGTTTTTATCATCTTTCAAATCGAAGAAATAAAGAATCTGTTCCAATTGTTGTTGCTGGTCAAAACTCAGTTTCTGATACAAACTCATCGAATCAAAAAAACCAGAAGCAATCGTTTGTCCGACATTCGCATTCATATCAAAATACCAATGTAATTCGGGAGAAATCATCCCAATTTTTTCTTTGATATCCCAAATACTTTCACCACTTCCCCGCTTTTGTCCAAAAAGATGAATTTCATTGGCATAAGCTTGCGGATGGTCGCCATTTAATAAACTTAATAATGTTGATTTTCCAGAGCCATTATGACCTTGCAACAGCCATTGTTCACCGGAATTGACTTCCCAATCGATATTTTTCAAAACTTGTTTTTCGCCGTAAGAAATATTGATATTTTCTAATTTGATGAGACTCTCCTGTTCATTTTCCTGATTATTTTGTAAGAAAAACGGAAGCGATTTCGGAATTCTTTCTTCGCCCTTGGAAAATTCTTTTGGAGAATTTCGATGAACTAATTTCCCATTTTCTATTTCAACAAAATACTGAACACTTTCTGGATATTCGTCATCATTATTAATTAAAACCAATGTGACATTTTCCTTTATTAAATCATCAAAAGCCTGATTCAAAAACTGTCTCGATTTTACATCCAAACCTGTGTAAGGTTGGTCTATAATCAAAACCTGAGGTTTTATCCAAAGTGCTTTCAGTAATTGTAATTTCTTGTGTTCGCCACTCGACAATTCTATTAATTGCTGATTTTTAAAATTTTCAAATCCAAAAGGTTGTAAATAGGATTCTAATATTCTGAAGTCCAGATTTTCCTCTTTCCCGAAATGATTCAGTTCTGCAAAAACAGTAAGTGTATCATTTTTTACCTGTTGATTATAACGTTGCTGATAATAAAAATTACGGTCGCCTTCCAGATTACTGAACTGAAACCAATTGGAAACGTACAGAACTTTCTTTGGCAATTCTGAATTTTCATTAAAATTGACCTCAACTTTTCCTTCAAAATTCTTGACTTCTCCCGAAATGATTTTGGCTAAAGTTGTTTTTCCGCTTCCACTTAATCCGCCTAACATCCAACATTCTCCGGAAGATATTTCCCAATCTAAGTTTTCCAATACAGCATTACTACCGTATTGAAAACTTAAATTTTGGATTTCTATAATCGACTTTATCATTTTTGTAAATCAATTACTAGATATTAACATAATGTTCCACAACAGGAAAAGGCTTATAATAATGATGTAACAATTTTTTCCATTCCAAATACTGTTCAGAAGTTCTAAAACCAATTGTATGGGCTTCTAAAGTTTCCCATTCAACTAATAAAATATACTTATTCTCTTCCTCCAAACACTTTTTCAAAGAATGCTTGATATAACCTTTTATAGTGGAAATGTATTGTTCTGCAATTTTAAAATCCTTCTCAAAAGAACCTTCCTTTCCTGCGATCACATTTAGAATTGCAACTTCTAAAATCATTATTAAACTGTTTTGATAGATTTCATCGCAGTCATTGCAGAGCGCAGTTTTCTGCCGACAACTTCTACCGGATGATTTCTCAAAACATCGTTCACGTGAACCAATTGCGCGTTGTCTACAGAAGCATCTTTACCTTCGTTAAAATCTTTTCCAACCAAATCTGTATCCACGGATTTCATAAAATCTGCCAACAACGGTTTGCAAGCTTGGTCGAAAAGGTAACAGCCGTATTCTGCCGTGTCGGAAATCACACGGTTCATCTCGAACAATTTTTTTCTGGCGATGGTATTGGCAATCAAAGGGGTTTCGTGAAGAGATTCATAATAAGCGGATTCCGGTTTGATTCCAGCTTCAACCATTGTTTCGAAAGCTAACTCAACACCCGCTCTGATGAACGCTGACATCAAAAGATAATTGTCAAAATATTCTTGCTCATCTATTTTTACATCGCCTGCAGGTGTTTTTTCGAAAGCGGTTTCTCCTGTTTCTGCTCTCCATTTCAAAAGATTTGCATCGCCATTTGCCCAATCTTCCATCATTGTTTTGGAGAATTCTCCCGAGATAATATCATCCTGATGTTTTTGGAAAAGTGGACGCATAATGTCTTTCAATTCTTCCGAAAGTTCAAATGCTTTTAGTTTTGCAGGATTGGAAAGTCTATCCAACATTCCGCTCACACCGCCGTGTTTCAAAGCCTCGGTGATGACCTCAACGCCGTATTGAACCAATTTGGAAGCATAACCTGCATCAATACCTTTCTCCACCATTTTATCGAATGAAAGAATAGAACCCGTTTGTAAAAGTCCGCACAAAATAGTTTGCTCTCCCATTAAATCGGACTTCACTTCGGCAACAAAAGAGGATTTTAAAACACCAGCTTTGTGACCGCCAGTTCCAACGCAATAGGCTTTTGCTTCTGCCCAGCCTTTTCCTTGAGGGTCATTTTCTGGATGAACGGCAATCAAAGTTGGAACACCAAAACCACGTAGATATTCGGCACGAACTTCGGAACCTGGACATTTTGGAGCGACCATAATTACGGTCAAATCTTTACGAATCTGCATTCCTTCTTCCACAATATTGAACCCGTGAGAATAAGACAAAGTTGCGCTTTGTTTCATCAAAGGTTGAACTGCATTGATTACTGAAGTGTGTTGCTTGTCCGGCGTTAAATTGATGACCAAATCCGCAGTTGGAATGAGTTCTTCGTAAGTTCCGACTTTGAAATTATTTTCGGTTGCATTTTTCCAAGAGTCTCTCTTTTGGTCGATTGCTTCCTGACGTAATGCATAAGAAACATCCAGTCCACTATCTCTCAAATTAAAACCTTGATTCAGACCTTGAGCGCCGCAACCAACCACTACGATTTTCTTTCCTTTCAACGCAGAAACGCCATCAGAAAACTCTGAACTATCCATAAATTCCGCCTGTCCTAACTGATGCAACTGGTCTCTGAGTGATAAGGTATTGAAATAATTTGCCATTATATTATAATTGATAAATGATTAGTGATAATTGATTTTGTTTGAACTTTGAACATTAGCTCAAAACTATTTTGAATATGAATTTTAATTTTTTTAATAATTACATTGTGAAAACGTCGTCTCTTTTGTCGAGGTATTCGTTTTCCACAATCTCGTGAGAAGGTTCTCTTTTTTCGAACTCAATTACTTTTTCGTGGATTCCTGCGCTGTTTTTGATGATTGCGATTCTTGCTCCACGAACGAATTCGATGAGTCCGTATTTGTTGAGTTCTTCTGTTAATCGATCAATTTCTTCACGATGTCCTGCAGTTTCGAAAACGATGTAATCCTGACGAATCACAACTGTGGAAGCGCCATACTGACGAAGCAATCTTTCTACATAAACCTTTTCTGTCACCACATTTGCGGGAACTTTATAAAGTGCCTGTTCCTGCCAAACAATCTCATCGTCAGTATTGAAATAAGCTTTCAGAATATCGATTTGTTTTTCAAGTTGGCGGCAAAGTTTTCTGACAACTTCTTCGGTTTCATTAATGAGAATCGTGAATCTATGAATGCCTTCAACCTCAGATGGAGAAGTATTTAAACTCTCGATGTTGATTTTTCTTCTAGAAAAAATCCCTGAAATTCTGCCGATTAATCCAACCGAATTTTCTGTGTATAACGTGATGGTAAATTCTTGTTTTTCCATTTTATGATAAATTAAAGTTCCAAAGAGTTGGAAATGGTTTGCAGATATTTTTTAAACGCAAAGTCCGCAAAGTTTTTTATTTAATTCAATGTTTTAAAGTTCGCAAAGGCGTAAAACTTAGCAAAGTTTATTAGACTGATAATCTATCTCCTAATTTCTTTGAATTGTTTTATAAATAATTATAAATTATTTAAGTCTGATTTCCGAAACCGAAGTCCCTTGTGCTACCATTGGAAAAACGTTATTTTCTTTTCCAACCATTACTTCCAAAAGATAAGCGCCATCATGATTTATCATTGTTTCCAGAGCAGTTTTGAGGTCTTTTCTTTCGGATATTTTTTGTCCGTCGATGTAATAACCTTTCGCAACGGCTACAAAATCAGGACTTGTGATGTTCACAAAAGAATAACGTCTGTCGTGGAAAAGCTGTTGCCATTGTCTAACCATTCCAAGGAATTCATTATTGAGAATCAGAATTTTAACCTTCGCACCGAACTGCATAATTGTTCCTAATTCCTGCAAAGTCATTTGAAATCCACCATCGCCAATGATCGCAACAACCGTTTTTTCAGGTGCGCCATACCAAGCTCCAATTGCCGCAGGCAAACCAAATCCCATCGTTCCCAAACCTCCTGATGTTACGCTGGATTTAGAATTATTGAAATTAGCGTAACGACAAGCAACCATTTGATGCTGGCCAACATCTGTTGTGATGATGGCGTCACCATTTGTCAGTTCATTCAGAACTTTGATAACCTCTCCCATTGTCATTACATCAGTTTTTGGATTAAGTTCGTCTTGAATAACTTCTTTGATTTCTTCTTTTTCCAACTCGCGGAATTTTTCCAACCACGCTGAATGGTCATTTTCTTTAAGAAGCGCCGTCAACATTGGAAGTGTTTTTTTACAATTTCCCCAAACAGGAACTGTGGTTTTCACATTTTTATCGATTTCGGCTGGATCAATATCAAGATGAATAATTTTTGCTTGTTTCGCATATTTGTCCAAACGACCAGTCACTCTGTCATCGAAACGCATTCCGACCGCAATCAGAACATCACATTCATTAGTCATTACATTTGGCGCATAATTTCCGTGCATTCCTAACATTCCGACGTGTAAGTTGTGATTGGTCGGCAATGCACTCAATCCCATCACCGTTGCTGCTGCAGGAAGATTAACTTTCTCAATAAAAGCTTTGAATTCTTGTTCCGCTTTTCCTAAAATCACACCTTGTCCAAAAAGAACGAATGGTTTTTTTGCCTGATTAATAAGCTCTGCTGCTTGCTCTATATATTCATTTCTGATTTCAGGTTCAGGACGATAACTTCTGATATGATTGCACTTTTTGTAACCTAAATATTCGAATAATTGTAACTGAGCATTTTTGGTAATATCAATCAAAACCGGGCCGGGACGACCTGTACTTGCAATATGAAAAGCTTTGGCGATTGCTTCCGGAATTTCTGTAGCGTCAGTCACTTGATAATTCCATTTTGTAACTGGCGTTGTAATGTTGATAACATCTGTTTCCTGAAAAGCATCTGTTCCCAAAAGTGAGGCAAAAACCTGACCTGTAATGCAGACAATCGGGTTGCTATCTATCATCGCATCTGCCAAACCCGTTACTAAATTGGTTGCCCCGGGACCACTTGTTGCAAACACAACGCCTGTCTTTCCTGAAGTTCTCGCAAATCCCTGCGCTGCGTGAATAGCACCTTGCTCGTGACGAACCAAGATATGTTTCAGTTTTTCGGAATAATCGTACAAAGCGTCATAAATCGGCATAATCGCACCACCTGGATAACCGAAAACCGTATCAACATTTTCCTGCAACAAAGCTTCCAAAACGGCTTTTGAACCAGAGATTTCTATCGCTTTCTGCTGTTCAGATTCTGCTTTTTCTATTTGTGAAATGGTATTACTCATACTAAATATTTTAAGTTTTGGCTAAAGCCCATAATTTCTGTTTACAAAAACGGGCTAAAGCCCATTCCTATTGATTTATATATCGGTTACACAACCTTGTGATGCGTCTGCTACAGATTTAGCGTACTTGTATAATACACCGCTCTTCACTTTGTATTCTGGTTGTTGGAACTCGGATTTTCTTTTAGTGATTTCTTCGTTTGATAATAAAGCATTGATCGTATTTTTCTCTGCATCCAATTCAATGACGTCACCGTCTTTTATCAAGCCTATCAATCCTCCAGCAAAGGCTTCAGGTGTTATATGACCAACCACAAAACCGTGCGTTCCGCCTGAAAATCTTCCGTCTGTGATTAAGGCTACATTTTTACCTAAACCAGAACCCATCAAAGCAGAAGTTGGTTTCAGCATTTCTGGCATTCCGGGTGCGCCTTTTGGTCCTTCGTTTTTGATAACTACAACGTTTCCTTCTTTGATTTTTTTATCTTCGATTCCTTTGATGAATTCTTTTTCTCCGTCAAAAACAATCGCTGTACCTTTAAAATAAGCACCTTCTTTTCCTGTAATCTTCGCAACAGAACCTTTTTCAGCAAGGTTTCCATACATAATTCTGATGTGTCCCGTTTCTTTGATTGGATTTTTGATATCGTGAATGATATTTTGCTGTCTGTCGATAATTGAAGTGACGTGTTCCAAGTTTTCTGCAATGGTTTTTCCTGTAACTGTTAAACAATCGCCGTGAAGTAAGCCTAAATCCAATAGATATTTCATCACCGCCGGAACTCCACCCACTTTATGAAGGTCTTCCATCAGATATTTCCCACTTGGTTTAAGGTCTGCCAAAAATGGAGTTTCATCACTGATTTTCTGGAAATCATCCAAAGTCAAATCGTATCCAATAGATTTTGCAATCGCTATAAAATGGAGAACCGCATTGGTACTTCCACCTAAAATCATAATCAGCCTCAAAGCATTTTCGAACGCTTTAGGAGTCATTATATCGGATGGTTTAATATCTTTTTCCAAAAGAATTTTAATATAATGACCGGCAAACTGACATTCTTCTTTTTTCTCTTTGCTTAATGCTGGATAAGAGGATGAATAAGGCAAACTCATTCCCAAAGCTTCGATGGCAGAAGCCATTGTGTTCGCAGTGTACATCCCGCCGCAAGCACCTGCACTTGGACAAGAATTTTGAATTACTCCTTGAAAATCTTCCTCAGAAATTTTACCTGCGATTTTATTTCCTAACGCTTCGAAAGCTGAAACGATATTCAAATCTTCGCCTTTGTAATGTCCCGGTGCAATACTTCCACCATAAACCATAATCGAAGGACGATTAAGACGAGCCATTGCCATCAGAGAACCGGGCATATTTTTGTCGCAGCCGGGAACAGTAATTAATCCGTCATAATATTGTCCGGCGCAAACAGCTTCGATGGAATCTGCAATGATATCTCGGCTTACTAACGAATAACGCATTCCGTCCGTTCCGTTGGTCATTCCGTCACTAATACCAATCGTATGGAACATTAATCCAACTAAATTTTGTTCCTTGACTCCTTTTTTTACAATCTCGGCAAGACCATTCAGGTGCATATTGCAAGTATTACCATCGTAACCCATACTTGCAATTCCAATCTGTGCTTTGTCGAAATCTTCTTTTTGAAAACCAATTCCGTAAAACATCGCCTGAGTTGCAGGCTGAGTCGGGTCTTTCGTGAGTGTCTTGGAATATTTATTAAGTTCTACGTTACACATATTGCAAGTCTGATTTTAAATAAGAGTAATCCTCTTCTAATACTAAATGACGATAAGCTGTCTGAATTTTTGATGATAAACTTTCTTCCCAATTCAGTTTGAAAGGAACGTTATCAAGAGAATCCAAGGCTACAATTTCTGCTGCTGTTCCGCAGAAAAATCCTGCGTCTGCGCCTTGCATTTCTTCCGGTTTGAAGAATTTTTCTTCATAAGGAATTGCAAGATTATCACAGATTTCAAAAACTGTTGCACGGGTAATTCCTGGAAGAATACTTCCTTTTGCCGGAGTGAACAGTTTTCCCTCTTTCTCAAAGAAGATATTAGCTCCTGAACTTTCAGCAACATTTCCTTCTGCATCCAGAACCAAAGCTTCATCAAAGCCTTTATCTTTCGCTTCCTGACAAGCCAAAATTGAGTTTACATAATGTCCACTGACCTTTGCTTCGACCTTGAAAGCTTTCGGGTTTGGACGTTCAAATGACGACGTCATAATTCTCATTTTATTTGCCATATAACCGTTATCCCAATTCCAAACTTCTATAACGAGATAGCTTTTTTGACCTTTAGACAAAGCCATATTCGGAGAGCAAATCACTAATGGACGGATGTAAGCATTGCTTAGATTATTTTGTTCCAAAAGTTTGTAGGTAATCTCAATCATTGCTTCGGTAGAATAATCGAAAGGCATCATCATTGTTTCGGCAGATTTTCTAAGTCTGTCGTAATGTTTTTCTGCTTTGAAAATCTTGGTTCCGTTGGCAGTTTTGTAAGATTTGATTCCTTCGAAAACAGCATATCCGTAGTGTAAAGATTGACCGTACAGGTCGGTTTTAGCATCTTTTGCTTTCACATATTCCCCATCAAAAAAGAGAACACTGTCATCATTGTAATACATTTTGTATCGGTTTTATATTTTATTAAATGTTTTGTTTTCTTACATAAAAAAACCATTCTCTTGATGAGAATGGTTTGTATTATTTCAATTTCAAAAATTATCACAAGCCATCACTCACCACCGGAATCCGATAATGACAGAAATGACAATAATAATTATTGAGTTATGCATCTGTTTGTTTTGAACGGTACAAATGTATAAACTTTTTTATTACAAACAAGTCTTATCATTAATTTTTCCACAACAAAATTCTGCAAAAAACATCAAAAACATATCTAAAATTTGTTTTTATACGATATTCATCAAAACTTAATTTCAATTTAAAGCATTGGCAATCAACTGTTGAAGTTTTGAAAAAATACGATGTCTAAAATGTTATTTTTTTTTTGATTTTTAATCAAGCATAACTACTTTTTTTCATACGGGACTATACGGGATATGTACGGGACTGATAAGAAATATATAAAAGTAATTTATTGGGTATGATTGATTACATTTGCTTCAAAATAATTGCATTTGAACACTATTCTCATCATCGACGACGAAGAAAAAATCAGAACACTGCTTTCCAGAATTATCAGTTTGGAAGGTTTTGATGTATCCCAAGCTTCTGATTTGAAAAATGCTAAAAAACGACTTGAGATTTCTGAATTTGATGTCGTTATCAGCGATGTCAAACTTCCCGACGGAAGCGGAGTTGAATTTTCTAAAATCATCAAAGAAAAATATCCTGCAACCGAAGTGATCCTTCTGACAGCTTATGGCAATATTCCCGACGGCGTTCAGGCGATAAAAAACGGCGCTTTCGATTATATTACGAAAGGCGATGATAATAACAAAATCATTCCGTTGGTTTACAAAGCTGTAGAAAAAGTAGCGCTTAACAAACGTGTTATTCAGCTCGAAAAACAATTGGGAGACAAGCTTTCTTTTGATAATATCATTGGAAAATCAAAAACTATTCAATCTGCCATTGATTCTGCTAAAAAAGTAGCAGTGACAGATGCAACCGTTCTTTTGACAGGAGAAACCGGAACCGGGAAAGAAGTTTTTGCTCAAGCGATTCATAATGCGAGCAACAGAGCCAAACACAATTTTATTGCCATCAACTGTTCTGCGTTTTCTAAAGAATTGTTGGAAAACGAATTATTCGGACACAAAGCTGGTGCTTTTACAGGCGCTGTGAAAGATACGAAAGGAATTTTCGAAGAAGCGAATAATGGAACGGTTTTTCTCGATGAAATTGGCGAAATGGCTTTGGATTTACAGGCAAAACTACTTCGTGTGTTAGAATCGGGAGAATTTCTGAAGGTGGGAGATAACAAACCTACGAAGATTAATGTACGAATCATTGCGGCGACTAACCGTGATTTGCAAACTGAAATTGAGAATGGTAATTTCCGGGAAGATCTTTATTATCGTATTAATATTTTCAATATTCAGCTTCCGCCATTGCGGGAAAGAGTTGTTGATATTGAGGAATTGGCTAAATATTTTTTAGTAAAATTCAGTCAGAAAGCCGGAAAAAAAATGATCGCGATTTCTCCCGATTATGTAGAAGCTTTGAAACAACATTCCTGGAAAGGAAACATCCGTGAACTTCGAAATATCATCGAAAGAAGCCTTATTCTAAGTGATAATGAAGAATTGAAAGTAGAGAGTTTACCCAGCGAATTTCAAAGTCCATCATCGTCTAATTCTCAATTTTCAACCAAACCTTTGTCAGCTTTTGAATTGGCGAGTGCAGAGAAAATCCACATCCAAAAAGTTCTGAATTATGCCAACGGAAACAAAACCAAAACCGCAGAATTGTTGGGAATCGCACTCACAACTTTGTACCGAAAAATAGAGGAATATCAGTTGTAAGAAAAAGTGAGAAGTACAGATTACACTTCTTACGTTTCACATCTCGCGTTTTACCTTTCCCAAAAGTTTATCAACGTCAGATTTGTTGAAAAGTCCGGTCCCGTTGACCATTGTTGTAGCAGAACCGCAAGCAATGCCTAGTTTTAAAATTTCTCTTAGACTTTTGTTCTTTGATAATGCGGAAACCATCCCCGCAACCATACTGTCACCTGCACCAACTGTGCTTTTAACCTCAACTTTGGGGGCGCCCACAAAGATTTTTTCTGTTTCGGAAAATAGAAATGCGCCTTTTCCGCCCATAGAGACTACCACAATATCTGCTTTTCTGTTTTTGATGATTTCTCTTGCAGAATTTTCGATGGAGTTTTCATCAAGTTCTTTTTTATCTGTGAGAGTTGCTAATTCACCAATATTGGGTTTGATAAGAAAAACACCTTCTTCAGCAGTTTTCATCAGCGCTTCTCCGGAAGTATCGACAATGATTTTCGAATTTTTATTTTTAAATATTCTAATAATCCCAATCAGAAAATCTGAAGAAACATCTTGAGGAAGGCTTCCGCTAATTACAACCCATTTTGGAAATATATTATCGAATGATTTCAGAATATTATTTTGGTCTTCTGCTGTAATTGTTTCCCCGGGAAATCCAAAACGAAACTGTTTTTCTGTTATAGAATCTTGTACAATGAAGTTTTCCCGGGTTTCATTAGATACTTTGAAAGGATGAATTTTGATATCTTCTTTCTCAATAAGATTTTCCAGTAAATCACCAGTTCTGCCGCCGGAAACGAAAAACGTCTCAGCTTCTGTTCCCAATCTTTTCAGTGCTCTGGAAACATTGATTCCGCCACCGCCCGGTTCATATTTAGGAGCCGTGCAGCGCAGTTTTTTTTCGGGTTCGATTCCTTCAACAGAAGCGTTTTTGTCAACAGAAGGATTCAAAGTGATTGTTAAGATTTCCATTTACTTGATTATATCAAACAAATATATTACAAAAAACTACGTAAACCCTTTCAAAACGACAGTAATGATCCTTTCAAAATGAAAGGGTTTTTGTTTTAAAAAATTTAGATACAATTTTAAGTGATTGATATTTAGTTATTTATAAAATATTTTTTCATCTGGAATCCCATTTGACAAGATTCTGGCATAATATAAAAAGCAGGTTATGCAAAAATTGAAAATCAGAATGTACAAGAGATTGAAATCTTGGCATCTATTAGCAATCCTTTACGGACTTATTATATTCTTTGGCATTACATACAGAATCTTTAATCTATAATCTATGACAATCGTATTGACTATCTCAGGTATTGTACTTTTTGTACTCTTTTTTTTACCCGTAAAATATTTTGAAAAAATATGACAGCATTATTTATTATCGCCGTTGCCGTATTTGTCTATATGTGCTATGTGCTTGTGAAACCTGAAAAATTTTAAAAAGATGATGACTCCTAACATAAAAAGAAAATTGATGGAATGGCTTACACTATTCTTTTGGATGTCTTTTGTGGCAGCATTTATTTATCTGGTTATTGTTGTGAGAGGTCTAACAATAGAATGAATTTTATCAATCTAATAAACTATACAAGAAAAAATTATTATTTAAAAAATGAATACAGAAATTTTAGGAATTATATTGATGTTCGTATTGGTGGTATTATTCGCTATTCCACTGGGGCGCTACATTGGTAAAATATTCAGCAACGAAAAAACTTGGCTCGACGGGATTTTCAATCCAATAGACAAACTATTTTATAAAATTTCCGGCATCAATCCTGAAAAGGAAATGAACTGGAAACAACATCTTGGAGCATTGCTGACCATCAATGTGGTATGGTTTCTCATTTCGATGTTTGTTTTGACCAATATGAGCTGGCTTCCTCTAAATCCGGATAATAACCCGTCAATGAGCGGCGATCTGGCTTTCAATACGGCAGTAAGTTTTGTGACCAATACTAATCTTCAGCATTATTCCGGAGAATCAGGGTTGTCTTATTTGGGGCAATTGACATTGATGCTGTGGCAGTTTATCTCCGCAGGCTGCGGTATTGCTATTGCAGGTATGGTTTTCCTGGCTATGAAGGAAAGAACAGCGGATAAGTTAGGAAATTTTTACTTTTTATTTATCAGAACTTGCACAAGAGTTTTATTCCCAATCGCTGTAGTTGTAGCTTCATTATTGGCTTTTAACGGAACACCAATGACTTTCGAAGGAAAAGACCCGATTACAACATTACAGGGTGATAAAGTTGAGGTAAGCCGTGGTCCGGTAGCAGGATTCGTTGCCATCAAGCAACTAGGAACCAATGGCGGTGGATTTTTTGGTCCTAACTCTGCGCATCCTTTAGAAAACCCAAATTACTTTACCAATATTGTCGAAACAGTTTCTATTATGTTGATTCCGATTGCAATGGTATTTGCGATGGGTTATGTTTTAAGAAGAAAAAAATTGGCGTGGACTATTTTCGGGGTAATGACCGTAGGATTTCTGTTATTGTTAACGCCAACAGTTATTAATGAAATTAATGGAAACCCAGCTATCGAAAAAATGGGAATTGCTCAGAATTTGGGTAGTATGGAAGGCAAAGAAGTTCGTTTCGGACCCGCCGCTTCTGCTTATTGGGCAATTAATACAACGGTTACCAGCAACGGTTCTGTCAACGCAATGCACGATTCTCTGACACCGCTTTCCGGAATGAACACAATGCTCGGAATGATGGTCAATGCGTTCTACGGAGGTGTAGGTGTAGGTTTTTTAAACTTTTATATATTCATCATCCTCGCCGTTTTCATCAGTGGATTAATGGTAGGAAGAACACCTGAATTCTTAGGGAAGAAAATCGAGGCCAGAGAAATGAAAATCGCAATGATCATCGCATTGCTTCACCCTTTCCTAATTCTTGTAGGAACTGCAATCTCAAGTTATATGGTTGCACACAATCCAGATGAATACGGAAGTTGGTTGAACAATCCGGGCTTCCACGGTTTCAGTGAAATGTTATATGAATTTACGTCATCAAGTGCCAACAATGGAAGTGGTTTTGAAGGTTTGGCTGATAACAACCCATTCTGGAATATTGCGTGCGGAATCGTAATGCTGATGGCCAGATATTTACCAATTATTGGCCCGGTTGCCATCGCAGGAAGTCTCGCGGCTAAAAAATATATCCCTGAAAGTGCAGGAACGCTCAAAACAGATACAGCAACATTCGGTTTAATGGTGTTTGCGGTGATTGCAATTGTAGCAGCGTTGTCATTCTTTCCGGCGTTAGCATTAGGTCCAATCGCTGAATATTTTTCACTTTAATTCTTATCTATATTATAATGAAAGGAAATAACAACTTGTTTCAGGCAGAATTAGTCAATGAAGCGCTGAAACAATCATTTATAAAACTGCACCCGGCAAAGATGTTCCGAAATCCGGTGATGTTTATGGTGTACATAGGGACTTTGGTAATGGCAGGTGTTTGTCTGTGGATTGCAATGGGTGAGCAAAGTCAGGGAAGTTTGATCTATAATATTATTGTAACATTTATATTATTCATCACTTTACTTTTCGCCAACTTCGCCGAAGCTATTGCCGAAGCAAGAGGTAAAGCTCAGGCAGATTCTTTGAGAAAAACAAGAGAAGAAACACCTGCAAAAATGCTGACTTCAAGTAATGAAGTTAAAATAGTGCCATCCAACCAACTAAGAAAAGGAGATGTCTTTGTTTGTGAAACAGGAGATATCATTCCGTCCGATGGCGAAATTATCGAAGGTTTGGCAACGATTGACGAAAGCGCCATCACCGGAGAATCTGCTCCCGTCATCCGTGAAGCCGGTGGTGATAAAAGCAGTGTAACAGGAGGTACAAAAGTTCTTTCTGATAAAATAAAAGTGAAAGTAACGACGGAACCGGGAGAAAGCTTTCTTGATAAAATGATTGCTTTGGTAGAAGGTGCATCAAGACAGAAAACACCGAATGAAATTGCTTTAACCATTTTATTGGCAGGATTTACCTTAGTATTTATCATTGTTACTGTGACATTAAAACCATTCGGTGATTACGCCAAAACACCAATTACCATTGCAGCATTCATCTCACTATTTGTTTGTCTTATTCCAACTACGATTGGTGGTCTGTTATCAGCCATCGGTATTGCGGGAATGGACAGAGCTTTAAGAGCCAACGTGATTACTAAAAGTGGTAAAGCAGTGGAAACTGCGGGTGATATTGATGTTTTATTATTGGATAAAACCGGAACAATTACCATCGGAAACAGAAAAGCGACAAATTTTTATCCGGCAAATGGGGTGGATGAAAGAGCTCTAATAAAAGCAGCTGTCCTAAGCTCTATGGCTGATGAAACACCTGAGGGGAAATCAATTATTGAATTGGCAGGAATTAATCCTCTGAGTTATGAAGTGAAAAATCCTGAATTCATCACGTTTACGGCAGAAACCAGAAGCTCAGGTATTGATTATGAAAACACACGAATTAGAAAAGGTGCAACTGACGCAATTAAAAATATTGTTACAAATGCGGGCAATACTTTCCCACCCGAAGTTGCAGAGAGAGTCAGAGAAATTTCGCAAAACGGTGGTACGCCGCTCGTGGTTTCAGAAAATGAAAAAGCACTTGGGGTTATAGAATTACAGGATATTATCAAACCTGGAATCAAAGAGCGTTTTGACCGATTGAGAAAAATGGGTATTAAAACCGTAATGGTAACAGGAGATAACCCATTGACTGCAAAATTCATTGCCGAAAAAGCTGGAGTTGATGACTTTATCGCAGAAGCCAAACCTGAAGATAAAATGAACTACATCAAAAAAGAACAGTCTGAAGGTAGATTAGTGGCGATGATGGGAGACGGAACCAATGATGCGCCGGCTCTTGCTCAGGCAGATGTAGGAGTTGCAATGAACAGCGGAACTCAGGCCGCAAAAGAAGCCGGAAATATGGTGGATTTGGATAATGACCCAACCAAACTGATTGAAGTAGTGGAAATCGGAAAACAGTTATTAATGACTCGTGGAACGTTGACAACCTTCAGTATTGCGAATGACGTAGCTAAATATTTTGCAATTGTCCCAGCATTATTTATTGCTTCAATTCCGGCATTGCAAGGACTAAATATTATGGGACTTCATTCCCCGGAATCAGCGATCCTTTCAGCGGTCATTTTCAACGCAATCGTGATCCCGATGTTGATTCCGTTAGCTTTGAAAGGTGTGGCTTACAAACCGATCGGTGCGAGTGCACTTCTCAGAAGAAACCTTTTGATTTATGGTTTAGGAGGAGTTTTAATTCCATTCATCGGTATCAAGATCATAGACTTAATCGTATCAGTATTTATTTAAATTATTAAACAAGGGAAAGAGTAAAGAAGTTGGTGTAAAAGTAATCTCAAAAAACTTTGGACTGTATCCAATTTCCTCATCCGCTTTTTATTTACCTTTAAAAATTAAAAAAATGAAACAAAATATATTACCAGCCATCAGATTAACATTGTTCTGTGCAGTTTTTTTTTCAGGATTCTACACGCTTTTCATTTTCGGAATTGCACAGGCTGCTCCTAATAATGGAAAAGGAGAAATCATCGAACACAACGGTAAGAAATTCTACGCCAATGTTGGACAAAAATTTGACAAAGACGAATATTTCTGGTCACGTCCTTCAGCTGTAGATTATAATGCAGCAGGAGCGGGAGGCAGCAACAAAGGACCTTCAAATCCTGATTACCTGAAAGAAGTTGAAGGAAGAATAGAGAACTTTATGAAGCACAATCCGACAGTTAAAAAATCGGATATTCCTTCAGATATTGTAACTGCCAGTGGAGCTGGCCTCGACCCGAATATCTCTGTTCAAGCGGCTAAAGTTCAGGCTCAAAGAATTGCTGACATCAGAAAAGTCGACATCAGCACAGTCAATTCACTTATCGAAAAAAGTGTCGAATCTCCTTTTCTTGGAATGTTCGGAACCGAAAAAATCAATGTTTTAAAACTTAATATCGCATTAGACGGTTTGAAGTAAATTATATAATTAGAAATGAAGAAATTATCATTGCTTGCATTTTTTATGCTTGGAGCAGTTTCTACACTGCACGCTCAGGAAGAAACTGAAACTAAAAATCCTTTAAAAATCTCTGGTTATGCAGAAGTGTATTATCAGTACGATTTTAATAATCCTGAGAACAATACAAGACCCGGATTTGTGTACAGCCACAACAGAAACAATGAGGTGAACCTTAATTTGGGATTTGTAAAGGCAAACTACGAAACGGAAAGATTAAGAGCTAATATAGCATTGGGAGTAGGAACTTATATGAATTCAAACTACGCCGCAGAACCTGGAGTTTTGAAAAATGTTTATGAAGCCAATGTTGGGGTAAAAATATCAAAAAACAAAAATCTCTGGATTGATGCTGGTGTAATGCCATCACACATCGGTTTTGAAAGTGCCATCAGCAAAGATTGCTTTACTTTGACAAGAAGTATGTTGGCAGACAACTCGCCTTATTTTGAAAGCGGTGCCAAAATCTCTTACACCAGCGACAGCGGAAAGTGGTTTTTGAGCGGTTTAGTTCTAAACGGTTGGCAAAGAATTCAGCGATTAGACGGAAACTCTACAGTTGCTTTCGGTCATCAGTTGACTTATAAACCTTCAGAAAAAATCACTTTAAACAGCAGTTCTTTCATCGGAAACGATAAACCGGACAGCATCAGACAAATGAGATATTTCCACAACTTGTACGGAAGTTTCCAAATCAGTAAAAAGTTTGCTTTGATTACAGGTTTCGATATCGGTGCAGAGCAAAAAGCAAAAGGAAGCGACCAGTATAATATTTGGTATTCTCCGGTTGTAATTGCTAAATATTATCCGACAGAGAAATTCAGCATTGCAGCAAGAGGCGAATATTACAGCGATGAAAAAGGCGTAATGATTGCAACAGGAACAGCCGACGGATTTAAAACGTTTGGCTATTCTGTAAACGCAGATTACCGGATTCTTCCGAATCTCGTTTGGAGAACAGAACTTAAGAATCTAAGCAGTAAAGATGACATCTTTATCAATAGAGATAATAATTTGAAATCAAACAACTTAATGGCAGTGACTTCATTAGCAGTAAGTTTTTAAAATCTCCATATTTAGCAAAAAAATCCCTTGTCAAAAATTTTGACAGGGTATTTAATAACTTTGAATAAGACAATCTGTTATGGATGAAAAGAATTCTGCACAGGACTTTCTCAATCTCATCAAAAAATCGAGAAGAGGGAAATTCAAAATCTACATCGGAATGAGCGCAGGTGTGGGAAAAACCTATCGTATGTTGCAGGAAGCACACGCTCTTTTAACAAGCGGAATTGATGTGACAATCGGATACATCGAAACTCATCAACGTAAAGAAACGCACGCTTTGCTGGATGGCCTTCCCATTATTCCAAGGAGAAAATTATTCTATAAAGGGAAAGAATTAGAAGAATTAGACGTTCAGGCGGTGATTAATCTTCGCCCCGAGGTTGTAATTGTGGATGAATTGGCTCATACCAACATCCAAGGAAGCAAAAACGAAAAACGCTGGCAGGATGTGATGGATATTCTGGATTCTGGAATTAATGTCATCAGTGCTGTGAATATTCAACATATAGAAAGTCTGAATGAAGATGTGAAAATGATTACCAATATCGAAGTTCAGGAACGTATTCCCGATAATGTTTTGGCTCAGGCAGATGAGGTGGTAAATATCGATTTGACTTCCGATGAATTGATTAACCGTTTGAAAGCTGGAAAAATCTATGACCAATCAAAAATCCATTCAGCGCTCAATAATTTTTTTAAATCTGAAAATATTCTCCAGCTTCGTGAATTGGCTTTGAGAGAAGTTGCTTCGCAGGTGACGAGAAAAGTGGAAACTGAAGTAACCATTCATAAATCCGTCAAAAAAGAAAAATTTCTGGCCTGCATCAGCTCCAACGAAAAAACAGCAAAAAACGTTATCCGAAAAACAGCAAGATTAGCCAATTATTACAACAGCCAGTGGTATCTTCTGTATGTTCAGATTCCGAGAGAGAGTTCTGATAAGATTGCTTTGGATAAGCAAAGGCATTTGATTAATAACTTTAAGCTGGCAACAGAATTAGGCGCAGAAATCATCAAAGTGGAAGATACAAAAATTGCTCACTCCATAATGGAGCAATGTGAAGAACGGAAAATCACAACAGTTTGCATCGGAAAGCCACATCTCAATTTATGGAAAGTGATTTTGGCAACAGATACTTTCAATACTTTACTTAATAAATTATCTCAGGAAAACATAGACTTAGTAATTTTGTCATAATGAAAATAAAAACTAAACTCAATATAGGTGTCGGTCTGCTTTTTATGATGATATTGGTATTGTCAGTTTTAAGCGGCTGGTATATCAATCAGCTTAAAAAAGATACCAATAACATTTTGAAAGATAATTATAACACGCTTCAATATTCCAGAAATATGCTGCTAGCTCTGGAGGAGATTAATTCTGACCCATTAGCCTTCAGTGTTTTTGAAAAACACCTTAAACAACAACAGAAAAACGTAACCGAACCTGGAGAAAGAGAAGCCACGGATAATGTTGCTGGTCATTTCGAAGCTTTGAAAAAAGATTCTGCCAATCTCGGACTTCAATCTTCTATCAGAAAAGACCTCGCTGAGTTGATGCAAGTTAATATGAGCGCGATTGAACATAAAAGTACAGTGGCAGATTCAACGGCAAAAAATGCGATTATTGTGATTTCTTCAGTGGGAATGGTGTGCTTTATTATTGCTTTTATTTTGATGGTGAATCTTCCTTCAAACATTGCTGACCCAATCAAAAGTCTCACTGAAAGTATCAAACAGATTGCCAATCAAAACTATAAAGAACGGGTACATTTTGAAAGTCGAAGCGAGTTTGGAGATTTGGCAAATTCATTTAACACAATGGCGGAAAAACTTCAGGAATATTCTGAAAGCCGTCTCGATAAAATCATCAGAGGAAAAAAACGGATTGAAACTTTGATAGACAATATGCACGACCCCGTAATCGGTATTGATGAAAACCGGAAAGTTCTTTTTGTAAATGATGAAGCATTGAAAATTACAGGACTGAAAAAAGAAAATTTTGTAGGAAAATTGATTCAGGATGTTGCCGTGGCAAATGATTTGGTGAGAGATATTATCAAAGATGTAATTGTCTCAGAAAAGTCAAACCTGGAGAAAGAATCGATGAAAATCTACGCCGACGGGAAAGAAAGTTATTTTGAAAAAGAGATTGTTGACATCAATATTGTTCCGACAGGAGAACAACAGAGTCGTTTTATTGGACAGGTGATTATGTTGAGAAATATTACACCTTTTAAAGAATTAGATTTAGCAAAAACCAATTTTTTAGGCACAGTTTCCCACGAATTTAAAACACCGATTTCCTCCATCCAAATGGGATTGCAATTGCTGGAAAACAATCAGATTGGAACTTTGAATAGTGAACAAAAAAACTTAGTAAACGGAATCAAAGACGACTCCAACCGCTTATTGAAAATTACTGGAGAATTACTCAATATCACTCAGGTTGAAAGCGGTGCTATCCAGCTGAATATGAAAGAGTCAAGCATTCATAAAATAATTGAGTATGCTGTTGAAGCGAATAAATCTTCTGCTGAACAAAAACATATTCATTTCAAAATCGATGTAGAAGAAGGCTTATCAACAGTTTTGGCTGACAACGAAAAAACGGCTTGGGTTCTTAATAATTTGTTGTCAAACGCTATTCGTTATTCTTATGAAAATTCGAATATTAAAATTAATGTCAGAAAGATTGAAGATAAAATTCAGTTTTCTGTAACCGATACAGGACAGGGAATTGCGCCTCAATATTTATCCAAAATCTTTGACCGCTATTTCCGAGTTCCCGGAAGTAAAAAAGAAGGAACAGGCTTGGGATTAAGCATCAGCAAAGAGTTTATCGAAGCGCAAGGTGGAGAAATTACCGTTAAAAGTGAATATGGAGCAGGAAGTACATTTGGTTTTTTGTTGAAAAATCAGATTTAAACCAATCTTTCTGATTAAGTCATAATTATTCTCAAAAAAGCCATTCAGATTTGTAGATTTGTTAAAACTAAAAACGATGGCTCAGAACAAAAATGCGCAAATCCGATACAAAGCTTTGGACCAATGTTTTTCTAATGCTTATAAAAAATTTTTCATTCAGGATCTTATAGATTATTGCTCCAAAATCCTGACCGATCATTATGTTTCCGAAACCACAGTTTCCAGACGTCAGATTTTTGACGATATTGATTTTATGAGCAGCGAAGCCGGTTATGATGCGCCCATAGAAAGCTATAAAGATGGCAAAAAAGTTTTCTACCGCTATTCTGATTCGGAGTTTTCCATTCTAAAAAGTCCGCTCAGTCCGGCAGAACGCAACTCTTTGAACGAGGCTTTGGAAACGCTTTCCCGGCTCAGTAATCTTCCGGGTTTTGACTGGGTTTTTACCTTGCAAACCAAGCTACAATCCGGAATTTCCGAAAAGAAAGAAAATTCGCAAATCATCAGTTTCCAGGACAATGAATTCCTGAAAGGTCTGGAATTCCTCAATATGCTGTATCCATAAATTCTTAATAGGTAATCTCTTATTATCACTTAAAAAATTTCAATTCTGAACAAGAAAAAACATTCATCATTTTGCATTATTATCTAAAACAATACAACAACCGCTGGTTTCTTTTTGGTGTATTTGAAGAAGATAAAACTTCTTTTAAAATCATCCAACTGATAGATGAGCTGAATCTAAACGAAAATCTGGGATAACTTCTAAGGGCATTTATATTTTAAATTTACTGCAATAAGATTGAACTCCTCTGGAGTTCCTCTCTGTTAGGTTCATTTTTTCTACACAGATATTGCACCTCTGGCGCATTGTCTAAACAGTAATTTCAAAGATAAAATGATATAAAACTTTTAATCACAAAAAAATCCGCCGAGTTGGTGGATTTAATATTTTAGAAACTTTGACAAGCTCAGTCTGGCAATTCAATTAAAAATGAACCTGTTGGATTTCTTCTTCAATTTCTTTTGGTGTTTCGTCCTCAGATTTGATAAAAAGCATTGTTACAACAGCTCCAATCAACATACAGATTCCACCGACAACAACGTAATCAATTGCCATTTTTCCAAAAATATTGGAGACAATTGGTCCACCGAAAATCCCGTTGATGATTTGAGGAATAACGATGAAGAAATTGAAAATCCCCATATAAACGCCCATTTTTCTTTGCGGAATGACTTCTATTAACATCGCATAAGGCATCGCTAAAATACTTGCCCAAGCAAATCCCAATCCTATCATCGAGATCCAAAGCAACGATGTATCTTTTATAAAATACATTGATATTAATCCGAAACCTCCAGCTAATAAGGCCAAAGCGTGCGTCTGTTTTTTGCCGAGGAATTTAGCAATTGGTGTTAATAAAAATGCAAACGGAATTGCCCAAAGATTATACATCCCGAATAATTTTCCTGTCAAATCCCCTGCATTATTAAACGCTTCGGAATGTGTATCGTCCGGCGATAATCCGAAATGGTGCGTAGCCAAAGCACTTGTGGTGAAAACCCACATCGTAAACAATGCAAACCAAGAAAAGAACTGAACAATTCCTAATCTCTTCATCTGAGTCGGAATGTTAGCAAAATCCTTGAATATATCAGAAAATTTGGACGGTTCTGCAACTTCTTTTCCGTCCTCAAATGATGCAAATTCTTCCGGTGAATATTCTTTGGTTGTGAAAATCGTGTAAAGAATGGTTAGAATCAAAAATCCTGCACCAACATAGAAAGAGAAAATAACGTTATCAGCTACAAATCCTTCTGGCGCAACATTCGAGATTCCTAATTTGGTCAGCCAATCCGGAAGATAAGAACCGATTACAGCACCAATCCCTATCAAAATCGTCTGTACGGAAAACCCGATTGTTCCCTGATGTTTCGGTAACATATCGCCCACCAAAGCACGGAAAGGTTCCATAGCCACATTGATAGAAGCATCCATCATCGCTAAGAAAATCACGGCAAGCAATAATACATTGGCAGCGATAAGATGCGTCACAGAAGCAGCATTAGGAAGTAAAACCAATCCGATGGCGCACAAGACCGCTCCAATTAGAAAATAAGGTTTTCTTCTTCCTAACGGACTCCAAGTATTATCTCCCATATGCCCGATGATTGGCTGAACAATTAATCCCGTAACAGGCGCAACCAGCCAGAACCAAGAGAGTTCGTGAACGTCTGCACCAAGATTCGCCAAAATTCTACTGGCATTTCCATTTTGTAAACCAAACGCCATTTGTATTCCTAAAAATCCCATACTCATATTGATAATCTGAGCTATGGAAAGATTCGGTTTTATTTTTTTTGTCATAGATATTTTAATTTATAAGTGATAAACGATAATTGATAGTTGATCATTAATTATGCTTCGACAGGCTCAGCAAGACAGTTTTATTTTAATTTCTGGATAAGAGCATCCTCGATTGGTGTTTTGATTTTGGTGACTACATCTATCACTTCATTTGGGATGGTTGCGGAAAGAACGTACTGTTTGATTTTCCATTTTCCGCCGATTTTTTCGAGAACACCGGAACCTCTGCAGATTTTCATTTGTGTATCCAGAACTTCATCAAACCAAGCATAATTTCCGTCTTTGCTGAAATAGATATTTCGTTTTAATGATTTGAAATTCCAACCTTGTCCTTTGTCAAAATGTGGTTTTGCATAATCCATAAATTGCTTTTTGTCCCAAACTTCTGTAGCGTCAGTTCCGATATAAGTAGATTCGTCAGCAAACAAAGCAAAATAATTTTTGAAATCTGCTTTTGCTGCATATTCATTAAGATTATCCAAAACCAATCCGACATTTTTCTTTTGAACACCTTCGTAAAAGCCTTTTTTCTGAGCAGAAACTGGAATTGAAAATATTAAAAAAGATAATAGGAAAATGGAAATTATTTTTTTCATTTTAAAATTATTTTTGAGTGTTTATAATTTTTTTGATTAGCACAATCTGACCGAGATGATAATAACTATGTTCTATCATTCCGTCAAGATTTCTGATATAAGTCCCGTATTTTTCATTGGCAAAATCCGCATTGAGTTTTTCTTCCGGCAAGGTTTCTATGAGTCCTGCAAATTCTTCAGAATCTTTCCAAAAATTGTCCAGAAAATTTTCCCATTGCTGCTGAGATTCCATAGGTGGAAAATCGAAACTGAATTTATCTCTTATTTCCAAATCGCCGCCAAGCAAAACATTTTTGATTCCTTTGATATAATAATGAATGTGCTGTGCAAGAACAGAAATCGTATTGAGATCCTGAAACTTAGCCGTAGCCACTTTATAATCCAAATTTTCCAGCTGGTCTTTGAAATTCGTATTCGCAATCCAGATTCCGTTCAGGATTACTTCCCGAAAACGATTGGCCAGTTGTAATTGGTTTTTCATTATCATTATCATTTTTTTATGACGAACTCCGGAGGAGTTTTATCTGTGTAGAACCTACATCAATATTATTAGTGCGTTCCGTAGGAACGCTATTTTTAAACTAATAAGATATTTCAGATTGCAATCCTACGGATTGCTTTTTCAAATCAACATTATATTCTACACAGATTATGCTCCTAAAGGAGCAATTTTCACATCTCTTATTATTTCAGTTCTAAAATTAATGAAGATTTTGCAGGAACAGACAAATTAGTTTTCAAATCAAAATCTTTATCAGAAATGATGTCTTTTCCTTTTGTAAAATTCTTCAAACCTTCAGAAAAACGCTTCAAATCCAGATTCTGAGTTTCCTTGTTGTTATTAATTACAACCATTACTCTTTTGCTATCTGTATATCGGAAATAAACATAAACATTGTTGTTCGGGATGTAATGCAACGTTTTTCCGGAGTGAACTGCTTCGTTTGTTTTTCTCCAGTTCAACAATTTTTTGGTATAATCGAAATATTCGTTTTGAGAAGCTGTTCTACCCGATTTTGTAAAAGCATTATTTGCATCTCCAGCCCAACCTCCAGGGAAATCTTTTCGGATTTCACCATCGCCACCGTTGTTTTTGTCGCCAGCCATTCCGATTTCGGAACCGTAATACAATTGCGGAATTCCACGAACCGTCAGAATCAAACTCATTGCCAGTTTGTAGTCTTCTATTTTGGGATAGATTTGATTCAGTCTGTTTGTATCGTGATTCTCAGCAAAAACCAAGATATTATTGATATCAGGATAAAGGAAATCATTCGTAAAATTATCATAAACCCTCTGCATACCGGAATCCCAACCGGAATCTTCGCGGAAAACCTGACCCAACGCATCGTGAAGCGTAAAATCCATCACAGACGGAAGATGAGAATTGTAACCTTCTATCGCTGCAATTTTGGAATCCTTCTGCCAATAAGACATCTGCGCTTGGTCGTGCATCCAGACTTCTCCAACGATATTGAATTTTGGATATTCGTCAGTGATTCTTTTTGTCCAATCTGCAATGCCTTTTTTGTCATTGTAAGAATAAGTATCCACACGGAAGCCGTCCAAACCTGCATATTCTATCCACCAGATCGCATTCTGCGCCATATAAGTGACCACCATCGGGTTGCTTTGGTTCATATCCGGCATTGTGGTATCAAACCAACCGTCCATACAATCTGCAGCATCAACTTTTGCAGCGTTGATGTCAAATTGGGTCGTCATTTTATAATTACTTCGTTTGAAACCATTTTCGTGCCCTTCCCAATAATGAATCCAATCTTTCGACGGCAAATCTTTGATGATCCAGCTTTTGGAACCCCAATGATTGGTTACATAATCCATCACCAGTTTCATTTTTCTTTTATGAAGTTCGTCTGCCAGGTTTTTGTAATCATCGTTGGTTCCGTAACGCGGGTCTATTTTGTAGTAATCGCTTTGTGCATAACCGTGGTAAGAATAACTTGGCTCATTGTCTTCCAGCAGCGGCGTGTTCCAAATCGTTGTAACGCCCAATTCCTGAAGATAATCCAAGTTCTTGACGATTCCGGCAATATCACCACCGTGACGTCCGCCAGTTTTGGTTCGGTCTGCTTTTTCAGTTGTGTCGGGAGTATTGTCATTTTTTGGATTTCCGTTGGCAAAACGATCCGGCATTATCAGATACATTACATCCGAAGAGGTGTAAGAATCTCTGTTCGCCGAGTTTTGTTGTCTTTGTTTGAATTCGTAATGGATGGTTTTTACGGTTTTGTTTCCATTTTTGAAATTCAGTTTTGCTTTTTGTGGCTGAACTCCGTTGGTGTCGATTGTTACGAAAAGGTAATTCGGGTTCTCAACTTTTTTAACTTCTTTGATTTTTATTCCGTTTGAGAATTCGGGTTGAAGATTTTGGATGTCTTTTCCGTAAACTAGCAATTGTAGTTCAGGATTTTTCATTCCACTCCACCAAAAAGCAGGCTCTACTTTCTGTACTTGAGAATAGAAAATAGAAGAAAATATGATGGAAGAAATCGTGAATATTTTTTTCATAGTATTGAATTTTTGAAAAACTTTGTCAACGGTTTAAACTTTGGCTGCGCCGAATCTTTGGTTGACAAAGTTTTGATTAATGTAGAAACCCATAGCCCCGATAGTAGCGGCATCCTCTTTCTTTTTTAAAAAAAAAAGGAAGAGAGATAGCGGATAGCGGGATTAAGCTCCTAAACAATTAACGAACAAGTTTTCTGAAAAAGTTCGAAAATCTCCCCTTCGCGTCAGGGGAGATTTTTTATTTTATTGGTTTTAGAGATATGGCATAACCACCACTTCTAACCAAGTGAATTGGAAGTTTGGTTTTACTGTCTACCGTTTTTTTATAAATCTGATAGCTTTGTGGATTATTGATATAGTCAGCGTCTTTTCCATCGGCATAGATGGTAGCTTCGTATTTTCTACCCTTATCCAGGAAGGAAAAATCGACTGTAAAATCTCTTGGATTTTCATCGGTAATCCCACCTACAAACCAATTATCTGTACCTTTAGCTTTTCTTGCGGTATGAATGTAATCTCCCGGTTCAGCAGAAAGAATCTTGGTGTCGTCCCAATCTGCTGCTACATCTTTGATGAACTGGAACGCATCCATATGTTTCGCGTAATTCTCCGGTAAATCAGCCGCCATTTGCAAAGGCATATACATCACAACATAAAGCCCTAATTGTTTTGCCAAAGTTGTCTGAACGAAACGCTTATCGCCTGGGAAATAGTAATCTAACTTAGTCTGGAAAATACCTGGCGTGTAGTCCATAGAACCTCCCATCCAACGTGTGAAAGGCAAAATCGTTTGATGGTCTGGCTTGTTTCCACCGAACGCTTCATACTCTGTTCCACGCGCTGCTTCTGCTGAAATCCAGTTTGGATAGGTTCTGCTTTCTCCACCAGGACGCACAGACTCGTGAGAGTTAACCATAATTTTATAATCATTAGCTTTCTCTGCAATTCTGTAGAAATGGTTGATTGTCCACTGAGAATAATGGTGCTCTCCTCTCGGAATAATGTCGCCCACATAACCTGTTTTCACAGATTTGTAACCGTATTTGTTCATCAATTTGAATGCATCGTCTGCCCATCTTTCGTAGTTGGTTGCAGAGCCAGAAGTCTCGTGGTGCATAATCAAATTGATACCTTTTGAATGTGCATAGTCATTCAACATTTTGATATCGAAATCCGGATAAGGTGTGATGAAGTCGAAAACAAATTCTTTGGAATGTCCAAACCAATCTTCCCAGCCTGTGTTCCAACCTTCGATTAACAAACCTTGGAAACCGTTTGCCGAAGCAAAGTCTATGTATTCTTTAACTTTTGTATTGTTAGCAGCGTGTTTTCCGTTGGGTGTTAATTTTGAAAAATCAGTTTTTCCGATGTGAACATTTTCTGCTGTAGAATATGCCCACTGTGATTTTCCGATAATCATTTCCCACCAAACGCCCATATATTTTGTAGGTTTGATGTACGATGTGTCTGTGTATTTTGTTGGTTCGTTCAGATTGAACATCATTTTAGAATCCATTACTTCTTCTGCTTTTGGCGACACGATGATAGTTCTCCAAGGTGTAACAGAAGGCGTTTGGATATAACCTTTTGCGCCTTGTCTGTCAGCTGTTAAATGCGTTTTGAATTTGAAATTCTGAGCATCAACTTCCAGATGAGAAGCCGGATAATCTAGAACTGCCGCTTCACCAACGTTAACATACAATGGTTCTTTACCTTCTTTTTTGAGCATCAAAGGTGACTGAACTGCATTTTTCACAAGTGTTTGAGAAGCATTAGAATCAAAAGCTTTTGACCATTGAGTCGGAATTTCGGAAATCTTTGTGGTTTGGTATTGATATTCCTGAGAATCATAATCGGCAACAATCCACCAAGCTTTCATATCGGTTGGGAAATCAATCTCAGAATCTTCTTCTCTGATGACGAAATAATTAAGATTTTTTTGTTGAGGGAACTCATATCTGAATCCTAATCCATCATTGAACAATCTGAATTTCACAACGATGCTTCTGTCAGAAGAAGTTTGATTCAGCGTCAGTGCTAACTCGTTGTAATTGTTGATATAGTTTTTCTTTTCTCCAAGAATTGGTTGCCAAGTTTCGTTTTTAGAATCTCTTTTCTCCGCTGTTTTTGTAAAGCCGTTATTAAGGTCAAAACTTGCATCTTCCGGTTTTGCAATTTCGGAAGCGAACTTGATAGAAGAATCTTTGAACAATCTTAATCCTAATTTAGAATCCTCTACAACTACCTTTCCGTTATATTTCAGATTATAAAAAGGGACTCCGTTTTTCAATTGGAAATTCATCTCGAATTTTCCGTCCGGAGACTTTAGACTTTGAGCATAAACTCCGTTAAACATCATAGTAAGCAAAGCTGCTCCAATGGTGATTTTTTTCATTTTTTCTAAGGTTTATATATGTGTTACAATATAAAAAAAGTGCTGCGAAACCGCAACACTTCTTATGATTTTTTATTTGATCACTGTTTGGTTACAGTATAAGATAACTTAAATGGATCAAATGTTATTTTGTAAGTTCCCGCTTCTGCAACAGCTATATTATCTCCTCCAGAAGACGCACTACCATTTGAACCTCCATAATTTTCTGACCAATCATTATTAACTCTGAATTTGAAATTTCCTGCAGCTAAGCTGGTAGTAATACTCCAAGACAGATTAGCATCATCCCAACTCATTCTAGTGTCTGGACCATTCCAACCATTAGCGGTAGCATCCCCTACAAGTCCCATTGAATAAGGTATTAATGTAAATTTTTTCGTATTTAAATTAACAGATAATTTCTGAGGACCTGCATTTGCCGCCTTCATATTTCCTCCTCCGTTATATATCAAATTAACATTATCGTTGGTACCATAACTATTATCCCAGTTTCTCTCTACTGTGATTTTAAATTCTGAACCAGCTTCAGTAAAATTAATATAAGTCACATATATACCATTACTGGTTGCCGAAACGAGAGTATTAGCCGTAGCAGGATTCCATTGTTGGTACGCACCCGGAACATATAAATAAGATATTAATGCATATGTTTTGACCGTCATTTTAATTACTGGAGAGTATGTCTCAGGAATAGAAGCTCCAGCAGATGATTTTAAACGCAGCTCAAATTTTGCAGTTTCTCCTGCGGTAGCCCCGGCATTTAATAGTAATGCATTGAAGTCCTGTACTGTATAAGATATTGATGATGACCCAGCAGCAAGGTCAACAGCTTTTGCATTTTGGAAATCAGTTCCTTCTAAAGCAATTTCTAATTGATTGGATAATGCTAATTTCGGACCATAGCTTGGATCATCCCAAGAGAATGTTACCGCTGTTTGATCTGCATTCTCTTGTGCAAGAGTCAAATCTGTCTTATCTGATCTGAGCAATCCTTCTGTTACATTTCCTATAACAGCTCTATCTTCATCTTTTTCACAAGAAAATAATAAAGAAGCTATAAAACTTACAAATAAAAATTTAAATATATTTTTCATTTTGATTTAACTTTAAAAAATTAGTAGCCTTGATTTTGAACTAAGTTAGGATTAGCAATCAAATCATTAGTTGGAATAGGATAAAGTTTTCTATAATCTTCAACAGCACGTCCATCCTGAACTCCTCCTTTGAAGGGCCACAAATAAGAACCTGATGTAAATTTACCAAAACGAATAAGATCCGTTCTTCTTGTTGCTTCCCAAGCTAATTCCCTTGCTCTTTCATCTAAAATAAAATCCAAGTTAATAGACGTTACATTGCCACTTGTATTACCATAAGCTCTAGTTCTTAAAGCATTGACATATTGCAGAGCAGTAGACATATTGCCTCCGCCACCTCTTAGAACCGCCTCAGCATAAATCAAATAAGCATCTGCTAAACGGAACAAAGGAAAATCTGTATCCACAAAATCACCTCCTGTATCCGAGCCAGCAGCTCCAGATTTTGTTATATTTTTAAATTTGATAAGTGGATAACCATCTGTAAAAGCCCCTATTGCATTAATCTCCAAATTTTGCCCATCTGTATGAAAAACACCTCTTTTATCTATAGAACCATCTGTAGAAGGAAAAAGATTTACTAGATTTTTAGTACTTCTAATTCCGCCCCAACCACTATTGATGCCAAAATCAGCGGCTTTCATAGAACCTCCCGTGGAAGCATGAATAATAAACGTTGTTCCACCATAAGTCCTAGTATGTGTGCCATCAAAATTAACAGAGAAAATAACTTCGTTATTTTCCAAATTGTTATCTGCTAAGAAAAGCTCATTATAATTACTTTTAAGAGAATAGCCTGAATTAATTACTTTTTCAGCATACAGCAATGCATCTTTATATCTATTTTGTCCGGTGTAAACTTCTGCATTTAAATATAATTTTGCTAATAACATGTAAACAGCACCCTTGTCCGCTCTACCGTATTCATTAGTTCTGGGATCTTTTAAGAGTCCTTCAAGGTCTTTTAGCTCAGACTCTACATACTGGAAAAGTTCTTTACGCTCAATTCTTGGAGGAGCCGTTACACCTACATCATTTTTTTCAGTTACGAAAGGGCCGTTACCAAACAGATCAATGGCGTGCGAATAACTTAAAGCTCTCATAAAACGAGCTTCATTTCTATACAACCTAGCTTCATCAGCGTCTATTCCTGTGATATTTCTAGAGGATAATTTATCATCTTGAGTTTCTCTTATGAATTCATTAGCCATAGCAATCTGATAATAGATTCTATAATAAAGAGCTGTTACGTATTGATTATTGGCAGCCCAATTCATATTATGAATATCTGGAAGCCCCGAATCCGACCAAGCAATAATTGCTTCATCAGTTGGTAGCTCTTGCAATTGGAATAATTGTCTCAAATAATTCGAAGTTCCTCCGTCAATACCTCCAATGTCGGCATTACCATCACCACCTTCTTGCCCACTCATCGCAAGACCAGCATAGATTTTCGCTAAAACACCTTTATAATTACTAAAATTAGAATATACAGATGCTGAAGTAACTTCTGTCTCCGGCATACGATCTAAATCTTTTTCACAAGAGGCAAGAAATAATGATGCTGCTATACTTATTGTTAATATATTTTTAAATTTCATGATTTTTTTTAATTAAAATTGAAAGTTTAACCCAATAGAATACACTCTTGGTCTTTGATAAAGGTTATTATCAATACCATTAAATACTTCTGGATCTAATCCACTGTAATTAGTGATTAAGAATGCGTTTTGAACAGAACCAAAAACTCTTAATTTAGAATTTTCATTAATAAAGCTTGGAAAATTATATCCTATATTGATATTATCCATTCTTAAGAATGACCCATTTTCGACATAATAGTCACTGAAAAATTGAGGAGTATCAAACTGAGTATCCAGATAACTCGTATGTATGTTCTGTAAATAGTTGTTTGCTTTTATTCCTGATAGGTTACCAAATTGGGAAGCTTGGTTATTATAAACATAATTACCAAAACTCGCTCTCATTGTAAATCCTAAATCCCAGTTTTTATATGTAAATCTAGATGAAAAACCCAGTAATAGTTCTGGTGCAGGAGATTTATATTGATACAAATCCCCACTATTAATAATCCCATCCCCGTTACGGTCCACATAGACACCTTCAATCGGTTTACCTTCCTGATTATAAACCTGTTGATAAACATAGAAAGCATTAGGTTGATATCCTTCCGCATGAACTTGGATTGTACTTCCCGTACCTCCAGAAATTCCACCTGTTAAAACAGAAGTTGATGCAAGGTTGGTAATTTCTGATTTATAATGAGTGGCATTCAAATTAAACTCCCATGAGAAGTTTTCATTTTTGATCGCTTCAACTCCAATATTGAATTCGACACCTCTGTTTCTCATATCTCCAACATTGGTCAACAACAAGTTTGTTAAATTAGCTCCAGCAGGGACAGGCACTACACTCAACAAATCTTTTGTTTCTTTTTCATAAACCTCAATACTACCATTAATTCTATTATTTAAGAATCCAAAATCAAGTCCCAAGTTCTTAGTAGTAGTAGTTTCCCATTTGATATTTTTATCATAACCCTCTCCTCGTAAGGTATTATAAAAAACATCTCCAATTTGATACTGGGCACCACTGTTAGATTGTACATATCTGGCTAAATAAGGGTAATCATTGTTATTAATATCCTGTTGACCAGTTTGTCCCCAACCAGCTCTCAATTTTAAAGTAGAGAATACATTGGTATTTTTAATAAAGTTTTCCTGATCTATTCTCCAAGCTAATGCCACAGATGGGAAATATCCTACTCTATTATCTTCACTAAATCTTGAAGAAGCATCTCTTCTTACCGAAGCTGTTAAAAGGTACTTTTTATCAAAAGTATAGTTCAATCTGGCAAAGTAAGAAATCAATGTATTTTGGGTAAAGAAGTCGTTTCCTGTTTGTGGATTCATTGTTCCATTACCATAACTTGTTGGTGCAAAAGGTTCGCTTCGTTTCCAATCTTGATAAGAGTACCCCGCAGTAATATCCACTAATGAATTGATTGCTGATATATCTTTGGTATAATTTAAATAAAACTCTAATAACTTGTTTTTTTTCTCTTGAGTATATCTTCTGTAAGAGCCTTTTCTATAGTACTCTGTTGCTGCTGTTGGTAAAACCGTAGTATTCCCGTTAGAATCAGAATAATCGTAGCCTAAATTAAGATTTGCTCTTAACTCAGGCAGGAAATGCATTTTATAATCAAACTGGATATTACCCAAAACTCGGCTAACATACGAAAGATCATAGCGCTGATTAAGCATAGATAAAGGGTTCTTTGTTCCATTCGTATTTGGTGTACCGGTAGAATCCAACCATTCAAAATATCCACCATAGTTCTCAAAACCCGGTGCAAAAACAGATTGTGTTGGATCAAACACCACAGCAGCACCTACAGCTCCATCATCCTTGAAACGGTTTTCAACATATGTACCTTTCAAATTGAAATTAATATCTAAATGATTATCAAAAAATTTAGGATTCAAATTTAATGAAGCAGTTGACCTTTCAATATTATTAGTTTTAATAATACCATCTTGATTAAGATAACCTAAGGATAATCTATATGGCAACCCTTTCACTCCTCCAGATAGAGAAAGTGTGTTATCGAACCCAACCGCAGTTTGGTAGATTTCTTTTTGCCAATTAGTATTAGATTTTCCTAAAAGAAGTTTGTAATTATTAGCAGCCTTAGAATTGACTACATCCCTGAACTGATCAGCCGATAACATCTCCACAGTCCCCATCTTATCATAAACAGAAGTAGTGGTGGTATAAGTCGCTTTTAATTTACCCGTTTTCCCTCTTTTCGTAGTGATAATAATAACTCCATTAGATGCTCTTGACCCATAGATAGCAGTAGCAGAAGCATCCTTCAAGATATTAAACGACTCAATATCATTGGGGTTTATCAATGCCAATGGATTAGAAGCTCCATTAATACCATTATTATCCAAAGGCACACCATCAATAACGATCAATGGATCATTACTAGCATTAAGGGAAGCTCCTCCTCTAATTCTAATAGTTGAACCAGCACCAGGCGCTCCACTGTTTGTAGTAATTTGTATACCCGAAGCTTTCCCTTGTATCAGTTGTTCTGGCGAATTAACACTCCCTTCGTTAAAGTCCTTTGCTGAAATAGCAGTAATAGAACCAGTAAGGTCTGTTTTTTTCTTAGCACCATAACCAATCAGCACAACCTGTTCGATCTCAGTTTCTTTTTTCACCGAATCATTTTGTTGTGCATGTAGCATTGATCCGAGCAATAGAAAAGCTGGAGCAATTTTTAATACATTATAGTTTCTCACAAAAAATAAATTTTTAAGGTTTATATTATTTTCTTATTTGTCTCTAAATTACACTTAATCTAGTTTTGCAATTTATAAAAAAAACCACATCGTGTTAAAATATTTTTAAAATCAGTGAATTTAGTACATCATTTTATCAAAAAAAACACTACTATTAAATTTAAAGCACTAAAAATCAAATATTTAAAGTAATGTTATTTTTTTTAACAAATAATGATATTTAGTAATTTTTTCGGTTTTCAAGCTTGTTTTTCTTCTTCTAAATTAACCAATATTAATCCTATATTAATCAAAAATGAAACAAATTATAATTTTTAGAATTTTTCCAATTGCTAAAAACTTCAATAAATTCGTGACTTTAACAAAACTTAAAAAATTCAACCTAATTAATTTTTAGATTAAATTAATTAACCAAAAATCATTAAAACATTAAATTTCAAACAAACCGTTCAAAAACGAACAATGGACGAACAAACGATCTAGAACGGACCTACAAAAACAAGTGGAAAAATTTCATTTCTAATAATTTGATTTTGCAATTACAATTCAAAACTGGATATAAGTTAAATGCTCTTGTTATAATCTCAATTAAACTAAAAACTTAATTGTTCTTGATCCATTTTAATATTGCTTTCACTTATCTGATTTTAAAAATGAAAATCGTATTTTTGCAACTCAAAATTTCAATTAAAAAATGTCAAACAGAAAGATGATTACGGCGGCTTTGCCTTATGCAAACGGACCGGTTCATATAGGGCATTTGGCGGGTGTTTATATTCCTGCGGATGTTTATGCTAGATTTCAAAGAAGATCAGGAAAAGATGTGGCGTTTATCTGCGGAAGCGATGAGCACGGGATTCCTATTACCATAAGAGCTAAAAAAGAAGGCGTTACTCCGCAAGATATTGTTGATAAATACCACGAAATCATCAAAAAATCATTCTCAGATTTGGGGATTTCTTTTGATGAGTATTCAAGAACGACCTCAGCAAACCATCGTGAAACAAGTCAGGATTTCTTCAAAGTTCTTTATGAAAAAGGGAAATTCACGGAAGAAATGTCTGAGCAGTATTTTGACGAACAGGCTGGAGAGTTTTTAGCAGACCGATATATTGTGGGTACTTGTCCGAATTGTGGCAACGAAAACGCTTATGGAGACCAATGTGAGAAATGTGGTTCTACTCTTTCTCCATCGGAGTTAATCAATCCAAAATCGATGTTGAGCGGCAATGTTCCTGTTCTTAAGGAAACCAAAAATTGGTATCTTCCTCTGAACGAATATGAAGATTTCCTAAACGAATGGATTATCGAAGGTCACAAAGACGACTGGAAAACCAACGTTTACGGACAAGTAAAATCTTGGTTGAATGATGGTTTGAAGCCTCGTGCAATGACAAGAGATTTGAATTGGGGCGTTCCGGTTCCTCTTCCTGGTGCAGAAGGAAAAGTGCTTTACGTTTGGTTTGATGCGCCAATCGGTTACATCTCTTTCACTCAGGAATGGGCAGAGAAAAATGGAAAAGATTGGAAAGATTATTGGCAAAATGAAAATTCTGATTTGATTCATTTTATTGGAAAGGATAATATTGTTTTCCACTGTATTATTTTCCCTGCGATGATGAAGGCTCACGGCGATTTCAATATGCCGAAAAACGTTCCTGCTTTTGAATTTTTGAATCTTGAAAATGAAAAAATCTCCACTTCAAGAAACTGGGCAGTTTGGGCACACGAATATGTGGAAGACTTCCCTGGACAACAGGATGTTTTGAGATATGCGTTGCTTTCATCAGCTCCAGAAACTAAGGATAACAACTTCACTTGGAAAGATTTCCAAACCAAAAACAATTCTGAATTGGTTGGGATTTTCGGAAACTTTATCAACAGAGTGGCGGTTTTGATACATAAATATTATGATGGAATCGTTCCTCAAGGTGATGTAAACGCTACTGAATTAGCTGAAATCAATAAATCAGCAAAAGAGATTTCAGGTTTCTTAGAAAACTATGAATTTAGAAATTCCTTAACAGCTTTGATGAATTTAGCACGTTTTGGAAATCAATATCTTCAGACAGAAGAACCTTGGAAAACAATTAAAGATAATCCTGAAAAAGCGGCACATTCTTTATTTGTAGGCGCTCAGATTGCAGTTGCTTTGGCACAATTGTGTGAACCGTTTATGCCTTTCAGTTCTGAGAAATTGTTGAATATTTTCAACGTTCAAAAATCTGATTGGAGTGATGTTGAAAATAAATCTGTTTTAATTGAAACAGGTCATAAAATCAATGAAGCATCTCTTCTTTTCTCGAAAATCGAAGATGATGTTATTGAAGCTCAAATCCAAAAATTAGAAAACACCAAACAAAACAATAAAAAAACCAACCCTAACGCCAATCCTATGAAGGAGGAAATACAATTTGATGATTTTGCTAAAATCGATTTGAGAACTGCTACTATTCTTGAAGCTGAAAAAGTAGAGAAAGCGGACAAATTATTGAAGTTCAAAGTGGATACTGGTGTCGATATCAGAACTGTTGTTTCTGGTGTTGCGGAGAGCTTTTCTCCAGAAGAATTGATTGGTAAGCAAGTAATGATTTTATTAAATCTTGCGCCAAGAAAAATCCGCGGAATTGAGTCTCAAGGAATGTTTTTATTGACAACAAAACCAGACGGAAAATTATCTTTCGTAACACCTGATGAAACCGTTGAGAATGGGATTGAGATTGGGTAATATTAAAAATTACATAAACAAAAAGAGGCTGTCTCAAAAGGATAGCCTCTTTTTTATTTCTTAGTCAGTTTCGCCAAATAAGAATCTTCTTCCTGCAAAACTTTTTCGATTTTAAAACCATTATTTTCTGCAGCGTTTTTCAAGGTATTGTAGTCCAGGTAAAGCCATTTAATCGGGTCTTCCGACTCGCCTTTATAGTGAACAATGTAATCCAGCTCCCCATAATATCCATCGGCAGGAATTAAAATCCCACCATCTTCATCCTCATCAAACATATAGAGAATATCGGTGCTGTCAACCAGAATCTGACCTTTTGCGCTTAATAAAGAATAAAGTTTTTTGAGATAAATATCAATAACATTCAGGCTTTGGAAAATTCCTGTTCCGTTCATCAACAAAAGAATCGTATCGAAATTACCTTCTGAAAACTGCAACATATTCTCTGCAACAGCACTCTTCACGCCTCTCAATTTACAAACCTCAATCGATTTTGGAGAAATATCTAATGCTGTAACTTCAAGATGTCTTTCATTCTGAAGATAAAGCGAATGCGAACCAGCTCCAGCTCCGATATCCAAAACTTTTCCGCTCGCCAATTTTAAAGCTTTTTGTTCGATTTTATTCATCGCATCAAAATCTCGGAAAAGATAATCCACGGGAAGTTCATCCAGTTCAGAAATCGAAGTTTCGGTTTCTAAATCTTCAGGATTATCGTTGTGATAATAATCCCAGATTGCGCGTCCCATTAAGTCTTTCATAGCGATAAATCTTTTGCAAAGATAGAATTTTAGTTTCGTAGTTTAAGTTAAACACAAAGACACAAAATATTTTTTTTCGATTCGTTTTTAAGGCACAAAGATATTTTCACAACAATATTTCATCTTTCTTAAAGTTGAAAACTTTTGTGCCTGCAAAGAATTATTGAATAAAAATTAAAACCTTGTGTCTTTGTGTTTAATGTATAAGTTTATCATTGTCATTACTTTTTTCTATTTTCTTACGGTTCAGATTTTGCTAATTATGCCTAAATTGTATCTCAAATTTGAAATCAATCTATGACAGATAAAAATAAAAACTTCCAGACGGGATTCACTTTCAGCAAGCATATTCCGGAAGAGGTTTCGCATTTTGACAGGGTATTTGGCGTCTTCAAAGACTTGCTCATCCACACTTCCGGAGATTTGGACGAGGCTTTTGACTGGCTAGATATGCTCGATAAAGAGTACGACATTTTTAATGAAGAATATGGCTTGGATGACTTCATCGAAGACCTTAAAAAACGAGGTTACATCAAAGAAGAAATTAAAACTGAAGATGGTAATACAGGTTCTGGAGAAGGCAAAAATATTCTGACAGCTAAACTGGAAGCAGCTTTAAGAGATTATGCCCTCGACCAAATATTTGGAAAACTGAGAAAAAGCGGCGTTGGTAATCACAGAACTAACAAAAGTGGTGTTGGTGACGAGAAAGATGGAGAAAACCGAAATTTCCAATTTGGCGATGACCTCGCAATGGTTAATCTGACTGAAAGTATCAAGAATGCACAAATCAACAACGGAATTTCGGACTTGAGGTTAACGGAAAACGACCTGATTGTTGAAGAAACCAAACATAAAGCGCAGATGAGTACGGTTTTGATGATTGACATCAGCCACTCGATGATTTTGTATGGCGAAGACCGAATCACGCCTGCTAAAAAAGTTGCGATGGCTTTGGTGGAACTGATCAAAAGAAAATATCCGAAAGATTCCATTGACATCATTGTTTTCGGGAATGATGCGTGGCCAATTCAGATTAAGGATTTGCCTTATCTGCAAGTTGGACCTTATCACACCAATACCGTTGCTGGATTAGAATTGGCAATGGACATCCTCCGAAGAAAAAGAAATACGAACAAGCAAATCTTTATGATTACCGACGGGAAACCAAGTTGTCTAAAACTTCCGACCGGCGAATATTATATGAACAGTGTGGGATTGGACGAAAAAATTGTTTCGGAATGTCTCAACAGAGCCGCACAGGCCAGAAAACTGAAAATCCCTATTACCACTTTTATGATTGCACAAGACCCATATCTGAGACAATTTGTGAAAGCCTTCACAGCTCAAAACAAAGGAAAAGCTTTCTTAACCGGACTCTCTGGTTTGGGACAAATGATATTTGAAGATTACGAAAAAAATAGAATTAAAAGAATTTAAATTAAAGCGGGAAGCTGGATGTCAGAGGTTGGAAGACTCCCAGCATCCATCTTCCAACATCCATACAAATAAATATTAAAAATGAAAAACGATACAACACTCAAAGAACTAAAAAAATCGGGATATACAGATAAAACCATCAATCAGGAAATCCAAGCCAATCTGATTGCAAAAATCAAAGCTAAAGAACCAGTTTTCGAAGGACTTTGGGGTTACGAAGACACCGTGATTCCACAATTAAAAAAAGCAATTTTGGCTGGACATCACATTAATCTTTTAGGATTGCGTGGACAGGCAAAAACCAGAATTGCCAGAAGTATGGTTAATCTTTTGGACGAATATATGCCGATTGTGAAAGGCTCGGAAATCAATGACAGTCCATTTCAGCCGATATCGAAATTCGCAAGAGATTTAATTGCTGAGTTGGGAGATGAAACACCAATTTCTTGGGTTCATCGTTCAGAAAGATTCTTTGAAAAACTAGCAACACCCGACGTAAACGTAGCAGATTTAATTGGCGATATCGACCCAATTAAAGCCGCGACTTTGAAGCTACCTTATTCGGACGAACGTGTTTTACATTATGGAATGATTCCGAGGGCGAACCGTTCGATTTTTGTTTTGAATGAATTGCCAGATTTGCAAGCGAGAATCCAAGTTTCTTTGTTTAATATTTTGCAGGAAGGCGATGTCCAGATCCGAGGTTTCCAGTTGAGAATGCCTTTGGATATTCAGTTTGTGTTTACCGCAAATCCTGAAGATTATACCAACAGAGGAAGTATTGTTACACCTTTGAAAGACAGAATTGGTTCTCAGATTTTCACACATTATCCAAAAACCATAGCATTAGCAAGACATATTACCGAACAGGAAGCCTTAATTTCCGAGGATGATAAAGCAAAAATCCAAGTTCCAGATTTGGCAAGAAATCTTTTGGAAGAAGTCGCTTTTGCAGCCAGAGAAAGTGAATATGTAGATGCGAAAAGTGGCGTGAGTGCACGTCTAACAATCAGTGCGATGGAAAACCTAATTGCAGCTGCCAAATTGAGACTTTTGGAATCTGATTCGGATAAGACACAAGTTCGTTTGTTGGATTTTATGTCAATTATTCCATCCATTACAGGAAAGATTGAATTGGTATATGAAGGCGAACAGGAAGGCGCAGATTTCGTAGCCAAAATATTAATCGACGACGCTGTGATGACACAATTCGAAAGTCTTTTCCCGAGAGTTCCAAAACTAGAAAAAGAAGGTTTGAAAACACCTTACACTGATATCATCCAATGGTTCAACAACAATCATCTGGAGCTTAATTATTCTGATACGGATAAAGAATTCTATAACAAATTGGACAGCGTAAAACCTCTAACCACTTTGATTGAAGAAAATGTTCCTGAAATGAATGACAATGATAAAAACTTCTGCAAAGAGTTGGTGCTTTGGGCTTTGACCATCAGTAAAAAATTGGATAAATCGGAGAATGCTTCTAATTTCAACTTTGAATCGGCGGGAATTGGGCAGTTTTTTAGAAAATAAGTTTTACAATAAATTTCAAAATACAAAACCTCGGAGAAATTTCTCCGAGGTTTTTATTTATAGCCCCATCTACATACTTAGGATAAACTATAGTTTCTAAAAAAAGCAAAGCCCAATCTCCTAAGAAACAGTGCCTAGCTCACGAAAAACAATTATTCCTATATAACAGATCCTGCAGCATCCTTCACGCCTTCTGTAAATTTTTTCCGTTCTTTTAACCTTCTTCTGGTAATAACTGTTTTTCCTGCTAAAGCTTTCATAAACTTCAGCTGTTCAAACCTTTCTCTTCCAAAATGATGAAAAAGAACATAAACCAGAACGCCTGAGCCTGTGATGATGATGTAACCAAATATTCTTTTAGTTGCCACTATAATGGCATTCAGCTGCAATAGCCTGATGTTTTTGGAAAGTGTTTGCGGGGTAATTGTCATCCCATCCAAATAAACAGCAGCATTGCCAATACTCTCTATCTGAAATCTGTACTGAAACCACGAATATAATGTAGAAAAAATCCCAACAGCCAAAAACGTTCTCCAAACCAGAACCAGTCCAATAGCTGCAATCATATCATTAAGTTCTAATTTGTCCAACGTATAGTACCAAACAGATATAAACAAGGCGCCCATCCCGTAGCCTTTGAGAAACATGGGCAAATACCAATCATTATAGCTGAACTCTAAAACCATAGAAAAGTACATTATGATAGCATAGCCCAGCATCGCAGAGAAACCAGAAAAGACAAACATCTTAACCGGTAATTCTTTTTTGAACCAAAACATCGCCAATATACCGGAAACAATAATCCCTGGAATCATCAATGTACTTAGTTTTGCATTTGTAAGTTGATCATAGCCCAACACGCCCATTGAAAAAGTGTTCTGAATAGAAGCAGTTCCAAGATACATCCCCAGAAAGAATAACATGATCAAACCATTGACAACATTGCTTTTTTTAAAAATATTAAAAGAAAGGTAAGGTCTTTTAAGAGTTAATTGTCTTACACAAAGCATCCCAAAACTTACAAAAGCAACTACACTTGCATGAATAATCTTGCGGGAGTTCCACCAATCCTGTTGTTTACCAAATGCATAAACATAAGCCGAAAACATAAAGGTTGAAAAAAACAACACAATACTCATCCAATCGATATAATGCAAAGGCATTTTGATGGCAAAATATTTATCATGCATAAAAAACCAATGTAAAAAGGCCATCAATAAACAAGCTATAGCAGCTAAAATGTAAAACTGCTGCCAATTATATACTAAGGATACTTCTGTTGCATAATATGATGCCAATTGTTGAAGAACCAGCACGAAGGTATAAAAGGCACCATAGAAAAATCCTCTATTCCCCATCATTACCATCAATGGTAAGAAAAATTCCAGAGATGCTATCATCTTCAAAAAACCTATCAAAAGTGCTGTGAACACAAAAATCATTGGGGAGGTTGCTGTTGCATTAATAAAACAAAGAATCGCCAAAGCAATCAGAATGAAAATAATCTTATCTCTGACTTTAAATCGTTGTTTCAGTCTTACAACAATAGGCATACAAGCTCCCATTCCAATTGTATTGGCATAATTGGCCCACAAAAAGTATTCGGATTGCGTACCTAGTCCGCTGGATAAACTGGTAATATTCCCTGTGTAAACGCCACTAAGCGGCATAAGCAATGCAAGCATCAACACTATCAATAGCAACTGCAATGGCTTGGGAACCCAATCGTTATATAGACCTTTGTTGTACATTATTATTTATTAGATTCTAGCTTGATATTCATATTCATGCCGGCACTCAGTTTATCGATATCTTCTTTTTTGTTATTGGAAGTAAACTCTATCCTTACCGGAATCCTTTGTTGAACTTTTATAAAATTACCTGTCGAGTTATCTGTAGGAACACTAGAATATTTTGCTCCTGTAGCCGCAGAAATCGCAGTCACTTTGCCTTCAAATTTTTGTCCGCCCAAAGCATCTGCTGCCATTATCATCTTTTGTCCAATTTTGATATTAGGCATCTGACTTTCCAAAAAATTGGCAGTAACCCATTTTTGACCATTCAGAACAATGGTTGCAACCTGTTGACCTGGCTGTATCAATTGACCTTCTGATATTGTTCTTCTTCCCATTACTCCATCATAAGGTGCTGTGATCACGGTATAAGAAAGGTTGATTCTCGCCATATCCAGAGCTGATTTTGTTCTTTTGATCTCAGCATCGTTAATCCCCAATCTATTTTTGGCTTCGATAGTAGAAAGATTGGCCGTATTCTTTTGATTAAGTAATGTTTCGTACGCCGCTTTTTGCGCATCATATTCCGTTTTCACCTGATCATATTGCTGTTGCGTTACTGCTTCTGCTGCAAGAAGATTTTTATAACGGTTGAGGTTTTGTTCAGCATTCCATAATCTAGCTTTTGAACCTGCAATATTAGACTGTACCACATTGGTATTATTAGAGACTGTAACTACGGAAGAACCTGCAGTCATTTTTTGAGCTATTGCATTTTGATACGCCGCTTCTGCCTGTCCCAATTGTGTAAGAATCTCCCGGTTGTCCAACACCAAGAGTGTATCTCCTTTTTTAACCTGCTGATGTTCTATAAATTTGATTTCCTTGATATAAGCCGACACTCTGGTATTAATCGGGTTAATAAATTCTTCTACCTGAGCAGCTTCTGTATAAGTTTTATCACCTAGGTGGTAATACTCGCGAATCAGATAAAATAAACCCACTCCTATAACGATAAACACGATAATGTTAGAAATAATGGCTCTAACTTTATTTTTTTTATTTTCTTTTTTCTTGAGTGCAACCGCAGACTGTACAGGCGCAGATTTTGTTTCTGGAGTATTTTGTTTCTTGTTTTCCATTGTTTTGTTTTGAGTAAATAATTATAACGAGCCTGTAGTTTTTAAAAGATTATAATATTGGTATAAAACATTGATCTCGCCATTTGTATAATCCAATTCCGATTGTAATTTTTGATTTTGTGCATCGATCATTTCTGTCTGGACAGCTAATTGATTCAAATATTTTGCTTCTGTAATTTTATAATTCTCTTCCGCTAGCTTTTTAGCTTCATCCAGAATATCTACCTGCTGGATAGATTCTTCATACTTTATATACGCTGCATTCACAGACATATCGATATTCTGTTTCACAAGAGTCAAGGCATCTTGTGCCTGATGTTTCTGCATCTCTCCCAGCTCTATCTTTCCTTTGCTTTTGAAAAGGCTATCAATATTATAACTAAGTTGTACACCTGTTTGCCAAACGTTTAGATAAATATCCATCGCAGGCATTACATTCGTAAAAGGTCTTTGAACGGAATATCCTCCAAAAGCAGCTAAGGTTGGCATTTTATCCGTTTTTATGATCTCAATATTTTTATCCGCTACATCAATATTGGTCTTTGCAGATTTTAACTGAGGATTATTTTCATGTGCTAAGTTTTTATAATATTCTAAACCCAATCCAGCTTCTTTACTACTCAGATCTTCTATTGGCACTATTTGAGTCTCATCAGATAATCCCAAAGCGATATCAAGATTATAATTAAGGATTTTCCTATTATTTGATAATGTTAAAATTCCTTGATCAAGATTTTTTATCGCAAGTTCTGCACGGATAACTTCGTTTCTCGTGAGCATCCCTTGCTGATAAAATTTTTGAATATTTTTCAGACGTTCAAGCGCTAGTTTTTTATTATTTTCATAAACGATTTGTTGGTTTATGATTTTATAGACATCCAAATAATTGGAAATCACCAACAGTTTTATATCTTGTTTATTTTTATCAAAATCCAATAAAGCCAATTGCTCCCGAAGTCCTGCTAATTCTATATTTTTTTTCACGAGACCACCTTTAAAGATGAGTTCAGATGCCTCAATACCATAGGTACTGCCATAATGCGGCATCGTCACATTTTGAAAATCTGTGAGATCTTTTTCTAAAACGAATGCATTACCAAGATAGAACTGGCTGGTAGAAGCCTTAATAGAAGGTAATTTGTGCTCTTTTGCTATTTCCACATTCTGCTTTGCAATGTCAATATTTTGAGCAGCCACCTTGAGTTGCTGATGGTTCACAATTGCCATATCAGCTACTTCCCTCGCTGTCATCTGTCTGTCCTGCGAGAAAAACAGCGCAGGGCAAATTGCTAACCATATAGATAGTATAGCCTTTGTACACTTTATCATTATACTTGTTTTTCGGGTACAAAATTATGATAATCGTAAATGGAAATAAATGCTTGAGACTTGGAAAAAGATGTTCAAATGTAAGATTTTACTTTACAAACTGCGCGCGGTATTGATTAGGACTAATCTCCATATGCTTTTTGAAAAAATGAGAAAAAGAGTACTGATCACTAAACCCCAATACTGCAGAAATCTCAGATATAGGCATTTTAGAAGAATTAAGATATACTTTTGCTTCATTGATTACAATGGAAGCTATAATCTGACTTGCAGACCTTCCCGTAATGGACTTTACCACCGACGAAAGATGTCTGGTTGTAATGGATTGTTGCTCCGCATAGAACTCAACATTGCGGTTATTCAAATGATGATTTGACAAATCATTAAGGAATAAAAAAACAATCTCTTCCTGTCTCGACATCTGATTCATAGAGCTGTTGTCTTCATTGGCAATAATTCCTGCAATCTGATAACAGAAAACCGAGAAAAGATGTTCCACAATCTCTTTCTTATAGATCATTTCAGTGTCAGAATCGAGAATATATTTTAAAAAATTGACGCTTTTCCAAACCACTTCCAGATCATCCGGAGAAAACGGAACACCGACATTCATCTGCTGACGGAAATACCGGTAGGTAATTAACCTGTTAAATTTCAACGACAATGTAGAAATAAATTCGCGCTTATAAGAAACCATCCTCGACTGGAAATTATCGCTGATGGAAATCAACTCATATACTGTTTGCGGGTCTGTTACTATAAAAGTATTGGCGGTCAATTCCAGATCACTAAGATGTTGGCGAAGTTTTATTGTTCCGCTTTTGATAAATAAAAACGCAGGATTATCGGGGCGAAAAGGTTTGTCTGTCGCGATTCTTTGGTTAATAGTTTCCTGAGTAAAAATCTCAACTCCGAATTGTTCTAAAGCTGTCATCCCACAAATTTAATGTTTTATGAATTTATAATTTTAGACAATAACAAAAACCCAACAAAATTGCCAGGTTTTCAAGTATCGTAAAAAAATTTAGTGTCTAAAATTGTCCGCCTCCAAGTGCTCTGTAGAATTCGGTAACGGCTTGTAACTGTTGAAGTTTATCATTCACTCCAGCTAATTTTGCGGCTAATAATGATTGTTCTGACGTTAACACATTCACATAATTAACATTAGACGAATAAGTTAACAACTCTTTATTAAATTCAACAGCCTTTTCCAAAGATTGGATTTGAAGTTGTCTTGTCATTTCCTTTTCTTTAGCTTTTTGATAAGACAATAATGAATTAGAAACTTCGGAACCTGCTGTGAGCAAAGTCTTTTCGAATGTATAATAAGCCTGCATTTTACGAGCTTCCATTATTTTGACCTGCGCTTTTCTATTTCCCATTTGGAAGATATTCTGCGTTACAGTTCCACCAAGCGTATAAAACAAAGAATTAGTAAAGAAATTTTCCAGTAATCTTGTAGATAATCCCAAAGTTCCTGTGATACTAATTGTAGGATAAACCTGCGCCATCGCCATATTTTTGTTTTCGAAAGCTTGACGGAACGTCAATTCAGCCGCCTGAACATCCGGACGATTTTTCAGTAAGGAAGCAGGAACTCCGGTTTTCAAATCGCTGTAAATAACCTGAGAATCGATAGAATTTCTTTCAATCGTTTGAGGATTATCATTCATTAAAATATTCAAAGAATTTTCCGCCTGCTGAATCTGTAATTCCAAATCCGGAACCGACAATTGCGCCGAATAAAGGTTTGCTTTGCTTTGTTCGACATCTGCACCCGTTAAATAAGCCGCATCCATCAACAACTGAACAGATTCTACATCTTTCTTACGAAGTTCTATTGTCTGTTTTGTGATTTCTAATTGCTTATCCAAAGAAATCAACTGGTAATATAAAGTTGCAGCTTGCGCAACCATTTGAGTTTGAATTGCTCTTTTCGCTGCATCTGTCTGAAGAAATCCTGCATAAGCTGATTTTTTCAGAGATTTGATTCTTCCCCAGATATCAACCTCCCAACCGGTGGAAATTCCTAATCTGTAAACCAATAAATCCGGCATTATAAAATTGCCGCCTTGCGCCGCCGCACTGTTTTTAGTTTCGGTAACAGAAGCTGTAGCGTCTAAACTGGGAAGATTCTGCAATTTCGATTGTTTGAAAACCGCATCGGCTTCCTGAATCCTGGCAACAGCAACTTTCAGATCAAGATTATTCTCAATGGTTTTTTTAATTATAGTCTGAAGTTTAGAATCGGTAAAAATCTGATTCCATGCAACATTAGCTGTAGAAATACTGTCATTACCGGTTTTCTGTCGAAAAAGATTATCCTGCCTGCTTTTTTCTATCTGCGGATCCTGATAGGTATCCGTTACTTTACAAGAGTAAAAGAAACCCGCAATACCGGCCAACAGAACTAAATTTATGATTTTAATTTTCATTGCTTTAGGTTGATTTAAATTACTCGCTTAATTGTCCATCGTATTTTTCAAGGTCTTTTTTACCGCTGACTTTTTCCTGAAGGTACATAAAAACAGCAAATAAGATCGGGATAAAGAACACTCCGAAAATAGTTCCGAACAACATTCCTCCAATAGCACCGATGCCAATAGACTGGTTACCGACAGCACCGGCTCCTGTTGATACGGCTAATGGAATCAACCCAAAGATAAAGGCAAATGATGTCATCAGAATCGGTCGGATTCTTTGCTTTGCTCCACTTATAGCGGCGTGACCGATGGTATAACCTTTTTTCCTGGCGTCCAAAGCAAATTCTACGATCAGAATTGCATTCTTCGCCAAGAGACCAATCAACATAATCAATGAAATCTGCGTATAAATGTTATTGGAACCACCAATCCAGGCACTGAACATCATTACCCCAGCCAAACCTACAGGTAACGATAACATTACTGCAAATGGAAGCAGATAACTCTCGTACTGCGCCGCCAATAAAAAATAGACGAAAACGCAACATAAAATAAAGATATAAATCGTCTGGCTGCTGGAATTGACCTCTTCCCTGGTTAGTCCGGAATATTCGAAACCGTAGCCTTGAGGTAAAGTCTGCTTAGCTACTTCTTCCACAGCGTTGATGGCATCACCCGAAGAGAATCCAGGATTCGGTGTTCCGTTTATTGAAATTGCCGTAAACAAATTGAATCGTCCGATCGCCTGAGGTCCGTACACTCTTTTAGCCGTAATGAATCTGCTAAGCGGTGCCATTTCACCATTTTTATTTCTGACCTGAATCTGATTAAAACTTTCGACATTTTCGCGACTTTCAAACGGCGCCTGATAAATCACTCTGTATTGCTTACCGAATAAATTGACATTGGAAGAGTAAACACCGCCATAGTAACCTTGCATGGTTCCCAATAAATCAGATACTGTAAACCCAGCAGCTTTAGTAGCAGCCACATCTATATCGATCATATACTGCGGATAGTTCGGGTTAAAAGAGGTAAAAGTCCTTTGGATCTCCGGGCGCTGGTTCATCTTGTCAATAAAATCATTGGTCACTTTGGTAAGGTCGCTGATGCTTCCGCCTTTTTGATCCTGGATCTGCAATTCAAAACCGGCGGCATTACCAAACCCTTGAAGCGTAGGTCTTCCGAAGAAAGTCAATTTCGCATCTTTAATACCTGCTGTTTCCTTATATAATTTTGCTATAAATGACTGGATATCCGATCCTTTTGCCGTTCTGTCTTTCCAATCCTTCAGCTTTACAATCAGCATTCCGTTATTGGATCCGCTACCGCTAATCATCCCTCTTCCCGAAACTTTGAATATATGCAGCACTTCTGGTTGTTTTTCCACAATTTTTTCAACCTTTGCCATCACTTCTTTCGTTCGGTTTTCATTGGAACCGATTGGTAATGAAATATCCATAAAAACACCGCCCATATCTTCACTTGGAACAAAAGATTTTGGAGTGGTATTCATCAGCCACGCAAAAATTCCTGCAAAAACAACTAATCCTGCAAAAGCCATCCATTTTTTTCTAAGAAGAAGCAAAACACCTCTAGAATACCGCTTTACAAAAGCATCAAAAATGATATTGAAATTGGTAAAAAACCGTTGTATAAAGTTCCGCTTCTTCTCTTCGTCGGAATGAGGTTTTAAAAATATAGCACAAAGTGCCGGGCTTAATGTCAAGGCATTTACTGCAGAAAGAACAATTGAAATTGCCAATGTTAATCCAAATTGTTTATAAAAAACACCTGCAGAACCTGTAATGAAACTGACCGGGATAAATACCGCTGCCATTACCAATGTTATACTTATAATCGCTCCACTGATCTCATTCATAGCATCGACAGAAGCTTTCAGCGGAGATTTTTCACCCTGTTCTAGCTTACTGTGAACTGCTTCTACCACCACAATGGCATCATCCACCACGATTCCTACTGCTAATATCAATGCGAAAAGGGTTAACAAATTGATGGTAAATCCAAAAATATCGAGAAAGAAAAACGTTCCCACAATAGCTACCGGAACCGAAATAGCCGGAATCAATGTTGAACGCCAATCCTGAAGAAACAAGAATACAACGATAAATACAAGGATAAACGCTTCAAACAATGTATGAATTACTTTTTCAATAGAAGCATCCAAAAAGTCATTGGCATTCACTAAGGCCACATATTTCACTCCTTTCGGAAATGATTCTTGGGCTTTATCTAAAACCGCTATCGATTGATTAATAACATCCTGAGCATTGGAACCCGCAGTCTGCGCCACTGCCATACCAATAGCCGGATGACCGTCCGTAACGCTACTTCCAGTGTAATCCTGAGCACCTAGCTCAATTTTTGCAACATCTTTCAGCTTTAGGATCTGACCGTTCTCAGTGGCTTTGATAATGATGTTATCAAATTCCGGAATTTCTGTCAATCTACCTTTATACTTAAGCGTATAGCGAAAGCTTTGGTCACTTTCATCACCCAAACTTCCTGGTGCTGCCTCAATATTCTGCTCAGCAAGAACCGTATTAATATCGGACGGAACCAGTCCATACGCCGCCATTTTATTAGGATCGAGCCAGATTCTGACGGAATAATCCTTATTACCAAAAACCGTTACATCCCCCACACCGGTTACCCTTTTGATCTGCGGTGTAATATTGATGCTTGCATAATTCTGAAGGAAAGTCATATCATACGCCGGATTTTCACTGTATAGAGAGAAAATCAAAACGTTGGAGCTTTGTCTTTTGGTGGTTGTAACTCCGGCTCTCGTTACTTCTGCAGGTAGCAAAGGTGTGGCTCTGGAAACCCTGTTCTGTACATTGACAGCAGCAATATCAGGATCAACGCCCTGTTTGAAATAAACCGTAACGGAACCGGAACCATCATTGGTTGCAGAAGAGGTCATATATGTCATCCCTTCCACACCATTGATCTGCTCTTCTAGCGGAACAATGACACTTTTCAGAATAACATCTGCATTGGCACCTTGATAACTTGCACTCACAACTACTGTGGGCGGTGCAATATCGGGGTATTGTGAGACCGGAAGCGAAACAATACCCAAAACACCAAGAATAACAATGATGATGGAAATTACTGTAGATAAAACCGGACGTTCTATAAATTTTTTAAACATATTTTTTAGACTAGAAGGAAGTAGATATATGAAGAAGATTAAAAATCACAACATCTATCTTTCTGATTAAACTACGACTACTTTTTGTTGATGGCGCTTTGCAAGCTCACTTCTTTCGGCACTACCTGAGTGTCATCTTTCAGAAGACCAATACCTTCCACCACCACTTTGTCACCTTGTTTTAGGCCGGAGGTTACAGCATAAGCAAGCCCATCCGGAAGTTCTTCGATTTTGATCTCTACAGATTTGACTTTATTATCAGTCCCGATTACATAAGCAAACACTTTTCCCTGCAATTCGTAAGTTGCTGACTGAGGTATAATGATAACATTTTCCAGGTTGTTTGGAAACTGTATTGTTGCGCTGTAGCCGCTTCTGAGTAATCCGTTTGGATTAGGGAAAGTCGCACGCATTGAGAAGGATCCCGTGCTAGGATCTACCAAACCACTGATTGATTCTATTTTTCCTTTATGATCATATTGGCTTCCGTCCGACAAAATAAGATTTACTAAAGGAGAATTTTTGATTTTATCATGAATCGTAGCACCTTTGGAATGTTTGAAGAATTCCAGCTGTTGCTTTTCATTAATTGAAAAATAAGCGAATATTTTTGAAACGTTTGAAACTGTAGTTAGAGGTTGTGATGTAGCACTGCTGATGTAACTTCCTGCTTTGTAAGGTAAAGTTCCTACAACACCACTTACTGGACTGAAAATCTTAGTATAACCCTGGTTTACCTGTGCATTACTTAGCTGAGCCTGAGTTTCGGCCAAAGCTGCTTTTGCTGATCTGAGTGCTAGTTCTGCTGCTTGAAGTTCATAAGCCGAGATAATCTTTTTATCTACCAACGGCTTGGTTTTTGTCACCTGCATCTGGGCGGTTGCCACTTGCGCTCTTGCACTATTTACCGTTGCTTGTGCGGCTAGCACAGATTGCTCGTACTGTGGATTTCTAATCAGGAAGAGCAGCTGCCCTTTATTCACCTGGCTGCCCTCGTCCACAAAAATCTTTTCTACAAAACCATCAATTTTTGGACGAATCTCAACATTTTGTATGCCTTCCAATCTTGCAGGATATTGAGAAAGATTTTCGGCTGGACCAGTTTTCGCAACGATATACTGATACGGTTGTGGTGGCAGTTCTTTTTTGTCATCTTTTTTCTCAGCCTTTGAACAAGCCGTCAAAATACCTAAAACAACAAAAATGCATAACGCAATATTCCTCATAAATACTTATTTTTAGATCTATTTTCAAACAAACGTTCAAATTTATAAATTATCTGCAATTTATACGTTATGTAAATAATAATAAAATCTATCAAAGATAATCAACAAAAACTATTTTTGCTGATATTCAATCTTTTATAAAATAATTTTAGAGAATATTTAACACTTACTAATCAAACATTTGTTTGAATTGATTATCTGATTTTAAGTAATAGCAATTAGAGTTTCCTTACCACAGGAAGAATTTCATTCTTATTTAGACCGAATCTTTTGATATCAGCCTCAGAGAATTTTTGAGAATAGAAATTGATATCCGCGTCAAAACCTACACTTTTCAGACGGTCAAAATAATCCATTCCGTACCAGCGAACATGGTCGTACTGTCCAAAATGCTTTTGACGTTCTTTAGGATCTGTTATTGTAAAATCTTCGTAAGTTTTTTCCAGAGAGTTTCTCATTGGAACTTGAACAATTCCCCAACCTCCAGATTTCATCACTCGGTAAAGTTCGGACATCGCTTTTCTGTCATCTACAATATGTTCCAAAACGTGATTACAAATAATGACATCAAAACTATTATCTTCAAATGGTAAATCCACAATATCTGCTTTTACATCCACAATTGGCGAAAATAAATCAGCAGAGGTGTACTCCAAATTCTTCATTTTTTTGAATTTTCTGAGAAATTCCTGTTCTGGTGCGATATGAAGAACTTTTAATTTATGGGTAAAAATATTGGTTTCGTTTTGGAGGTAAAGCCACATCTGGCGGTGTCTTTCTAAGGATAAAGTCCCGGGAGACAACGCATTCGGACGTTGCTTCCCATAACCGTAAGGCAGAAACTTGCGATAAGATTTCCCATCAATTGGGTCGGTGAAATTGCTTCCTTTGAAAAACAAAACAATTACTGGACGCAAAAAAATGCTCAGGTTAATAAGCATTGGTCTTGGAATCGCGTTCAGTAGGAATTTGGCAATTTTTTTCAAAATCGGAAATTGAGATTAGCTTAATTAAAAATCAACCTGAAAAGCTTTCTCCTCATCAGATTTAATGCCTAGAGCTTCGTAAATATAATCGTACGTCGACAGCAAAACCGGTTTACCATTGTAAACACAAACATCATGTTCAAAATGCGCAGAAGGCTGGTTGTCCAATGTTGTAACCGTCCACCCATCATTATGAAACTTCACTTTTTCTGTTCCAAGGTTAATCATAGGTTCTATAGCCAGGCAAATGCCATCTTTCAGCACTTTCCCGCTTCCTGGTTTTCCGTAGTTTGGAACTTGTGGATCTTCGTGCATTTGTCTTCCGACACCGTGACCAACCAATTCTCTAACAACGCCATAACCTTCTTTCTCACAATGTCTTTGGATAGCGTGAGAAATATCGCCTACACGTTTTCCTCTTACACACTGTTCAATTCCTTTATACAATGATTCTTTGGTAACTCTCAATAGTTTTTTAACCTCATCGGATACTTCTCCAACTTCAAAAGTGTAAGCATGGTCACCGACAAATCCGTTCCAGAAAACACCACAATCTACGGAAAGAATCGTTCCTTCTTTTATCGGTTCTGAGTTTGGGATACCGTGGACAACCTGTTCGTTTGGAGAAATACATAGTGAAGCCGGAAAACCACCATAGCCAAGGAATGCCGGTTCTGCACCGTGGTCTTTTATAAAATCGTAAGCCAATTTGTCAAGATAAAGTGTTGTAACACCAGGCTTTATTTCCTTAGCCAACATTCCCAATGTCTGGGAAACCAATCTTGCACTTTGCTTCATCAGGCGAAGCTCGTCTATATTTTTAAGTTGAATCATATCTTTATGTAAGAATCAAGATTAAAGTTAAAAGAATAAATTTTAAATCAATCTTCTTTTGTTTTATTTAAAATAGCACCAAGAATATTTTTAATTTCAAGACTTTCTTGCAAAAGCCCAGAAAGCTTATCATTATCTGATACTTCTAATTCTTTGATTATTCTAAGCCAGTAATTGGTTTCTCTAGCTTCTCTCAAAGCAATTCTAATTTTATTTCTAAAATCTGCTCTTGATGAACCTGCTTGCGACTCTTCATAATTAGCACCTATAGAAGTTGAAGATTTTGAAAGCTGTACTTTAACAACATTAATTTCATAAGAGTTTGGCAATGTCTTAAGAAACTTCAAACAATTGACTCCAAAAACAAAAGTTCTGTTAAGTAAATCATTTTCTTTCATACGAGTGTAATACTTGAATCTTTTGCCTTTATTCTTGTTTCTTCTAAATCACCAAAAAAGTCCTTTCTTCTTTTCTTTTTTCATTTTGGAGTAAGCGTGAACTTCTCCACCGGCCACTTGGAACTCTATTTTTTCATTGATGATTTGGTAGATTTCGCCCCAGCCAGGGAATCCTCCAAGATTTCTGTCATCAATAAAAAGATCTGCATCAATCTTTCTTGATTGTGTTTCCGAATCAAAAACTTCGCCTTCAAAACTAGAATTAACTGCATAGAATTCTAATCCGTTTTTTCGGCAAAATTCTACAGCGTCTTCTAGAGATTTTCCGTGACGGTATGTCCACAGAATTAATCGGTAACCCTCGCTCTGAAGTTTTTTTAAAGTTTCAAATGCAAATGTTTTGGCTTTTCCAATTCCCGGATAAGCATCTTCTACGATGGTTCCGTCAAAATCGATTGCCAGTTTTTTGTTGCTTTTTATCATTTGGTTTGTAAATAAACATTAAAACGTACAAATATACGAAATAATAAAAAGTGAGATACAGAATATTCTGCAATAAAAAAGTGCACCCATTGGTGCACTTAATTAATTTAGTTCTTAACCCATTTGAAACTGTAAGGTAGCTGTGGTGCAGGTATCCTGTCGGATATTCTTTGTAATCTGTCCGGCAATTTCATCAGATAATCTCTTGCGCGTTCTGCTTTGTCATTCAGGTTTTTCATACCTTCAATTTTCCACTCTTCCAAAAGATCTTTCAGAATATTGATATAATCTTGTCCTGTGTACACCATAGCACGTTGAGCCGCATCAGAAAAATGCTCCCAAAGCTCGCCTGCTTTCTGTCCCGATTCTCTCAGAAGATGCGCCGGCATTACAATTTTCCTTCTCATCATATCTTCAAACGCAAGCATCATTCCGCTGGCATCCATTTCAAAAATTCTTGCAGAAAAATCTTTATAAGCTTTGGCGTGTCTGGCTTCATCGGCAGCAATGACTCCACACATCTGCGCCAGCTTTTTATTACCCGATTGTTTTGCCAATGTTCCCACTCTTCTGTGGGAAATATTCGTTGCTGTTTCCTGAAAACTAGTATAGACGAAATTTTTATATGGATCTGAGCTGGTACCAATGTCAAAGCCATCATTGATCAAATGATGCGTTGTGATTTCCATCTCACGCATATTCACTCGTCCGCAGAGGTACAGATATTTTCCTAAAAGATCACCGTGGCGGTTCTCTTCCGCTGTCCAAGCTCTCACCCATTGTGTCCAACCAGTTTTATTTTCCTGATTTACTCCTTCTAATCCCATCAGCCAAGATTCATAGGTAGGCAACGCCTCTTCAGTAATGCAATCACCTATCAGTGTTACAAAAAGATCATACGGCATCTCTCTGGCAAATGTCTGAAGTTCTTCGATTTCTTCTTTGAAATTCTCACCTGAACTGTCTGGTAGAAAATCCGAAGGTTGCCATATTTTTTCTATTGGGGTAAGATATGAACTGATGAACTCGTCCATATTTTGCTCCAATGTTCTCATAACTTCTAATTGTAACTCTTTCTCTTGCATCAAAAAAATAATAATTTAAGTCAGTAAATGTACAATAAAAATATTATTCAACGCATAATGAACCAAGATTTAACATAATCTCAAGGCTTAACATACAAAAGCCGATTCTAATAATCGGCTTTTGTATTTTTAATTGATTTAATTGATTTTTTAACTTACAAGAATATTCCCTGTCATTTCCTCAGGAATATCTACGCCCATCACTTTAAGGATTGTTGGCGCAACATCGCCCAGTTTACCAGGCTGAAGATCCCAAGATTGTTCTTTATCCATTACAATAAACGGAACCAGATTTGTGGAATGTTGTGTATTCGGGCTCCCGTCTGGATTGATCATCACGTCAGAATTACCGTGGTCTGCCAAAATAAAAACAGCGTAGCCGTGCTCATACGCTGCAGTTGCTACTTTCTGGATACATTCATCCACCACTTCCGCTGCTTTTACCGCTGCTGAGAAAACACCTGTATGCCCAACCATATCTGTATTCGCAAAGTTAAGAACTACAAAATCTGCAGATTCTTTTTCCAATTCCGGAACGATGGCGTTGGTAATATCATAAGCAGACATTTCCGGTTTCAAATCGTAAGTCGGAACATCTTTCGGGCTTGGACAAAGAAGTCGTCTTTCACCATTAAATTCAGCTTCGCGACCACCAGAGAAGAAGAATGTCACGTGCGGATATTTCTCTGTTTCCGCAATTCTGATTTGGGATTTCCCCGCACTTTCCAAAACCTCACCCATTGTTTTCTGAAGAACATTCTCATCAAAAACAACTTTTACATTCTGGAACGTTTTATCATAATTCGTCAAAGTCACATAATACAAGTCCAGCTTTTTCATTCCATATTCTGGAAAGTCTTGTTGAGAAAGCACTTCGGTAATTTCACGACCCCTGTCTGTACGGAAATTGAAACAAATGACCACATCGTGGTCTTCGATTTTGGCAATCGGAAAATGATTCTGAACACCTACAATCGGTTTGATAAACTCATCGGTCACATCCTGATTATAAGAATCCTGAATTGCCTGAACGAAATCTTTGGTTTCTTTTCCTACCCCATTTACCATCACATCATACGCCAGCTTCACACGCTCCCAACGTTTATCTCTGTCCATTGCATAGTAACGCCCAATGACCGATGCCAGTTTTCCTGTTGTGGATTTCATATGATTCAGCAAATCTTCAATAAAACCTTTTCCCGATTTGGGATCGCAGTCACGGCCATCTGTAAAAGCATGGACGAAAACATTTTCTGTAAATCCAAATTCGTGAGCTGCCGTAAGAAGACCTTTCAGGTGATTGATATGCGAATGCACACCTCCATCTGAAACCAAACCAATGAAATGAACTTTCTTGTTATTAGCTTTGGCATATTCGAAAGCGTGCTGAATGACCGGTTCCTTTCCAAGGCTACCGTTTTCTACCGCCATATTCAGTTTTACAAGGTTTTGATAAACCACTCTACCCGCACCCAGATTCATATGTCCTACTTCCGAGTTTCCCATTTGTCCTGCTGGTAGTCCAACCGCTAGTCCACTAGCTTCAAGTGTGGTATTTGGGAATGTTTTTAAGGCATAATCCATAAAAGGTGTGTTGGCCTGAGCAATGGCGGAAACAGCGGGATCTGGCCCGATTCCCCAGCCGTCCAATATAGCGAGAATTGCTTTTTTTGACATTGTTGATTTTGTTTTGTTATCACAAATTTACGAAATGGAAAAGCATTGACAGAATTCCAGAACTTATTTTTTAATAATTGACATATATTCCATCATTTATATTTAAGTCCTATAAAAATTTATTCTCTAGCATCCCTCACTTCCTTGGGCATATGTCCGATACAACTCCGATATAATATCAGTGTTACATCGGATCTATATTATTGTTACTACGCATTTAATACGAAAGAAATGATCTACCAAGCATATAGTAATATACGTAAATCTCTTCTTTCTAAATCGAGAAAAAAAGCAGGCGAACAATAATTTCCGGGGTGTTTTGCCAATCGACAAATATTCTTACCTTTAAGACCCTTTTTTAAAAAAATAAAATGGACTTAAGAGACCAACTAAAAAACCTTTTCCCCGAACACGAAGAACAGGATTTTCAAATGCCGGATGAAGCGAAAGAAAATTTCAAACAGAAAGAACCTTTGGTCTGCAAATTCGAGAAGAAAGGCCGAAATGGAAAACCGGTAACTCTAATCGAAGGTTGGGAAGGCGACGATGAAGGTCTGAAAGACATATCGAAAAAAATTAAAACTACACTTGGCATTGGCGGCTCAGAAAAAGACGGCGTTATCATTATACAGGGTGACAATCGGGATAAAATCATGAATATCCTGAAAGAAATGGGCTACAAAACAAAACGTGTAGGAGGATAACATCAATGATAATTGATAATTGATAATTGATAATTGATAATTGATAATTGATACTTAAAATTTAAAATCTTAAAATAATATATATGATTAACAAACTAGCAGCTTCCGAATTGGTTCTAAACGACGACGGAAGTGTTTATCACCTTAATCTGCTTCCAGAAGACATTGCAGACAAAGTACTTCTGGTGGGCGACCCAGACAGAGTTCCGAAAGTTTCTAAATTCTTCGATACCGTCGAAATCAAAAAGAATAAGAGAGAATTCTATACGCACACGGGAACGTTGCGTGGTGAAAGAATCACGGTAATGTCTACGGGAATCGGAACAGAAAATATTGATATTGTGATGAATGAGCTCGACGCGCTTGTTAATATCGACCTGAAAGAAAAAGAATTTAAAAAGGATCATAAAGCTTTACAGCTATTCCGAATGGGAACCTGTGGCAGCGTGAATCCTGATATCGAGGTCAATACTATGTTGGTTACTCAGAATGTGGTAGGCTTAGATGGATTGTTGCATTTCTATCAGGATTATCAGTTTGAGAATGAATTCAGCAAAAATTTCCTCGAGAAGTTTCCTTACGAAAGAATCAAGCCGATGCTCTACTTTGCAGACTGGGCGGAAGAACTTAGCGCATTATACTCCGATGCAAAATACAAAGGGAACACTGCAACTTTCCCTGGCTTCTATGCACCACAAGGTCGCCAGCTGAGGTTGAAAGCTTTGGATGACCAGTTCCTGGAAACGCTTAATGATCTTGGTGTTTCCAACTTTGAAATGGAAACATCTGCTATATATGGCTTGTCAAAATTATTGGGTCACAAAGCCATTACGGTAAACTGTGTAATCGCCAACAGAAGACGAGGCGAATTTGCAAGTGACCACCACGCATCAGAAAAAATGATGATTGAATGGGTGCTTGACAGAGTTATCCAATAAAAATTATAAAATTAGTTTTAATAAGCAACTTTCATTTGGAGGTTGCTTTTTTGTTTGTAAATTTTTATAGTTTTATTAACGTTCGTTAAGACTTTACGGCATCCTTATTGGATAAATGATAAGCATCAAATCAAATTTTTCAATATTAACCCAAAAATCAAAATATTATGAGTACGCCAAATGAAAATTACAATGATGCTGAAAGAGCTGTGGACAGAACAGAAAATTCATTAGAAAATGCAGCTGATACCGCAAAAGACAAAGTCAATGAATATGCTGCCAAAGCGAGAAATTATATTGAAGAGCAAAAAAGAAAGAACGAGGAGCCAACAAGAGAAGGATTTTTTGATAATCTAAAATCTAACCTCGCTGATGCATGGGAAGACACCAAAGATTTTGCTGATAAAGCATGGGAAAGCACAAAAGACACAGCTAACGATGCTTGGGAAAAAACAAAAGATGCAGCAGAAGATGTAAAAGCAGAAGTTAGAAAAGCAACCAATTAGTTTTTAAGTTAGTAATAGTTTTTCATAACGAAAGGAGAAGATTTTTATAAGTCTTCTCCTTTTTATTTTATATTTGCTGATTATTTATTAAGCAATGAGAAAACGTTTTGTGTTCCGTTTATTTCTACTCAGTTTTTTAGCAAATTCCCAAACATTCAATCAGAAATATGCGAATGTGAGCAATCTTGTTTCACAAAGCAACATCAATACTTACCTCCAAGAATTTGAAGCACTTGGTGTTAAGACTACCGGATCTACGGCTAATAACAATGCGTACACGTGGCTTAAAAATAAGTACCTGTCTTTTGGCTATACAGAAAATGACATTAGTAAAGATAATTTCACATACAACGGACAATCCACTTCCAACATCATCGTCACCAAACAAGGTACAAAATATCCTAATATCTATATCATAGTGTGTGGTCATTACGATACCATTGTAGGAACCGGAACCAATGATAATGGCAGCGGTGTATCCGTCATTCTGGAAACAGCAAGGCTTCTTAAAAATATACCCACAGAATATTCTATCAAATTTATCAATTTTTCCGGTGAAGAACAAGGGCTTTTGGGCTCCGCTCACTATATGAGCAGTGTGGTAAACGCTACCAGCCCTAAGATGAACATCCGACTGGTTCTTAATATTGATGAAGTAGGCGGTATAAAAGGTCAGACAAATGATACTGTAACCTGCGAAAGAGATGAATCCAATTCCCCAAGTGCTAACAATGCCGCTTCCAACACCTTCACACAACAGTTGATTAATTGCATCAAATTATATTCTCCTCTCAAAACCAATCTGAGCTATGCATACGCTTCGGATTATATGCCTTTTCAGTCCAATGGAGAAATCATCACCGGCCTTTTCGAATATAACGAAACACCGTACGCCCATACAGCAAATGATAAGTATGCCAATCTGGATCCTGTGTACATCTACAATATAGCAAAAGGAACCGCAGGAGCGGTACAGCACTTTGCCGTTGCATCTGGTAATCAAGATCTGGACGCTTGCACGCCGAAACAAATTACCGGAAGTTTCAAATTCTACCCAAATCCAGCAAAAGATTTTATCCAGCTCGAATTCCTAAACAGTAAAACCCAACGCTTCAGCTTTGTAATTACTGATTTTGAAGGCAGAGTTCTCAGCAAAACAGAAAATCAGACCAGAGTTGATATTTCCGGTCTTCCAAAAGGTAGTTATCTGGGAACTTTCTATGTAGAAGATCAGCAAATCAGCAAAAAAATCATCATAGAATAATCTTTTCTCTTTTAAAAATAAATTAGGGCAATCCCCTCGCCTTCTCTTTTCCCTCCACTCGGGTGGCGCTATCCGCTCATATCTTTTTTGCCAAAGCTTTTGTCCAAGCAAAAAAAGGATAACCGCTACTATCACTATTGCGTTACAGATTACCCACTTAATTTTGGTTTCGCAAGAAGACTACTTTCATTTTGAAAATAAAACAATTGTAATAATACAGTTTTACGAAAACAAAAATTCTTATCTTTGCAACCTATGCAGAAAATCTTAATCGTAGAAGACGAAAAAGCAATATCGGGAGTTCTACACAGTATTTTATCAGACGAGTTACCAGATTACCATTTCGAGATTGCGGAAGACGGTCTGGAAGGTTATAAATATATCGAAAAAGAAGATTTTGCTTTGGTAATTTCCGATATCAAAATGCCTAAACTTTCCGGAACAGAACTGCTGAAACAAACTTTGCAAGTTAAGCCTGACACCACATTTTTAATGATTTCCGGTCACGCTGACATTGATACAGCTGTGAGATGTCTGAAAGAAGGCGCCTATGATTTCATATCGAAGCCAATAGACATCAACAGGCTGATTACAAGTGTGAAAAATGCCTTAGACAAAGGTAATCTTCAGAAGGACAATAAGCACCTGAAGCAGGAAAACAATCAGCTTAAGAAAAAGGTGAACAAGAAATACCAAATGATTGGTAATTCTGCGGCACTGAAAAGAATCCAGGAAATCATTGATAAAGTCGCTCCATCGGATGCAAGAGTTATGATTACAGGACCAAACGGAGCCGGAAAAGAATTGGTAGCACACGCCATTCATTCGCAAAGCGAACGTTCCCGAGGACCAATGGTAGAGGTAAACTGTGCGGCCATTCCTTCTGAATTGATTGAAAGCGAATTGTTCGGCCACGTAAAAGGTTCATTTACAGGCGCTATAAAAGACAAGTCAGGTAAATTCGAACAAGCCAACGGCGGAACTATTTTCTTGGATGAAATTGGAGATATGAGTTTAGTTGCCCAAGCAAAAGTTCTAAGAGCACTGCAGGAAAGCAAAGTTTCCCCAGTTGGAAGTGATAAGGAAATCAAAGTGGATGTCCGTGTGATTGCAGCGACGAATAAAAATCTGACAAAGGAAATAGAAGATGGAAAATTCCGTGAAGACTTGTTCCACAGGCTTTCTGTGATTGAGATCAATGTGCCGTCACTTAATGACAGAAGAGAAGATATCCCTTTGTTAGTAGAATATTTTACGCAAGTAATTGCTAATGAAACCGGCAGTTCTCCTAAAAAGTTTGATGAAAAATCTATCAAAGCTTTGCAGCAATTTGACTGGACTGGAAACATCAGAGAACTTAGAAACGTAGTGGAAAGACTAATCATCTTAGGTGCAGATCCTGTAACTGCTGATGACGTAGCTAATTTTGTTAAGAAATGAGATTAAATAAATAAAAATATTTAACCGTCTCGTTCTTTGGTGCGAGACGGTTTTTTTTTGAATAAAAATGAAGAGTTTGCCATTATGACTTTTCTTTTAATAAAATTATATGAAATAAAATGAACTTTTTAAACAAACAATATACTCAAGAAGGACTGAAGTTAGCGCTTCCTGTAATGCTGACACAAGTGGGGCAAGTTTCTGTCAATCTGTTCGATAACATTATCGTTGGAAAACTTCTGGGAGCGCAGGCTTTGGCTTCGGTTTCGCTTGGTAACGCTTTATTTTTCTCAATTTTCGTATTGGCTTTAGGCTTTTCTTTTGCGATTCCACCATTGGTTTCAGAAGCAAATTCTCAGAAGAAACACGACGTGATTAACTCAGTTTTCAGACACGGATTTGTGATTAATCTGGGAATCGGAACATTGCTGATGATTATTTTGTTGGCGGCTCTACCTTTGATTTATCATATGGATCAGCCTAAAGAAATTATCCCAAATACAATTAGTTTCCTAAGCATAATGGCGTTTACAATGATTCCTTTTATGATGTTCCAGACCTTGAGAGAAGTTTCTGAAGGATTGTCGTTTACAATTGGAGTAACGAAAGCAACTATTATTGCGAACGTGATTAATATCTTTTTAAATTATGTTTTTATCAAAGGACTTTTCGGATTACCAGCAATGGGCGTTCAGGGTTCTGCTTTAGCAACTTTGATTGCGAGAATTTTTATGGTGGTATTCCTTTACTTTGTCTTGGTAAAAGAACCAAAAACAAGACGTTACATCAAAGAATTTTCTTTGAAAATCAGTCTGTTCACAAAAGAGATGTTCAATAAAATGTTCAAACTTGGTTTACCAACTGCACTACAAATGTTTTTTGAAGTTACAGCTTTTGCTGCAGCAGCTTTTATCTGTGGATTAATCAGTTCTACTGATATTGCTTCACATCAGATTGCGCTCTCTATGGCCTCATTTACTTTCAACCTTTGTATTGGTTTCAGTGTGGCTTCTACGGTGATGATTGGAAACAAAATGGGTGTTGGAGATTATGCAGGTTTGAGAAAAATCGGAATTAATAACTTTAAACTGACTCTGATTTATATGGGATTCTGTGGATTGATGTTCATTCTTTTCAGAAATGTTCTACCACATTTTTTCACGAAAGAAAGTGATGTTTTAGTTATCAATTTAGCTTCGAAATTAATGATTATTGCGGCGCTTTTCCAGTTATCAGACGGAATCCAAGTGACGGCTTTAGGTTGCCTGAGAGGAATTCAAGATGTGAAGATTCCTAGTATTATTACTTTTGTTGCGTATTGGGTTTTCACAATTCCAATGGGTTATTTTCTTTGTGTCACTTTGAAAATGGGTGCTTTTGGGATGTGGATTGCGTTGGGAATCGGTTTGACGATTTCAGCGATTCTTTTAGTAATAAGATTTTTGAGGTTGAGCAAGAGGAAAGCTTTGGCTAATTAATTATACTCAAACGCTAATACAACCACATAGGCACAATAGGAAAATCATTAAAAGATTAAAATAGAATTCTATTTAAACTTAAAAGAATTTTAAAAAAACTATGTGTCTATGTGGTTAATAAATTATTTCAAAACCTATTTTAAATCTTTAAATTTGCAACACAAAATTTCGAAATGAATATTAAACAAAATATACAGTCAAAAATAACCGAAATCATCGCTCAGCTCTACGGAATAGAAGGCGTAACGCTGGAAGTCCAGAAGAACAAAACGGAGTTTGAAGGCGATTTCACAATCGTGATTTTTCCGCTGGTAAAATTGGCAAAAAAAAGTCCTGATGTTCTTGGAAATGAACTTGGCGAAGAAATCAAAAACCAAATCGAATTCATAGAAAACTTCGGAATCGTGAAAGGTTTCTTGAACTTGAAAGTTAAAGATTCGGCTTTCTTACAAGAGTTTTCTGAAACGGAACAAAACTTCGACTCCACACCTTCCAAAAACGAAACGGTAATGGTGGAATATTCTTCGCCAAACACCAACAAACCGCTCCATTTGGGACACATCAGAAATAATCTTCTCGGTTTTTCTGTTGCTGAAATCTTGAAAGCGGACGGTTACAATGTTATCAAATCTCAAATTATCAACGACCGTGGAATCCACATCTGCAAATCTATGTTGGCATGGGAAAAATTTGGGAATGGGGCAACTCCAGAATCTACAGGTTTGAAAGGCGATAAATTGGTCGGAAACTATTATGTAGAATTTGATAAATTATATAAATCCGAAATCAAAGCAATGGTTGCTGACGGAATAGATGAGGAAACTGCGAAAAAGCAGGCGCCATCGATTATCGAAGCACAGGAAATGCTTTTGAAATGGGAACAAAATGACCCTGAAGTTCGTAAACTTTGGGAGATGATGAACGAATGGGTTTATGCAGGATTCAACCAAACTTACTCCAGATTGGGTGTAAATTTTGACCAGGTTCAGTATGAGAGCAATACTTATATTCTTGGAAAAGATTTGATTCAGAAAGGTTTGGAAGACGGTATTCTTTGCAAAAAAGATGACGGTTCTGTTTGGTGTGATCTGAAGGATGAAGGTCTTGATCAAAAACTATTGTTGCGTTCGGACGGAACTTCGGTTTATATGACTCAAGATTTGGGAACTGCTGTGGAGCGTTTCAAAAAGAATGATATTCAAAAGTTGATTTACACTGTTGGAAATGAGCAAGATTATCACTTCCAAGTACTTTTCAAAATCCTGAAAAAATTGGGTTATGAATGGGCAGATCAACTCTTCCATTTGTCTTACGGAATGGTAGAATTGCCAGAAGGAAAAATGAAATCCCGCGAAGGAACTGTGGTTGACGCGGATGATTTGGTGGAAGAAATGTACAAAACTGCGAAGGAAAAATCTCAAGAATTAGGCAAGTTAGAAACGCTTTCTGACGAAGACAAAGAAAAATCTTACGAAACTGTTGGATTAGGCGCATTGAAATATTTCATTTTGAAAGTTGACCCAAAAAAGAAAATGCTTTTCAATCCAGCGGAAAGTATTGATTTTAATGGAAATACGGGACCTTTTATTCAATATACTTATGCCAGAATCCAGTCGCTATTGGATAAAGCCGGCTTTGAAACAAAAGAATTAACTGATTCTTATCTTCCAAACGACAGTGAAAAGGATCTGATTATGCTTTTATCCGAATTCAAAGATGTTGTAAATAAAGCTGCAGCATCACTTAGTCCTGCTCTGGTTGCCAACTATGTTTATGAATTGGTGAAAGGCTATAATTCTTTCTACCAAAATAATCCGATCCTGAATCAGGATAATGAAACGGCGAAACAATTCCGTCTTCAGTTGTCCGACTTAACAGGAAGAACCATTAAAAAAGGATTATCATTACTTGGAATTGATACTGTGAACAGAATGTAAACCTATTATTCATAAAAAAACAAGAGCCTTGAAAAATATTTTTCGAGGCTCTTGTTTTTTATAAAATCCGGCTGGATTATTCCTTGATAACTTTCTTAGCTACAATTCCGGATTTTGTTTTAACCGTCACTATATAAAGACCTTTTGGATATTGAGCAAGACTTAACGTCTGAGTTCTGGAATTAATCAAACTTTCGAAAATCATTTTACCATTCATATCAAACAGCGCAATTCTTTCCGGATTATTCTGAAGATTTACATTTATAATATCCTTCGTTTTTGTAGGGAAAACTTTTACTTCATCTTTTGTGATGTCAGCAGAAGCCATTGTTATTTTCTTAGTTCCGGTGGCAACCAAAGCAAAGTCCTGTGTTGCAGCATTTCCGTCCTGATTTACAAGCGGATTCTTATTAGTAACCTCAATTCTGTACAATCCGTTTGCAGTTGGATTATCAATCACAATCTGTTCTACATTATCTACCGAGTTATCGCCTTTTGTGGCATTGGCATTAGGATTCGAAATATCAAGTTTCCACGGAAAATAAACGCTACCGTTAGCTTCATCAATTACTCTCACATCCAAGTCATTAACCAATCTGGAACTATTATTTTGCTGAAGATCTGTATCATTAGTAAAATATGCAATTGCGGGATCAACCCAAGAAACGCTGACTTTGAGAGGTTCACTTCCGGAAGCTTTGACCTGTTTTGTAAATTTAATACCAGATTGGAGATTATTTTTTTCCAGATAAGCATCTTCATTCAGCCTATTGACTAAAACCTGAGCCGCCTTTTTGGCGTCTACCAAGCCCCAGCCATACCAGACATCTGGACCAGGTCTTCCAGCCTCATTAGCCGTATGCGTTAATAAAGCCTTCATCTCATCTGCTTTAAAAATAAAGGAATTGTTTCCGGATATATTTCTTTGAATTTGGGTCAATGCACCTGCAATTCCGGTTACGATTGGTGCGGCGTAAGATGTCCCATAATTTACTACATACAGATTAGTAGCACTAGGATTGGATGTTATGTAGTTTGCCATGATCATATCTACACCAACAGCTGTGAGATCAGGTTTCACTGCACCATCTTTTCTAGGACCGGCACTACTGAAGCTTCCTTTTACCACATCAGAAGCCTGTGTATATTTTAGATCTGGCGTAGTCAGCTGATTAACTGCACCCACTGTTATAATATTTTTTGCTAAAGAACCGAAATAGATACAATTATTACCTTGGCTGCAATTCGCCGGAGGCACTTCATCATTAGCGTCAAAGAGAACCCAAGCATTTGTAGTTGTATTATATCTGTATTTTACAGAGCTTGCGTTAGGTCCTACGCCATAGTAATTCCCTGTAGATTTTACAATGATCTGTTGAGGCTGAGAATAAACAATTTTATCAAAATTATAATCCTGCACGCCATAAGCTCCGGCATAAGTATCCTGGTGATTAAGATCATAATTGCCGTACCAATAGTAAGTATTAGCTGTTCCCGGCTTATTCCATCCGGAATTGATTCCATAAGAGTGGTTCGAGATATTAAGATCTGGCAAACTCGCCAGCTTTTCATAATTATTCTGAACAGTACCGTTGATGGTAGTTGCTCCAAACATATAATTATCTGTCACAGCTTGCGGAAGTATCCCTTTTGCATTGGCTTTGGGATAGGAAACACTGCTTTGAGTAAAATTACCCGTTGCCAATCCATTTCCAATTAAAAGACTATTTACATTAGTTCCGTGATAATGTTTTGCTTCCGTTGAAGCCTCTTTGTTTACCGCTCTGTTAGTTGCAAATTGCTCGTGGGTATCTTGAATACGTCCAGCATCAAAAACAGTCAGTTTGATTCCATTACCATTTACAGGAGAGGTAATCCCAGGAACAGTCCCCGATTGAAGTTCATCTATATTCGCAGTGGCATTGGCACTGGTCTCTTCAATGGAATAAAAAAGTGGAACATCACCTGCAAAACCGGCCAGATTTTTCTTAAGATCCTCAGCTGATTTATCAGAATAATGCTTGGCAGTTTTAGGAAGGAATTGATCTAATTTTTTTTCATTTTCAACACGCTGTAAGGCAAACTCATTTTTCAGTTTACGATCCTGACCATTGATGTAATACAATGAAAATAAAAAACTTACACTGAATAAAACTTTTGTCATCGGAGCTATTTTTTGCAAAGATAATCAATCATTCAGCAACTTATAATCTTTTTAACACTATTAATCTCATTAATATTTATAGACTTTTTTTTTGTCTTTCAAAACTGTAACTTTACACAAATTTCTAATGCAGATGTATTTAGTTTTCGATACCGAAACCACAGGTTTACCCAAAAATTTCAACGCACCGCTTTCCGATTCCGACAACTGGCCCAGAATGGTTCAGATTGCGTGGCAGTTACACGATGAAGATGGAAATCTTATAGAAAACCAGGACTATATCATAAAGCCAGAAGGTTATGATATTCCTTTCAACGCTGCCAGAATCCATGGAATCACGACAAAAATAGCCCAAGAAGAAGGCCGGGATCTGCAAGAAGTTTTGGAAGAATTTGCTCAGGTTCTGGAAAAAGTCACCGTAGTTTCCGGTCATAACGTAGAATTTGATTATAATATTGTTGGTGCCGAATTTCTTCGGAAAAACATCACCGATAATTTACAGCAAAAACCGAAAGCCGATACGATGATTTTGGGAACAGATTATTGTAAATTGGAAGGTGGACGTGGCGGAAGATATAAATCTCCAAAACTGGAAGAGCTCTACGAAAAACTATACGGTCACAAATTCGACGAAGCGCACAATGCCGCCGCCGACGTAAATGCAACTGCGCAAGTTTTTTTCGAGATGATGAGGATTGGTGTGATTCCTGCAGATGTCCTGAAAATCACTGATGACAAGTTAAAAGAATATCAGGCTGCCAATCCAAATCCTATAAAACCGTTCGGAATTGTCATCAGAAGACAGGTTGCCAGCTTCAACAATAAGAAAAAGCAAAATGACTTTGGCAGTGTGGACGAAATTGATCTGGGAAAATATTTCCATTTCGACAACCACAGTGTTTTCTCTACACTCACCGCCACTACCAATATCAATGACCTCATCAACAAAGCCAAACAGGATAATTTCCCTGCTGTAGGAATGGTAGATCTAGGCAATATGATGGGCGCATTCAAATTTGTATCTGCAGTAGAAAGCGCCAATTCCGAGATCAGTAAAAAACATAAAGATTATCTTGCTAAAAAGCAGGAAGCGGAGGAAAAAGGCGAGGTATTCAATGAGGAAGAACCCAATGCCAATCCGCTGATTCCAATTGTTGGTTGCGAATTTTATATTTCTGACCGCTACGAGCAGAAACAATTTACAAAAGATGATCCGGACAGAAGAACACAAGTTGTGCTTTTGGCGAAGGATTTTAACGGTTATAAAAATCTTGTAAAACTATCAAGTATTGGCTTCCAAAAAGGTTTTTATTTTGGCGTTCCAAGGATCAGCCGAGAACTGATTGCGCAATATAAAGAAGGTCTAATAGCCCTCACTTCTGGGATTTTTGGAGATATTCCCAGCACCATTCTAAACATTGGTGAACAGCGTGGTGAAGAATTGTTCCAGTGGTGGAAAAATACATTTGGAGACGATTTCTATGTTCAGATCCAGAATCATAAACTACCGGAAGAAGAGCATTTGAATGAAGTGTTACTGCAATTTGCAGATAAGTATAATGTAAAAATCCTTGCTCAAAACGAAACATTTTACACCAATAAAAGCGATGCTAACATTCAGGATATTTTGAGTTGCATCAAAGATGGCGAAAAACAATCAACTCCAATTGGAAAAGGCTTTGGAAAAAGAAAAGGCTTAACAACGGATGAATATTACATCAAAAATGCAGACGAGTTAAAAGAAACTTTCCTTGCTTATCCCGATGCATTCGAAGCTTATGAAGAGTTTTTTGCAAAATTCACTCCATACACTTTGAAACGTGATGTGTTGCTTCCGAAATTCGATATTCCTCAAGAATTCATCCATCCGGAAGATGATTTAGACGGTGGAAAGCGCGGCGAAATGGCGTATCTTACTTTCCTTACATATGAAGGTGCAAAAAAACGTTACACAGAAACAGGCATCACGCCAGAAATAAAAGAACGCCTTGATTTTGAGCTGGATGTAATTGCCAACACCGGTTATCCAGGCTACTTTTTGATTGTTCAGGATTTCTGTAATGAGGCCCGAAATATGGGCGTTTGGGTTGGTCCCGGCCGTGGATCTGCGGCGGGATCTGCAGTTGCTTATTGTATTGGAATTACCAATGTGGACCCGATTAAATACGATTTACTTTTCGAGAGATTCCTGAATCCGGAAAGGGTTTCGATGCCCGACATCGATATCGATTTTGATGATGAAGGACGAGATAAAATCATCAAATGGGTGGTGGACAAATATGGACAGGATCAAGTGGCGCAAATCATCACTTATTCTGTTTTAGGAGGCAAATCTGCTATAAAAGATGCAGGAAGAGTTTTGGATCTTTCTATTCCGGAAACCAATATGATTGCCAAATTAATCCCATCTACACCTGGGATGAATATCGCCAAAGCATTATCAAAATATGATAAACTGAAACCGGAAGAGCAACAACTGGTAGATGAAATGAAGGCCATCCTGAACAACGAAAACGATTCTAGATTTTCCGTTTTGGAAAGTGCCAAAAAAATGGAAGGCTGCATCCGTAATACAGGAATCCACGCTTGTGGTGTAATCATCACGCCAGAACCTGTTAGCAACCTTGTTCCGATTACCATTGCTGCGAAAGATGCCGATATTTTGGTTTCCCAATTCGACAACTCTGTTGCGGAAAGCGCAGGTCTGCTGAAAATGGACTTTCTAGGTCTGAGAACTTTAACGATTATTAAAGATGCCGTAAAACTGGTTAAAGAACGTCACGGTGTTGATATTGACCCGGATGCTATTCCGCTGGATGATGCTAAAACGTATCAGTTATTCAAAGAAGGGCGAACTATCGGGATTTTCCAATATGAAAGTCCGGGAATGCAAAAATATATGCGAGAGCTGAAACCAACTGTTTTTGCAGATCTTATTGCAATGAATGCGCTGTACAGACCTGGTCCAATTAAATACATTCCGAATTTCATCAACAGGAAACACGGAACAGAAGAAATCATTTATGATTTACCGGAAACGCAAGAATATCTGGAAGAAACTTATGGCATCACAGTGTATCAGGAGCAGGTAATGCTCTTGTCTCAGAAACTCGCCAACTTTACCAAAGGTGAGGCCGATACGCTGAGAAAAGCGATGGGTAAAAAGCAGATTGACGTCCTCAACAAAATGTATCCGAAGTTTATAGAAGGTGGACGAAAAAACAATCTGGACGAGGATAGATTAGAAAAAATCTGGAATGACTGGAAAGCCTTTGCGGAATATGCTTTTAACAAATCCCACTCTACTTGTTATGCGTGGATTGCCTACCAGACTGCCTACCTAAAAGCCAATTATCCGGCTGAATATATGGCAAGTGTGATGAGCAATAACATCAACAATACCGCTTCTATCACGATGTTTATGGAAGATTGTAAAGCGATAGGTGTAGATGTTTTGGGTCCCGATGTGAATGAGTCTCAATATAAATTCTCTGTAAATGACAAAGGTCAGATTCGTTTTGGTTTGGGCGCCATCAAAGGAATTGGCGAAGGTCCAAGTGAGGCTATCACCAAAGAGAGACAAAACGGAAGATTCAAAACGATTTATGAGTTTTTTGAGCGTGTTCCTTCTTCTCAAGTCAATAAAAGAGTGGCGGAAAGTTTGGTTATTGCTGGTGCATTTGATGAATTGGATTCTTATCACCGCGGACAATATTTTGATATTGACACAGCAGGAAGAACCAATCTGGAAAGACTACTGCGCTACGGGCAAAGTTTCCAGGAGAGTAAAAACGAAATGGAAAATTCGCTTTTTGCAGATTTTGCAGAAGAGGTAAAAATAGAACAGCCCAAGTTATTGCCTTGCGCAGAATGGCCTAATATGCACAAACTGAATAAGGAAAAAGAAATCATCGGGTTTTATCTCTCTGCTCATCCGCTAGACGAGTTCAAATATCAATTTCAATTTTTGCAAGGCGTACTTTCTAAAAAAGCCGTTTTGGAAGAGAAGAAAGAAGAAATTGTTTTGGAAGAAGTGGTTCCCATTTTAGAAAAAGATAGTTCTCCCGATGACGAAGTTCCTGACATTTTAGTTTCTGATGATCCTGGATTGGAAGACGAAATCATCGAAGAATCTACAAAAAAGGCAGAGCCAAAAGGAAACTTTAACTTCCTGAATTTGGAAGAAGTGGAGGCTTTCAAAGACTTGGCTTTCCCACCAAAAACAGCAGAATTGTTTGAGGAAAAGAAAAGCTGGAAAGACAAAATGAATGAGAAAGACAATACTAAAGAATATACTGTTGCGGGTCTAATTACTGAATATCGTGTGACAGATGGTTTCCGAAGTGGGGAAAAAGTAGCTTTTGTAATGTTAGAAGACTACACAGGTTCTTATTCTTTCCGATTGGGCGATAGAGATTATATGCGATTGAAAGATAAATTGGAAGTTCAACGATTCGTGATTATGAAAATCAAATATTCTCAAGGAAAAGACGGACGTGTATTTGTAAATGTGAATGAAGTTCTGGAGCTGAAAGAAGCATTCGAAAAATTTGCTAAAAGTTTATCCGTTGTAGTTCCGCTAAATTCATTACGGCAATCTGATATTGAGTTTTTCAAAGAAAACATCATACAAAATCAAGGCGAGCAAAAACTTAATTTCTTTATCAAAAATCCGGAAGACGAATCTGTTTTAGAAGTGGTTTCTATGCAGCATAAGATTAACATCAATGAAAATCTTTTGGAAGTGATTCATCAAATTAATAATTACGAGGTTTTTTTGAATTAACCAAATAAATAATCTATTCTAGCTTTACAAATCCAATTAAGTTTTAAATTTAGTTGGATTTTTTATTATAAATTAATTTAGCAATAAAATATCCTCAAATTAAAATAAAATATTAATTGAAAATTATTCAAAATTTTAATTGTTTAATTGAAAAGTACTTATTATATTTGGACGAATTTTAAAATTAAAATAATTATGAAGAAACTTTTACTTTCAAGCTTTATAGCTTTGGGAATCTTTGCCAATGCTCAGTTTGTACAAAATTTTGACGCAGGCATTACAATACCAGCTGGGTGGACTGTTATCAATGGCGGAGACGTCAATGGCTTTGTATTTGGAACAGTTCCTGGTGGCGGATCAGTAACAGCTGCACAATCCGGATCCAACGTTGCCAGAATTCAGTATGACGCTGCAGCGCATGATGACTATTTAGTAACACCAGCCATTACTGTTCAAGCTGGTGTAAATGACAGGTTATCATTTTATGTTGCAAGTTATAGCTCCACATTTACGGAAAATTATAACGTAATGCTATCAACTACCACTCCTACAGCAGCTGCGTTTACTACTACCCTAAAAGCTACTTCAAAAGCACCTGGTGCTTGGACAAAAGTCACTTTAGACCTCACGCCTTATGTGGGACAAACGGTTTATGTTGGTTTTCACGCTGTAGATACAGACCAGTGGTACTTAATGTTTGACAGTGTTGTTAACGACACTACACCAACTACTGTACCTTCTTGTACAACCGCAACAAGCCCAGCTAATGGAGCTACAGATGTTAACGTAAGAACTACTTTCACTTGGGCAGATGCTGCGGGAGCTTCTGGATACAAATTATATCTAGGAACAGCACCGGGAGCAACAGATGTTATTAATGGAGCAGTTGCAGCATCAGGAGCAACCCTTACAAACAATCCTCCATTACTAGCCAACACAACTTATTACTTAAAAATTGTTGCTACTAATGACATTGGCGACGCTACAGGATGTACTGAAACAAGCTTTACAACAGGAGCAAACCCGTACGCCCCTTATTGCGGTCCATTTACATCTAGTGTTCCAACCTCAATAGCTCCAATTACCTCTTTCACTTTGAATGGAGTAACTAATAGTTCAGACGCTACAGCTACTACGGTTGGATCATTTGCTACAAATCAAAGTTTCACAAGTACTGCAATTGAAGTGAAAAATAATATGACCACAATACCTTTTAGTGTAACAGGAATTGGAGTTGCAAATAATGGTTGGGGTGCTGCTGTATTTATCGACTGGAACGAGGATGGAGACTTCCTAGATGCAGGCGAATCCTATTTTAATACTACAGCCACCATTTTAAGAACAACGACTGTGACCAATGGAAAAGCAACTCTTTCTGGCAACCTAGCAATACCTACTGGAGCTAAATTAGGTCCAAAAAGACTGAGAGTTAAATACAATTATACTGGTGCTACTATTAACTCACCATTAACGACAGCTTGTACGGATTTAACTAATGGACAAGTTGAAGACTACACTATTAATTATAAATCATTCCTAGCGGTATCTGACCTTAATAAAGCTGATATTTCTGTATATCCTAATCCATTCAAAGACATCTTGAAAATATCTGATGTAAAAGGCGTTAAGTCAATTACTGTAAATGATATGTCTGGAAGAGCGGTTAAATCTCTGGAGCCAGCTGCAGAAATCAACTTATCTAATCTTAAAGAAGGATTATATATCGTAAACCTTAAGATGGAAGACGGAAGCGTGAAAACTTTCAAAGCGATTAAAAAATAATTTGAAACTTAATTAAATTATACAGCCACTTCTTGCACAGGAGTGGCTTTTTTGTTTCACTAATACTATTTAAATTTTGATGTTAATTTCCTTTTAATAATTTAAAAAAAACTTTATATTCGTATTAAATTTGATAAATTTATAATATTATGAAAAAAAATTCTACTTTCTTGCCTCTTGGCGAGCACATCCATCTCTTTTTACGCACAATCTATTTTTAATGAAAATTTTGAAGCTTTGACCCTAGGAAACCTTGGTACTGATATCACGGGAACTACTGCGGGCCAAGGCGGCTGGTACACTACAGCGGCAACTACTGCTGCCAATTCTGCTGTAACTAATTTTCAAGTAACCAATAACACTACTGTTCACGGCAAAGTCTTGTCTATTTTGGGATCTGCGAGTACTACAGGAACTAAGCAGATTAACCAGAACAACAAGCTAACGTCTGTCTGGGGAACCAGAACACCAGGAAACAACATTCTTCAGTATGAATTTGATGTGTACAGCGGCGCTGCGACCACTTCACAAAATACTGCACGGGTTTATTTATGGGATGGATCTTCTGCTAATCAATGTGTCATTGGATTTGCATTAAACATGGCAACCAAACAACATACACTTATAGCATATTCGGATCCTGCTAATATCAATGGAACAACTGGACAAACAGTAGGAAACTGGGGTTATACATATAATACAGCTTTAGCTGCGGACACCTGGTACAAAGTGGGAATTGCGTGGGATTCTGTATCTGGCGAAATATCTTATAAAATTATAAATGAAGCTACTAATGTTGTTGTTTTAGATGAGTTTTTCCAAGGTTCAGCAGCCGGAGCAACTCCAAATCTCGCAAACATTCAAGTATTAGCTGTGCCAAACACTACTGTAACAAGTAACACCGTAGCTGCAAATATTTTATTTGACAATATTAAGTTAAAAGCGACTAATACAGTAGATCTATTAGCGGTAAACGATATTACTAATAATAAATCAGTTTCAATTTCGGTATTTCCAAATCCAACTACAGATTATTTAAAATTTGATAATAACTATAAGGTAAGCGCAGTACAAGTCTACGATGCATCTGGGAAATCTGTGCCTACACAACTTTTAAATGATCAATTAGATGTAAGAAACCTTCAAAATGGAGTTTATCTTATTAAAATAACGACGGATAAAGGTACTGCTACACAAAAATTCATCAAAAAATAATCTTCTACAGATATAATTTTTAACCCGCTTCTAGAAGCGGGTTTTTGTTTTAAAAACAGATCTTTATAGCTTATAATTGTATTGCTGATTTTTGACCGATTTAAAATACAGTCATTTTTATATTACTAATCGTAATGGATATTAAATACATCTTCTGTAGGTAGCAATCAGCTTCTTTACAAAAAAAATCCTGTGAATTGCTCCACAGGATGTTGTACTATTATAAATTTGATGAGTATTTTACCAAATCTTAATTCTTTCTTCCGGCTTTTTATAAAGTTTATCGCCTTCCTTAAGATCAAATGCCTTATAAAAAGCATCTGTGTTAACCAACGGTCCAAAGCTTCTGAAGAAACCTGGAGAATGCGGATCTGTCTTCACCTGATTGCTCATATACTTGTCCGTAGATAACGTTCTCCAAACAGTTGCCCAGCTTAGGAAAAATCTCTGTTCAGGAGTATACCCGTCAATTTTGCCAGGATTTCCTTTATCTTTAAGATACATTTGCAAAGCATCAAAAGCGATATTAACACCACCAAGATCTGCAATATTTTCACCATTGGTAAACGTACCATTTACGTGAACATCTTTCACTGGCTCATATTTGTCATATTGAGAAGCTAAGCTCTTTGTTGCTTTTTCAAAATTGGTTTTATCTTCTGCAGTCCACCAGTCTGTAAGATTACCGTCACCATCGAATTGCGCACCACTGTCATCAAAACCGTGCGTCATTTCGTGACCAATTACACCACCGATTGCCCCGAAATTAACCGCAGCATCTGCATTTGGATTGAAGAAAGGAGGCTGAAGAATAGCAGCAGGGAATACGATCTCATTATTTACAGGATTATAATAAGCATTTACCGTTTGCGGAGACATTCCCCATTCGGATTTATCTACAGGTTTGCCAATTTTTTCTAATTCTTTATTATAACTCCAGCTTTCTACATTTTGAAGGTTAGAATACAATGTTCCTCCATCTTTCTCAGATTTAAGTTGTAATTTAGAATAATCTTTCCATTTGTCCGGGTAAGCAATTTTAACCGTGAACTTATTCAGCTTATCCATCGCTTTCTGCTTAGTTACTGATGACATCCAAGCAAGATTATTGATATGCATTGCAAAGCTTTTCTTCAGATAATCAACGTAAGTCATCATCTGAGCTTTAGCTTCCGGTGTAAAATACTTTTCTACATACACCTTTCCGAAAGCCTCACCTACGACACCATTTATCAATGATAATGCTCTTTTGTTGAGTGCTCTTTGTTCCTTTTGACCTTGTAGATATTTGCTGTAGAAATCAAACTTAATATCATCCATTTTCTGGTTAAGATAACTTGCGCTACCGGAAGTCAGATGGAATTTAAGATAATCCTTGATCAGCGGGATATTTTTTTCTGTAAGAAACGTGTCTAGATTTTTATAGTAATTCAGTTCTCCGATAATTACTTTATCCGTATTAACGCCAGCATCAGTAAGGTATTTTGCAAGATTTACATTTTTTACCAGCGTTTTCAGTTCTGGTAATGTTTTCGGATTGTACTGTAGGTTGGCATCACGGATCTGCTCATTAGTCAGCAATGTTTTCGCCATTTTCTTTTCAAAGTCTACTATTTGACTCGCTACAGCATCAGCATTTTTATATCCGATCTCTGTAAGAACCTTTGCTACATATTTTTTGTATTCCGCAATAGTTTCTGCATTCTTAGGAGATTCTTTCTGATAATAGTCTCTTCCAAGCCCTAAAGACGCATCGCCCAGATAAACAGCATTCATTTTAGAATTTTTGAGATCTCCGTCTACACCCCATCCGTAGAATGCATTCTCACCTCTTCTTGTGGCTTCAGTCAGATATTTCTGCAGGTCGGAAAGGTTTTTAATGGCATCAATTTTTGCAAGATCTGCTTTAATAGGGTTCAATCCGTCCGCATTACGCTTGTTCATGTCCATATAAGTTTCATACAGCGCTTGGATTTTTTGACCTTCCGATCCATTCTCAAATTTTTCTTTCAGGATGTTATCCAAAAGAAGAAGTGAGTTGTTATCGGTCGTTTCCCTAAGTTGATTGAATGAACCCCAGCTAGGTTTATCTGCAGGAATTTTAGCCGTTTTCATCCATGTGCCGTTCACATAGCTGTAGAAGTCATCTTGCGGACGCACAGATGTGTCCATGTAGTTGAGATCTAATGCAGCTTGTTTTGTTTGTGCCGATGTCATTCTGAAAAAAGAAGCAAGCATCAAAGCACTAAGAGAGATCTTTTTCATTTGTTAGATTCTGATATTTAAATTAATTGGTATAAAACCTTATTTAAAAGTTACAAATAGCTATAAAAATTTTACGAAATAAAAAAAATAATATTGTGATAGTGATCTATATTTATAATCTTCTAAAAATTAAACATTTACCTACTACGCAATACTTTTAACCATTCGTTTATCATATAATTATTCAGATCTTTAGGAATTTAGACTGTATAATTATATTTTTACTCAAAAATATTTTAAAGTTATAAAATGCATCATAATTTATTACTGATATTGGCTTTACTATTTTCCGTATTTATGATGGTAATGGCCGCCCAAAAAATGAAGATCGCTTATCCTATATTTTTGGTTTTAGCGGGATTGGTCATCAGCCTATTACCTGGTATACCGGATGTGGAACTGGATCCAGATCTTGTGTTTCTGATATTCCTGCCGCCCTTGCTCTATGAAGCCGCCTGGTACACATCCTGGAATGATTTCTGGAGGTGGAAACGTCCTATATCATTATTAGCATTTGGGTTAGTATTTGCCACATCTTTAATCGTTGCTTATCTATCACAAGCTCTGATTCCTGGATTTACATTAGCTTTAGGCTTTCTTTTGGGCGGAATCGTTTCTCCACCAGATGCTGTAGCGGCAACTACTGTTCTAAAAGGCTTACCTGTACCTAAAAGAATCTTAAGCATCTTAGAAGGCGAAAGTCTGGTGAATGACGCCTCATCGCTTATCGTTTTTCGTTTTGCATTGGCTGCAATCCTTACAGGAACTTTTTCTATACATCAGGCTGTGGGTCAGTTTTTTTTAGTCGCAGGAATGGGAATTGTAGTCGGATTGATTGGTGCCACAATTATGTATTTGATTCACCGGTTTTTGCCTACCACTTCAGCCATAGATGCTGCACTTACATTAATGACTCCTTATCTGTTATATCTTGGTGCAGAGCAATTTCATTTTTCGGGTGTAATGGCTGTGGTTACGGGCGGACTTTTCATATCCTACAGATCTCACGAGATTTTCAAAAACGGAAATACACGGTTGAATATGCTCGGCGTATAGACCACAGTTATTTTTGTGATGAATGCGATGGTTTTCGTACTAATTGGACTATCCCTTCCCTCTATTATCAATGGCTTGGAAGAGTCCTCCTTAATTCAAGGTATAAAATACGGTGTTATCATCAGTCTCGTGATCATCCTGATAAGATTTCTGTGGGTATATCCAACGACCTTTATCCCAAGATGGCTTTTCAAATCTGTTCGAAAAGAGCAGTCACCCGGCTGGAAAGTTCCTTTAGTTATTGGCTGGACAGGGATGAGAGGAGTTGTGTCTCTCGCCACCGCACTATCGATTCCCTTTGCTTTGGATAATGGCTCGCCTTTCCCACATAGAAATCTTATCCTGCTCATCACTTTTATTGTCATATTCATAACACTGGTGATACAGGGCCTTACATTGCCTCTTCTGGTGAAAAAGCTAAAAATTCCAGCTATAGATTATGTCTTACCTCAAGAACAACAGGAAGCTCAGATTAAAATAAGCCTAAACCGTCTGGCTCTCAATCATATAAATACTAATTACTATGAGATGATTGAAAGGAGTAATCTTTTAAAAAATTACTATTCTCAAATCCTGACCGAAACGGAGAATACTGAAAATCAGCTTGATATTTTTGAATGTAACACTTGTACAAGTCAAGAAATGGAAAGATTTGAAACTATTTTGAAAGAAATCTATCAGAAGCAAAGACTTGCTATATTCCAAATGAGGCGCGAAAAATATTATGATGATAAAGAAATCAGAAAAGCAGAACTCCAATTGGATCTCAACGATCTAAAAATTAACCCGAATTTCCACTAAAAAAACTCTTCCATTTTTGGAAGTGTTTTTGTTTATAAATATGATGTCTAGTCCTACTAATGCAATCATCTTCCGTAGATATCTATCGAAATTATGAACAGCTTTTTTTTAGCCATAGTTCATTTTGACTAATCACAAATTATCTTAACAATAATTAAATCAAAAGCTTATGTCATCTCAATGATATTAAGATTAAAAAAAATTTAACATAAATAGTTGTTGGTACAACTATTGTTTGATTAACTTTGTTCAATAATAAATTTTATATGAAAGCTGAAAAAATATTAACTGAACAAGATCGATACAATCTGCTTACCGGCAATGTACCTCTACTGTTCAACCGTTTTTTGGGTCAGCAATTCAAATTGAATAATATTAACCTGACCCTGGAACAATGGTCGGTGCTAGTACCTTTATGGAAACAACAGGGATGTTCACAGCAGGCAATAGCAGATTTTACCCACAGGGATAAACCCAGCATAACTAGACTTATTGATCAATTGGAAAAAGAAGGTTACGTAGAAAGAAGGTCCCACCCTACTGACAGAAGGCAAAATCTAATATATTTAACAAATAAAGGAAAGGAGATAGAGGAAAAAGTAATGTATATTGTGAACAATGTCACCGAAAGAGCAACCAGAGGACTTTCAGAAAATCAAATTATGGAGATAAAAAACTTCTTTCAGCATATTCAAAACAACATTCAAAACGAAATGGTATGAAAAAAATAAACTTAGCCATTACATTGATCCTATTCGGCACTATCACCAATGCACAGATTCTTATAAGTAAGGATTTGGATTATGCTATCGGAAAGGCATTGCAAAAAAACACTGAAATAAGGAATCAAGATCTTGAATTACAAAAATTAGAATTAGAACGCAAAAGCATATTGGCCAAATATATCCCGAAGGTCGAGGCTTCAGGTTTATACTCTTACATCAGCAGTGATGCAAAATTAGATCTAGCAACCCAGAATTTACCCATCACAGGATATCCTATTTTTGGGGGATCTTCCGATTTCAGCACAAATGCGAATATCCTTTATGGAGGTCTTACCGCAAAAGCTGTACTGTTCAGTGGCGGACAAATCCTAAATGGAGCCAAAGCTCTCAAAGAAAAAAATACAGGAACAGCTTTTATGATGGAAAATCAGAAAGATGAGGTGATAAAAGATATCATAGGGAGCTTTGACCGTCTCAAACTTCTGGAAACCGCCGAAACACTGATCGATAACAGCGAAAAGAGATTGAATAAGGAAAAAGAAAGAGTAGAAAAGGCGATATCCGAAGGGTTGGCAATTCCTTATGACCGCGATAAAATCAAACTCTCCACTCTGGAATTGGCTTCCAAACGTGCAGATGTTCAAAATAAAAGAAAACTTCTGATACTCAAGATAAAACAGTCCACCAATCTTTCAGAAGAAGAAATTCTTAAAACCAATCATCAGTTGGAGCCCATCATTATTTTGGACAGCCTGAGCACAGCCGAACGAAATGAGGTAAAAGCACTGGAATATTTCAAAAAAGCTTCCGAATATGCCGTTAAAAAAGAAAAAGGAAGCCTTCTTCCCACAGTTGGGGCTTTTGCGGGATATAGCTATGCATCATTATATAATGCCAATACAAAAGTGCCGATTGAACAATTAAATACGACCGCCAATTTGAAACTAAATGAATTGACACTACATCCTAACTGGATGTTGGGCGTGGCCGTGAAATGGGAACTCTTCAGCGGATTTGAACGTAAACATAAAATAGACGAAGCCAAAATAGGACTCGCCCAGGTTGAAAATAAACTGGCAGACACCAAAGAAAAAGTAGACCTGGAATTGGAAAAAAACAAGGTAGAATACAATACCACGTTACATACGGTAGATATTGCGATCCAAAGGGAAAAAATAGCACAAAATAATAATGAGATAGCATCAAAACAATACAGATTAGGGCTTATTAACGTCACTGAACGCCTGGGGGCGGAAAACGATATATACAAAGAATCCTTAAACAAAGTAGAAACCGTGATTGAACAGCGTAATGCTGCTATTGAAGTTTACCGTGCATCGGGAAAATTATCAAACTTTATTAAAATCCAAAACTAAGCAAAATGAAAAAAATTATTTACATACTAAGCATTGCAGGCATTTTAGCTTCTTGTGAGAATAAACCGAAAGTATCACAAACCATCCAGGGAAAGACCGAGCGGGAAGAGATTGCAGTAGTAGGCAAAATAGCAGGCAGGATAGATAAAATTCTGATCAGCGAGGGAGCTCTTGTAAAAAAGGGAGATACATTGGCGATATTGGAAATCCCGGAAGTAGACGCAAAAAAATCACAGGCACAAGGTGCGGTAAAATCTGCTCAGGCACAATATGAGATGAGTGTACATGGTGCTACTGCCAATCAGTTGGCACAGCTCTATGCCAAGAAATCCGCTTTGGTAGAGCAATATGAGTTTGCAAAAAAATCCCTGGCAAGAATGAACGCAATGGTAAAGGATTCATTGGTTCCGCAACAGCAATATGATGAAGTATTCGCAAAGTATCAGGGAGCCAAATCACAAATGATAGCCGTAGATGCAGAAATTGCCGATGTTAAAAACGGGGTCCGCATAGAACAGCAAACAATGGCGTTGGGACAAAAAGACCTTGCTCAAGGAGCTTTGGAAGAAGTACAGGTTGCCGAGAAAGAAAGGTATATCATTGCACCACAGGATATGAAAATAGAATCGATCACATTGAAGCTGGGGGAACTGGCACTACCAGGATATACGCTTTTCAAAGGTTCTCTTAATAATTCCATTTATTTCCGCTTTACTATTCCTGAAAGCCAATTGGCAAATTATGCACAAGGAAAAGAAATCAATGTGCATATACCTTACAAGAATCGGGATATCAAAGGGAAAATCAGAAATATAAAACAAATAGGTGCCTATGCTAATATTGCTACAGCATATCCTGATTATGAAGTGCAGGACGCTTTGTATGAAATATTGATAGACCCTATTAACATCCAACAAGCAAACGATATCCTAAGCAAAACAACAGTAACGCTAAAACCTTAATAATGAAAATATTTCTCAATCTGATCAAACGGGAGTTCGGCTTATTCTGGAGCAACAAAGTTCTCAGAATTTTGTTTATTGGGGCTCCTTTGATGTACGGTGTTTTGTTGGGATATGTGTATAGCAAAGGGAAAGTGACAGATTTACCAATCATAGTGGTAGATTATGACCAAAGCGCACTCAGCCGGAAAGCCATAGAAATGATGAATGACAACGAAGTTTTGTCTGTTGCAAGGCTGCAGTTTGACGAGACAAATCTCAATCGTTTGATGATTGAGAAAGATGCAACCTGCGTCGTTATTATCCCAAAAGATTTTGAGAAAGATGTGCTGACAAAACGATATCCTGAAGTTACTACCATCATCAATACCGCAAATGTATTGACGGCAAATTATTCTTCATCAGCCCTTCAGCTGGTATTAGGAACCCTCAAAGCAGGAACACAGGTCGAAACCTTACGTAAACAAGGAGTTCCGGAAAATTTGCTAATGAGCCAGTATGAGCCATTTAAAACTACGTTTATAAAAAAGAACAATAGAAGCACCAACTATATGTATTTTTTGTGGCCAGGTGTTTTGGCTACTGTGCTTCAGCAGGTATTGTTATTGGGGCTTGCTCTTTCTTTTGCTTCCGAGTTTGAAAACGGCACTTTCAAATATCTGGTACATAAAAGCCGTTCTGCATTTATGCTGATGCTGGTTAAAATCGTGCCTTATCTCATAATGAGCTTCGGGATATGGCTGATGTACTGGGGTTTTACCAAGTGGTTCAGAATTCCTTTTTATGAAAACATTTTTCCGCTTACCCTTATAGCGGGCGTTTTTGTAATCTCGGTCTGCTTTATAGGAATTTTGGTAAGTATCCTTGTTCCGAACCAGCTGAAAGCTACGGAAATCCTTATGGTTATTGCCACACCCAGCTTTATCCTGTCAGGATTTACCTGGCCGCTCAGCCAAATGCCGGCTTGGGTTCAGTACATTGCAAATATCATCCCGCTTACACATTTCCTGCCTGCATTTAGAATACTTATCATAGAAAAAGGCGCTGTAGACCTCACCTATCCCTATGTTATAAAAATGATAATCATAGGAACAGTAAACGCCATTGCCAGTTATAGTGTTTTATTTTACAAAGTCCGAAAGATTAAAAGAGAGGAAATGTAGCGAGATAAATATAAGCCAAAAATTATATCGGCCTGCATAAATCTATTAAATAAGATGCTATGAAAGCTTACGAAAGTATTAAAGAAATATTATCTTTTTATCACGTACATTGTGAGGAACCTTACTTTATATCGTCAGGAAAACTCATTTTTGAATTCCCAAAAAGACTCTTCCGAATGGATTTTTATGCATTCTGCATCTGTGTTTCTGGTAGTATAGATTTAGAAATTGATAATCAGCATTACAAGATATCCCAAAACGGATTCCTGATATCTGCTCCATCAACAATTATAAAATTTGTAAATACCAGCAAAGATTTCCGTATGAAGGTTCTATTCTTTGAAAAGAATTTCCTGCTCAGGAACATTTCTAATCCATTTTTTATCGAGAATCTGTCTCTATTCAATAAAAATAGCTTTAACGTAGTAATTTCCGACGAATCAAGTAGCACGCACTTAATCAATTTATTGGATTATCTTCAACAGCAGACCACGAGGAATGGTCGTTTTACAGAAGATATTGTTCGTACTATTATTATTAATATTTTATTGGAAGTTGCAGTCCTAACTGATGAAGACAGAAAAGACAACGCATATCCTACTCCACAGGATAACAATCATATTTTTTTTAAATTCAATGAATTGGTAAAAGAAAATATTTTGCAGCATAAGGACGTACAATACTATGCTGACAAGCTATTCATTACCAACAAATATCTTATTCTGATTGTAAAAAAAGCGACCGGCAAAACGCCACATCAGATTATTGATGAGGCCTTATTAAAAGAAGTATGCGTTCTGCTCGGCTATCCAGAAAAAAATATTTCTCAGATTGCATTTGAAACAGGCTTTAATTCTACCTCTGCATTCGGCCGTTTCTTTAAAAAGCATGCGTCAATATCGCCCCAAAAGTACCGAAGACAACAGCATTTTTAAAAAAGAAATTCCGTATATGATTTTCGAATTTAGGGATACCAAGGAATTAAGGTATATCAATACCTTTATCATATAAAAATAACCTAAAAAAATATCATATGAGCAATTCGAACAAACATGCGTATTTCATCGGAGGCGGATTGGCAAGTCTTGCCGCAGCAGTTTATCTTTTGGAAGATGCTGGATTTAAAGGCGAAAACATACACATCATTGAAGCCCTGCCGATTTTGGGAGGTAGCAACGATGGTGCAGGATCTAAAGAAAAAGGTTTCATCTGTCGTGGCGGGCGTATGCTCAACGAAGAAACCTATGAAAATTTTTGGGAATTAACATCCCGTATCCCTTCTCTGGATGTCCCGAACATTTCAGTAAAAGACGAAATTCTGGCATTTGACCACGCAAATCCGACAAATGCAAAAGCGCGGTTGATTGACAAGAACGGAAACATTTTACCCGTAACGGATATGGGTTTCAACACTCAGGACAGGATGAAATTTGTGAAATTGTTTTTTGCCGATGAAAATGATTTAGACAACATTACCATTCGTGATTGGTTTGACGACCATTTTTTTACAACCAACTTCTGGTATATGTGGCAAACCACTTTCGCCTGGCAGGAATGGAGCAGTATTTTTGAATTTCAACGCTATATGAAACGTATGCTGTTGGAATTTTCACGTATTGAAACATTAGAAGGCGTTACCAGAACACCATACAACCAATATGAATCCGTTATCTTACCGTTGAAGGCATTTCTGGATCAGCACAAAGTGGACTTTTCATTAAGAAAAACCGTTACCGATTTGGATTTTGCCGATAATGATGGCATTACCGTAACGGAAATAGAATGCATCAATGCAGAAGGAAACACAGAGAAAATAACCGTGAATGAAGGCGATTTGGTATTCTTTACCAACGGATGTATTACAGACAATTCTAATAACGGCGATTATAACACGCCTGCAAAATACTTGCCGTCAAATCCGCCAAGTTTTGCATTATGGCGTAAAATTGCCAACAAGAAACCCGGCAAGTTGGGTAATCCCGACCCGTTCTTTACCAAACCTGACGAAACAAAATGGTATTCTTTCACACCAACATTCAAAGGAAATAAATTTCTGAAACTTATTGAAGAATACACTGGAAACAAACCCGGTAGCGGAGCTTTGATGACATTTAAAGATTCATCGTGGCGGATGTCAATTGTGGTGGCTGCACAACCGCATTTCAAAGCGCAAGGCGATGATACTACTATTCTTTGGGGCTACGGATTATATCCAGATGCAGTGGGAGATTATGTGAAAAAGCCGATGATTGATTGCACGGGCGAAGAAATTTTGACGGAGTTGATTCATCATTTGCATTTTGAAAAACACGAACAGGAAATAAAAGACAGCGTTATCAATGTTATTCCGTGTATGATGCCTTACATCGATGCTTTGTTTCAGCCAAGAGCTAAAGCAGACCGCCCTGCAGTTGTTCCTGAAGGCAGCACCAACCTAGCAATGATTAGTCAGTTTGTAGAAATACCGGAAGATATGGTATTCACAGAAGAATATTCGGTTCGTGCAGCACGCATCGCGGTATATACCCTACTCGGTCTCGATAAAAAAGTAACACCAGTAACAGAACACTGGAAAAAACCAGACGTGTTGGCAAAAGCCATTCATACCGCGTACAGAAATTAAAAATAAAAAAGTGTTGCTTTTAACTTTGTCCAAGTTCTTTCTTGCTAAAGGCGTATCTCTCTTTAATCTATAAAAGAAATTGTCTATAATAACCAATTTATCTAACTTTATTCTGCTCTTGCTTTTGTCAAGGGCAGAATATTTATTTTTGTACAAAACCAACCGACTATGGCAAAACACACATCAGGATATATAAAGAGGAAGAAAATTGCCAACTCAGGTACGCACAATCTTTTTTATGAATTATTCGAACCAATAAATGAACCTCCAAAGGCTACTGTCCTTATACTACACGGGATGCAGGAGCATAGCGGTCGTTATAAAGATTTTGCGGAATATCTGGCGACCAAAGGTTTTGCAGTTCTATTATATGACCATCTCGGACACGGAAAAACGGCGGAAAACCAGGAAGAACTAGGTTATTTTCAAGAAGAAAATCCCAAGCAGCAACTGATAGACGATGCCGCAACGATGGCAGCATATTTAGAAAACAACTATCCTAACATTTCTCATTTTTTACTGGGGCATTCTATGGGGTCTTTCATTGCAAGATGCTTACTTCAGAATCAGGAAGCTGATTTTAAAGGCGCTGTCATCGTGGGAACGGGAGGAAAAATCAACGGAATCGGTTTGGCTAAATTTTTCCTGTCCATCAACAATATTATTGCTCCAAAACACCGGAGCAAATTCATCAACCAAACTTTTTCAAAAATTAATAATCAACATTTTAAAGGCGAGAAAGATGGCGACCTTACCAGTTGGCTGAGCCTCAGCAAATCCAACCGGGAATCATTTTGCCGGGACAGCCTATGCGGAGTACCTTTTACCAATAATGGTTTTTACGCATTAGTTTCTCTAAACCAACAGGCAACGGAAAGAAAATGGGCAGAAAAATTACCAAAGGAATTTCCTTTTCTTTTTGTAAGCGGAGCTGATGATCCGATAGGAGACTTCGGAAAAGGTATTGAAAAAACGGTAACACAAATGCAAAAAGATGGTTTTACAGATGTTAAAACTAAAATTTATCCTGCTATGCGGCACGAAATACTTAATGAGGATATTAAAGAATATGTATATGAAGATATAAGGGATTGGCTCAATAAAAAAATACAGCAATTGGAAAAGTAGACTAAAAATATTTTAATTTAAAAAAATAATTTGTTAATGATTAAAATACGTAGTTTTTTACAGGAAACAGGCAATATCACACAGTTTACCAAAAATTACTTTCTATTAGGTTTCCGTCCACCATATGAAATAAAGGAACTGCTCGCACAATGCTATCTCATAGGTTACAAATCTTTGGGGCTTATTGCCATGACAGGCTTTATCATCGGCTTGGTTCTTACGATGCAGCTGCGGCCAAGCCTCGTACGCTATGGTGTGGAATCCCAGCTGCCTGTAATGGTAGGCATTGCCATCATCCGTGAAATAGCACCCGTAATCGCCGCTCTCATCTTTGCAGGTAAAATTGCCAGTAGCATCGGGGCAGAGCTGGGCTCGATGCGGGTTACCGAACAGATAGACGCAATGGAAGTAAGCGGTACACATCCTTTTAAATACCTTGTTGCCACACGTGTCCTGGCTACAACATTTATGCTTCCCGTACTTATCATACTGGCGGATGCCATTTCACTATATGGTGCCTGGATAGGTGTTAACATTGGCGGTACAACTAGCCTGTCACTTTTCTATTCACAGGTTTTTGACTCCTTGGATTTCAGTGACATCATACCAGCTTTTATCAAAAGCTTTTTTTTCGGTTTTGCAGTGGGAATCGTGGGTGCCTATAAAGGCTATAATGCAGTAAAAGGAACACGGGGCGTGGGGAACGCCGCCAATTCAGCGGTCGTGCTCTCCTCTATCCTTATCTTCGTTTTGGACCTGATTGCGGTACAGATAACCGGCATTCTCGGATATAATTAAATCATCATTATGGCGGAAACAAAAACAACAGCAAACGGCAATAATGACAATGGACCGGCCATCGTCATTGAAGATATTTATAAAAGCTTTGGTGAAAAAAAAGTGCTTAACGGTTTTAACCTAACGGTCGATAAGAACGAAAATGTTGTAGTTCTCGGAAAATCAGGCACGGGAAAATCTGTGCTTATCAAATGTATCGTCCGGCTTTTAACACCTGATAGCGGTAGGATAATGATTTCCGGGCAGGATATTGTCCAACTGGAAAATCAAGAGCTGGATAAGGCACGCTCAAAAATAGGTTTTCTTTTTCAGGGAAATGCCATCTATGATTCTATGACCATCCGCGAAAATCTGGAATTCCCTTTAAGAAGACGGTGGTTCCGGCTGAAGCAGGATGAAATTGACGCACGGGTTGAAGAAGCACTCGATAGTGTGGGGCTTAAACATACCGTAGACCTTATGCCATCCGAATTGTCGGGAGGGATGCTGAAAAGAATAGCTCTGGCACGTACTGTCATCCTTAAGCCGGAAATCATCCTTTATGATGAACCTACCACCGGACTTGATACGGTAACAGCAAAAGAAATTGACAGCCTCATAATGGATATACATAACAAATACAAAACATCATCTATAATTATCTCACACGATATGAACTGTGTGAAAAATACGGCTGACAAAGTAGTCTTGCTGCTTGACGGAAAATGCTACGCACAAGGTACTTATCAGGAATTTGAAAGTTCTGATGACGAAAATATTAAACAATTTTTTGATTAAAATATGAATAAAAATAATATCAAGCTCGGCTTATTTGTAATTTCGGGGTTTATACTTATGATGGCTGTTTTCTTTTACATCGGCAGCGGTTCAGGCATTTTTACCAGCAAATTTGAGCTCAGGGCAAGATTCAAAAACTCCAATGGACTCAGAGAAGGAAGCAATGTGCTATTTTCAGGGATGCAGGCAGGTTCTGTAAAGTCAGTAAAATTGTCCGGAAGGGATGATATAGAGGTCATTATGCTTATAGACAAAGATATTGCAAAGCATATAGACAATAATGCCAAAGCCTCGATTGGAACAGAAGGCATTATCGGCAATGCGGTGGTCAATATTTTGCCTTACGGTAAGCCGGGCAGACCAGTGCAGGAAAAAGAATATCTCACGGCAGATACCAAACCAGGTGTGGATGAAATACTCAACACGCTATCGGCAAGCAACAACAATATACAGGATATATCCAAATCTCTTAAAAACACTGTGCATAAAATTGACAGCAGCCAGATTTTAAAATTAATTAATGACAAGTCGTTTGCCGAAAACTTAAAATTATCCATCCTGAAAATACGCCAAAGCACGGAAAATATAGAAAACCTGAGCAGTACTGCAGAAGCCATCATTACGTCTACACGCCAGGGAAAAGGAGCAACGGGACTTCTCCTTGCCAACAAAGATTTTGAGTCCCAGCTTAAGCAGACTTTCAATAACGTCAATGCCGCCAGCAATAATCTTAATACAGTAAGCAATGAACTTATCATAGTTGGTAAAAACCTGCAGGCATTCAGTAAAAATATAGAAAATGGAAAAGGACCGATAAATGCCCTTATCACTGATACCGTTCTTACAAAAAACATCAATAACAGCCTTTACAATATCGAAAAGGGAACCGAAGGCTTCAACCAGAATATGGAGGCTCTGAAGCATAATTTTCTCTTCAGAGGTTACTTCCGCAAACAGGAAAAAAAGAAAAAGGAAGCCGAAAAACAGAATCTCCAAAGATAACATCATTGGAATATCAGCACATACAATTAGAATTTTGGGATATATAAAGTGAAAGCAATATGTATAACTTTATTAAACAAAAACAAGGTTATTTTATCATATATTATAAACTAAAAAATTCTAATTATGTATTACAGTAATGGGAATTACGAAGCATTTGCCCGCCCGAAAAAACCGGCAAATATTGAACAGAAATCTGCCGTAATTATCGGTTCGGGATTAGCTTCATTGGCCGCCGCAGCTTTTTTGATACGCGATGCGCAAATGGAAGGAAACAAAATCCGTATTCTGGAAGAATTAGCTTTACCCGGTGGCAGTATGGACGGTATCTGGAATGAGCAGAAAGGCTACATCATACGAGGCGGACGGGAAATGGAAACACATTTCGAAACCCTTTGGGATTTGTTCCGCTCGATACCCTCATTAGAAGCGGAAGGCGTTTCCGTACTGGACGAATATTATTGGCTCAATAAAGAAGACCCTAGCTTTTCCCACGCCCGTGTTATCGAAAACCGTGGAGAAAGACTGCCCACGGATGGTAAGCTTACCCTGTCCCAGAAAGCCATCCACGAACTTATAGCGCTGGTTCTTCTTCCTGAAGAAAAACTACAGGATGTACAGATAGACCAGGTATTTACAGAAGAATTTTTCCAATCCAACTTTTGGACATACTGGGCTACGATGTTCGCATTCGAACCTTGGGCAAGTGCGATGGAAATGCGCCGATATGTTCTTCGTTTCATCCATCACGTTGGCAGCGTAGCAGATATGTCCTCATTACGCTTCACGAAATACAACCAATATGAATCACTGATTCGTCCGTTGGTAAGCTACCTTGAGTCCCACGGTGTTACCTTCCAGTATGATAGCCAGGTTCAGAACATACTTGTAGAAAATGAAAACGGCAAAAAAGTAGCGAAGAAAATCGAATATATTAAGGATGGCAATGCAGAAAGCATCAGCCTGACCGAAAACGACCTGGTGTTTGTTACCAACGGCTCCATTACCGAAAGCAGTACATACGGTGACAATCATAACCCTGCTCCTGTTGCAGACGGCATTGGCGGAAGTTGGCAGCTTTGGCAGAATCTGGCAGACCAGGATGATGCCTTTGGAAAACCCGAAAAGTTCTACAAAAACATTCCCGAAGCCAACTGGGTAATCTCCGGAAGCATTACCTTCTTCGACGAAAAAGTGATTCCGTATATAGAAAAAATAACAAAAAAAGACCCAAGAAGCGGTTCAATAGTGACTAGCGGACCTGTCACAATAAACGATTCTAACTGGTGGTATGGCTTTTCCATCAGCAGACAGCCCCACTTCAAGGCTCAGAAAAAAAATGAAATAATTGTTTGGGTTTATGGGTTGTATTCTCATAAACCAGGAAATTATATCCAAAAGAAAATTACGGAAGCCACGGGGATAGAGCTTTGCAAAGAATTTTTATACCATATTGGTGTTCCTGAAAATGAAATAGCAGAAATTGCACAAGCTGCCAACAGCATCCCTTGCCGTATGCCTTATATCACATCTTACTTTATGCCTCGTGCATTGGGAGACCGCCCATTGGTGGTTCCAGAGGGTTCTGTAAACCTGGCTTTTATCGGTAATTTTGCCGAAACTGGAAAAGACACCGTATTCACAACCGAATATTCCGTGCGTACAGCAATGGAAGCAGTTTACACCCTTTTGGATGTAGACAGAGGTGTCCCGGAAGTTTTTGCTTCTTCATATGACATCAGGGTACTGCTGAAATCCATCTATCACCTTAATGACAACAAAAACCTCAATGAAATTGAATTTCCTTGGTTGATTTCAATCCTTGAGAAATATGGTATCAAGAAAATAGAAGGTACTTATGTTGAAGAGATTTTAAAAGAAGCTAAGTTGTTATAAGAGGTTGTTTTATACTTGAAAAACTCAGGATTTTAAAAATCCTGAGTTTTTTATGGTATTTATACTTATGGCTTCTTTCACTGTTTTCGATGAGAATTCAGGATACTTTAAGCTTTCAAAAAATCCTTGCTTTGCCATTCCGGTTCAGGATATTTGTAAAAACCTTCGCCGGATTGCTGACCAAGTTTTCCTTTGTCGATAAGTTCGGTTTTTAGCTTTTCTGCTATTTTCTGTGTTAGTTCTCCCGGGATTTCTTTTAAGATGTTGTAATTGGTGTTCATCCCATTCAAATCTAAAATAGCCATTGGTCCAAAAGGAGCACCTGTTGCTATTCTCCAGGTTTTATCGATTGTTGCAGGATCGGCAACGTCATTCGCCCACAGTGCAAGGCCAGCCACCAAAAGCGGAATCAACAAAGAATCCAGAACGTAGGCTGATTTTTCCTTCCTCAGTTCCACGGGTAGCATAGCAATGGATTTTGCAAACTCTACAATCTCGTTATAAACTATTGGGTCGGTTTGATCAGAACCCATTATTTCTGCTGTATTGCGAACCATTATATGATTGGCAAAATGTAGATGGATGAATTTTTCCGGACGATCGGTAAATGTGCTTAATCTGCTCGGCAAAAGTGTGGATGAGTTACTCGCAAATGTGGTTTTTTCCGGCGCGTGCTCAGAAGCTTTTTCCCAGAAATCTTTTTTGATATCGATGCTTTCCGGTACGGCTTCTATCAATAAATCAGCATCCTGTAAAGAAGCATTCAAATCTGTAGAATAAGTGAGATTATTTTTGGTATTTTCGATTTTTTCTTCATCAGCTTTCAGGTAGTTTTTATATTCTTCAGCCAAGACATCAAAACGGTTTTTTGCCTTATTTAAAGCTTCATCATTAACATCATAAACCGTGACTTTATAGCCGAAATAAGCGCACTGCACCGCAATCTGAAAACCGAGAACGCCACTTCCAGCCACCACAACATTTTTAATACTGATTTTAGATAAATCGGCTTCCGGCACTTTCAAAAAATCTGGACTTTGCCACGAAGGATTTGGATATTTGTAAAAGCCTTCGCCAGTAGAAATTCCCAGTTTATTTTGGTCTATGAAGGTTGATTTAAGTTTATCTAGCACAATCTTATCATCTGTTTTGCCCTTGTCTACTTGCAGTTTGTAAATGTTGTAGGGTGTCGTCAATCCGATAATATCATACAAAGCCATTGGTCCGTAAGGCGAACCAGTTCCCAGCATCCAGGTTTTGTCTATGGTTTCTGGCGTAGCATAATCGCCAATCCAAAGCTGCATTCCGGCATTCAGAAATGGATTTAATAAAGAATTGAGCACATAACCTGGAACTTCTTTTTTTACCAAAACAGGCACCATCCCTATCGCCTTGGAAAAATCGACTATTTCCTCAGTTATTTTTTCGTCGGTTCCTGGATGTGGCATAATTTCCGCCGTATTTCGCAACCATATTTGATTGGCAAAATGCAGGTTAAGGTATTGAGCCGGTCTTCCTGTCACCTCAGCAAACTGACTTGGCAACAAGGTGGATGAATTACTTACAAAAATGGTTTTCTCCGGTGCAATTGCGGAGAGTTGCTTATAAAATTCCGTTTTTATTTTAATATCTTCTGGCACTGCTTCTATCAAAAGATCGGCATCTTTCACAGCAAATGCCAAATCGGATGAATAGTGCAGTCTTTCCCTGGCTTTTGCAATTTGTTCTTCGGTGGCGCCAAGATCCTTTTTATGACTTTCGGCCAAGCCCTCGAACTTTGCTTTCGCCTTTTCCAACACTTCATCGCTGATATCGTAAACCGTGGTTTCAAATCCGTGAATTGCTGTTTGAAAAGCAATTTGGAATCCTAAAACACCACTTCCAGCTACCGTTACATTTTTTATTTTGCTCATAATTTTGGTTGATTTTTGGTAATAAACTTTACGGAACTAGGACTCAGAATCTTCATTTTCAATTATAATTGATAAAACTCCGGACTGAATGCTTCCTCCAAATTCTTTGGTTCTTTACGTTTTTTGTGGTTTAGCTCGTGTCTTGAGGTTGAAGATGTTACATACGCTGACTGTCGTGAACGCTGTAAATTTCCAATCGGTGAATTCTCTTCTATAGTTCTGAACGGTGTAAACGACAGATTTTCCATAATTTCAAAATTACCATCCTCAGGAACCGTTTGTTTTGGTATTGTGATTTTTGCCACCGTACGGAATGGTGATAATTCCTGCGACCATTCTTTTGTAAGGTCATTCACAGGCATTTCTTTCAGGTCTTTGCAAAGTTGTATTTGCAACTCAAACGTAAGGTTTTTTTGAGCTATTTCTTTGATAATTCCTTTTCTGTACGGCCATTCTGCGCTGTCTAGATCAATATCTTTTTCCGTGATGGCGTTCGTGGTCTGCTCAGTTGGGATCACTCTTACTTTGGCGATATAATCACCGTGGCGTACCGCTCCCATACTGTAAAATTCATAAAGAAAACTGTTGATTGAAGGGATTTTTTTAAAAGTTTTAAGAGCGCCCAATTCCTTCAAAGCCTCAAAATTTGGAAATGCTTTTTTATTTTCGGTGACCCAAAGTGTGGCAAATTCCAATTTTCCCAAGGCTCCCTTTTCAAAGAAATCATTTAGCTTTAAAAAAAGCTTTGAAATGAAAACATAATGTTCTGCCGAGTTACAGAAAAACACCGGATTATTAATCAGGTTAAAATCAACATTGGGAGAATCTTCCTCTCCGGGAGATAATTTTTTGCCATCTATCCCAAAAATCTTTAAAGCAAATCCTTGTGCATTACCGCTTAGTTTATCGGGCAAAACTCTGGACGAACCATTGGAAAAGCGAACTGCTGCCTGGTGTTTTCCGGGTTTCGCATAAATGCCCTGCGCCAGTTCTTCGGGCAGATTATCCAATATTTCAACCTCTGCTTTCAGCACTGCATAGCCATTGGCGTGCGCATCTCTTGTATGATGGGTCGCCCTGCTTAGGTTTGGCGTATTTTTGATGTATTCGCGGATATCGTTATTAATGGTGGTAATATACTCATCGAAATTTTCTGGAATTTCTTCCACTTCGTAACTGTACTTGATGTATTCTTCCATAGTGCTTTTTTTTATTTTAATTCGCTAATCCATTTTAAAGCAGAAATGCTTGGGATAAAACAATATTCGCCGCCTTTCACGATGTTGTAGGTCTGCAAACCACGGTATCTTTTGATGAGGGGTTCTCCAGGTACAGAAAACAGTGCGTCTTCGTCCTGTACACCGATCAAAGGATCTTTTTCTGTTCCCAGATTTTGGGCGTTACCATCGTTTGCCCATTGTTTTTGAAGAAATTCCAGTGTTCGCATTGCATCGGCACTAATGCCAATAAAATACTGTCCACGTTCCTTACCGTCATTTTTGGTTACCTCCGGCGGAACAATGTCGCCAAAAGTTACACTTTTTCTGATGATCCTGTGCAAACGTTCATCCTCCAAAACAAAAGATTTGGAATCTCTTGGGTACATCCTGCGGATATGCGAACTGAACGGACACTTTTTACCGTACTCATCATTCTTGAAAGAAAAATCATTGTTTTTTTGCATATCATCTCCTAGCGATTTATCATCCTTTTCGGGAGCTAAAACCAAAGGTGCACCACTTCGCCAGCGACCTACCATTTTAGCAGCCAAGAGCTCTCCCTCTTCCGGCGAAGAAGAATTTTCTTTAACGAATTGATTAAATTCTGCCACTTGGCTCTGGTACTTTCTGAAAACCATAAAAGAACCGTTCTTTCCTAAAACTTCAGGTTGTGGAAATGGCTTTATGAAGCCTGCTTCTCCAGGATAGCCCATTATAAATTCGCCTGCTTTAATTGGACGATCAAATCCGGGCGGCACATCTATCCCACTGCCTTCAATCTCCGGATTACTGATGCCATCCCTGAATCCGAATACATTTTTAACCTCTTCAGATACTGCGAAATCGTGGCTCATTATTACTTCTACGCCGCTGTTATTCGCCAATTCAGAACGAAATTCCTCCAGCTTGCTTTTCCACGCCTCTTCATTGTTGGCGATAACTGCCGCTGCGATGTGAATATGTGATCTTTTAAAAACCTTTTCCCAGTTTTTAGGGTCATTGACTCCAATGTCATACAGAAACCGGGAACGTTCTGCCATTCCCTCCTTGAAGGATTCGGGGAAAGTCTCAAGCGACTCTTGAGGGACACCGATTTTTTCTAGACCTTTATAAGTGAATGTCAAAGTAAGCGATGCGCCTTCATTCTTATGCCAGTCTTCCGCAGAACTCACAATCGGCAAAAGTTTTTGGAGCATTTGTCTGGCTGCCACGGCATCTTTGATTTCAATAATAGCCACTGTTCCGAAATATGGTATAGGTCGGCTTCTGAGAATTAAGGCCTGTATTTCATTCAGCTCAATTTCTACTTTATTTGGATTAAAAATCCGCTTTAAAAATTCCAGTGCCATAGATTAGATTGTATTTGCTTCGTCAATTGCCTTATTCAGTCCTTTAATGATTTTATCATATCTCCTTGTATCATTCACCGTAAGATGCGGAACACCTACATACCAACCTGTCGCGGTAATCTGATGGTCTAGAATGAACTGTTTTACACTCGGGTCTTTTATGCCTGGCCATCCTTCTATATTCCCAAAAATGATGTCCATCAGCTGCGGAATTTTTGTAGCGAAATCATCAATATAAGAATCCCAATCACCATCGTAAGCCGTGCAGAAAAGAATCTTGGTATCGTTATCAAACAAAACTATACGAAGATCATGCAGCGTTCCTACTCTGTTTGCACCTTTCAGATTTCCGCCTGCAATTTCCATTATGGTTTTGAGATTTTCTGCACCTCCGGGTTTTAGGTTTGCCATCGCAGTTAACTCAGATACACGACCGGATCTTAACCCTTTTTTTCCGGCAGATGTAGTGGAATGGTCGTAACCATCATCGATACCTTCACTGAAATTCGCCTTTGCTAGCTGGGCAACCAATTTTACTTTGTCTATAATACTCATAATTAAGATTTTGATTAATAATTTATATTGTTTTGTAAATCAACAATAATTTTGAGGAGAATAGTACAAATATTACGCCATAGCAATCTATCGTAATGTACCGAAATTCGTATTTTATGTACTGAAACTATGAATTTTTAAGCTTTATTAAAAGACGTCAATTGACAAATGATAAAATCTTAAGTCTACTCGTATTGTAATTATTGACAGAATATATTACATTAAAATATGGCAACATCGAAAAAGAAAAGAACCTACACGTAAAAGAAACTCGGCTGTATTGATTCAATCTACCTATTGCTAATTCAATTCCAATAAGCTTCTCCTCACGGTCATTATGGTCTTTGAAAATACAGATTAAAGTTCGTAGCCGCTCATAGTTACTTACCTATTTATTTCATAAGCATATTTTGTATGTTCTCAACAAAGTATTGTAAACTGCGCTGTCGAATTCAACTTAGTAGTATGCACTTTTTGATGTAAATTCTGTAAGTCACTGAAATAGATTATTTCTTAAGTCACTAATCTTAAAAAAATTCTTTTTGAAAGTTCGAATTGTTCGTTTACCTATTTTATCAAATCTTTTTAGGGCACTGAATGGTAACTTTTATTGGATCAATCTCAAACCTTGGGGAGGAAAATAAAAATGATAACTTTGGTAAATGTTAAAC
>NZ_RJTU01000058.1 GCF_003730015.1 Epilithonimonas hominis | reverse complement strand
TTCCTAAATGCACAACAGGTAACAGTAATTAACCATTAAAAAAATTAAATTATGATTCCAAAAACAATGAAAGCGGCCGTTGTACAAGGTTACGGACAGCCATTGAAAATTATGGAAGTTCCGGTAAGAGAACCCGGACGCTATGAAGTATTAGTAAAAGTAATTGCCTGTGGTGTTTGCCATACAGACTTACACGCTGTAGATGGAGACTGGCCTGCAAAACCAAAAATGCCATTGATTCCGGGACACGAAGGTGTAGGAATTGTGGTGGCCTGCGGACCGGAAGCTCAGGTAAAAGAAGGCGATGCAGTTGGAGTGCCTTGGTTGTATTCGGCTTGTGGATGCTGCGATTATTGTATCACTGGATGGGAAACATTGTGTGAAGCTCAGCAAAACGGAGGCTACAGCGTAGATGGAGGTTTTGCAGAATATGTGATTGCAGATTCCAGATATGTAGGACATTTGAAAGATAATGTAAACTTCCTAGAAATCGCTCCGATTCTTTGCGCTGGTGTAACAGTTTATAAAGGACTTAAAGAAACCGAAACAAAACCTGGAGAATGGGTTGCCATTTCCGGAATCGGTGGATTAGGGCACGTTGCTGTTCAGTATGCGAAAGCAATGGGAATGCACGTGGCAGCAATAGATGTTGCGGATGATAAATTGGAATTGGCTAAAAAACTAGGTGCGGATTTAGTTGTAAATGCCAAAGAAACCGATCCTGGAACCTATCTTCACAAAGAAGTTGGAGGAATGCACGGTGCATTGATTACCGCTGTTTCTCCAATTGCTTTCAAACAAGGGATAGATGTTTTGAGAAGAAAAGGAACGATTGCGCTCAATGGACTTCCGCCGGGTTCTTTCGAACTTCCGATTTTCGAAACTGTTCTTAAGAGAATTACTGTAAGAGGGTCTATTGTTGGAACCAGAAAAGATTTACAGGAAGCATTAGATTTTGCAAACGAAGGTTTGGTAAAAGCAACTGTGACTTCTGCAAAACTGGAAGACATAAACGATGTTTTTGATAAGATGAAAGCCGGACAAATCGACGGACGTATCGTTCTGGACATCGCTGGACAAAATTAATTTATTGTTATTTGAGTTTTAAGCCCGGCAGATTTTGTTTGTCGGGTTTTTATTAACTTTAAAAGAAAAAATATGGAAACCAAAGATAAAATTGCAAGACTTTCTGTAACCGAAAAAGCTTTAGAAGTCATTTGGGAATTAGAAAAAAAACACGGTGAACTGATGTTTTATCAAGCGGGTGGATGTTGTGAAGGAACTCAGCCACAATGTTTCGAAAAAGGTGGCTATTTCCCAAGAATGAATGACGCAATGATTGGCACCATCAATGGTCACGAGTTCTGGATAGACCGCGACTTGTTCGAATATTGGAAATATTCCCACTTTACCTTGGATGTTTTGGATGGCTGGGGGCCGGGTGGATTTTCTCTAGAAACGCCTTTGGGTAAAACATTTAAAGTTCAGTATAGATTATTTACTCCGGAAGAGCTGGAAATTCTGGAGCCTGTGAAGCGGAGTGAATAGTTTGCTAAAGATTTAGCAAGCCACGAAATGGCGAAATGTCGAAAGAAATATATATGTCCACTATCGAAAGGTGCGAAGTAACGACATCTAAAAAAATCCAGCGAATTTCTAACTAGCCCCGATGGGAACGGCATCCTTTTTTGTTTTCTTGATTCTTGCTTCGATTAAATGACAAATATTATGAAAACAAAAAAGATATAGTGGACAGCGGGAAATAGCTCCTAAAAAATTTAAACAACTTCGGTTTTTACAAATTTAGAGACAATCATACTTGCCAAAATATTCCCAACAGAATTGAGAACAGTCGCCAAAGGATCTACCAAAGTTCCGATAATAATGACTGCTGGAACAACATCTGGTGGAATTTTGTAAACCGAAATCATCAGCATTTCGCCAATATAACCGCCATTGGGGATTCCGCCAGCGACGGCGCTTACGAAAACAGTGATTCCGAGAGCCATTATGAGATTCATTGGTTCGAAAAAATTCCAGCCGAGCAATTGGAAAGCGACATAAATCTTGATAATCGAAGAAATAGACGAACCATTTTTGTGAATCGTAATTCCAATTGGAATTACAACATTGGCAATAGAAGCAGGAACGCCCATTCTTTTTGCAGATTCAATAGCGACTGGCATTGTTGCCAAACTACTGCAAGTACTGATAGCAGTTGCAGTTGGCAAAAGGCTTTCTTTCCAAAAGGCTTTCACACCATTTCCAGATTTCCAAATGAAAGCATAAAGACTGAAGAATACAATGAAATAAATAGTTCCAGCGATATAATACAATCCCAAAGGTTTGGCATAAAATCCAAAAAGTTGAGGTCCAATCGTTCCGACTTGATAAGCAAAGTAAGCGCCTAATCCAATCGGTGCAACTTTCATTATCAATAACAAAAGCTGTTTCATCACTTCGTTTCCGGATAGGATGAAGTTTTGGAACAGTTTTCCTTTTTCTCCTGACTTCCTAATGGAAATTCCAACTAAAAAAGAGAAGACTAGCAATGCTAACATATTCTGTCTCGAGAACAAATGATAGAACTCGCTGACAGTGAAGAAACCTACAATCTGGTCATTGATGCTGGCGTTATTCTGAAGATTTTCTGAGATGGTTTCGCTGATGTTTTTCGGCGTTTCGATTGGGAAAAAGTAAACCATAATAATACAAAACGTTGCCGAAATCAATATAAAACTCAAGAAAGTCAAAGCCATTGTTCCAATGATTTTGCCCAATTGATTTTGTTGTTCGATACCAGAAATGGCAGAAACAATCGCAAAAAATACGAGTGGAATAACGGTTACAAATAATAGATTAAGGAAAATGTCGCCAATTGGTTTCAGATAAGTGACGAAATCAGGTGCGAAAATCCCAACCAGACTTCCGATGAAAATTCCGATGAGAAGCAGAATTATGTTGCTATAGTTTTTCCAGAAAGAAGAGTTCATCCGTAAGTTTTAATCAAAGATAAAATAAAACCACACAGGCACATAGAGATAAATCAATTTTTATAAAATAACATAGTCATTAACGTCTCTATTTAATCTAAAAAAACTATGTGTCTATGTGGTTGAAAATATAAAATATTTCCGAGATTTGTCTCTATGAAAACAGCAGTTCTGATTACTATCGGTGACGAAATTCTTTCGGGAAATACCGTTGATACCAATTCCAATTTTATTGCCACTCAGCTCAAAGAAATAGGGATAAAAGTACTTTCTATATTTACAATTCCTGATGAGGAAAGTGCCATTGTTGCCACCTTAGGAAGAGCTTTTGAAATGTCTGATGTGGTTTTTACAACCGGCGGATTGGGTCCAACGAAAGATGATATTACCAAAAAAGCTTATGCTGATTTCTTCGAAGATGAAATGATTTTCTCTGACGAAATCTATGAACATCTCCGAGCTTATCTCGAAAAAAGAAACCGACTTTGGATTCTGGAACATAACAAAGACCAAGCAATGGTTTTGTCCAAAGCAAAGATTTTCCTCAATTATTTCGGAACTGCTCCTTGTATGATTTTGGAAAAAAATGCAACTTATTGTTTCAGTTTGCCGGGTGTTCCTTACGAAGTAAAACCTTTAGTCAAAGACCAAATTATTCCATTTCTGAAAGAAAAATTATCGCTGAGTCATATCGTGACTAGAATTGTTTCTGTGGTCGATATTCCGGAAAGTATTTTGTCAGAAACCATTGAAGAATGGGAATTGGCTTTACCAAAACATATCAGTTTATCTTATTTGCCAGTTGGAACAAGAGTCAAATTAAGATTAACAGCTTCCGGAAATTCACAAAAATTGCTGAATGCAGAATTAGAAAACGAAATCACAAAATTATTTCCTTTGATTGGAGGAAACATCATCGCGACTCAGGAAGATAAAATTGAAAAAATTCTTGGCGAAATTTTATCCGACAAAAAACTGACCATCTCAGTTGCGGAGAGTTGTACTGGTGGAGAATTGGCACATTTGATTACATCCGTTTCCGGAAGCTCCAGTTATTTTTTGGGAAGCGTTGTAACATATGCGACTCAAAAGAAAATCGATCTTTTGAATGTTAATCCGAAAACAGTTGAAGAATTCACAGTGGTGAGTGAGCAAGTGGCATCAGAAATGGCGATTGGCTGTCAGGATTTGTTTAAAACAGATATTTCGGTTTCTACAACGGGCGTTGCCGGTCCTGGAAAAGGCGAAGATGGGAAAGATGTTGGAACTGTTTTTTATACGATTAGAATTGGTAACGAAGAAGTAACTTCTAAGTTATTTTTGCCGCATCTGGAAAGATTGGATTTTATGAATTTTGTTTCTCAGAAAGTGGTGCAGGATATCATTTCATTGCTCATCAAAAAATAATTGATTTTCTTTTTGCCCCAACCCTAAAGGGAGTAAGAAAATCAATTGACTCCCTTTAGGGTCGGGGAAATCAATTGATTTTTAGTTGAGATTATTTTAAAAATTCTTTAAGGAAAGTCAAGGTATGATTCCAAGCGCGTTTTGCCATTACTTCGTTATAATCCGGAGATTCTGGATTGGTAAAAGTATGTTTGGAATTGGCGTAAGTGATGATTTGAAAATCTGTTTTTCCGGTTTTCAGTTCCGTAATTAAGTTGGTTAAATCTTCCGGTTTTACATTTTCGTCATCAGCAGGATGTTCTACCAGAACTTTGGTTTTTATCGGAACATTTAATCGATCATTACCTTTTGCCAATCCACCGTGAATGGAAACTACTCCGGAAACTGGAAATCCTGCTCTTGCCGTTTCCAAAGCACCGGTTCCGCCAAAACAATAACCAATAACCGCTATTTTTTCAGGATTAGCGCCCTGTTTTTTTAACTCTTCCAAAGCTACCGAAATCCTTTGCTGATAAGCTTTGTAATCCTGTTTATAGCTTCCTGCAATTTTTGCCGCTGCGGCATTGTCAGCAGGGATATTTCCTTCGCCATAGATATCAGCAACAAATGCGATGTAACCTTGTTTTTGTAATTCGGTTGCTGCGTTTTTTGCTTCATTATCGATGCCTTTCCAAGCGGGAAGAATCAAAACGCCGGGAAGCTTTTTTCCTGCATTGGACGTTACTAATCCATTTAGTTTTTGTTCACCGTCTTTGTAAACAATGGGTTTTAAGTTTTGAGCTATTGTAAGATTTAATCCTAAAAATAATGTTAATAATGTGATTGAACGTTTCATATTTTCATTTTATTAATTTGATTTTATTGCTTTAAAGAGATTCATTAAAAATACAATTAAACTAAAAGCAACGAGTTGAATTCCAACATAATGCCATCCTCCGGTTTCCCAACATTTTAAGCCAATAAAAGTTCCAATCGCACCGCCAGCAAAATAAGAAGTCATATAAATCGTATTGATTCTGCTGTTCGCTTTTTGGTCTAATCTGTAAATCAAAGCAACATTCGTCACTTGAATAGATTGAACACCAACGTCGATAAAAATTACAGCCAAAATAATTGATATTAAATAATTGGGGAACAGAAGAATAATAACCGAACCTGCTAACAAAATAATACTTGCAATCAATTGTGTTTTCCCGGAACCTCCTTTGTCAGAAGCTTTTCCAATCATTGGTGCGACTAAAGCGCCTGCAATTCCCAGCATTCCGAAAAGTCCGATGGTATCAGAACTATAATTGTAAGGTTTTTCTACCAAAAGAAATGTCAATGTTGTCCAAAATGAGCAAAAAATGGAGAACGCAATTCCGCCCATTAATGCTAATAATCTTAGTTGCGGAAATCGTTTTAATTGATAAAACGATGATGAAATTAATTTAAAATACGAGTCTTTGAACGTGGGTTTTACATTCGGTAATTTGAAATAGACAAAAGCTAAAGAAAAAATCGAAAACCCTGCCGAGATATAATACACCATTTTCCAATTGCTCCATTCAGAAATATAACCACTGAAAACTCTTGCCATCAAAATTCCGACAAGGATTCCTGTGAAAATAATCCCGACATTTTTTCCTTTTTCATTACCTGATAATTCGGCTGCCATTGGTAAGATAACTTGCGCTGCCACAGCGGTCAAACCCAATAATAAACTAAATAAAAAGATGAAATAATAATTGGAAACTAGTCCGATTGCTGCAAGAATACAGAATAATATCGACAGCAAAATCAGAATTAAATTCTTACGATTGACTTTGTCGCCTAATGGAACTAAAGTCAGTAATCCTGCGCCGTAACCGACTTGTCCCAAGCCGACCATAATTCCCATTTTGCTTTCTGTGACTTTGAAAGTTTCTGCAATCTCATGCAGAATTGGCTGTGCATAGTAGATATTTGAAACACAAATTCCTGCTACGACAGCCATTCCCAGAACCTGAGCTTTACTCAGTTTCGATTGTTCTTCTATCATTGATTATTTTGAAGCTTGATTAAGAATTTCCAAATCCTCCGAATCTAATTCTAACTTCGGAGCATCGAAAATGGTCTGCAATTGTCTTTCGCTGGTCGCGCTTACGATTGGAGCTGTAATTAATGGATTTGCTAACAACCAAGCTAAAGCAACTGTTGCGGGTTGAGACTGGTGCTTTTCAGAAACTTTATCCAACGCTGCTAAAACTGCTTTACCTTTATCATCAAAATATTTCTTGATTCCGCCACCTCTTGCTGTTGTTTCAAAATCAGCTTCTGTTCTGTATTTTCCTGTTAGGAAACCTGCTGCCAAAGACCAGTAAGGGAATGCACTTAATCCAAATTTTTCTACTAAAGGCGCATATTCTGTCTCAAATTTTTCTCTTTCTACCAAATTATAATGTGGCTGAAGTGCTACATATTTTGTAAAATTATTTTTCTCAGCGACTTCAAAAGATTCAATTAATCTTTCCGGAGAAACATTGGACGCGGCAATATATCTTACTTTTCCGGCTCTCACAATTTCGTCATAAGCTGATAAAGTTTCCTCCACAGGAGTTTTGTTATCATCAAAATGCGTGTAATACAAATCGATGTGGTCTGTTCCAAGACGTTTCAAAGATTCATCAACAGATTTCAAAATATGTTTTTTACTGATGTCGAAGCCGTGTTCTTTGGTTTCAGAACCTACTTTTGTTGCGAGCACAATATCCTGACGATTTTTTCTTTCCTTCATCCATTTTCCGATGATTTCTTCGGATTGTCCGCCTTTTCCATTAACCCACCAAGAATAAGTGTCGGCTGTATCGATGAAGTTGAATCCACCTTCTGTGAATTTATTCAAAATATTGAATGATTCTTTTTCATCCAAAGTCCATCCAAAAACATTACCTCCAAAATTGATTGGAGCAATTTCTAAATCTGTATTTTTAATTAATCTTTTTTTCATTTTAAATATTTTATTTCAAAAATTCTTTGACAGGTTTGATGAATTGGTCAAAAACCTCGATGTGAGGGAGATGTCCTACATTGTCGATTTCTACCAATTTTGAACCTTTTATTTTTTGTTGAGTAGCTTTTCCCAATAAGTCGTATCGTCCCATCGTTTCAGCTATTTTCGGATCTTTTACATTGGCTTTTCCAATGGCTGTTCTGTCTCTTGTTCCGATAATTAATAAGGTTGGAACCTTCAGATTTTGAAATTCATAAACCACTGGCTGTGTGAAAATCATATCCGAAGTTTTAGCGTTTACCAAAGCAACTTTTGGATAATCTGGAGCTTTTATCCAGCCTGTTAAAAGATAAACCCATTCGTCATATTCTGGTTTCCATTTGTTGTCGTAATAGAATCCGTTTTGATATTTTTTGGTAGATTCGTAATCGGCTTTTAGTTCGGTTTGATAATTCTTATCGATAGATGCATAAGGCGCAACCAATTTCCAGTCTTCCAGCCCAATTGGATTTTCCAGGATTAATTTCTCAACCGTTTCCGGATACATTAATGTAAATCTTGTCGCCAGCATTCCACCCATCGAATGTCCCAGAAGATAAATTTTATCCAATTTCAATTCATCTAAAATCGCTTTCGTATTTTGAGCCAATTGCTGAAAACTGAATTGATAATCTGTGGGTTTTGATGACTTTCCGAATCCAATTTGGTCAGGAACAACCACCCGATAGCCATCTTTTGTCAAAGCTTGAATCGTTGTTTTCCAATAGGCTCCATTGAAGTTTTTTCCGTGAAGCAGAACAACTGTTTTTCCATTGGGTTTTTCTGGTTTGATGTCCATATAAGCCATTTTCAAATCCTGATTCTGACTTTTAAAAGTCAAAAAATGAACATCGTAAGGATATTGATAATTGGTCAGCATAATATCCAAAACCGGACGTTTTTCTTGACTGAAAAATAAGGTCGAAATAATAAGAAATGTGAGGGCGAAAATCTTTTTCATAAAACAATGATAAAGCTTTTTCGCAACAATAATGATGCCTCTCAAATTGATAAATCAATAAGCATTCATTAACAAAATCTAATTCAAAGCTTGGACATACAGCTCACGAACTCTTTGTTAATTAAAGCAAAATATGAGGCAGATATTTTAGAGGATGTTTAGTAAGCTTCTCGTATTGATAATGGGCAATCGTCTTTTTCTCATTTTTCACCACCGGAATTACCGATGCCAAAACCGGAGAATCTTCCGCGATTTCTATCAAAGTAGTGGTGTAATTGGTTGTGTGGGTTTTCATTTGGAATTTATATATTTTCGATTTTTATATTAAAATCGGGAGTATTTAGATATGCTCGCTTGAACTCTATTTGCTTTATTGGAATTTCTTTTTTTAATTTCTTTATTGTAGCATTAATCTGTTTTTCTTTAACATTACAGCCAAAAATAATCTCTTTTAAATATTTTAAATCGTAATTAATAAATTCATAGCTGATTGATGGCTTTTTTGAAATACTAATTGCTCTATACTCATCTTCATAATCCCAGATTTGAGATTTTGTAGTTAACCAATAAAGAACTATTTTATCTAAATTGGCTTCACCTTCAAGTTTATTAACACTTTTTTGATAACGAACAGGCTTGATAGCAAACTTTTTTGGAATATTAACTGGAAATTTAAATCCACAACAAATTCCATTATGTTTCTCTGCATAATGTGACCACATTAATACATTATCATTCTTTCCAGAAAAACAACAGATTTTAAATTCTTCTCGTTTTTCTTTCATTATCGCATTTTGTTGTCTTTTGATTTCTTTAATTTTTAAACTTCTTCTATCTTTTCGATTGTATTGAGAATGGTTTTGTTTTAATACTTCATCTATATGGCTTGGATTAAATCTAATATTTAAGAGTTTTTCGCTACAATCAAATGGGTCATTAAATTCTATTGGATTTGAAAATTTTAATGATTGCTGAAGTATAATATTATTTATACTTGTTTCAAAACTTGAATAATGATAAAATTTTTCCTGTTCTGATATCTTTTCATAATCTTCAAGGAAAAAATCATTTAATTTTTGTTCTGAAATAGGCATATTAAGATAAAATAAAGAGGTTGATTTATTAAGTATTAACAATATTTTTAACATTCTCAGACCTCACCATCCACAACCCAACAAAAGTCAAAAACCCATTCAGGATAATCAGCTCCACACCAATTCTGTAATCTGTATTATTCGTCACCAGATAATTAATCAGATAAGTCATCACAGGCGCCAAAATCGTCACCGCCAAAATGGAATATTTCTTCGTGATTTGGTACTTCGTCAAAATTCCGAAAGCAAATAATCCCAACAAAGGACCGTAAGTATAACCTGCAATTTCCATAATCAGATAAACAATCGATTTGTCATTAATCGCTTTGAAAACCATTATCAGGACAAAGAAAATCACTGTGAAAGTTAAATGAACTTTCATTCTCAGATGTTTCTTTTGCTTCTCGGTTTTTTTCTGGTCTTCGTTCAGGTTTAATAAATCTACACAATAAGAACTCGTAACCGCCGTCAAAGCACCATCAGCAGAAGGAAACAACGCTGAAATCAAACCGATGATGAAAATCACAGAAAGCGCCATCGGAAAATGCCCTTGTAGCGATAGAGCAGGGAACAAGTCGTCACCCATTATATTTTTAATTTGACCCGCCGAATCCTTGAAGCCAAAAGTATTCGTAATCACTTCTTTTCCGTCAACCATCGTCGAGATTTGTCCGTAATCTGCGCCGTGTTGCATCGCAAAAAGATAAAGCAAACCTCCTAAAAATAAGAACGCCAGATTCACAAAAAGCAAAGTTCCGGCAAAAGTCAGCATATTCTTTTTCGAGTTTTTCAGGTTATCCACCGAGATATTTTTCTGCATCATTTCTTGGTCAAGACCTGTCATTGCAATCGTAATGAACATTCCGCCCAGAATCGTTTTCAGGAAAAATGTTTTAGAATTCACATCTGTATTGATAAAATGCGTGTATTGCTTCTGTTCCAGGATAGAGAACGCTTCTCCAAAAGACAGATTAAGATTAGATAAAATATAAACAATGCAGGCAATCAAACTGATAATCATAAATGACGTTTGTAGCGTATCCGTAATTACAATCGTTTTCACACCACCTTCAAACGTGTAAAGCAAAATCATCAAAAGCAACACAAAAGCCGTTACCCAAAAAGGAACATCAAGCGCTTCCAAAAGGAAAATCTGAAGAATATTCACAACCAAATATAACCTCGCCGTCGCTCCAATCGCTCTCGAAATAATGAAAAACACAGAACCGATTTTATGCGCCTCCACATTGAAACGTTTCCCCAAATAAGTATAAATCGAGGTCAGATTCATTCGGTAATAGAGTGGGAGCAGAATCCCCGCAACGATGAAGTAACCAATGAAAAACCCAATCACCATCATATAATATTCGAAACCGCCAAACGGATTTTCGCCACCCAAAAGTTTTCCCACCGTTCCCGGAACCGAGATAAAAGTCACACCCGAAAGTGACGTTCCAATCATCCCAAATGCCACCAGCCACCACTTACTTTTCTTGTTTCCGATGAAAAAAGACTGGTTGTCCGAGTTACGGCTTGTAAAATAAGAGATGACTAAAAGCCCGATAAAATAGGCAAAAACGAATAAAAGTAGAATAGTTCCCGGATTCATTGTTCAAATTTGAGTTGAACAAAAATAGTTTTTTTTATGAATAAAGCTTTTATTAACCTACATCAATTAATTAAAACCTTTTAAGCATCTAACTTTGTAGTATTAATAAATAAAAAAAATAATTCATTACCCGTAGTGCATTATAAA
>NZ_RJTU01000055.1 GCF_003730015.1 Epilithonimonas hominis | reverse complement strand
TTAATAATGCACTACGAGTATTCATTATGAAAAAGTTATTCTTATCGTTTTTATTTGCAACAATCAGTATTTTAGGATTTTCGCAAACTACTTGGAATGTTGATCCAATGCATTCTTCGTTCAATTTTAACATCAAACACTTGGGAATTAGCTTTGTACAAGGGCGTTTTGATAAGTTTGAAGGAAAAGTTGTAACGACTGCTGATGATCTTAGCAATGCAAAATTTGATTTTACTGTTAATACAACTTCTGTTAACACGGGTGTTGAGATGCGTGATAATCACTTGAAATCTGCTGATTTTTTTGATGCAGAAAAATTTCCTGCAATGAAATTTGAAAGTACTTCTATCAAAAAATTAAAAGGAAATACTTATCAGTTGACAGGTAAGTTAACAATCAAAAATGTTACAAAACCAGTTACTGTAACTGCTGTTTATGGTGGTAAGAACAAAGATCAGCAAGGAAATGAGAAATTAGGTTTCCAGACTACTTTCAAAGTTAACAGATTAGATTATAATATCAGTTATGATCCAACAGGTGCAGGTGTTGCAAAAGATGTGGATGTTGCTGTATATGTAGAGTTTGTTAAAAGCAAATAATTAAAGTTTTAGTCCATATTCCTAAATAGCAAAAAGCTTTCCCCATTATGGAGAAAGCTTTTTGTTATTTTATCATTTTTTTAGTGATCCAAAAAATTAGAAAAGCTGTAACCATTAAAATAGCAAACGAGCCAATCCAAAGACTATCAAACCCAAAGTGGCTCACAACATAAGTCCCCAAAAACGGCGTAAATATAAAGGAGAACGAAAATGCAATCCCGTTTAGTCCCATATAAGCCCCTTTGTTTCCTCTTTCAGCGCGCAAAGCCGTAACGGTTGACATAAATGGTAGAACCCAAATTTCCGCAATAGATAATATCGACATTGATAACAAAAGCAACGGAATGTTACTTCCAAAAAGTAGTAGCAGGTACGAAATACCGGACATTATAATCCCAATAGATAAGATTTGCGGAATCTTCAAAACCCTTTCTGCAAGACTTACCAAGGGCATCTCCAGCAATACGATAATGAAGCCGCTATAACCTAAAATAAAACCGATGGTGCTTTGATCCAGCTTCGCAACATCCTTATAAAAAAGCGGGATGGTATTGAAAAACTGGAAGAAACAAACAGCAAAAACCGCACACAGAAAACTATAAAGCAAGAACGGATAATCTTTGTAAGGTGATTTTCCTATTTTCTTTACAACTTCAGTCGTTTCTGATTTCTTTTTCTTACGGAAGATTTTATTTCTTTTTCGGAAAAAGATGACATAGATGACTCCAGCAATTACAGCCCCGATTCCATTAACAATGAAAAGGAAATTATAAGAAATCCCCGACAAGATTCCGCCCAAAGCAGGACCAATCGAAAAACCTAGATTTATAGCCATTCGGTTTAGGGAAAAAGCTTTGGTCAGATTCTCAGGTCTTGCATATTTTGTAATCGCCACCGAGTTCGCTGGTCGAAATGTATCACTGATGGCACTTTGTAGAAAAATTAATAAAGCCATCATTTCCACGCTTGAAAAAAATGGCATAATAATAAATATCGGTGCACTGAGAAACAAACTCCAACTTTGGATATAATATTCCCCGAATTTATCAGTCAAAAATCCTCCCAACCAAGAACCTAACACGGAACCGATTCCGTAAAAACTCAAAACAATCCCTGTATTTTCCAAGGAAAACTTCAAATGGTCTGTCATATAAACACCTAAAAACGGCAAAACCATCGAACCAGAACGGTTGATGAGCATCACGATGGACAACATCCAGGCTTCTCTGGAAAGTCCTTTGAAAGTGTTAATATAAGAATTGAAAAGTTTCATTTTGTAGGAGTGCAAAAGTATCTTTTTTGCTGGGTTAAAACAAAAAAACCAATCTGATTAAGATTGGTTTCTAAAATTATTTGTTATTAATATTAAGGCATTTTGAATCCTCTGGTAGTAATTCTTCCATAGCTGTCCACATACTTCACCTGCACATTTCCTTTGTAGCCATTCAGTATTTTTTCTACATCTTTTTGCGAGTTAACCGGTTTTCCATTGATTTCCATCACGATAAAATTATCAACGACACCTATTTTGTCCATTTCGCCACCTTCTGCTACATTTTTTGCAAGTACGCCACTTTCCAGGCCATAATCTGTTTTTACTCTGTCGCTCAATGGTTCGAACTCAGATCCAATTTTCTCACTCACGGTCAAATCCTCTTTGCTTCTAGAAGACGTTCCGCCTTTTTGATCTTTTAGGGTAACAGTTACAGTATTTGGTTTACCATTTCTGGTATATGTCACTGTTACTTTATCTCCTGGTCTTCTGCTGCCAATTGCAAATGAAAGATCCGCAAAGCTTCCGATGTTGGTACCATCAATCTTTGTAACAATATCTCCAGTTCTGATTCCTGCATCCTCAGCACCACTTTTTCCTGTAACTTCTGTCACATACACACCGTCGCCAACTTTCAGATTAGATTTGTTTTTTTGATTATAAGCTGCTACCTGCATATCATTAGAAAGATCCAAACTTCCTATTCCTAAGAAACCTCTTTGTACAAGACCAAATTTCTTGATGTCTTCTACAATTTTTCTTGCTAAGTTGGACGGAACAGCAAATCCGTAACCTTCATAATAACCGGTTTTAGATTGAATGGCTGTGTTGATGCCAATCAAGTCTCCATTCACGTTCACCAAAGCACCACCACTGTTTCCAGGGTTAATCGCCGCATCTGTCTGGATGAAGCTTTCAATCGGAGTTCTGGATTGTTGGCTAAGAATATCAATACTTCTTCCTTTTGCGGAAACAATTCCGGCTGTTACTGTGGAATTTAATCCAAGAGGGTTTCCTACTGCCAATACCCATTGTCCCACTTCTACCATATCCGAGTTAGCAAAGTTGAGGTAAGGCAAACCTTTTTCCTCAATTTTCAGAAGAGAAATATCCGTATTGGGATCTGTTCCAACTAGGGTTGCTATATATGATTTTTTGTTACTAAGAACTACTTCCAGCTTGTTGGCGCCAGCTACTACGTGATTATTAGAGATGATGTAACCGTCTGGTGAAATAATAACACCGGAACCTAAACCAGAAGGCATGTTTTTAGGAGGCTGCTGCTGTCTTTGTTGGTTGCCGCCAAAAGGATTTCCGAAGAAAAAGTCGAACATATCCTGATCCGGCATCCTCTGTGCAGATCTGTCCTGATAATTTTTAATAGTTACTACTGCTGGAACAGTCATTTTGGAAGCCTTAACAAAATCATCTCCAACTGCAGATCCCATTCCTACAAAAGCAGAACTCTTGGATGCTTTCGTAAAGTATTCGAAATCTTCTCCGTTATTTTCTTTAGTGAAATACTGACTTGCTCCGAAAACGGTTGCTCCAGAGATTACTCCTGTCAATGCAAAAGGCATTAGTTTTTTTAATGTATTCTTCATTTTAATATTCATTTCTTATTTGAGATTTTTGTTAGACAAATTTAATGCTAAATTAGTATGAACTAAAAAATTAGTGTTACACTTTTAACGAAGTTTAACCATTTTTAAAAAATTCTTAATAAAAAAGTACTTTTAACAGTTTTTCTACTAAACTTCCATTCCATTTTATATGAAGTATTTTTATAGATATTGTTTGATTTCCAATTACATAATTAGACAAATGACAAATTGTCACAATTGTATTATAATGCTTATTAATTTTTAAAATTGATTTGAAAAAAAGGCTGATTTCATTTTTAGCGAGTATAATTTTGGCAGACGTTTTGTTTTAAAACTTCTACAAAGAACGTTTCTAAAATGTTTGAAATAATCTTATCGAAAGGTAATCAATTAAAAAATATCTAATTATGAAATCTAGTTTAAAAACAGCTTTAGGATTTCTTGCAGGCGGAAGTTTGCTAATTGCCGCAGGAATAATAAGAAAAGCTATAAAAAACAGATCACAAACTTACAAAGCACCGGACGGAAATACTTATCAAGAAAATGAGATGTACAGAAACTCAGAAGGTGAGATTTTCCAGAATGGCAAGAAACTACATTTTGACACTCCTGAGCTTCTTTCTCAGGCTCACCATCATATAGATTCTCAAATTAATTCAAAATTTAACCATAAGAATTTTAATCATAGACAGGTAAATTACCATCAGAAGGGCAAAAGACATCATTAAATCTAAATAAATTATGGAAAAAGAAAATATTGTAGAAAGGCTCGTGAGATATGAGTTTGATAAAACAAACTTATACACTGGTTTTAAATCAGTTGCAGAAGCAAGACAATTTGCAGAAGAAAGAAACGGAAGATTACTGGAAGTAGGTTTTTTGGACGGCAATGATAATCCAGTAGAAGACAGTTCGCAGAATTTGATAGCAGAAAACAAATATTATAAGGCCTTTGCCGGACCGGATTACAAGATATTGCATTCATCGGATGAAGGATTTCAGGAAGTTGCAGATAAGCTAAAAGAACGACAAAATGAAGTTACTGAGAAAAGTCCAGATGAAAAATATTTTTCCGATTCGGATCCGCTGATCAAAGAAGATGCTGTTATTGTTTTATACAAAGGAGAAGTACAGAACGTAACGTCTCGCGAAAGGTCTAAATACTTGATGCATACCAAAGTTTATGAAGTTGCAGTGGAGGTACCAAAGTCAGATGAGTGAAAGTTATAAAATTGATACTAAAAATTTAATATGAAATTTTGGAAAGTGATGAAAGAGAATGATATGAAATCGATAGCAGCTTTTTGTGAGAAAGTTATAAGCATTAATCATTCTTAAGTTTCCGATATATCCGAAGAAAAAAAGATGTATTCAACTTTCCGAAATCCATATAAATCAAAAAAAAAATTTGGTTATTTCCGGATTTTTCTCTGTAAAAAAGTCATCATTTGGAACGGTTGCAATTTTATTAATAACTTTGCAACCTTATGTCAAAAGTCAATATACAACCGAAAACAGTTGCTTTTCATACACTTGGCTGCAAGCTGAACTTTGCAGAAACGTCTACTATTGCAAGACAACTGACCGATGCGGGTTACCAGAAAGTTAATTTTGATGAACCCGCACAGGTTTATATTATCAACACATGTTCCGTGACAGAGAATGCAGATAAGGAATGCAAGCTACATGTAAAACGTGCTGCAAAAGCGAATCCGGATGGTCTGGTGGCCATTATAGGTTGCTATGCCCAGCTGAAACCGGAAGAAATATCAGCCATTGAAGGTGTGGATCTCGTCTTGGGAGCAAAGGAAAAGTTTAATATCCTGAGTTATTTGGATGATTTGGAGAAATCTGAGAGTTACGGACAAGTCCATTCCTGCGAAATTGATGAGACGGATTTTTTCGTCGGATCCTATTCTATAGGCGACAGAACCAGAGCTTTTCTGAAGGTTCAGGATGGTTGCGATTATAAATGTACTTATTGCACAATCCCCTTAGCAAGAGGAATTTCTCGTTCTGATACAATTGAAAATGTCATAAATAATGCGAAAGAAATTGCTGCGAAAGATATAAAGGAAATCGTTCTTACAGGTGTTAATATAGGTGATTACGGAAAAGGCGAATTCGGGAATAAAAAGCACCAACATACTTTTCTGGATCTGATTTCTGAGCTGGATAAAGTGGAGGGTATTGAAAGAATTCGGATTTCGTCCATCGAACCCAATCTTTTGAAAGACGAAAGTATCGATTTGGTTGCCAAAAGCAGAACTTTTGTGCCACATTTTCATATTCCGCTTCAGTCTGGAAGTGATGAATTACTGAAAAAAATGAAACGCAGATATTTAACCAGATTATATTTTAATCGGGTTAGTAAAATACGAGAAGTAATGCCGAATGCGGCAATTGGTGTTGATGTCATCGTTGGATTTCCTGGCGAAACAGAAGAATTGTTTTTGGAAACATATAACTTTCTGAATGATTTACCAATCAGTTATCTTCACGTTTTTACATATTCTGAAAGAGAAAATACGGAAGCTGCCGATATGCAAGGAGCCATTCCAATCCCAGAAAGAAAAAGACGTAACAAAATGCTGAGAATCCTTTCCGAGAAAAAGAAAATGGAATTCTATAGATCACAGCTAGGCAATAAACTTCCTGTTCTTTGGGAACATGAAAACAAAAACGGAATGATGTACGGCTTCACGGAAAACTACGTGAGGGTAGTTAAACCATTTGATGAAAAATCCGTGAACCAAATTGAAGAAATCGTCTTAGAAAAGATAACAGAAGAAGGTAATGTTTCTATCAAAGAGATGCAATTTGAGGATTTTTTGGCTAAGATTTAAACAAATACCAAAAATAAAAAAACCGCAAAATACTATTTTTGCGGTTTTTTTTATCTAGAAGAATGCCAAATTAGTCTTCTTTTGGTAATCTAGTTCTTGTATTATAAAGCTGGAAGTTGAAAACAAAACTTCTGTTTTGATAAACAGTTCCGTATATTGAATTATCTCTCGCAAATGCCGCTCTTGATGGTACTATAATAACACCCTGCATGTTATAATCTTCTGCAATATCTCGGTTGTCAAAAGATTTAAAAAACTTCAGTGCTTCCTGCAATCCTTCAATTTCATAAAAGTTACGTTCTACTGTGGTGCTATTTGCAGTATTATAAGCTTTAATAACAGATGATTTTACATAGTAATAAGCTGGGTCTACGCTTGGAACGCCAGTATTAGCAACATTATTAATAAAGGTAGCTTCATCACTAAAGCTTATTTTGTCATTAGTTTTTTTAGCACTATATGTTTTAGTAATGTTAAAAAAACTAATTACATCATTACTTGCTACATCTTTTCCGGGGTTTGGCTGTGCGCCAGGTCTCACAATATAGATTACACCGGATGGCAACTTAACGTAATTATAATCCGCTAATTTTTTTTCATTGTTATCAGTATCTGTGGTATCATCAAAAGCGGTGATTACGCCTTTGCTATCTAAATAATGCTTATTCAGAAAATCTAGAGCAGCGGCATCGTCATATTCTTTTTGCTCATCTACTGTAAGCTGTACAACCTCTTCATCATCAGTATTGTCTTTCTTGCATCCCTGTAAGACAGCTACAGAAAGAGCAATTCCCAAAAGTATTTTTTTCATTTTTTTATTTAATGTTAAATTGCGATTAATTTTAACGAGACAAAAGTATAAAAAATTATGAGAATAGATAAATTTTTATGGAGTGTGAGATTTTATAAAACCAGAAACATCGCTGCTGAAGAAATCAAAAAGAATAGGGTGAGTATAGGAGAAAATGTGGTTAAGTCTTCTAAAGAGGTAAAGATTGGCGATGTTATAAAAATTAAAAAAAATCAAATCGAATATAAAATAAAAGTGACCGATCTCCCGAAAAGCAGGATTGGCGCTAAATTGGTTGCGCTTTATGTGATTGATATGACGGAGAAAGATCAATATGAAATTTTAAAAATGAGAAAATCTGCTCAAGACTATTACAGGCAAAAAGGACTCGGAAGACCTACAAAAAAAGATAGGCGAGAAATGGACGATTTTTCTGCTGGCAGTTCAGCTTTAGAAATGGATAATGAAGATTGGGATATTTTTTTCTCACCGGACACTGAAGAAGGCGAAGATTAAATCTTTAATAGCTTTATGATTTCATCAGAAATATCATTGGCGGTTTTGGAGTCTGTATCGACTGTAAAATGAGATTTACTGTAAAAAGGATTCCTTTCGAAAAGATGCTTCGCGATAAATTCAGGCACGTCGTCATCATTTAATTTGGCAATCAGCGGGCGCGTATTTTTCTGTAGCAGTACTCGGTCTGTAAGCGTTTTTACAGAAGCTCTTAGAAATATACTCTTTGATTTTTCATTAATTAGATCCATATTATTATAGTAAACGGGAGTTCCACCGCCAAGACTCAGAATGATATCTTTTTCCACGTTCAGAATATGTTCCAATACGCGTTTTTCTTCCTTGCGAAAGAATATTTCTCCCTTTTTCTGGAATATTTCAGGAATACTGAGCAGGTTTTCTTCAGAAATTCTTTGATCGAGGTCAATTAATGGAAAATTTAATTTTTTGCTCAAGTTTTTGGAAACGTGAGATTTACCGCTTCCCATATATCCAAGTAAAGAAATTATCATAATTTTATTTTAAACAAAGTTCGAAAAAAATTTTGAGATTTTAAAAAAAGTACTATCTTTGCACCACTAAAAAATGAGAGATAAACGGTAAACGCTAAAAGATTTACTTTACAATCATTTATCACATGTCATAAATCTTTTCATTTTTATAGTGGCCGACCTGGTAGCTCAGCTGGTAGAGCAATACACTTTTAATGTATGGGTCCTGGGTTCGAATCCCAGCCAGGTCACTAGCAAATTAATCCGTAGCGATACGGTTTTTTTTTGCCTGCGTGGTGAAATTGGTAGACACGCCATCTTGAGGGGGTGGTTTCCTAAGGATGTGCTGGTTCGAGTCCAGTCGCAGGCACAGCAGAAATATTTTTAATTATTAAATTATTTTAATAATTAAAAAGACTCGGTAGCTCAGCTGGTAGAGCAATACACTTTTAATGTATGGGTCCTGGGTTCGAATCCCAGCCGAGTCACAATTTACGCAAGTAAATTTTTTTCATATTAATATTTTGTGATTTGGTGTAGAAGCTTCTTGTAAAAGAAGCTTCTTTTTATTTCAGGTGCATATTGTCAATCAGTCTAACTTGCTCTACATTTACCACGATGAAGGCACGGTAATTTTCGTCTTCTGAAAAAAAGTCTGCTTCTTTCAAAGTGTCTTCATTGGCAATCAGAAAGTATTCCAGCACCATATCATCCCTATCGAAGATTTCCTCAACTCTTATTTTGATTTCTGGTATCGTTATGACACGAAACCAATCATCCACTTTTTTCAGGGTTTGATAAATAACAGATGATGCTTCTTTCTCCGCTTCGGAAAGTCGCATATTTCTGGAACTCATCGCCAGTCCGTTATTTTCTCTATGGATTTTTACACCATGAATTTTGATGCCCAGATTCAGAATATCTACTAATTTTTCGATGATTTTCAGTTGTTGAAAGTCTTTTTCTCCAAAATAGGCATTATCTGGTCTTACTTGTCGAAATAATTCTTCTACCACGGTTCCTACGCCATCAAAATGACCAGGTCTTGCAGCTCCTTCCATCTCGTTTTCGATACCTCCGAAGTCGTAATGTTTTCTTTCCAAACCATTTGGATATATGTCTTTTACTTTTGGGATGTAAACGGCATCTACCAATTTAGAATTCTTGAGCTTTTCAATATCATTTTCAACAGTTCTGGGATATTTTTCTAAATCGTCAGGATTATTGAATTGGGTAGGATTTACGAATATGGAGGAAATTACAACGTCATTATCTTTATTAGCTTCTTCATATAGAGATATGTGTCCGGCGTGCAATGCTCCCATTGTAGGCGCGAATCCGATGGAATTGTTTTGTTCTTTTTGTAAATCAATATATTTTGAAAAAGAATCTTTATCGTAAAAAACCTGCATATTATTTCTGTTTTATGGGCTCAAAGGTAGCTGTTTTTTGTTTCTACAGAAGATGATTTGTACAGAATTTCTTAAAAAGCTTTAGATATTGACTTGCAACCTATCAGTTATTAAATATCTTGTAATTATTAATCTTTTTAATCTGGCTAGTATTAATCTTATTTTAACAATATTTCTAGTGTAAGTCATTGACTTTTAGTATATTTTGTTAATTAGTATTAATATTAAGTAAAATAAATGATTTGATTTAATTTTTTGTAATTTTGCAAAATGAAGTTTTTATACTTCGTTTAAAGTAAATTTTTATGCCTAATCAAAAGATTTTATACGTTACTACGGAGATGTATCCCTATCAGGAAGATACGAATATGGGAAGCTTGGTGCACAAAATGGCGCTGAAAATGCATAGCGAGGGTAACGATGTAAGGGTTTTTATGCCGAGATTCGGACAAATCAGTGAAAGGAAATTTCAATTGCACGAGGTGATCCGTCTGTCTGGGATGAATATTATTATAAATGATTTGGACCAGCCACTGATCATCAAAGTTGCATCTTTACCAGGTGAGCGTTTGCAGGTTTATTTTATAGATAATGAAGAATACTTCAAAAGAAAGCAATACTATTTTGATGACGAAGGCCATCCTTTCGAAGATAACAATGAAAGAGCTGTTTTCTTTGCAAGGGGAGTTATAGAAACTATTAAGAAGCTAAATTGGGTGCCAGATGTAATTCATCTTAATGGTTGGATGTCTTCGTTAATCCCGGTATATCTGAAAACATACTATAAAGACGATTCTTATTTCAAGGATACTAAAATTGTTCTTTCTATTTATAATGAAGAAGATTTGAAGCTGAATGAAAATACAAAAGAAATTCTTGAATTTGATAATATTTCAGATTTACAATCGTTAGATAATCCAAGCTTTCTCAATTTTGTAAATGACAGTATGGATTATGTAGATGTTATAGTGAAAGGAAATGAATTTTTGGAAGAGAAACTTGAAGAAGCCTTTGCGAAAGCCGAAGCTGAAAAATCCGACTATCTGAACGCAGATTCAATAGCAAAAATTTATTAATTACGATCGATTATATTATAATGATAAGAATAAAAAAAATGATGAAGTTAATCCCTGTTTTATTAATGGGGATTGTTGTGATGAATTCATGCGAAAGCGAACTGGATAACCTCGGTTCTCAGTTGGTAAACGGATCCGAAGCTTCAGAGAAAGTTTACGGACTTGCTGCTTATAATGTCAATAACCAAGATGTTCAGAAAGTTGTTACATCTCAGTATGACAGTGTTCGGATTGGCGCATTTAGTGAGCCTGTTTTTGGTGGTCAGAAAGTTTCTTATTTCACGCAAGTAAGGCTGAGCTCCTATAATCCTGATTTTGGAAAAAATCCTGTTGTAGATTCTGTTGTTCTTACTCTTAAACCTTTATATGAAACGGCTTCAGACTCTTTAAAAACTACAACAACTGAAGATTATATCTATCCTGATGGAAATGTAGCTGCAAAAAAAGTAGTGAATACCTATCCAGTTAGAAAATATGGTAAATATAAGGTTGGAACGGCAACTCCTCCTTTAACCATAAGAGTTCACGAGGTTACTGACTTTTTAGGTGGAGCTTCCGACTCTATTAAAACAAATAAAACAATTGCAGTTTCATCTACAGATATTGGGTCGAAAAGCTTCAATGGTACAGTTAATTCAGTGGTCATCACAAAAGATTCCGATGCGTCGGAAATTGTGAACCGGGCTGTGTCGTTAAGAATACCATTGAAAAAAGAATTTTTTCAGGATAAAATAATAGCAAAGCAAGGAAATCAAGTGTTGAAAGATGCTGCATCATTTATCAGATATTTCAGAGGTTTAAGAATTTCGGTTGATGAAAATGACGGTTACCTGTTTTCTATGGCTCCTAATGATGCTGCAATAACCATTTATTACAAGAACGATGTTACCGCATCAGATGGAACAGTTACTAAGACAAAACAAGAAACGTCTTTAAGTCTGGGTTCGCCGAATGTTCACTTAAGTCACGTGGCTTACTCTAGAAGTAGCTCTTACATAACCGGAACAAAAGATGCCATAGATGCAAAAGATATCAAAACAAATACAGCACTACCAATAGCAAATCCTTCAACCAAACTTTATTTACAAGGGATGGGAGGAAGCAGTATTGGTGTTCGCATTACAAAGGAATTAATTACCTCATTAAGAAATCAATATAAAAATGAAAAAATTGCAGTTGTTTCTGCAAAAATTCGATTATATAATGATAGTACTGATCCTGAGTGGGATAATAAATACAGAAAACCCTCAAGTTTCCTTGTAAAAGAAAGAGATTCAATGTCAAGATTCTTACCGGATATGACGCTACTTGCAAGCGCTGGATATTCACTTGTTCGTAGTACTAATCTTTCCACAAAAGATGCTTACTACGATGTTAGTATTACCTCCTCACTTAAACAAATTATCGAGGATGAGTCTTACAATATAAATGAGAATAATGGAAAAGATTTTATAATTGATGTAGGATCTTATCTCGTTGACTCGTCTACAGGAGCACTACTTGGTCAGACTTATAATGACAGACCATACAATCCTTTTAGGTTATTATTGGTAGGAACCGATACAAGTAAAATAGGACAGGAGATGTCTGTCAGCTCAAAAAATGTCCAGTTAAGATTAATATTCACAAAAAAATAAACTAATTAATATATGTGCGGAATCGTTGGTTATACAGGTTTTAGAGATGCATACGCTATTGTAATAAACGGATTGCGCCGTCTAGAATATCGTGGTTATGACAGTGCAGGTATAATTTTAGAATCACAAAATGATAAGTTTGAATTCAAAAAAACAAAAGGAAAAGTAGATGATCTAGTAGCAATTTGTAAAAACCTTGAGGCAACTTCCAAACTTGGAATGGGGCATACGAGATGGGCTACACACGGCGTTCCAAGTGATAATAATTCTCACCCACACCTTTCCAACAACGGAAAAATAGCAATTGTACATAATGGTATTATTGAAAATTACGATACCATCAAAACAATGCTTATCAATAAAAACTTTGAATTTAAATCAGAAACGGATACTGAAGTATTGGTTAATTTATTTCAATATTTTATGGATAAAGATCCATCTCTCGATTTTTCTGAAGCCGTGCGTTACGCATTGAATGAAGTTTATGGCGCGTATGCAATTTCAGTAATGCACGAAGATTTTCCAGGACAGTTAGTTGTTGCAAGATTAGGTTCGCCACTTGCAATAGGAATTGGTGAGAATGAATATTTTGTAGCTTCTGATGCTTCACCTTTTGTCGAGTTTACAAAAGAAGCTGTGTATCTTGAAGAAGGTCATATGGCGACGATCTCTCTGGAATCTGGAATAGATATCAGAACAATAAAAGAAAATACGAAAATAGAACCCGCTATTCAGGAGTTAAGATTAAATCTTGAACAAATTGAAAAAGGAGGCTATGAGCATTTTATGCTAAAAGAAATTTTTGAGCAACCAAAATCCATTCTTGATACAATGCGTGGTCGCCTTCTTGTGGATGAAGGAATTATTAAAATGGCAGGAATCTGGGATCATTTGGAAAGATTGACGAATGCCGAAAGAATCATTATTATAGCTTGTGGTACATCTTGGCACGCAGGACTTATTGGTGAGTATCTTATTGAAGAATTTGCGAGAGTTCCTGTAGAAGTGGAGTATGCTTCTGAGTTCAGATACAGAAATCCTATCATAAGTTCTAAAGATGTTGTAATTGCAATCTCACAATCAGGTGAAACAGCAGATACAATGGCTGCCATTAAGCTTGCAAAAGAAAAAGGAGCTTTTGTTTTCGGAATTTGTAATGTGGTAGATTCTTCTATCGCCCGGTATACAGATGCAGGTGCTTATACGCATGCTGGACCAGAAATAGGTGTCGCTTCTACAAAAGCTTTCACATCACAATTGACAATTTTATCATTAATTGCAATCAAGTTAGGTAATCACAACGGAAATCTTGGAAAAGCAGATTTCATGAGGTTAATTACTGAATTGGACGCAATTCCAAAGAAAGTGGAAGATGTTCTAAATTCAGTGGATGAAAATGTAAAAGCTATTGCATCCAAATTTGTTGATGCTACTAACTTCTTATATTTAGGAAGAGGTTATAATTTCCCTGCAGCACTTGAAGGAGCTCTAAAATTAAAAGAGATTTCTTATATCCACGCCGAAGGTTATCCTGCTGCAGAAATGAAGCATGGACCGATTGCTTTAATTGATGAAAATATGCCAATCGTTATTATTGCTCCAAAAGTTGGCCATTATGATAAGATTGTCAGCAATGTACAGGAAATCAAAGCGAGAAAAGGAAAGGTGATTGCTATTGTAAGTAAAGGTGATACTCAAGTTTCTGCAATGGCAGATTATATTATAGAGATTCCTGAGACATCAGAATGCTTCTCTCCAATTTTGGCATCTATACCATTACAGCTATTGTCATATTATATTGCTGTGGCTAGAGGAGCTAATGTAGACCAGCCGAGAAATCTTGCCAAATCAGTTACTGTAGAATAATTTTGTGTTTTGTGAAATATTCTTTAACAAATTACGTTTTCAATTAAAATTGATAATTATTTATAAAAAAAATTATATATTTACCGCTTAATTTCTTTAAAATAGGATGAAAAGGATATTATTTATACTGTTGTCAACTTCGGTTATCATTTCTTGTTCCAAAGGTGGAGGGAAAGGTATAACAGGTAACCCCGGAATCAAGGGTGAACTTATTCCAAGAGGATCTTCAAAATCATTTGTGGCTGAAAGACCTTATGGCATGGTTCCAATTCCAGGAGGATCTTTCGTAATGGGAATGGCAGATCAGGATTTTTCATATACTCCAGAAAAAGCAATGCTTAAAACTGTAACAGTTTCTTCCTTTTTTATGGATGAAACTGAGGTTACAAATGCAGAATATCGTGTTTTCATCAACGCTGTTCGAGATTCAATTGCCAGAGGTTTGTTAGCTGAAGCTGCTGGTGAAGGTGGTGGCGAAGAAGGCGGGAACGGAAGTTCTATTGCTGACTATGCTTACGCTTCAAAAAAAACTGGTGAAGAAGCAACTCCGTATCAAAAGTTTCTGGAGTCTCAGGGTGGGAGAGATGGTTATGATGAGTCTAAAAAATTAGATAAAAAAGTACCATTAACTTATAATACTTCTGCTTATCCGGATGAAAAATATGCAGAGGTTTTAGAATCTATGTATTTACCAGCTGAAAAGAGAATCAATAATGAGAGAATCATTGATTGGTCTAAAATTAAATACAGTTATCAGTGGGAGGATGTTTCTTCTGCAGTAAAAGATAAAGATAGAGGAACTAAGTATCTTAAAAAAGAAAGTATTGCAGTTTATCCGGATACCACAGTATGGGTTAAGGATTTTAACTATGCTTATAATGAACCTTTATTTAATCAATATTTTTGGCATAACGCCTACAAAGAATATCCTGTTGTCGGTGTAACGTGGGATCAGGCAAGAGCTTATTGTGATTTCAAAACTAAAATTAAAACAGATTATAATAATAGCCTGAAAAAGAAAAAGCAAAAAGCATTGCGCTTTAGACTTCCTACAGAGGCAGAATGGGAATATGCTGCAAAAGGAGGGATTCAAAATGCTACTTATCCATGGGGTGGGCCTTATCTTCAGGATGATAGAGGATGTTATCTGGCAAACTTCAAACCTAAAAGAGGTAGCTATATAGAAGATGAGAAAAAAGGTAATTACACTTATACAGCACCAGTGAAAAAGTTTCCTAAAAATGGATATGGCTTATATGATATGGCTGGAAACGTTTCAGAGTGGACAGAATCTCCATATAATAACTCCACATATGAATTTTCCTCAACATTAAATCCTAACTTGTCCAATCAGGCATACAGGGAAGTTAAAAAGACTGTAAGAGGAGGATCTTGGAAAGATGCTGGATTTCTATTAATGACAGGTTACAGAGATTGGGAAAGAAAAGATTCTGCAAGAAGTTATATAGGATTCAGAACAATTCAGGATATACCTGCCGGAGCTGGAAGATTTGCAAGAAAAACAAAATAAAAATTTATATTAACTAACTACTACTAACTTAAAAATTCAAAAAAATGTTTAAAACTAAAGAATCAATAACAAATTTTGTTTATTCGTTTGGTGCAGCTATCGTAATCCTAGGTGCTCTATTTAAGATGACGCACTGGAGTTTAGGCCCAATTACTGGTAACGTTGCGCTTGCTGCTGGTTTGATCACAGAAGCATTAATCTTCTTATTCTTTGCATTCGATCCACCAGCAAAAGAGGAGCATTATGCTTGGGAAAATGTTTATCCGGAACTATTGGATGAGTCTGCTGAAAGACAACCAAGAAAAGTTGTTGCTAAAGTAGAAAATAAAGAATTAGAAGTTTCATTATCTGATAAACTTGACAAAATGTTAGCAGATGCTAAGTTAGACGTGAGTTTATTTGAAAGATTAAGAGGTGGAATTGATAAATTCTCTTCTTCTGTAGATCAAATTAACCATACTGTAGATGTTTCTGCCTCTACCCACAAATATAACGAGCAATTAAATCTTGCCGCTTCTCACTTGGAAAGTATGAATGCGTTATATGCTTTGCAATTGGAACAAGGACAAAAACAATCTGAGTTCAGTAAAAAATATGTTGAAGATATTCAAAAGTCTGCAGCACAGTCAGAAAAATTCAACGAAGAGTTACAAGGTTTAACAACTAATCTTAATAGCCTTAATAGAGTTTACGGTGGTATGCTTAGTGCAATGAAGTCTTAATTTACTATCATTTTAATTTTTGTTTAACAATTAAATTACTTTATTAAAATGGCAGGAGGTAAACAGACACCACGTCAGAAGATGATTAACCTGATGTATTTGGTTTTCATTGCAATGCTTGCAATGACAATCGATCAGCAAATCATCAGATCATATAAAGATACGAATCAGTCATTGACTGATACGAGATTAACAGTAGAGGAACGTAACGATAAAATCTTTAAGAAAACTTTGGAGGCTAAAGCTGTTGCTTCTCCAGAAACTTATGGACCGTTATTAGATCAATACAAAAATTTGGAAGGAAAAACCAATGATTTAGTTGGTTTTATTGAAGGTATTAAAAATAAAATGAGTTTAGAGGCTGAGTATGATAGTAAATTACCTATCGAGGAAAGTCTTACTGCACTTAATAATACAGAACCAGCAACTCAGAATTTCTTCAAAGATGGTGATGAAAAAACTCCATCAAAAACTGCGCAAGATTTAAAAACAAAAGTAGATGATTTAAGAAATTTTATCGTTTCTACTTTTGGAGGAAACCCACAACTTAAAACTGTTGCGGATAGAGCTCAAAAGATGCTTATTGTAGATTTTCCTAAAGGTGATAAGAGAAGCACACAAGGTTGGATTCAATATAAGTTTTACAACCAACCATTGGTAGCAGCTTTGTCTAACTTAGAAATTATTCAGTCTGAGGCTAGAAACTTGCAGTCAGATGCAATTACTTCAATTCTTCAGGAAAAAGTAGATGCTGATATCAAATTTGACGCTTATGAAGCTTTAGTTTCTGGACCAAGTTCGGTAATGAAAGGAGAACCTGCTCAAATCAAAGTTTCTATCGGAACTTTTGCAAGTTCTGTTCCTGGTTTAGCTATTAGCGGTGCAAAGATTATTAATGGACAAGGTATTATTACTCCTGCTACTGGAACTCCTGGAGAGCAGAAATTCCAAGGTACTATTACTTTCAATGATAAAAATGGAAAAGCTCATTCTCTTCCTTATTCTCATACATTGAGTGTTGTATCTGGACAAGAAGCGCTTAAAGAGCAAAGTGGTGCAATCTTAGCAGCGGATAAGATGAATGTTCTATATAGAGGTTTAGCTAATCCAATTTCTGGATCTATCTTAGGAGCTGATCTTAATGCAACTACTTTATCAGCAGCAGGTGCTTCTGTAAGTGGAGGTAAAGGAAAATGGAATGTGACACCTGGTGCTGGAAACACTGTTAAATTAACAATTTCTGGAAAATCACCTAGTGGAAAAATGATAACTCAAGCTTTTGATTTTAGAGTTAAAAATATCCCTCCGCCAAGAGGTGAAATTAGAGGTAAGGGTTATGATGTAATGCCTGCCAACATGATTTCAAAACAAACTTTAACAGCTACACTTAAAGATTTTGATTTCCCAGTTTCGTTTAATGTGGTAAGCTTTAAAGTTAAAGTACCTGGTAAGGCAGTAATGTCTGTAAACGGAAGTTCATTAGCACCAGTAGAGTCCTTAACAAAAGGTCTAAGATCTGGAGATAACGTAGCAATCTTTGATGTTCAGGCAACAGCTCAAGGATTAAGCGGAGTAGTACTTCCTAATATCAGCGGTGTAGTTATTAGTGTACTATAATTAAAAAAAGTTTTATCTGATTGATTTTATATTTCAATACTTATTATGAAAAAGATTATATATAGTTTAATTTGTCTTTCCTCAGCAATGTCTTTTGGACAAAACAGCATTCTGAATGCTAATTCTCCTCAGACATTCAGAGAAGATCGTGAGATCAAGAAAGATAGTATAACACCTCTTAAATATGGATTTATAGAAGATAAAGACATTTTGAGAAGTATGGTTGTATGGGAAATTATTGATATGAACGATAAAATCAATCAGCCTTTCTATCATAATGCTGATGGCTTGGTTTCTCAAAACAAGTCTCTTTATCAAATCTTATTAGATGCTGTTAATTCAGGTAAAATAAAAGAAGTTTATTCTGGTGATGATTTTACAACTAGATTAACCCCGGAAGGTATTGCAGCTGCTACATCTGTTCCAATGGTCGATGATTATTTCACAGAAATAATGAATGCCAATAAGATTGAAGATGCAGAAGCTCAAAGACTTTTGAAATATTTTACTTCTCTTAAAGGTGCTGGTAATAAGCAAGTTGATGGGATGTTTATGAAATATTCTACCAGACTTGCCGATGTTTTGGAGTATAACGGAGCTGCTCAGCCTGCCGCTACTGAAGAAACTGTAACTACAGGAAAAGGTAAAAAGAAAAAAACGGTTAAGAAAACAACCAAGGCTCCTTCTATCGAACCTGGAACAATGCTTGTTAACTTAGACGGTTCTTGGTATAAAATCAAAAAAAGTGATGTTGAAGCTAACGTTGGTTTTTCTGAAACTAAAACTGAGAAAGTTAAAGCGCTTAAGCTAATGGGAATGTGGTATATCGATAAAAGAGATACTCAGTTAAGATATAGACTTCTTGGAATTGCTGCTATGGGTGAAGATCCTAACTCCGCGATTTTGAAAGCTGAAAGAGCTAGACAAATGCAGGAATCAGGAGCTCCGGTTGATCCATCTATCCTAAATGAAGCTAGTGACTTAATTGATCTTTTCTGGATCTATTATCCAGATGCTAGACAAGTTCTAAGCAGCAATTATATTTTTAATGCAAAAAACTCTACTTCTGATATTACTTTTGATGATGTTCTCAATGCAAGAAGATTTTCTTCTGTAATTTATAAGACGGATAATGGAATGGGTAGAGGCGGTAGCGGCATCATCGATGAGTATATACCGAATGATGCGGAAGGTCAACTTGAAGAAAGCGACAGAATCAAAGCCCAAATTCTTCAGATGGAAAATGATTTATGGAATTACTAACATATCTCATATACAAATAATAAAAAACCTGAGTATCTTTACTCAGGTTTTTTTATTTTTATGGAACAGGTAGATTACATCATTGTTGGAGCTGGATATGCAGGACTCTTTTTTGCACATCAATTAATCAAGGAAAATAAATCTTTCAAGATTTTCTATGATGAGAATATTTCTGCTTCTCAAATTTCTGCCGGTGTTTGTAATCCTGTTATCCTGAAAAGGTTTACGACATTCTGGAAGTCGCAGGAACAAATCGATTATCTTGAAGTTATCTTTAATGAAATCGAAAAGTATCAGTCCAAAAAATATCTGATTGATGAAAATGTAGTTCGAATTTTTCATAATGATTCTGAGAAAATCCAATGGAAGAAAAATTCTGAAAAAGAAAACTTACAATCTTTTCTTAATAATGATTTTATCAAACTTGATAGCGTAGAAAATCCTTTCGAAGCCGGAAAAGTCAATCATTCTGCAAGATTAAATGTAACTGAATTTTTCCAAGATATGCTCAATTATTTCGAAGACAACAATTATTTGATCAAAGAAAAATTTGACTATGATTTGATTAATACTGAAAATAATTCATATAAATATCTTTCATTTAAAAACCTTATTTTCTGCGAAGGTGTTGCGAGCAATCATAATCCTTATTTTAAAGAAATTCCAATTAAACCCAATAAAGGACATTGCTTAAAACTAAAACTTAAAGAGAAACCAGAACCTTACATTATCAAGAAAAAACATTTCTTGTTCAATCTTCAAAATGATGAATATTATTACGGCGGAACTTATGACCGTTTTGATAATTCAGATGATATCAACAAAGCATCTTTTGAGGAATTAGAAAATGGACTTCGCGAATTATACAAAAACGATTTTGAAATCAAAGATATTAATTTCGCTTTTCGTGCTACAGTTGCAGACAGAAGACCAATTTTAGGAAGACATCAAGAACATCAGAATTTTTATATTTTTAATGGATTGGGAGCAAGAGGTGTTTACAACGGAAGTTATTTTTCCAAAGTTCTTTACGATTACTTAGAAAACGATATTGAACTCGATTCCGAAATTGATGTGAAAAGATTTTACTGATTTAATTAACAAAATTTAAATTATACTAATTTGGTCAGATTTCAATGAATTGTTAAATTTGCATTTCGGATAATATCTAATGATGAACAACGAACTAAAAGAAGCTTACCAAAAACTGATTGATGAAAACATTGAATCAAAATCGATAGAAGAAGTTCTGGAGATTTTGACGAGTACTTTTCCCGATGAAGTTTGCTTTTCCACAAGCTTTAGTTTCGAAGATCAAGTGATTACGGATTATGTAAAAAATTCCGAAATCAAAGTTTTCACGTTGGACACAGGTCGTTTATTCGAAGATACTTACAACACTTGGAATTTAACTAAATCCAAATACAAACTTCCAATCAAAGCTTATTATCCAAATCCCGAAGAATTAGAACCTTTTATTCAGGAAAATGGACCTGATTCCTTTTACAGGTCTGTGGAAAATAGGAAAACTTGTTGCGATATCAGGAAAGTTCATCCGTTAAAAAGAGCTTTGAAAGGCAACAAAATTTGGATTACAGGACTCAGAGCCGAACATTCCGTCGCGAGAGAAAATCTTTCTCAATTCGAATGGGACGAGTCCAATCAAATCATTAAATACCATCCAATCCTCTTCTGGACAACGCAACAAGTTAGAGATTATATCAAAAAAAATAATATTCCTTATAATATTTTGCACGACAAAGGTTTCGTCAGCATTGGCTGTGCACCTTGTACGCGTGCGATTCAGCCGGGCGAAGATTTTCGTGCAGGTCGCTGGTGGTGGGAAGATGCCAGCAAAAAAGAATGTGGACTGCACGTTCATAAATAACAAATCAAATAGTTAGAAAAATAAATATAATCCAATTGTTAAATATTTTCGAATAGATAATCTTGCTGAGTAAAACGCCTTTGTGAACCTTAAAATATTTTCAATTAGATAAAAAAACTTTGCGCGCTTTGCGTTTAAAAAATAAAAAAATGTCAAAATATCATTTGGATTACCTGGAACAGTTAGAATCCGAAGCCATTCATATTTTCAGGGAAGTTGCGGGTCAGTTTGAGCGACCGGCTTTGCTTTTCAGTGGTGGAAAAGACAGTATTACATTGGTACATCTTGCGCTGAAAGCTTTTCGTCCTGGGAAATTTCCGTTTCCGCTAGTTCACATCGATACAGGTCATAATTTTCCCGAAGTTCTGGAATTTCGCGACCAATTGGCTGAACAAATCGGAGAAAAACTAATTGTAAGAAAAGTTGAAGATACCATCAAAGAAAAAGGCCTGACCGAACCAAAAGGAAAACTGCCAAGCAGAAACGCATTGCAGACTTTCACCCTTTTGGACACAGTAGAAGAATTCGAATTCGATTGCTGTATTGGTGGCGGAAGACGCGATGAAGAAAAAGCCAGAGCTAAAGAAAGAATTTTCTCTGTTCGTGATGATTTTGGACAGTGGGATCCGAAACTTCAGCGTCCTGAACTTTGGAATACTTACAACGGGAAAATCCATAAAGGAGAACAAGTGAGAGCATTTCCAATTAGTAACTGGACAGAGTTGGATGTTTGGAATTACATTTTAAAAGAAAATATTCAACTGCCTTCAATCTATTTTTCTCACGAGAGAGAAGTTTTGAATTTGGACAATCAATTCATCGCAATGAACGAGTTTTTAAATCTGGAAGAAGGCGACATTGTAACCAAAGAAAAAGTACGTTACAGAACGGTTGGGGATATGACTTGCACCGCCGCAGTTTTGTCCGAGGCAGATAATCTGGAACAAGTGATTGCAGAAATTATCACCACAAAAACCAGCGAACGAGGCGAAACCAGAATAGACGACAGAACTTCGGAAGCCGCAATGGAAGACAGAAAGAAAGCCGGATATTTTTAGGAGCCGAGAACCTGCTGACCGCTATATCTTTTGCTTTTTCATATATGAAAAAAAAGCAAAAGGATGCCGCTACCATCAGGGCTATTGAGCAATTCTATGGTTAGATGATAACCATTCAACATTAACAATTAACCATTACAATAATGGACATATTAAGATTCATCACTGCAGGAAGTGTAGATGACGGAAAAAGTACACTGATAGGCAGATTATTATACGATAGCAAAAACATTCTGATAGACCAATTGGAAGCTGTTGAACGCGCCAGCAAATTCAAAAATGACGGAACTATTGATTTGGCATTACTGACAGACGGTTTGAGAGCCGAACGTGAACAAGGAATTACAATTGATGTGGCTTACAAATATTTCTCAACACCAAAACGTAAATTCATCATTGCAGATGCGCCGGGTCACGTTCAATATACCCGAAATATGATTACAGGAGCCAGTAACGCCGCTTTAATCATTATTCTAATTGATGCCAGAAACGGAATCATAGAACAGACCAAAAGACATTCAATCATTGCATCTTTGCTTAACATTCCGAATGTTGTTGTGGCTATTAATAAGTTGGATTTAGTTGGGTATTCGGAAGAGATTTTCAATAATATCAAAAGCGACTATTCCAAAATGGCAGAACAGCTGTCTTTGAATAATGTCGTTTATATTCCAATCTCAGCTTTAAATGGAGACAATATCGTTGACCAATCCGAAAACCTGAATTGGTACGAAGGGAAAACTTTACTCGATTATTTGGAAACTGTTGAGCTGGAAAATACAATCAATCTGGATAAAGCGAGATTTCCTGTTCAATACGTAATTCGTCCTCAGACAGAAGAACTTCACGATTATCGTGGATATGCAGGAAAAATCACCAGCGGAATTTATAAAGTTGGAGATTCGGTGACGATTTTACCTTCCGGAACTGAAAGTAAGATTTCTGTAATAGAAGTCGCTCAAAAACAAGTTGAAGAAGCATTTGCGCCTCAAAGTGTGGTTTTGCATTTGGAAAATGATGTAGATATCAGCCGTGGAGATTTGATTGTAAAATCTGATGACCTTCCAAAAATCGAGCAGGAATTAGAAGTTCTGGTTTGTTGGATGGGCGATAAACCTTTGAAATCTGGTTCAAAATATCTGATTCAAAATAACACAACTCAAGTCAAAGGAATCGTAAAAGACATCGAATATAAATTGGATGTCAATACTTTGGAAAAACAAGAAGTGGAGCAAGTTTCACTCAACGAAATCGTAAAACTAAAACTCAAAACTGCAAAACCTTTAGCTTACGATTCTTACAAAGATTTGGCTTCCAATGGCGGAATTATCTTTATTGATGAGACAAGTTTTGTAACAGTTGGTGCAGGATTGATTCAGTAATTTTTAACAATGCAGACTCTAACATCCAAAATTTCACTTCCGGTTTTCATCAACGCATCGACTAACAAAATATTGATTGTCGGCGGTGGAAAATTAGCTTCGGAACAGCTTAATGATATTATGCAGAATATTCCGGATGCTAATATCAGCGTTCTCGCAAAGAGACTGTCTGATGATATCAAAAACCTGTTACTGGAAAATACATCGGTCAAAATTATCAATGAAGATTTTGATGATTCCTATTTGGAGATTGCAGATCTGTTCATTGTGGCGACAGAAGATTCTGCTCAGGACCAGCTGATAATTAATAAAATTAAAGAAAGAAAGAATCTATATTTTGCTCCAAGTCCTCCTTCTGATAATGATTTTTTCTTTCGGGGAAATAATGATAATCAAGACAGGAAAAATCTTTTCTTTATTAATGGTGAAAAGAAATGGCGAAGAATAGCAAGTATTTTTTTCTTTGCTTTTGTAATTTTATTAATAGGAAATATTCTATCTTTTTACATCGGATTCAACGATTTAGAAGTCGCTTATCAATATCTGAATCATAATACGGACGAACGATTTTTCTGGTTATTCTTGGTTGGATTTTTAGCTCAATTAATAGACGGTGCTTTGGGAATGGGTTACGGCGTGACTTGTACTGCGGCGCTTTTGTATATTGGGATTCCGTTACCTGCAATCAGTAGTAGTATTCACACAGCTGAGATGTTTTCGAGTGGCGCTTCAGGTTTCAGTCATTACAAATTCGGGAATATTAATAAAAAATTATTTAAAAATATTTTAATTCCAGGTGTGATTGGAGCTGTTCTAGGAGCTTTGCTATTATCATATTTTGGAGAAAAATATGCAGGAATAATCAAACCGATTTTGGCAACTTATACATTCATTCTTGGAATCAGAATTCTCTTCAACGCATTCAAGAAAAATAAAAAACGCAAAAAAACTAAAAGAGTAGGTTGGCTAGCTGGAGCAGGTGGTTTCTTAGATTCTTTCGGCGGTGGCGGTTGGGGACCTTTGGTAACTTCAACCTTAATTTCTAAAGGAAAAACACCGCGTTATATCATCGGAACAGTCAGTTTAACCGAGTTTTTCGTGACATTCGCCAGCGCATTGACATTCTTTTCAGTAATCGGAATCAGTCATTGGCAATTAATTGCAGCCTTGATTTTAGGAGGTGTTCTTGCAGCGCCGATTGCAGCTAAATTAGCCGGAAAATTACCTTTGAAAGCAATGTTTATCGGAGTTGGACTGATGGTAATTATCTGGAGCTTGAATGTTCTTTTGAAGACATTCCATTTAATCTAAATTTCCTGTCCAAACTGCAAGATAAAACCATTGTTATCATAAATAGCAAATTCACGCATTCCCCATTCGAAAGTTTCTACTTCATAACAAATTTTAGATACAGATTTTAAACTTTCCCAGATTTCATCAACATTCTGAACATTGATGTAAAAACTTCCTGTAAAATTAGGTTTGATGAAAACTGTATGTTGGTTGGGTTTTGCAAACATTAGTTCAACATTATCTCGAGAAACGGAAGCCCAACCCCAATCTTCATTCTTTTCTCCAAGTTCAAAACCGAGAATGTCTGTATAGAATTCTATCGTTTCTTCAAATTGGTAGGTCCAAAGAATCGGTCTTAAAGAATTGAATTTCATATTAGATAAATGTCAATAACAAAGCAAGCACAATCCCAATAGCGGTAAAAACCATTCCTCTTTTGAAGATTTTTGACTTCGGTGGGAACATCCAAAAGCTGGAAATCACAAAAAAGAATAACGAGATTCCGAAAAACGTATTGAGTGGAGATAGTGTGTCTTTCGATTGTGCTTTGTGTAATTTCGTCATTTTGTCCAGAACAAAAGGCAATTCTTTCTTTTTATATTTGGCTTCACCAGTTTTGATATTATAAGTTCCTTGTTTGAAAAACATTACATCGCCTTCTGTTTTGTCAACCTCAAAACCTTTAATTTTGATTTCCTTCCCTAGTTTTTTCTCGTCCAAATTTGGCTCGAATTTCTTTTCATAACTTTTTTCTTTTTTCAGAAAATCTGTGTCTCTGTAAACCAGTAACACGCCGCTAACTGCATAAACAGCCATAATCCCAGCTAGGAAATAGCCCAGATAACGATGCGTGATTCTCATAAAAGTTTTGGTGTCTTTAATTTTATCCATTGTTTTAATTTTTTTATTACCTCAAAAAGTGGAGGCAAATGTATGACTCCACTTTTATTTTTAGAAATTTGATTTGATATTTTATTAAAGTTTATACGTCAAAGTCACATAATAGTTTCTTGGCATAATTGGGTTTACGGAGTAATTCTCGTGTACCACATAATTATGAGTGTCAAAAAGATTCCCAATTTTACATTGAATCAAGAATTTTTTATATTCATATCCAACAGATAGATCAAAGATGTTGTAATCTTTCAGTTTAAAGATTCTGGAAATGCCGTTTCTTGCTTCCAAGCTGTTTGCTCCGGTTTTGGTGTCGTTCCAGCCTGCAAGTCTGTCTCCGATGAAATAGTATGTCCCACCAAGTTTAAGACCTTTCACCCATTTGTCGAATGTGTAAAACACGGAACCGTTCACCGTTGTAGCCGGCGTTCTCACCACTCTTTGTTTTTCGACATAGCCAAAAATCTCTGGTGTATCTTTATAAACCGCGTGATTGTAGGCAAATCCGGCGATGATGGAGATATTTTTCGTTGGATTTCCTGTGATATCGGCTTCAACACCCCTGCTTAATAGTTTACCTGCGAATTCCTTAATATTTGTGTCACTGTTTGGAGTTCCATCTAATTTAAATTGAGCTTGCTGATAGAAATTTTTATTTAGAATCTGATAAGCTGATACATTGAATGCCACAGCATTGTTCCAAACATTTTTCTTGATTCCAACTTCAAACTGGTCAATGATACTTGGCTTCAAACCTGTATCTGTGTTCACATCACGACCTGTGTTCGGAGAAAATGAATTGGTATATGTAGCAAAAACGGATAAATTTTCATTAGGCATATAAATCAATCCTGCCTTTGGAGAGAAAGCACGGTCTGCTGTTGCAGAATTATCTTTGCCAACTTTAGAGTTATTCATAAAGTTTGAAACCAACGTGGTCATATTCTCCAAATAAGAATATCTCAAACCAGCAATGACTTTCAACTCTTTCGTAAGGCTTACAAAATCTTGGGCATAGATTCCTATTCTTCTGGTTGGGATTCTTGTTTTTTCATATTTGTTGGCATTTGGTATCGTTCCACCATTCCAAGAAGATGGATCATCCAGGTAAACGTAGCCAGATGCATCACCATTGGTACCATAATAATAAGACGTTCCGTAAACAGCATTGTTTCTGTTAGGATCAAAATAAGTGTAGGCATCTGATTTCAAATAATCGGCATCTGCACCAATCAAAATTTTATGATTGATTTTGCCAGTATAGAATTCTCCATTCACATTAATCTGTGCGCTGGTGTAATTTTGTTCGTTATAAGTTCTGTTAAGATTTCTTCTCCATCTGTATCGGTTATTATTTTGAGTCCAAGCTGTACGCTCAGTTGAAAAATAATCTCTGGCATAATTCTGATAAGTAACTACAGCATTCAACGTCCAGTTTTCATTAAACTGATGATTCACGATGATGTCAGTAGAAGCTTGTTTCACATTTTGATATTGCCAATCTGTACCAAAAAAGGTGCTGATGGGCGAAGTAGTATTCAGGAAATAACTTTTGTCTGGATTTTCAAATGTTCCTAGTCCGAAATCTGGTGTGAAATTATTCTGAAGATAATCTGCTTCAACAATAATCTGAGTTTTAGAACCGATGTTAAAAGCAAAAGATGGATTGAAATAGTACTTTTCAGAATTTACCACATCACGAAAGCTATTCGCTTTTTCATAAGTACCGTTCACGCGAAAAGCAATCTTCTCTGTCAATGTTCCGTAGATATCAACAGTTGGTTTGTAAGAATCCCAACTTCCTGCCGAGAAACCAAGTGTTCCGCCAGATTTGAAAATTGGTTTTTTTGTAATCATATTGATAATCCCACCAGCGGCTACATTACCATATAACAAGGCATTGGCGCCTTTTGCAACTTCTACACGTTCCAATCCGGAAACTTCGGGATTTACACCGCTGTTGATTCTTGCACCGTTTTTATATAGATTCTCTGATCCGAAAGTAAAACCTCTACCTCCAAAACTGGCCTGGGAATTTCCTCTCGCAGAAGTTACATACAATCCACTAACGTTTTGAATAACTTCCGACAATTGGCGTATTTGCTGTTGTTCGATAATCTCGTGAGTCACAATGGAAACCGGTTGAGGATTTTCCATTGTTGTAAGATTTGATTTAGAAGTTGATGTTTTAGCCTTGTTAGGATTGCCCGTTTTATGCAACGCTACGTCTTCAATTTGCTGAATTTTGATTGTGTCATTATCTTTTTGTCCACCTTTTTGAGAATAGACAGAGATAGAAAGCAAAACCAGACTTGCAGAGATGATGGACTTCTTCATTGTTTATTTAGAATATTTAAAAACTAGGCAAAAGTATAAAATGTATCTTTACCAACGCAGTGTTATTTTAAATAATTCTAAATAATGAAGTTTTATTGATTTAATTATATGTAAATCAATGTTTTATAATATTATGATATTTATCAATTATTCCTGAAGCTCCAACCAACGCATTTCAAATTCTTCAAGTTTTTCTGATATTGTTTCAAGTTGCGAAGATAATTTGGAGATTATATCGTAATCGGATTCGTTGTTGAGTTGCTCCAGAATTTCAGCTCTTTTTTCTTCCAATTTTGGCATTTCTTTTTCGATAGTCTCCAGCTCACGTTGCTCTTTGAAAGATAATTTCTTTTTGGTTGTTTGAGTTGCGTTAATAGTAGAAGTCTCTACTTCTTTTGGAGTTTCAACCTTTTCAACTTTCGGAGTTTCAGGTTTTGAATTTTTATCTTCCGATTTCAAATGTTCTCGATATTCCGAAAAGTTTCCGACAAATTCTTTAATTTTTCCCTCGCCTTCAAATGCTAAAACGTGGTCCACAATTCTGTCCATAAAATAACGGTCGTGCGAAACAATAATCAAACTGCCTTGGAAATTCTGAAGAAAATTTTCCAAAACTGTCAAAGTCGGCAAATCCAAATCATTCGTTGGCTCATCAAAAATCAGGAAATTCGGATTCTGATAAAGAATGTACATCAAGTGCAGACGTCGTTTTTCTCCTCCGGAAAGTTTCGAAATAGGCGAATATTGCGTTTGGTCGTCAAACAAGAATAATCTCAAAAACTGAGAAGCTGAAATTGTTTTTCCATTCGCTAAAGGGAAATTTTCTCCAATTTCTTTGATGAAATCAATGACTCTTTCGTCTTCTTTATATTGAAGTCCTTCCTGAGCAAAATATCCGAATTTAATCGTTTCTCCGGTTTCAATTTCTCCAGAATCTTTCGGTTCAAAACCTTGAATGATATTCAGTAAAGTCGATTTTCCTGCACCATTTTTTCCGACAATCCCCACTTTTTCACCTCTTTGAAATTGGTAAGAAAAATCTTTGAAGAGAACTTTTTCCCCAAAACTTTTGTTGATATCCTTAAGTTCAAGAATCTTATTTCCCAATCTTTTCATTTCGAAATCCAATTCCAAAGCATCTTTTCGAGTGTCCGTTTTCGCTATTTTTTCAGTTTCGTAGAAATCGTCTTGTCTTGATTTAGATTTTGTTGTTCTCGCTTTTGGTTGACGTCGCATCCATTCTAATTCCTTTCTGTAGAGGTTTTGCGCTTTATCAATCGTCGAATTCAGATTATCCTCACGAATCATTTTATTCTCAAGATATGTCGCATAACTTCCGTTGTGGAGATAGAGATTGCCGTCTTCCATTTCCCAGATTTTATCACAAACGGCATCCAAGAAATAACGGTCGTGCGTCACCAAAAGCAACGTAATTTTAGCTTTACTCAAATAATTTTCCAACCATTCTACCATTTCCACATCCAGGTGGTTGGTTGGTTCATCCATTATCAGAAGTGTGTGGCGATGTTCTGCTCTGGTTTCAGTCAAGAGTTTAGCTAATGCAATTCTTTTGATTTGACCTCCGGAAAGTGTTCCCATTTTCGCTTTCAAATCTGTGATTTTAAGCTGAGAAAGGATTTGTTCCATTTCGTTTTCCAAATCCCACGCTTTATGGATTTCCATTTCTGCCAGAGCCGTTTCCATATCATCCGGATTTTCTGAAGTCAAGGCGTGATGATACTTTTTCAAAGCCAAAATTGGTGCGGAATCCAAAGTCATCATAAACTCATCCACAGACAATGTTGGGTCAAAATCAATCTCTTGGTCAAATAAAACGACCTGAATATCTTTGTTGATAACCACATCTCCACCATCAGCAATTTCTTTTCCCATCAGGATTTTCAAGAGTGTCGATTTTCCACTTCCGTTTTTGGCAACGATAGCAATTTTGTCACCTTCGTTAACGTGGAAAGTAATGTTTTTGAATAAAACTTTGAGACCGTAAGATTTGCTAAGATTTTCTGCAGAAACGTAATTCATTTTTATAAATGATAAATGATGAAATATAAATGATCTGCGAAAATACGAAATTGAAAACCGAAAATTCTGTTACTATTGATTAATATTCAGAAAAATTTAACTAAAAAATTAGTGGATTTAACCTTTTTTTGAGAGATTGGGAAAAAGAAAATTCAGAAGTTTGTGTTAAATTAATTTCAATGAAAAAAATCAACTTTATCCTTGCGTTATTCGCAATCTTATCTTTTCACGCACAAACTATTTCCGGAACTGTAATTTCAAAAGACGATAACCACCCAATTCCTTATGCGAAAATCGGAATTATCAATAGTAATTATGGAATTCAGGCGGATGAAAACGGGAAATTTCAAATCAAACTAGATGACATTTCGAAAGATAAAGAACTGATTGTCGATGTTGCCGGCTACAAACAATTCCGAAGCTCTGTAGAAGACTTTGTGAAGACCAATCCTCACAACATTTATCTGTATGAAAAAGTAACTAACATCCAGGATGTTGTGATGACTCCGAAGAATTATAAAGATAAAAATCTTGGGGTTAACAGCAAGTCAAAATCCATAATGTTTACGCCCAATATGGAAAAAGGAAATTCTGTGGTGGAAGAAACCGCTGTGGAATTCAGTTCCAATAAAAAGCTGAAGATTACAAAAATCAATATGAATTTTTCCAGATTCGAATCTACAACACCAATCAAAGTTCGTTACACGATTTATGATGAAAAAGACGGAAAACCGAACAATTTGATTTTGAGTAAAGACATCATTGCAACGATTAATAAAGACGATTTGGATGATTATAGTTTCTCTCTGGATGTGAGTAGTGAGCGGATTTGGCTTCAAGGTAAATTTTTTGTGGGGATTCAATTTATCGGACAATCGAGTGGTAAAGTTGCTTTGAGTGGTGCATTATTCAGGTCGGGTTATTACCGTTCATTTTATGGGAATTGGGAAAAAATCGGAATGGCAGCGCCAGCAATTAATATGGATGTGAAAGTTCAAAAGTAAATTCTAATCAATCGTCATCATTTTCAACGACCATAGATTCCCATTATAAATATCCAAATCTACTTTTGAATTAATCCCATAAACAATTCCGTTTTCTGAGAATTGCCAAAACTGCCATTCATCGTCTGGAGAAGGTGTCGGAACATCGTTATAATTGGCCAGCCAAAGTGGATATTCATCAAACTCGCCTTTCAAGTAATCTTTGTAATAATGATAATAAGTGTAGATAATCGGTTTTTCGCCGTAAGTATCTTCCATTATTTTTATCCAAACTTTGAGGTCAGAAACCAATTGTTCTTTTGATTTTTTCCTCGGATTTTTTTCAATATCGAGAATGGGCGGAAGGTCGCCTGATTCTAATTTCGCCACAGAAAGAAAAGAATTGGCTTGCATCACAGGATCTTCGTCCGGACGGTAAAAATGATAAGCGCCACGGATTAAGTTATGCTGTTTTGCAGTTTCCCAAAAATGGTCAAAATTTTTATCTAACTTTCGGTTTCCCATACTTGCTCTCAGAACCACAAACTGAAGAGGGATCGTTCTGTTACCTATGCTCAAACTATCCCATTGGATGTCTTCTTTTCTTTGATAATGAGAAATATCAAAACCAAAAGTCTGGTTAGAATAAAGTCCGATTATTTTCTCGATTCTTTGGGATTCGGTTTCCGTATTGGAGAGTTTTTTGTGCTCAAAATGTTTTCCGAGATAATAAGTAAAATAATAATTGATTTTTTGACGAAGATAAAAACCGGTTCCCAACAAAGAAAAACAAAGTATAGTCAACAGAATCCAGCGTTTCTTGATGACTGTTTTTCTTCTTTTCTGATGAATTTTTCTTTTGGAAACTGGATTGATCTTTGACATAAGTTTTGCAAAAATATTATTTTTATTAATTGAAATATCGAAGAAAATTTATTTTATGAAATTTAAATCCAGATGAATATTTTTGGCTTATTTTATGCTAATATTGTAACATTAATTTTAAAATATAAAAAACGATGAAAAAGAGATTATTATCATTATCTGCAGTTCTATTTGTGGCAGTTGCAATGAATGCTCAAACTGTAAAAGAAGAAGTGAAAGATGATGCTAAAACTGTAGGAACTGCGGTTAAAAAAGGAGCTAAAGCAACTGGAGAAGGCGTAAAAGATGCTGCAAAATGGACTGGGAAAACAGTAGAAAAAGGTGCAGATGAAACCGCTGAAGGTGTAAAAGACGGCGCAAAATGGACTGATAAAAAAGTTAAAAAAGGTGCAAAATGGACCGGTAAGCAAGCCGAAAAAGGCGCAGATGCTGTTAGTGATACTTACAAAGACGTTAAAGCCGATCTCAAAAAGAAAAATTAAATCCTTCATTATTAAACAACTTCAGAATTCGGAGTTGTTTTTTTGTAACAAAAAATAATTAATACTTACGAACCTGAAAGTATTAACATAAATTAGCTATATTGCTGAAAAATTGAAAATAAAATGAAAAAAATTATTATGTCATTTGCGCTTTCTCTTTTGTTTGCTGCAAATATGATGGCACAAAATGTTCCGACTGCGAAACAAATCATTGATAACTACATTACAGCCCTAGGCGGAAAGCAAAAACTGGAATCCGTCAAAACGCTTTCCATGAAAAATACAATCAGTGTGATGGGAATGGATATGGAAGGGAAGACAGTTAAAAAGGATAATAAGTTCAAATCTACCCAAACCATGATGGGACAGGAAATGGTGCAGATGTTTGATGGTGAAAAAGGCTATGCTAACCAAATGGGTCAGAAGATTGATTTTCCAGCAGATCAGGTTGCAAAACTAAAAGTGTCTAAAATAATTGATGCACTTGGGATGGATCCTGCAAAAATCAAAACGGTAGAGAAAAAACAAGTAGATGGAGCAGATTATTATGTTCTTTCTTCCGATGATTCCAAATCTTATTTTGATGTTAAAACTGGATTGCTTTCCAAAACTGAGAACGATAAAGGAAATATGAGCATCACTAAATATACGGATGTAGATGGGATTAAATTTGTGGAAGAGATGACACTCAATGCTGCAGGACAGGAGATAAAAATTAAAAATTCTGATATCAAAATCAATCAGCCGGTTTCTGATGATGAATTTAAATAAACTGCCAATATTATTGCAATTAAAAAGAACCCGAAAATTGGGTTCTTTTTTTATGAGTTGAATTCTCGTTCCCATTCTTGGGCAGCTTCTGTAAGTGTTTGATAAAACTCAGGACCATATTTTCTAATCAGTGGTTCTTTCAGAAACTGATAGATTCTAACTTGCAGTTCGGATCCTAGCGTACAAGCGTCTTTACAAATATTCCATTCGTGATAGTTAAGTGCTGTGAATGTTTTATACTCATTCACCCGAATAGGATAGAGATGGCATGATATAGGCTTTTTCCAGTCTACAGCACCATCTTCATAGGCTTTCTCTATTCCGCACTTTGTAGTTCCTTTCTCATCAAAAATCACATAAGCACACTCACTGCCGTTTACAAGCGTTGTCACATAGCCACCATCATAATCATCAATAACCCATGTTCCCTGTTCCTCTATGGCTTTTACACCTTCAGGTCTTAAATAAGGCTTAACTTTTGGAAAAATATCATTGAGGACTGCCAGTTCTTCCTTTTCTAGTGGTGCGCCCGTATCGCCATCTACACAGCAGGCACCTTTGCACTTGGTAAGGTTACATACAAAGCTTTCGGCAAATATATCTTCTGAAATCAGTTTATCATCTATTTGAATCATTCGTCATTAAAGGTTTTAAAATTTATGCAAAAGTAATTATTTTAAATGTGGCTAGCGTAAATACAATGATCCAAAGTCCAGCTTCCTGCATCCAGTAATTTGGAAGAAAGCGTAGCATTCGACTTAGGATAATACTGGCAGGCAGCGCTAGCAGCAGTAGATATTCATAGTTTCTTCCCATATAAAATATAATGGTGATGAGCTGGGCCAGTGAAAATACTAAGACAAATGTGTATTTGTACCTGCTGATGGGGCTTTTTTCATTATAATGTTTAAAATGGTCAGAAATAGAAAAAATCAACATCAGTAATATTGGGATCAGAATATATAGTGGATAATAAGAATCCATCATCTTAAAGTCCCCATTGAATGGTAGATAGCCAGCGTCCCAAGTTGTATAGTGAATAAGATACATTAATCCTCCATAACTGAGGACAATAATTGCTGCGCCGAAAATCAGTCTGAATATATTAAGGCCAATTCTTCCAGAAGTTCCTATAATATGAAATATCACAAAAACGCCTAAAGGCCAGCTGGGAGGGAAAACAAGATAATTAAAAGCCAAAATGGATCCTACGAGTAAAAAAGAACTTTTTCTAAGATAGTCGTCCTGGCTGGTTAAAATAAGCAAAATAATTGCACTTGTAAAGAATGTGAATGCCAATCCAAGATCTATATCGCCTGGGTAAAAACAGATCACGAAAGAAGTATATAAAAACAAAGGAAGATGCGAAAACTGATTGAGTGCAATGTTGTTAAATAAAAAATATCCTAAACTGATTCCAACAAAGGTGATTCCCGTTGATATATAGTCTATGTTTTTGAAATCTAATAGATTAAGCGATATAAAAATGAGAAAAAGAACACCAATATAGACTGGAACAGAAAAAATATTGCTTTCTTTAGAAAGTAATCGAAACATTTTTTATAAATTTGTGCAAAGTTAATTTAAAAAAAGAAAAAAGATGACATCTTTCTGGTTAGCATTAAGCGCAGCTTTCAAATGGTCTTTCGGTTTTTTTACCCTTACAGGCAATGTTCTGAATTGGATCTTGTTTCTTGTAGCATCGGGCTTTTTCTGCTACTGGTGCTATATTCTTGTTTCTACATTAGGAGGACAAAAAGACAAGCAATATTATTCTCCTACAGAAGGAAAACATCCTTATTATGATCCAAAGATCTATAAAAACGAAGGTTAAATAAATTGATTATATTTATAAAAAACCCGTCTTGTTTAATTAACGAGACGGGTTCTTTTTGTTCAGTAGGAAACAATCAATCATTGTGACACGGTACAACTAGAACTGGTATTTTAGATTTTCTGGTAATTTCTTTCGTCAGGCTTCCAATAAGAACATCATACACACCACTTCTGCCGTGTGATCCTACGACAATGTAATCTGCTTTGTTTTCCTCGGCATGTTCCAAAATAGTATCTCCAGCAACTCCTTGCTTCAAAATGTGCGTGCAATTTATACCTTGCGATATTACTCTTTGTTCTAGTTTATTGAGTTCTTTCAGTTCGAATTTTATTTCATTCTCCTCGACTTCTGGAAAGTATTGAAAACCCATATCGCCAATCACGAATCCAATATCAGAAGAAGCAACGTGAATAAGAGAAATATCTGCGTTAATGTCTTTCGCAAAACCAACGGCAAAATCTACTAAATGATCTGTGCTATCCGAAAAATCTACGGGTAAAATAATTTTTTTCATAATTAAAGTTATATTAGGTTGAGTGCAAAAATTTAGCCAGAGCGTAACGGTTTACTGGACTTTTAAACCGAACATTTTATCATCCTCAAGATAAACTTCCAGATAATCATTTTCCGATACTTTCCCTACACCTTGAGGTGTTCCTGTGAAAATCAAGTCGCCAACACGCAGTGTAAAATATTGAGAAGCAAATGCAATAATGTCATCGAAACTGAAAATCATATCTTTTGTATTGCCGTTTTGCACCACTTGCTGATTTTTTGCCAATGAAAAATTAAGGTTTTGAAGATCATAATTTTCCTTTGATACAAAGTCTGATAAAACTGCCGAACCATCAAAACCTTTTGCCAATTCCCACGGTAATCCTTTATTTTTCAGTTTTGACTGTAGATCCCGAGCCGTAAAATCGATGCCAAGGCCGATCTCTTCATAATGTTTTGAAGCTGCTTCTTTCTGGATGTATTTTCCGCCTTTCGAAATTTTCAGGACTACTTCCAATTCATAATGGACATCATCAGAAAACTCAGGAATGTAAAAATCTGAACCTTTTTTCAGGACAGCTGTATCCGGCTTCATAAAAATAACCGGATCCTCCGGAACTTCATTTCCCAACTCTTTGGCGTGTTCGCTATAATTTCTTCCGATACAGATGATTTTCATAATAATGAATAATGATTTTGTTTAAAATTATTTCTTAAAGATAAAATAAACCGCCAGAATCAGGAAAATAAATCCTATGAGATGATTCATACGGAAACTTTCTTCTTTAAAAAATACGATGGTAAATATGGTAAAGACGCTAAGTGTAATGACTTCCTGCATCACCTTCAACTGCCAAAGATTAAAAGGACCTCCGTTTTCCTTAAATCCAATTCTGTTGGCCGGAATCTGAAAACAATATTCAAAAAAAGCGATGCCCCAACTGATTAAAATGATGGACACTAATCCGAGATTATGAAACCAGTCCATTTGTTTGAATTTCAAATGACCATACCAGGCCAATGTCATGAATATGTTTGAAATGACAAGTAGAATGATAGTGATTAGCATCTTGTTCATCGATTTAAAATCTAGATTTTAGCTGAATTTTTGTGAAAATTTTCTTGGTATAAAGCGGAAAATCAGCGCTCTGAAGCCAGCCATAATAGCCAAGATCTTTCTGGAAAACATCTTTAACCTTCTGACCTTTGTACTTTCCAAACGCAAATATCTCCTGATTCTTTTCATCTAAATGAATCATACCGGCCAGATCTGCGAATCTGCTCTGGGAAGAAAAATCACTCAGCTCGGCAATTTCGTTTGGTACATCGTCATATCTTCCGACCTGTGCATCCAGCACTTCGAAAGTGGCCATTACATCAGCTTCCGCAGAATGGGCATTTTCTAAAGTCTTCCCGCAATAGAATTGGTAAGCTGCTCCCAAATTCCTTGGCTCTTTTTTGAAAAAAATAGTTTGTGCGTCCACAAAGTGATGCTTGCTAAGGTCAAAATCTATATCAGACCGCAACATTTCTTCTGCTAGGACAGGAATATCAAACCTGTTGGAATTGAAGCCGCCTAAATCTGCATCTTTGATCATCTCCATTACTTTCGGCGCGATTTCTCGGAAGGTGGGCGAGTCTGCAACATCTGCATCATAAATACCATGAATGGCGGAAGATTCTTTCGGGATTGGCATTTCCGGATTGACTTTCCAGGTTTTGCTTTCTCTTGATCCGTCTGGATTGACTTTCAGGATGCAGATTTCTACTATTCTGTCTTTACCGATATTGATTCCCGTGGTTTCTAAATCGAAAACGCAAAGCGGTTTATATAATTTTAAATTCATTTTTTATGGTTGTGATTTTGAATGACTAATTAAATCATTAATAATTTATCATTCATTATTTATAATTATTTAAGTTGTTTTTGAAATATCAGTGAAATCAAAATGTAATATATAATGACTAACGGAATACCGATTGTTTTGAAAATTAACAAAATCAAGATTCCACCAATCAATAAAGCCAGTTTTGGATAGTTGTCTCTCAGTTGTTTTGATTTGAATTTCATTGCAATCATTTTGATCGGAGAAATTAATAGCCAGGAACTTAGTAGAGTTATGGAAATTAAAATCAAATCACTGTACTCAAAAATCAGTCTTAGAATTTTGGACGTTTCCGAGCTTTTCTCGCCAAAAACAAAAAAAGTATAGTAAAGCCCGAAAATTAAAATCGTGTTACTTGGCGTATTCAGACCTTTGAAATAATATTTTTGATCATCATCCAAATTGAAAATCGCTAATCTCAAACAAGAGAAAAGTGTAATCAGAAATCCAAAATATTTGATTTCAAAAGGTAATTGGACTCCGAAAAATTGGTTGCCAAAAGGTTCAAGCATTTTCATCATCACCACGCCTGGCAAAAATCCAAAGCTCACCATATCTGCCAATGAATCCAATTGTCCACCAAGATTACTGCTGGAGTTCATCGCTCTTGCAATAAAACCGTCGAAAAAATCCAGAACAAGCGAAATGATAATACAAAATGCTGTCGCCTGATAATCGCCATTTATTAAGTGTATGATCCCAACGCAGCCGGAAAAAAGATTGCCGAGTGTCAGAATATTTGCAAGATTATTTTTGAAGAAAGTTGTCATTCTTGTGAGTCAGAAAGTGTCAAATTTAGTTTTCTTAATTGGAATATCACACCAAAAACTGAAAAAAATGCAGTAATAACTGTGAAAAGCAATGATGCGGAAACCGAAATCTGCGGATAAAAATGAAAATATTTTGAGGCCTGCAAAAACAATATTTCGCGGACTCCGATCCCGGAAAAAGAAATGAGGCTGAGAACAGAGCTGCAAAGAAAAACAATGCCGTAAATCAGGAAATCGGATTGTAATCCCAGGCTTTTCAGCAGCAAAACAAAACAGATAACCTGCAAACACTGAATAATCAACGAAATAAAAAATGTCCTGAAGAAAACTCCCCGGAAGTCTGAAAATAATTTTTTCGTAGCAAAAAAAGTGATGAAGATCCCTGCAAGAATTAAGATTAAAATCAAGGGCGAAAATTTGATCCCAAACAGCGGAATTAACAAAGTCAGCGCTAATACACAGATTGCCAAAAGCCCGCTAAGCCGGTCGTTGAAAATGGTAGAAGTCAGCTTTTTTACATTCCAACCGAATTTTTTGTTAAGAAGATAGATCTTATAAGCATCGCCGCCGATGCCGCCTGGAATGAAAAAATTGTAGAACATTCCCAGAAAATACAGCTCAAGATTGCTCCAAAAACTCAACTTAAAATTACAAATATGAAGATAGAGCTCTAACCTTTTGACCGAAATAATTTGAGAAGCAAGGAAGAAAATTGCTGCAGAAAAAAGATACAGGATATTCACATTTTTCCATAATCCGGCGACCTCTCGAAACGGTATTTTTCTGAAAACCAGAACCAGAAGAGCAATGCTTATCAATATCTTCGCGATATTGATTGTGATTTTTCTAAGCCTTTGTTTTTCCAAAATCTGTAATGTTTCTGATGTTGAAAGGCCGTTTGTCCTGGGATTCGTAATAAGTTTTCATCAGCATATCGATAATAATTCCCGTTGTGAAAAACTGGATCCCGATGAAAATCAAAAGAACGCCCAGAATCAAAAGCGGCCGGCCGCCGATATCATAGCCTAATATTTTGACGATCAGCAGATAGATATTGATCAAAACACCGATAGAGAAAGTTATCAGTCCAATGTTCCCGAAAAGATAGATCGGTTTGGAAAGGTATTTCTGATTGAACAGAACCAGCAGCAGGTCATTGATCACTTTGAAGGTCCGGTTCATCCCATATTTTGAAACCCCAAACTGCCTTGCGTGATGCTTTACCGGCATTTCTGCGATCTTTGCACCGTTCAGATGCGCCATCAGACTGATGAAGCGGTGGTTTTCGCCATAGAGATTAAGTTCTTTTGCGGTATCTTTTGTGAAGACTTTCAGTGCGCAGCCCTGGTCGGAGATGTTAAGCTTCGTGGTTTTTTTGATGATGAAATTGGCAATTTTGGAAGGAATCGTCCGTATGCTGGAGTCTTTTCTTTTCTGCCTTTTGCCAACAACAAGGTCATAATTTCCGTTTTCCAAAAGCTCTACCATTGCCGGGATGTCAGTTGGGTCATTCTGCAGATCGCCATCCAGCGTTATCACATAATCGCCGGAAGCATAATCGAAACCGGCCATCATTGCAGAGCTTTGCCCATAATTTTTTTTCAGCTCAATCAAAACAACATTCGGATCATTTTTTTCTTTGATTTCTTTCACTGTTCCGTCAGAAGAAGCATCATCGATCAGAATCAGCTCGTATCGGAAACCGGTCATCGCATTCCGGATTTTGTCGATCAGAAGTCCTGCGTTTCCTTCTTCGTTAAACATCGGGATTACCAAAGAATAAAATTTATTTTGATCCATAGGATTGTTTTGAATTGTTATATTTGCATTGCAAACTTTTGCAAAAATACTAAAAACTCCGCTTTTCCAATGTCCCAGAATCAATTGCTTACGACACGCCAGATTTTATTTTTATATGCCGGATTTCTTGCGGTTTATATTTCGGGATTGTTTGTTCCTTTGATGGAAAACGATTCTGCGCAGCACGCCACAATGGCGATGAGAATGGCGCTCAACAATGATTTTCTCAATATTTATAAATGGCAGGAGCCTTATCTCGACAAGCCTCACATGCATTTTTGGCTGGCTGCAATGTCTATGAAATTATTTGGGATCAATCATGTGGCATACAGGATCCCGGCGCTGCTATGCATTTTTCTCGGTGCTTTTTCTACCAAAAAATTAACGGATCTGCTTTACGAAAATCAAAATTTCGGATATCTGTCTTCATTGATTTTCCTGTCTGCGCAAACCATTATTCTGTCAGCTCATGATGTCAGGACGGATGCGGTTCTTACAGGATTTATTATCTTTTCGGTCTGGCAGCTTGTGAGATTTATCAAAAAGCAAAGCTTAGTTAGCATTGTTTTGGGCGGCTTGGGTGCTGCTTTTGCATTTTCCTCGAAAGGACAAATGGCGATCGTTATTATAGGGTTCTGTATTTTTTCTTATTTGCTTTATTCCAGGGAATGGAAACGCTTTTTTAACTGGAAATTATTTTTGGGCCTGTTATCTTTTATTATAGGAATTGCTCCGGTTTTATTTGCATATTACCATCAGTTTGGAGAAGAAGGCTTGAGGTTCATTTTGTTCAATCAAAGCTTCAATCGTCTTACAGCAAGCGGTTTTGAAGAGACAAGCCCGGATTATTTATTCTTTTTTCATACATTGCTTTGGGTTTTTCTGCCGTTTTCGCTGGCTTTTTATGTTGGTGTTTTTGACCGTTCTTATTTTTTTATTAAAAATAAATTCAGAAAGACAGAAGGCAACGAATTTCTGACATTAGGCGGATTTTGGCTGGTAATGCTTTTATTTTCTGCTTCCAAATTCAAGCTTCCGCATTATCTTAACGGATTGATCGCGGTTCTGTCCATTTTCACAGCCGCTTATTTATTCAAAATTTTCCGGGAAAATCAGAAAATGAAAATCAAGGTTTTATGGATTATTCAATTGGTCGTGATTGCCGGAAGTATGATCGTTGTCGGGTTATTGAGCTATTATTTTACGGGGATCAATAATGTTTGGATGTTTGGCTTATGCGGGATTTTGTTTCTGTTTCTGATCTATCAGGTTCTCAGAAAAGAAAATATTTTTCGCAAGTATGTTGTTGCTTCTTTATTATTGATGATAAGCGTGAATATTTTTCTTAACACACAGTTCTATCCGGTTCTTATTAATAATTACGAATCCGGGATTTGTTTGGCAGATTATGTAAGAAAAAATAAAATTGATGAAGAAAAGATAGTAATGTTGCCGGGAGCAGATGCCTGGTCTTTTGATTTCTATCTTCAGAAGAATATTCCCAGGGTTTCGCCGGATGATCTGAAAAAAGATGATTATGTGGTCGTCCATGAGAGTTTTATGAATCAGCTCAGCAGGCAGTATCGGGTTGTTGTTGCCTGGGATTATTATCCGGTCACAAGATTATCGCTTAAATTCCTGAATCCCAAAACAAGAAACGCTCAGCTCGAAACGTATTATCTGATACAAATTTTGTGATGTTTAATTTTGAAAATGTCCGGAAATGATGATTATTTATGCTTCGGATAATAAAAATGTTTGTTTGTTTAAAATTAATTTATATTTTTATCAATGTTAATTTAACGTTAACAGCGATTTCTTATCAAAAACAAAACAACTTAAAATAAAAGACAATGAACAAAGTATTATTAGCATTTGCCTTATCATTCATCGGTGTTCTTTCGTTTGCACAGATCGAAGGAAAATGGAAAACAATTGATGACGAAAGCGGAAAAGCAAAATCCATCGTAGAAATTTGGAAAAAAGCGGATGGTAAATATTATGGGAAAATCTCACAAGTTTTGATAAAGTCAGAACACGCAAACTGTATTGAATGCAAAGATGACAGGAAAAATAAGCCACTGGTAGGCATGGAAATCATCCGCGGACTGAAAAAAGATGGGGCTGAGTTCACAGGAGGCTCAATTACAGATCCGAAGAACGGAAAATCTTATAAATGTACCATTACCAGAGACGGAGATAAACTGAATGTAAGAGGTTATATGGGGATTTCTATTATCGGTAGAACCCAGACTTGGCAAAAAGTTGATTAATCTAATTTAATGATAAATTACAGGCTTCCATTCGGAAGCCTTTTTTGTTATGCGAATAATAAAAAAATTAATACTTTTGTACTTCAATTTTAAAAGAACAGTTTCAAAATGAAAGAATATACATTTCGTGAAGTGATCGCTCAGGCTATGAGTGAGGAAATGCGCAAAGACGAATCCATATTTCTTGTAGGAGAGGAAGTTGCAGAATATAACGGTGCTTACAAAGCTTCCAAAGGAATGCTGGACGAATTCGGTCCGAAAAGAATCATAGACGCACCAATTGCCGAACTTGGTTTTACAGGTATTGCTGTGGGAGCTGCAATGAATGGTAACCGTCCGATAGTAGAGTTTATGACATTCAACTTCTCGATGGTGGCTATTGATCAGATTATTAATAATGCTGCAAAAATCTATCAGATGAGTGGCGGTCAGTGGAACTGCCCTGCGGTTTTCCGTGGGCCAACAGCTTCTGCCGGTCAGTTGGGAGCAACACACTCTCAGGCTTTCGAAAGCTGGTATGCCAACTGCCCTGGACTGAAAGTAGTAGTGCCTTCCAATCCATACGATGCAAAAGGACTTCTGAAAACAGCAATCCAGGATAATGATCCAGTGATCTTTATGGAATCTGAGCAGATGTATGGAGACAAAATGGAAATCCCAGAAGAAGAATATTACATCCCAATCGGGAAGGCCGATATCAAGAAAGAAGGTAAAGATGTTACTTTGGTTTCTTTCGGCAAGATTATGAAACTTGCACTTCAGGCAGCCGCAGATCTGGAAAAAGAAGGGATCTCTGTAGAAGTAATCGACTTGAGAACCGTTCGCCCATTGGATTATGATACAGTGCTGGAATCTGTGAAGAAAACCAACAGACTGGTAATTCTGGAAGAAGCTTGGCCATTTGCTTCTGTAGCATCAGAGATCACTTATATGGTGCAGCAGAAAGCATTCGATTATCTGGATGCGCCAATCAAAAGAATCACTACGCCAGACGCACCTGCGCCGTATTCAGCACCATTATTTGAAGCGTGGTTCCCGAAGTTGGAAAAAGTAAAAGAAGAAATCAAAAATGCAATGTATATCAAAGCATAAAACTAAAAACTCCCGAACGAATTCGGGAGTTTTTTTTTAGAAATTTTTTGAAGCTTAATCCCGCTATCCACTATATCTTTTTCTTTTTTAGCAAAAAAAGGAAAAGGATGCCGTTCCTATCGGGGCTAGGGCTTTGTCAACCCAACAACATTTGCATAATAATAGAATAGACCTATCTCTTTCACTTATAACAGTTTCTACATTCTGAACCTGACAATGTTAAAGAATTGCGGTTAGTATTCGAGCTGTGTCCCTGAGTTTGTCGAATTGTGGATATTATGCCAACTTTTATGAATGGAAGCTTCCCAAATATTAAGCAAAAGAATAAGTATATATTATAATTTGTCATTCTTCCGAAGTTTCAACAAAATATCGTTAATTTTAATAATCCTTTTTCTGAGCACAATCACGTTTACGAAAACTTAAAGGCTTTTTCTAATGTTTAGAAAATTCTATGCATTTATTATCTGTTCAAAGATGAATTAAAAAATTTCTCTGAAATTCTCTTTTAAAATTTGCATTTTAATAAATAATTACTATTTTTGCACTTCAAAATGAGATGTAAAATATGTTAATAATTCCAGTAAAAGACGGAGAGTCTATCGACAGAGCTTTAAAAAAGTACAAAAGAAAATTTGACAAAACAAGAGTTGTAAAAGAGCTTAGAGCTAGACAGCAATTCATCAAGCCTTCTGTAACTTTCAGACAAGCGAAATTAAAAGCAGCTCACAAGCAAAGAAACTTGAGCAAAGAAGAACAAGCTTAAGGTTCTTTTTAGCAAAACATAATAAGAATCACTTCCGAATTTCTATATTTGGAAGTGATTTTGCATTTGTATACATATGATAGAACGTTTCCTGGATTATATAGAAGTAGAAAAAAGATATTCTCCTCATACCGTTACCAACTACAAAAAAGATTTATCCGATTTTTCAAATTTCGTTTTGAAAACAGAATCGTCAGATGATGTTGTTCACATTCACAAAAAAGTAATTAAAAATTTTATTGCGGAACTCAGCCGTTCAGGAATAAGCAAACGAAGCATTAACCGAAAACTATCATCATTACGTAGTTTTTATATGTTTATGCTCAGATTGGGCGAGATCAGAGTATCACCGATGGAAACGATTGATTCATTAAAATTCTATGCAGAGAAACGCATTCCTTTTTCCGAAGACGAAATGGAATCTATAAAAACCCAAGTAGAAGATAAAGGGCAAATAACACTTCTCGAAAAACTTATCATAGAAACACTTTACCAGACCGGAATCCGTAAATCGGAGCTTTGTAATCTTCTGTACTCAAATGTGGACTTTTCCAAAAAAGAAATTTTTGTCATAGGTAAAGGAAATAAAGCAAGAGTTATCCCAGTATCTGATGATTTGATGGCAGATATGAAAGCATATCTTGATGTTAGAATGCCGGACACAGAAAATCAGAAATATTTTTTCGTTAACAAAAAAGGTAAAAAACTAGGTGAAAAGTTTGTTTATTTGGTAGTTAATAAGTACTTTAGTAAAGTCACTTCTAAGCAGAAAAGAAGTCCGCATATTCTCAGACATACTTTTGCAACGCATGTCTTGAATGGTGGGGCAGAGATCTCCAAGGTTCAGAAAATAATGGGACATTCTAGCCTGGCAAGTACGCAGGTTTATACAAGCGCCAATATAGAGGAACTGAAGAAAGTTTATAAAAACGCTCATCCTAGAATGAAGACACCAGACAAAAAACAATAGTATATGGAATAATTTCTACATTTTTTAATTGTTTAACCATTTAAATTACGCATTATGAAAATTACAATTCAGACTGTAGGTGTTACACCTCACGAACCGTTGAAAGAAAGAATTGAAAAAAAATTGAGCAAACTAGAAACATTTTATGATAAAATAGTTGAGGCTGCAGTGTATCTTAAAGTAGAAAACACGTCCGATAAAAACAATAAAACCATAGAACTCGTAGTGAAGATTCCAGGGAATGATATAGTCGTTAAGAAGACTGGTGCCAGTTTTGAGGAAAGTTTGGATGAAAGTGTTGATACAGCTAAGAAACTGTTAATCAAGAAAAAAGAGTTGGCATAGAAAAATAATTGAAATTTTTTTATAAAAATATTTGTAGGTTTCAAAAAAGTGTCTCATATTTGCACTCGCAAAACGGAAGTAACCGCAGCGCAGAAAGATAGTTCTTTTGAAATCTATTTGCCTCCATAGCTCAGTTGGCCAGAGCACGTGATTTGTAATCTCGGGGTCGTGGGTTCGAATCCCTCTGGAGGCTCTATTATAAAAAGTATCGGGGAGATACCAGAGCGGTCAAATGGGGCTGACTGTAACTCAGCTGCTTCGGCTACGTAGGTTCGAATCCTGCTCTCCCCACTTTTTTTAATATAAATTATTTGCAGATTCAAAAAGTATTTTTAAATTTGCAATCTCGTTTACCAACCTTTTGGAAACAAAATGCGGAAGTAGCTCAGTTGGTAGAGCGTCAGCCTTCCAAGCTGAATGTCGCGGGTTCGACCCCCGTCTTCCGCTCAAAAAAATCACAAACCTTACGGAATGTGATTTTTTTTTACGCCGACTTAGCTCAGCGGTAGAGTGCTTCCTTGGTAAGGAAGAGGTCACGGGTTCAAGTCCCGTAGTTGGCTCAAAGTCCTGAAGCAATTCAGGATTTTTTTATTAAACATTTTATTAACTATTGTAAAGCATAAGAAAGCCCCAGACAGATTTTTGTCTGAGGCTTATTTTTTTTTATTCTCTTAATTAGCTAGAATCCTAATCCTACAGCAAAGCCTTTTACCGCATTAGGATAGTTGGCCATCATAGTAGCTGAACCAGTAGTTGTACTGGCAGTGAAAATTTTCGTTTCATTGCCTACAGTGGCTAGAAGATAAGCTTTCTGGCTTCTACTGCCAATATCAAAACCGTTGGAAGATGTAATATCAATCCCTAATGAACCTCTCTCTACGAGTATTCCATCATTTGGTGGATTTTGAAAATATAATTTGTCAGTATTGTGGTCAATTACAAATAGTGAAGTACTAGTGGTTCCCGCAAAATTATCTGTGTAGGCTGCGGCGCCTATCATCGGCATCCCGGGACTTAGATTCATATCCACAGCTACAACAGCGCCTATCATCGGCATCCCGGGACTTAGATTCATATCCACAGCTACAACAGCGCCGTCATTTGGATTGAGACGAAGATTCTGGCCTGTGTTGCTCACCACACGTATTCTGTCAACAGTCGGGTTGAAATCAAAACCAAAATCAGTTCCCATTAGCGGTGTGGAAAGCGTTCCAGATCCTACCTGAGTTGCAGCACCTGTGCCCAGATTGATGGTGTAGATTCTGCTGCTGCTTCCAAGAGCGTACAATTGGCCATTAACAGGTTTAAAGTCTATACCAAGAATACTTTCATTATTTTGTAGTCCTGTTATTGCTTTAGAAACAGGTTCTGGCTTGTTTGGGTCAAAAATCTGAAGGGCATTGGAATTATCGACGGCATAAGCTACTGGGTTAGTAGGGATAGCCAAATCAATAATTTTTTGTGTCAGACCACCAATGTTGGTGGCTTTGCCCGTATTAAGATCAATGGTGTAGAGATTATTTTTAGATTCTGTAGTAGCGGCAACGAGAGCTGTGGAATTGTCAGGATTGATGTCAAAAGCCACTTGGCCAGACACTGAAACGCCTAGACTTCCTACCTCAACTAAGGTTCCATTATTAGGAGGGTCTTGCTTGAATAGTTTCCCAGCTGTAACATCGATGTCGTAAAGTGTTGTAGTAGTTGCACCTGATTTGCTATTAGTATAAGCAATTCCTGTGATAGATGAAGTGGTTGCAACACTACCGTCCGTTGCGGCGACAGATCCGGTTTCTGGATTCAGTCTCAGATTTTGACCAATGTTAGTAACGAGTCTTATCCTGTCCACAGTAGGATTAAAATCAATTGAAGCAATAGTTCCCGAGATTGCAGGTGAAAAGGCATTGTTACCGACTGCTCTTGCTGTGCCGGAAGCGGTATTCACAATGTAAAACTTACTGGCATTGGACAATGCATATAGTTCACCAGTAGCAGGACGGAAGTCAATACTCAGTAATCTCTCACCAGATGGAATGTTGCTGATGGATGTCTTTGAACTAAATGTGCCTGGACTATTTGCATTGAATGATACTAATTCATTGGACTCTGTCAATCCGTAAGCCATAAGATTTGGACCGACTGCGGGATTATCTTCAATAGGGTTTTCCATCATTGTGTCATCATCGTTGCAGGCTAATGCAGTCATCAGCACTAATGCCAGCGAATAAAGTCTGAAATGTTTTTTCATAAGATTATTTTTATAGTTGATAATTACATCTACGAGATAAAATCAATCTTGGATTTACAATCTTTTATTTATCCAAAATTTTCCTTAAATTTGCAAATCCTAAGAATAAACAGGTTGATCTGTATTTGATATATTGGATATAAGAATTTTATTTTTTTTATAAAATAATTTTTAATATCCAAAAAATCGTTATATTTGCAGACCGAAAAAAACAATAGTTAATAAATAAATATTAAAATCATGGCAAAGGAAACGTTTAATCGTAACAAACCACACTTGAACATTGGTACTATTGGTCACGTTGACCATGGTAAAACAACACTTACTGCAGCTATTTCTGCTGTATTGGCTAGCAAAGGTCTTGCTGAGAAGAAAGATTTCTCTGCTATTGACTCTGCTCCAGAAGAAAAAGAAAGAGGTATTACTATCAATACTGCTCACATCGAGTACGAAACTGAAAAAAGACACTATGCTCACGTTGACTGTCCAGGTCACGCGGATTATGTAAAGAACATGGTAACGGGTGCTGCTCAGATGGACGGTGCTATCGTTGTATGTGCTGCTACAGATGGTCCAATGCCACAAACTAGAGAGCACATCCTACTTTGCCGTCAGGTAAATGTACCTAGAATCGTTGTTTTCATGAACAAAGTGGATATGGTAGATGATCCAGAATTGTTAGAGCTAGTAGAAATGGAATTGAGAGACTTATTGTCTACTTATGATTTCGATGGTGATAACTCTCCAGTAATCCAAGGTTCTGCACTAGGAGCTCTTACTGCTGCTACTGCATCTCCTGCAAACTCTGATGATAAGTGGTTTAAATCAGTTGAAGAATTGATGGACGCTGTTGATAACTGGATCGAGCAACCACCAAGAGATACTGATAAGCCTTTCTTGATGCCAATCGAAGATGTATTCTCTATTACTGGTAGAGGTACTGTAGCAACTGGTAGAATCGAGGCTGGTGTTATCAACACTGGAGATCCAGTTGATATCGTTGGTATGGGTGATGAGAAATTGACTTCTACTATTACAGGAGTTGAGATGTTCAGAAAAATCTTAGACAGAGGTGAAGCTGGTGATAACGTAGGTCTATTGTTGAGAGGTATTGAAAAAACTGACATCAAGAGAGGTATGGTTATCGCTAAGAAAGATTCTGTGAAACCACACAAAAAATTCAAAGCATCTGTTTATATCCTTTCTAAGGAAGAAGGTGGACGTCACACTCCATTCCACAACAAGTACCGTCCTCAGTTCTACGTAAGAACAACTGACGTTACAGGTGAGATCTTCTTGCCAGAAGGAGTTGAGATGGTAATGCCAGGTGATAACTTGGAGATTACTGTAGAACTAATTCAGCCAATCGCTCTTAACGTAGGTCTTAGATTTGCAATTAGAGAAGGTGGTAGAACAGTTGGTTCTGGTCAGGTAACTGAAATCCTAGACTAATTTAATCAAATATAAAAAGTTCCGGAAGGAAGCTTTCGGAACTTTTTAATCTACGGGCATCGTCCAATGGTAGGATACCGGTCTCCAAAACCGTTGATCAGGGTTCGAATCCTTGTGCCCGTGCAAAAATAAAATATGAGCTCATTAATTAGTTTTTTAAAAGGTTCTTATACAGAATTTAAAGATAAGGTAGAATGGCCTAAATGGCCAGATCTGCAGTCTTCTACAATTGTTGTAGCTATTGCGACTGTACTTCTTGCTTTATTTACATTTGGAGTAGATTCTTTATTTAGTGTAACTATCAAGAATTTTATTGCGACGTTTATTAATCTATTCAACTAATCCAAATTACTTTCCATATGAGCGATATGAAATGGTATGTGCTGAAAGCTATTAGCGGACAGGAAAATAAGGTTAAGAACTATATTGAGAACGAGATCCACAGATTAGGTATGGATTCTTATGTTACTCAAGTAGTTATTCCTATGGAAAAAGTAATCCAAATCAGAAACGGTAAAAAAGTTCCGAAAGAGAAACCATATTATCCTGGTTATCTTATGGTAGAAGCGAATCTGATTGGTGAAGTACCTCACGTGATTAAAAATATTCCAGGTGTGATTTCTTTCCTTAGTCTGACAAAAGGAGGTGATCCTGTTCCAATGAGAAAATCTGAGGTTAACAGAATGCTTGGAAGGATGGATGAGCTTTCCGAGTTTGCTACAGATGTAGAAATCCCTTTTACTGTTGGTGAAAATGTAAAAGTTGTGGACGGACCTTTCAACGGTTTCAATGGAACTATCGAAAAGATTCTTGAAGACAAAAAGAAAATCGAAGTTTCTGTTCTTATCTTCGGAAGAAAAACACCGATGGAATTGAGCTTTATGCAAGTAGAAAAAGTGTAATTACTTTTACAAAATATAAAAAACACCTAAGAATTTTCTTAGGTGTTTTTCTATTTTATCATCTCATTATTAAATTCAGTAGGTGTTTCGCCAACATATTTTTTGAAAGCTCTATTGAAATAAGAAATATTATTATATCCAGTACTATAACAGCTTTCTGATACACTTTTACCTTGTAGAATATGATGACAAGCTTTTTCAATTCTGTATTGATTGAGAAAATCTGTAAAAGTGATTTTCATTGTTTTTTTGAAAAGTATCATTGCGCAAGGTAAGACTATTCTGATGATATAAAGAGCGAGATTTCTTACAAAAATTTAGAAGATGAGACTTTGTCTGAGATTACATTAATAGAAAAAGAATTGATAAATCAAGTTTTACCAGAATTAGAAAAAGAATTTTTTCTTGCAAAAAAAGCATCGCAGGTTTGTCAAAAGGCAGCTATCAAGCTTTCAAAATTGGGACAGATTATCCAGAAGTGTTTTCAAAAGTTGAGATGTTTAGTCCTGTGCTATACAGTAATGTAATAGAAGATAAGTTCGCTAAAATAAAAACAGAGAATTTTAGTAAACAAAAATTTTTCTTAAGTATTGGGAGTCTTGAGAATGAGCGTTTTATTAATTTTAAAACTATTTTAGAAAAAGAATTCAGGGAGAGAAAGATTCCATTGAAATCTTACATATCTCCAGAAACATATCACGAATGGTTAACTTGGCATAGAAGTTTGTATAATTTCCTGCTTTGGCAAAAATGAAATTAACTTAAATCAAATTTTTTGAGTGGTTGTATTGCACTATAATACAAGTACTTATTTTTTACTAATTTACAATAAATATATAATTTCTGTTTGCAGATTCAAAAAATATTAATACTTTTGCAAACCGAAAAGTGGGTTTTCTAATGTGAGAATGGATAACCTGCTGAATAATAAATGCTTCCAAACTCATTAATTATTCAAATTTAAAAAACAAAAAATGGCTAAAAAAGTCTTTAAAATGGTAAAACTTCAGGTGAAAGGTGGCGCTGCTAACCCTTCTCCACCAGTAGGTCCAGCTTTGGGTTCTGCAGGTGTGAACATCATGGAGTTTTGTAAACAATTTAACGGAAGAACTCAGGATAAGCCTGGGCAGGTTTTGCCAGTAGTAATTACTGTGTACGAAGACAAATCTTTTGAATTCGTAATCAAAACCCCTCCTGCTGCAATCCAGTTGATGGATGCTGCAAAAATCAAAGGAGGTTCCGGAGAACCAAACAGAAACAAAGTAGGTGCTGTAACTTGGGCTCAGGTTCAAAAGATTGCTGAAGATAAGATGGCAGACCTTAACTGCTTTACTTTGGATTCAGCTCTTTCTATGGTTGCAGGTACTGCTAGATCTATGGGATTGAGAGTAACAGGAACTAAACCAACTAACGCTTAAAACTTAGAGAAATGGCAAAATTAACGAAGAAGCAAAAAGAAGCTTTAAGCAAAGTAGAAAAGAACAAAATTTATAATCTTGACGAAGCATCTGCTTTGGTAAAAGAAGTAAATTTCGCAAAGTTTGACGCGTCTGTAGATATCGCTGTTAGACTAGGTGTAGATCCAAGAAAAGCAAACCAAATGGTAAGAGGTGTAGTATCTCTTCCTCACGGAACTGGTAAGGACGTTAAAGTTCTTGCTCTTGTAACGCCGGATAAAGAAGCAGAAGCTAAAGAAGCTGGTGCTGATTATGTTGGTCTTGATGAGTATTTACAAAAAATCAAAGAAGGTTGGACAGATGTTGACGTTATCGTTACGATGCCAGCTGTAATGGGTAAATTAGGACCATTAGGTAGAGTGTTAGGACCAAGAGGTCTTATGCCAAACCCTAAATCAGGTACTGTAACGATGGAAATCGGGAAAGCAGTTTCAGAAGTAAAGTCTGGTAAAATCGATTTCAAAGTAGATAAATATGGTATCATCCACGCTGGTATCGGTAAAGTGTCTTTTGATGCTGCTAAACTTAAAGAAAATGCTCAGGAATTAATCTCGACATTAATCAAGTTGAAGCCGACTGCTGCAAAAGGTACTTATGTGAAGTCTATCTATTTGTCTTCTACAATGAGCCCTGGAATTGCAATCGATACTAAATCTGTTAACTAATTTTAATCCTAAAGACAATGACAAAAGACCAAAAAGTTGTAGCGATACAAGAGATCAAAGATTTGCTTCAGGATGCAAAAGTAGTTTATGTAGCAGATCTAGAAGGTTTGAACGCTGGTAAATCTTCTGATTTCAGAAGACAGGCTTTCAAGCAAAATATTAAAGTGAAAGTTGTAAAAAATACACTTTTGCAAAAAGCAATGGAACAAATTGAAGGCGTAGATTACTCTGAGATGTTCCAGTCTTTCAAAGGTAACTCTGCGATTATGATTGCTGAAACGGCTAACGCTCCGGCAAAATTAATCAAGGATTTCAGAAAGAAAGAAGAGAAGCCTGCACTTAAGTCAGCTTTCGTTCAAGAGACATTCTACGTTGGAGATAACAACCTTGATACTTTAGTTAATATCAAGTCTAGAGAAGAAATGATCGGTGAAATCATCGGATTGCTTCAGTCTCCAATCCAAAGAGTTGTTTCTGCTCTTCAAAACAAATCTGAAGCTTCTGGAGAAGCGGCGACTGAAGAAGTTGCAACTCCTGCTGAAGAAGAAACTCCAGCTACTGAAACTCCAGAAGCTGCTGCAGAAGGAGAAGCTCCAGCTGCTGAATAATTACACTCAAAAAAATAGATAAATAATCAACAAAAAAACATTACAACAATGTCAGATTTAAAAAATTTAGCTGAAACGCTAGTAAACTTAACAGTAAAAGACGTAAACGAATTAGCTGCTATCCTTAAGGATGAGTACGGAATTGAGCCAGCTGCTGCTGCTGTAGTAGTTGCTGCAGGTGGTGCAGGTGAAGCTGCTGAAGAAAAGACTGAATTCGACGTAATTCTTAAGTCTGCAGGTGCTTCTAAATTGGCTATCGTTAAATTGGTAAAAGATTTAACTGGTGCTGGTCTTAAGGAAGCTAAAGATATCGTAGATGGTGCTCCTGCTCCAATCAAGCAAGGTGTATCTAAAGACGAAGCAGAAGCGCTTAAAAAGCAACTTGAAGAAGCTGGTGCTGAAGTAGAATTGAAATAATTCTTTTACTAGATGAAGATTAGGAGGTTGTTACAATGCAATCTCCTTTTTTTTGCTTAAATTTTTATCTATTAAACCTCCGTAACGTTTTAAATGGAGCGCTGCGCAGATCAGTTGATAAAAGAATTTTTGAAAGTTAAAAACTTTAAGGCGCGGTTACATATATTTTACATTGTTTCTTTTATAAAAATATATTAATTTTGAAGAAAAATTTATGATGAAAAAAACATTAACAATTTCAATTATTTCGCTGTCTGTCCACTTCCTGCAAGGGCAAAGTGGTAATGTTGGAATCAACACTACGACTCCAGTTGCAACTTTAGATGTTAATGGATTTGCTGCTGATACTGCGAAGCTTGATGGTATCATAGCTCCAAGAATTACTGGCAATCAACTGCGCGCTAAAAACTATACCACAGCTCAAACCGGAAGCATTGTGTATGCCACATTACCGGATACTTCTCCAGCTGGACAAACTATTAATGTTACTTCTGCAGGATATTATTATTTCGACGGGACTATTTGGCAAAAATTATCTTCTACCGCTAATTATGTGGAGCCTTGGTATAACCAGAAAACCGGACAGCCGGCTACGGCCAATAATCAGGATATTTATCAAAGGGGAAGGGTGAGCGTCAACGGCAACGCTACCAATGGAATTTTATCAGTCTACGACGCTGTGGGATCCACAAACGGGATGATGATTTACGGCTCTTACCGCAATATTGTTAATGGTGTTAACCCCTGGTTCGGATTTGCAGAAAATTTAGGTGGTGGTTCTTTCAGTTCCATTTCTAATGGTGGTGATATGGGTCTAATTTTTAGCGTTGATAATAATCCCAACGTGTTCACGAGTAATTCCTTTAATATCATTCCGCATTCCGGAGCCGGCGGAGCTACATATTATGGGTTTAAAATAACAGATCAGGGCCTTTTCGGATTTAATGTTAAAAATCCTTCAGAAACATTAGATATTGGCGGAGCACTCAGAATTAGAAATTTACCAGTTTCCGGTGCCACTAACAGTATCTATACCACTCCTGGCGGAGCATCTTCCCTGCTCGCTACTACGACGGTAGTTCCTCAACCAACACAAACATTTACAGCTACTAAAACGGTAGTAGTAGATGATAATGGAGTACTTGGCAGTTTTAGAGGTTTGCCAGGTTCTTATAACAATATAGCGTCTAAAAATGGAATGCTTTTATCTACAGACTACACTATTTTAGCAACTGGCAACATCAGTCTGCCTCCCGCTGCTAATACACCTGGAAAAATCTACCATATTGTTTATGACGGAATTCCAATGTCCATCAATTCTCCAATTTTTTTGAACGGTGCCAGCATTACAAATTATCCTTTAAACGGTGCAGCTGGAAACAGTGGAATAACCGTGCAGAGTAATGGAACAAACTGGTATATTATCTCTAAATATTAAATAAAGACGAACAAAGCATTGATAAAAAATTCTTATCACAATAAAATTATTTGCTATGTTTCAGTAAAAACGAAAGCGAAGTTAAATGATTGTTTAGCAAAAATTAGTTAATTTTTTAAAAATTGATTGTCAGCACTGATGTTAGCGCTATTATGAAGCATACAAATTTAGACCGCAATCTGTAGTAATTACTTAATGTTATAATAGTTACAAATACTTATTTGCATATAATTAAAAGGTCCATCATAACTTAATTAGATGGATTTATATTTAAAAAAAATTAAGTTTTTTTGGGCAAATAATCTTAACAGTAAGCCTAAACTTTATAACAGACCATCTCTCCGGAGATGGTTTTTTACTTGTGAAAGCGAATTAATTTTCCTAAATTTGCACTCGTTTTGGCGCTAATAATTATTAATACATCAATAAAATATTGAATATCAACTCTTTCAGTTTTGAAAGAGGTTTCGTGTTTTATAGATGTTGATTCTCATTATCGTCAAAATAAATAAAAATATTTTGCATTACGCCGTGAAAAGATATACCGGCGTTGCAGTTAGAAATTAGATCAAGAATCAAGAATCAAGAACCAAGACTAATTCTGATAGCGCCAAACATCATAGTCTTTCTTTTTTCTCTTTCTCTTTCTTCTTTCTGATATTTTTTTAATCAAAATATTTTTTAACCCATTTTTCTTATAATTTTATGAGTAAAACACAGGCCGCTCCTAAAGTTCAAGGTACTCCGAGAATTAACTTTTCTTCTGCAAAAGGTAAAATCGAAACTCCTGACTTTTTGGACATCCAAATCCAGTCTTTCAAGGAATTTTTCCAGCTAGACACACTTCCTGAAGAGCGACAAAAAGAATCGCTTTACAAAACATTTCAGGAAAATTTTCCAATTACAGATTCCAGAAACCAATTCGTATTGGAGTTTTTGGATTATCTTGTAGATTCTCCACGTTACTCTATTGATGAGTGTGTGGAAAGAGGTTTGACTTATTCAGTTCCTCTTAAAGCTAGACTTAAACTATATTGTACAGATCCGGAACATGAAGATTTCCAGACTGTTGTGCAAGATGTTTACCTAGGTCCAGTTCCTTATATGACGCCAAGCGGATCTTTCATCATTAATGGTGCTGAAAGGGTAATCGTAACGCAGCTTCACCGTTCACCTGGTGTATTCTTCGGACAGACTTACCACGCCAACGGAACTAAACTTTACTATTCAAGAATTATCCCTTTCAAAGGATCTTGGATGGAATTTACAACCGATATCAACAGCGTAATGTACGCCTATATCGACCGTAAGAAAAAATTACCTTTAACAACTTTACTTAGAGCAATCGGTTATGAATCTGATAAGGAAATCCTTCAGATCTTCGATCTTGCTGAGGAAGTGAAAGTTTCCAAAGCTGCCCTTAAGAAAGTAGAAGGCCGAACTCTTGCTGCGAGAGTACTGAACACTTGGTTCGAGGATTTCGTAGACGAAGATACGGGTGAAGTAGTTTCTATCGAAAGAAACGAAATCATCTTGGATAGAGAAACTGTTCTTGAAAAAGAACACCTTGATATTATTTTGGATTCAGGCGTTAAGTCTATCCTGATTCACAAAGAAAATTCTAATGAATTCTCTATCATCCAAAATACACTACAAAAAGACCCGACTAACTCTGAAAAAGAAGCAGTGGAGTACATCTACCGTCAGCTGAGAAACGCTGATGCACCGGATGAGGAAACTGCAAGAGGAATCATTGAAAAATTATTCTTCTCTGAGCAGCGTTATTCTTTGGGTGAAGTTGGTCGTTACAGATTAAATAAAAAATTAGGTCTTAATATTCCGGAAACGACGGAAGTACTGACCAAGGAAGATATCATCGCAATCGTAAAACACCTAATTGAATTGGTTAATTCCAAAGCTGAGGTAGATGATATTGACCACCTTTCTAACAGACGTATCAAAACTGTGGGCGAGCAATTGTCTGGTCAGTTTGGTGTTGGTCTTTCCAGAATCGCAAGAACTATTAAGGAAAGAATGAATGTTAGAGATAACGAAATCTTTACACCGGTAGATTTGGTTAATGCCAAGACTTTGACGTCTGTTATTAACTCGTTCTTCGGAACTAACCAGCTTTCTCAGTTTATGGATCAGACCAATCCATTGTCAGAAATCACGCACAAGCGTAGATTATCTGCGCTAGGACCTGGTGGTTTATCAAGAGAAAGAGCAGGTTTCGAGGTTCGTGACGTTCACCATACACACTACGGACGTATCTGTCCGATTGAAACGCCGGAAGGACCAAACATCGGTTTGATCTCTTCTCTTGGGATGTATGCGAAAATCAACAACCTTGGTTTCATCGAAACACCTTATAGAAAAGTAGAGGATGGAAAAGTAGATCTTCAGGCTAAGCCAATTTATCTTAATGCGGAGGATGAAGAAAACCGAGTAATTGCTCAGGCTAACGTTGCTTTGAGTGATGATGGTAACTTCGAAACGGATAGAATTATCGCTCGTTTGGATGGGGATTATCCTGTAGTAGAGCCTCAGCAAGTAGATTTGATTGACGTTGCCCCAAACCAGATTTCCGGTATTTCCGCTTCATTGATTCCTTTCTTGGAACATGATGATGCGAACCGTGCTTTGATGGGTTCTAACATGATGCGTCAGGCCGTTCCATTATTGAAGCCACAAGCGCCAATCGTGGGTACAGGTCTGGAAAAGCAAGTTGCGAAAGATTCTAGAATCCTTATCAATGCAGAAGGAAATGGAGTAGTGGAATATGTAGATGCTGAAAGAATTGTTATTAAGTATGAAAGAAGCGAAGAAGATGATTTGGTAAACTTCGATTCTGCAACTAAGACTTATAAATTAACTAAGTTCAGAAAAACAAACCAGAGTACAACTATTACACTGAGACCTAACGTAAGAGTGGGGGACACAGTGGAAAAAGGACAGGTGCTTTGTGACGGTTATGCAACTGAAAACGGAGAATTAGCTCTTGGTAGAAACTTAGTAGTTGCTTTCATGCCTTGGAAAGGGTATAACTTCGAGGATGCGATTGTAATCAATGAAAAAGTAGTTCGTGAGGACTGGTTTACTTCAATCCACGTAGATGAGTATTCTCTTGAAGTTCGTGATACCAAACTAGGTATGGAAGAACTGACAGCAGATATTCCTAACGTTTCTGAAGAAGCCACTAAAGATCTTGATGAGAACGGTATGATCCGTATCGGAGCAGAAGTGAAGCCTGGCGATATCCTTATCGGGAAAATCACACCAAAAGGTGAATCTGATCCTACTCCGGAAGAAAAACTTCTTAGAGCGATTTTCGGGGATAAAGCGGGTGATGTAAAAGATGCTTCTCTTAAAGCAGATTCTTCTCTTAGAGGTGTTGTAATCAACAAAAAATTGTTCTCCAGAAACATCAAGGACAAAAAGAAAAGAAGCGAAGAGAAAATCAAACTGGAAGAAATCGAAAATACTTATAAAGCTAAGTTCGATGACTTAAGAAACACTTTGATTGACAAACTAAACACGTTGGTTTCCGGTAAAACGTCTCAAGGGGTGAAAAATGACCTTCAAGAAGAAATGATCGGAAAAGGAACTAAGTTTACTTTGAAGTTGCTTCAGTCTGTTGAGGATTATGTAAACATCAGTGGCGCAGACTGGACTGTTGATGCAGACAAGAATGAATTGATCAAGCAATTGATTCACAACTATAAAATTAAATACAATGATCTTTCCGGGGTTAAAAACCGTGAGAAATTTGCATTATCTATCGGAGACGAGCTTCCGGCTGGTATCATCAAATTAGCTAAAGTTTACATCGCTAAGAAACGTAAACTGAATGTGGGTGATAAAATGGCTGGTCGTCACGGTAACAAAGGTATTGTGTCAAGAATCGTTCGTGAAGAAGATATGCCGTTCCTAGAGGATGGAACACCGGTAGATATCGTATTGAATCCACTTGGGGTACCTTCCCGTATGAATATTGGTCAGATCTACGAAACTGTTCTTGGATGGGCAGGTAAGCAGCTTGGACTAAAATTCGCAACACCGATCTTCGATGGAGCTAGTTTAGATCAAATTACCGAATACACCGAGCAGGCAGCACTTCCTAAATTCGGAAACACACACCTTTACGATGGTGGAACAGGGGAGAGATTTACTCAGCCAGCTACTGTTGGTGTGATTTATATGCTGAAGTTAGGACACATGGTAGATGATAAGATGCACGCACGTTCTATCGGACCGTACTCATTGATTACGCAGCAGCCATTAGGAGGTAAAGCGCAATTCGGAGGTCAGAGATTCGGAGAGATGGAGGTTTGGGCTCTTGAAGCATTTGGAGCATCCAATATCTTGAGAGAGATCCTGACTGTTAAGTCGGATGACGTGATTGGTAGAGCAAAAACTTATGAAGCAATCGCAAAAGGTGAAGCAATGCCAGAACCTGGTATTCCAGAATCTTTCAACGTATTACTTCACGAGTTACAAGGTCTTGGACTTGATGTAAGACTTGAAGAATAATTTTAAATTTTAAATGATGAATTTTAGATGGTCTTAGTTTTTGTGCAGTAGCATTTAATCTAAAATCTAAAATCTAAAATCTAAAATCTGATCAAAAAATGTCAAATAAAAATAAAACAAGTCGATTTAATAAAATCACTATTGGTTTGGCTTCACCGGAATCTATTCTTCAGGAATCGAGAGGAGAAGTTCTAAAACCGGAAACGATCAACTACCGTACGCACAAGCCGGAAAGAGACGGGTTGTTCTGCGAGAAGATATTTGGTCCTGTAAAAGACTACGAATGTGCTTGTGGAAAATACAAAAGAATCCGATACAAAGGAATCGTTTGTGACAGATGTGGGGTGGAAGTTACAGAGAAAAAAGTACGTAGAGAGAGAATCGGACACATCAACCTTGTGGTGCCTGTGGCTCACATCTGGTATTTCCGTTCTTTACCGAACAAAATTGGTTATCTTTTAGGTATTCCTTCCAAGAAATTGGATATGATTATCTATTACGAAAGATATGTAGTAATCCAGCAGGGTATTGCCAAGAAAGCAGATGGTTCTGATTTCGATGATAAGGAATTTTTGACTGAAGAAGAATATCTGGATGTTTTGGAAACACTTCCTGTAGAAAATCAATATCTTGATGACTCTGACCCGAATAAATTCGTAGCGAAAATGGGAGCAGAAGCTGTCGAGGAATTGCTGAAAAGAATCGACCTAGATTCTTTGTCATTCGACCTAAGACACAAAGCTCACAACGAATCTTCTAAACAAAGAAGAACTGAAGCGCTTAAGAGATTGAACGTTGTAGAAGCACTTAGAGCTGCCAATACAAGAATGATCAATAAGCCTGAGTGGATGATTATGAGAGTTCTTCCGATCATTCCACCGGAATTGAGACCATTGGTTCCATTGGATGGAGGACGTTTTGCAACGTCGGATCTTAATGATCTTTACAGAAGGGTTATCATCAGAAACAACCGTCTTAAGAGACTATTGGAGATCAAAGCTCCGGAAGTAATCTTGAGAAACGAGAAGCGTATGCTTCAGGAATCGGTAGATTCATTGTTCGATAATACAAGAAAATCTTCTGCTGTTAAGTCGGAATCCAACAGACCATTGAAATCCCTTTCTGATTCATTGAAAGGTAAACAAGGTCGTTTCCGTCAGAACTTATTAGGAAAAAGGGTAGATTACTCTGCACGTTCGGTTATCGTCGTAGGACCTAGCCTTCAGTTGCACGAGTGTGGTCTTCCAAAAGATATGGCTGCGGAACTTTACAAACCGTTTATCATTAGAAAACTAATCGAAAGAGGAATTGTAAAAACTGTAAAATCAGCTAAGAGAATTATCGACAGAAAAGAGCCTGTAGTTTATGATATCCTAGAAAATGTGATGAAAGGTCACCCGGTTCTTCTGAACAGAGCACCTACGCTTCACAGATTGGGTATCCAAGCGTTCCAGCCGAAGATGATCGAAGGTAAAGCTATTCAGCTGCACCCGTTGGTAACTACGGCCTTCAACGCCGATTTCGATGGTGACCAGATGGCGGTACACTTGCCACTTGGACCAGAAGCAATCTTGGAAGCTCAGTTATTGATGCTAGGTTCACAAAATATCCTAAACCCTGCGAATGGTTCGCCAATTACGGTACCTTCTCAGGACATGGTTTTGGGTCTTTATTTTATGACCAAAGAAGCGCATTCTACCGATGATTATAAAGTAAAAGGAGAAGGCCTGGCTTTCTATTCTCCGGAAGAAGTGGAAATTGCTTATGCTGAAGGACAAGTGTCTCTTAATGCTAAAGTAAGATGTCGTCTTCCAATCAAAGAAAACGGAGAGATTGTTACAAGATTAACAAACACAACGGTTGGTAGAATCCTTTTCAACCAGATTGTACCGAAAGAAGTGGGTTATATCGATGAATTATTGACTAAGAAATCTCTTAGAAATGTTATCGGTCAGATCCTTGCAGATACGGATTTCCCAACTACCGTTAAATTCTTGGATGATATGAAAAACCTTGGATACTCTAATGCATTCAAAGGAGGGCTTTCTTTCTCTCTTGGCGATATCGTAATCCCTGCAGAGAAAAAAGCAATGATTGCTCAGGCTGTTGAGAATGTAGATGAAATCAAGGCTAACTATAACATGGGTCTTATCACAGATACAGAACGTTATAATCAGGTAATCGACGTTTGGACTAATACCAACGCCGGACTTACCGAAATGATTATGAGCAGAATGAAATCTGACCAAGGCGGATTCAACTCTGTATTTATGATGCTTGATTCTGGTGCGAGGGGTTCTAAGGAACAGATTCGTCAGTTATCCGGTATGAGAGGTTTGATGGCAAAACCACAAAAAGCAGGTTCTGTAGGCGCAGAGATTATCGAAAACCCGATTGTTGCAAACTTTAAAGAAGGTTTGTCCATCTTAGAATACTTTATCTCTACCCACGGTGCTCGTAAAGGTCTTGCGGATACCGCTCTTAAAACGGCCGATGCTGGTTACTTAACCAGACGATTGGTGGACGTTGCACAAGACGTTATCATTACAGAAGATGACTGTGGAACATTGAGAGGTACAGAAGTGACTGCACTTAAGAAAAATGATGAAATCGTAGAACGAATCTCAGACCGAATTCTTGGTAGAGTTTCTCTTCACAACGTTTACCACCCAGAAACGGATGAATTATTGGCAAACGCTGATGAGTTAATCGTGGAAGCTGTAGCTAAGCAAATCGAGGAAGCGGGAATCGAAGCTGTAGAAGTTCGTTCTCCATTGACTTGTGAAGCTAAGAAAGGTATCTGTGCGAAGTGTTACGGACGTAACCTTGCAACAGGTAAAGGCATCCATATGGGAGAAGCTGTGGGCGTGATCGCTGCACAGTCTATTGGTGAACCAGGAACTCAGTTAACACTGAGAACTTTCCACCAAGGGGGTACTGCTGGTAACATCTCAGAAAATCCAAGTATTGTTGCAAAACGTGACGGTATTGTAGAGATGGATGAGGTTAGAACAATTAAGTCTGAAGATGAAGAAGGAAACTCTGCAGACATCGTTGTTTCTCGTTCTACAGAATTCAGATTGGTTGCGGATAACGAAGCGAGAACACCAATTATGGTGGCTAACGTTCCTTACGGTTCCGTTCTATCTGTAAAACCAGGTGACAAAGTGAAAAAAGGAGACCTTATCGCAAGATGGGATCCATATAATGCGGTTATCATTGCAGAAACTGCAGGTAAAGTAGAGTACGAAGATATCATCCAAGGGGTTTCTTTCCAATTGGAAATCGATGAACAGACTGGTTTCGAAGAGAAAGTAATTTCTGAATCTAGAAATAAGAAAGCTGTTCCAACATTGAAGGTTGTAGACTCTAAAGGTGTGGAGCAGAAAGCTTATAACTTACCAGTAGGAGCCCACTTAATGGTCAATGATGGTGAGAAAATTAAGGCTGGTAAAATATTAATCAAGATCCCGAGAAAATCTGCAAAAGCAGGGGATATCACCGGAGGTCTTCCGAGAGTAACCGAATTGTTCGAAGCGAGAAATCCTTCTAACCCTGCGGTAGTGACGGAAATTGACGGTGTAGTATCTTACGGTAAAATCAAGAGAGGTAACCGTGAATTGATCGTGGAAGCTAAAACAGGAGAAATCAAAAAATATCTTGTGAAATTATCTAACCAGATTTTGGTACAAGAAAATGACTTCGTTTACGCTGGTGATCCGCTTTCCGATGGTTCTATCACACCAGATGATATCTTGAGAATCAAAGGTCCAACTGCGGTTCAGGAATATTTGGTTAACGAGATTCAGGAGGTTTACCGTCTTCAAGGGGTAAAAATCGATGACAAACACTTCGAGATTATTGTTCGTCAGATGATGACCAAAGTATCGATTGTGGATGGTGGAGATACTCAGTTCCTAGAAGGTGCTTTAGAACATAAATATGATTTCTTGGAAGAGAACAACAGAGTTTTCGGACTTAAAGTGGTTGTAGAACCAGGAGATTCTAAAGAGTTCAAAGCAGGACAGATGATTACTGCAAGAGAATTGAGAGATGAGAACTCCAAGCTTAAGAGAGAAGACCAGGCATTGGTAGAAGTGAGAGAAGCGCTTCCTGCAACTGCAACTCCTGTATTACAAGGTATTACAAGAGCAGCATTACAGACCAAATCATTCATGTCTGCTGCATCGTTCCAGGAAACAACCAAGGTTCTTAATGAAGCGGCAGTTTCTGGAAAAATCGACTTCTTGAATGGTCTAAAAGAAAACGTAATTGTAGGACACAGAATTCCTGCAGGTACAGGTCTTAAGGAGTATCAAAACGTTATCGTGGGTTCTAGAAAAGAATTTGAAGATATTAACTAGTAAAGACTTTTAGGTAATAGACTGATAGATAATTGATTTTAATTTAATAATAATTTCTCTTGTCTATTAGTCTATCATCTATTATCTTGCAATCTGTAATTTAAAATATTAAAAAAACATGGACAACAATCAAAATCAAGATCCAAACAACATCAATATCGAGCTTAACGAAATGGTAGCAGCTGGTGTTTATGCTAACTTAGCTTTAGTAAACCATTCACCTTCAGAATTCGTGGTAGATTTTATCCAACTTATGCCAGGCGTTCAGCAGGCTAAAGTTAGATCAAGAGTAATCTTGGCTCCCCTTCATGCAAAAAGAGTTTTAGCTGCATTGCAACAAAACATCACTAATTACGAGCAACAATTTGGCGAAATTAAAGAAGTTGAGCCTTTCGTATTAGGAGGTAACAACGTTCAAGCTTAAGATTTTTCGCTTAACATACAAATCCCGATTCATTTATTTGAATCGGGATTTTTGTTTAGGTTTAATATTTTATTAACTCAACATTTTTTCCAGTTGGAATCTCAGAAACTACCTTTGTCAAAATTTTTTATAATGAAGAAGATATTAATTTTTCTGCAGCTATTCTTATCATTAATGATATTCTCTCAGAAAGGAATTGTAGATACAACTCAAATCGTCATCTCAAATCGATTCAATAGTGAAGAAGCAATGCAGAAACCTTACGTTATTATGATTTCTACAGACGGTTTCCGATATGATTATGCCAAGAAATATAATGCTGAAAATCTTCTAAAACTATCAAATCAAGGTGTTCAGGCAAAAGCAATGTTGCCAAGTTATCCAAGTATTACTTTCCCCAATCATTGGACTTTGATTACGGGTTTATATCCATCTCACCACGGTTTAATTGATAACTTTTTCTACGATTATAAAAGAAAACAACCTTACGCAATGAGCAATCGCAAGAATGCAGAAGATGGCTCTTGGTACGGCGGAGTTCCTTTATGGAGTTTGGCAGAAAAACAAAATATGGTAAGTGCTTCTTTGCAATGGGTAGGTTCTGCCAGTGATGCAGGCGGCATTAGACCGACATACTATTATCCTTATCATGAAAAATTTTCGCCTTCAGAAAAAGTCAATAAAGTGATTAATTGGTTGAAGCTTCCGGAAGAGATACGTCCGCATTTTATCTCTCTATATTTTCCTGAAGTGGATGGTGCCGGACATCATTACGGTCCAGATGCAAAAGAGACAGAGTCGGCTGTTCATTTGGTTGATGATGCGATTGGAGAGTTAGTTCAAAAAGTAGATGATTTAGGTTTGAGGAATGTCAATTTCATCTTCGTTTCAGACCACGGAATGATACAAGTTGATGGAGGAAATCCGCTTGACATTCCTTCAATTTTATTGGATAAAAACAGATTTGATTATTATAATTCTCAAACTTTGCTGAGAGTTTATGTTAAAAATGCTAATGAGGTAAAAGCTGTTTATAAGGAATTGAAAGCCAATAAACCCGACGATTATGAAGTTTATTTGGATAAAAGATTACCAAAATACCTTCACTTCGCGACAAGAGATGATAAGTACAATAGAATCGGACAAATTATATTAATCCCAAAAGCGCCGAAGATATTCTTAGAAAAAGGAAGAAAAACATCAGTTGGGAAACACGGATACGACCCACGAGCTGTCCCAGAAATGAAAGCGACTTTCTTCGCTTGGGGACCAGCGTTCAAGAATGATTTGATAATTGATGAGTTTGACAATATTAATGTTTATCCTTTGGTTGCTGACATTCTAGGATTGAAAATCGATGAGAAGATTGATGGGAAATTGAAAGTTTTGAAATCAACGCTAAAAAGATAAAATAGTTTTAACAAAAAAGAGAGAACACCAACCGATGTTCTCTCTTTTTATTATTTGTATTGAAATTAATTCTTCAAACTTTTCATATCGATGACGAATCTGTATTTCACATCACTTTTCAACATTCTTTCGTAAGCATCATTGATATCTTGGATGTTGATAATTTCGATGTCAGAAACGATATTCTTCTCTCCACAGAAATCCAACATCTCCTGAGTTTCTTTGATGCCTCCAATCAATGAACCTGCCACAGAACGTCTTTTGGAAATCATCGGCCTTGTACTAACAGCATTATTTTCAAATTCTCCAATAAGACCTACCAGGACTAATGTTCCGTCTAGGGTCAAAGTATTCATATAAGGATTGATATCGTGCTCATAAGGAACTGTATCGATAATCAAATCAAACTTATTGAAAACAGATTTCATTTGATCCTCATCTGTAGAGATAACCACGTGGTCTGCACCCAGTTGTTTGGCATCGTCTGTTTTCCCTGGAGTTCTGGAGAACAAAGTAACTTCTGCACCCAAACCTTTTGCTAATTTGATTGCCATGTGACCTAAGCCTCCCAAACCTACAACAGCAACTTTAGAGTTCTCTGTCACATTCCAATGCTTAAGCGGTGACCAAGTCGTGATTCCAGCACAAAGAAGTGGTGCAGCAGCAGCCATATCAAGATTCTCCTGAAGGCTTAACACAAAATGCTCATCTACAACCACAGACTCAGAGTAACCACCGAAGGTTCTGGTTTCTTTAAAGTATTTATCTTTCCCATTGTAAGTTCCAGTGAATCCATTTTCGCAGAATTGTTCCAAATCCTTTTCACAACTATGACAAGTTCGGCAAGAATCTACCATACAACCTACGGCGACTAGATCTCCAACTTTGAATTTGGTAACATCGCTTCCTACTTGCAACACTTTTCCCACAATCTCATGTCCTGGAACTGCTGGGTAAACCGTTCCACCCCAATCATTCCTTGCTGTATGAAGGTCAGAATGGCAAACGCCACAGTAATAGATGTCGATTTCGATGTCTTTTGGCTGAACTTCTCTTCTTTCTATGGTTAATAATTCCAGATCATTTTCGGCAGCTTGTGTTCCGAATGCTTTTATTGTACTTGTTTTCATTTTTTTTGAATAATTTTATAGGGTCAAATTTATTTTTAATGAGGTTGTTTGTTAATAGGTATTATCCTGTTTTTATTAATGTTTATACAATTTGGATTTTATACCTGTTGTTTTTTGCATCTTTTCGATATTCTCCAACGATACTTTTCGAAATAAAAACTGTACCGTTTGAAACTATCAATGATTATACAACAAATGTCATCAAATGGAATAAGATAGAGTTTATCAAAAATATTTTTGGAAACATCATTCTTTTTATTCCTTATGGTTTTTTAGGCATACTTTATCCAAAATTAAATCAATTCAGATGGATGGTCATCTCTTTTTTTATAATCATAAATATCTTAGAATTTTCTCAGTTCTACTTTAATCGCGGCATGGCAGATATAGATGATGTGATTCTCAATACTTTTGGTGCAATAATAGGTTTTTTCATCTACAAAAAATACTTTTTTATCAAGGACAGATAACTTTCATTTCTGTTCTTCTATTGGTTTGATGTTGTTCTTCTGAACAATCTATGCCATTAGTGCATCGATTCAGAAGCCGAGTTTCTCCATATCCGATTGGCTTTAGTCTCGTGTTACTTATTCCTTTGGAAACTAAATAATCCACTGCTGCATTGGCGCGATTCTGCGAAAGTGTTTTATTATAATCATCAGAAGCTCGCGAGTCAGTATGAGAAGATAATTCTACGCTAATTTTGGGATTATCTTTCATAAACTGAACCAATTTATTAAGCTCGGCTTTTGCATCTTCACGGATAAAATATTTATCCAAGTCGTAATGAATATTCTTCAGGTTAATTTGCTTTCCACACGTAGTTTCTTCCATACAAACTTGGAGATTTAGAAAAAGTGTATTCGTTCTATCTACTTTTTTAGAAGTCACCATTTCTGTTTGGGAAAAGTAATTTCCTTTTTTACCATAAATGGTGTACGTTGAATTCTTGTCTGCTTTGAAATGAAATTTTCCATCAGCATCTGTTTTTATTTCTTGATAGATTTCAGTTTCATTATTTTTTACGACAACAGTTACATCTCGTAAAGGATTTTTGGAATTACAGATAGTCACCTGACCTTTCACAAAGAACATTTCAGCATCGGTTGATATCTCTTTTTTGATGGTGGAATTTCTTACAAATTCATCTTTGTCTGCTTTATTGGAGATGAGGTCTATATTATAAAGACTTCCTTTGATTTCGTAATTATCTGGTTTGATATTTTTGAAAAAAGCGACACCCTGCGAATTGGTTCTTGCAAAATAAATACGTTTCCCGTTTTTAAAAAGTTCTACAAAGGTATCAGGCAAAATTAAACCCGTTTCTTTATCTCGGGCAATAACTGATAAACCATAATTGGGTTCAGAACCACCGGTCGGAATTCTGAAAGTCAAGCCAGCAAAAACTCCAGCTGAATGAATCTCATGTTCAAGACTTTTATTTCTGATTTCAAGAGCTGAAGGATTAATATTATAACGATTGTTGTTTTCCGTAAAAGGAATATATCCCGCAACAGAATTATTTTTAATTTGATCATTAGCTTTAAAATGCTGAATATAATAACCACCAATATTCAGCCCAACATATTCTGAAAAAAACCAATTTAATTCAATCTGACCTTTTCCCGTTAGAATGTTTTTTCCGTTGTATCCATTATGAAAATTAAGATTGTAATTATTTGCCATTAATGATGTTTCGCCACCTTTGATATTAGAAATTCCACCTTTTAATTTGAAAGCTAGACTCAGATTATCATTCATCACATATCGGAAGTTGGGACCAATTCCAAGAAATAACCTTTCAACATTATTCTCATTTAAATGGATATTAGAAAGTGGAGTAGTTCCGTTGTATACATTTTCTGTTGGATAAGTGTTCTTCGGTTTGTTTTTAAGATAATCGAAATCAATTCCAAGTCCAATCCAGTTGAAATAATAGTCAAAAGAGGTTCCTAGATTTAGATTGTACTTGTAATCTATGAATTTGGATTGATTGTCATAAGAAGGAAAATCCAAGCCGCCTTTTAAAGAAATATTTAGCTGTTGGTTATCGTACAAAGAATTCCTGAATTGACCGTTGATAGCTTGGAATAAAATGATAAAAACTAAAGTAATTAATTTTCCCATAATTTAATTTTCTTGGTTACGGCAAATTTACGCAACTGAAAGATGAATTAAAAAATGCCGGCTAAAAAACCGGCAATATATTTTAAAAACTAAACTTACTGTTTGATGATCTGTGTGATTTTCTGTGTGTTATCATCCAAAAGATATCTCATTAGATATTTTCCCGGACGTAATTTGTCCAGCCTCAACTCGGCATTGTTACTGTTTATTGCATATTCTGCAACCTGTGCACCCAAAATCGAAAAGAAAGTGACGGTTTTGATTTTAGCAGAATCATCTTTTGATTTTAGGATTAGGACATCTTTTGTAGGATTTGGATAAGCTACAAGAATACCGTCATCCGATCTTTGTCCTCCGATGATACGAGTAGACTGAGCCTTCATTTCTCCCGAAAATCCAATTGAAACTACCGTAAATATAATAAAGAATAGAAATTTTTTCATTCGCTTTGGCGTGTATCTAAACAATTAATACAAATATATTTTAAATAAAATTTATATGCAATAGTCTATCCGCGAAAGTATAAGTAAATTTGCATAAAATTTTAAAAAATGATTTCAAGAAACAGAAGACTAAGAGCCAACGATTCTATCAGAAGTCTAGTTCGTGAAACTAACCTTACAACAAACGATTTGGTGTTGCCAATGTTTGTTATGGAAGGTAATAACAAAAAAGAAGCCATTTCCTCGATGCCTGGTGTTTTTAGGCAAAGTTTAGATTTAACCGTACAAACTGTTAAAGAAAATTATAATTTGGGAATCAAGGCGGTCAATCTTTATATGAAGGTTTCAGATAACTTGAAAGATAATACAGGAAAAGAAGCTTGGAATCCAAACGGATTGATGCAAACCACTATCAAAGCTATCAAAGATGCAGTTCCTGGAGTTGTAATAATGCCCGATGTAGCGCTGGATCCATATTCAATGTATGGTCACGACGGGATTATCAAAAACGGAAAAATTGATAACGATTCTACGGTAGAAGCACTCACAAAAATGGGAATTTCTTTAGCAGAAGCCGGAGCAGACATTTTAGCACCAAGCGATATGATGGACGGCCGCGTTTTGGCAATGCGAGAAGGTTTGGAAGAGAACGGATTTACAGATGTTGGAATTTTATCTTACGCAGCCAAATATGCAAGTGCTTTTTATGGACCTTTCAGAAGTGCTTTGGACAGTGCGCCTGTTGATGCCCAAGAAATTCCTGCTGACAAAAAAACTTACCAGATGGATTTCCATAATTCCCGTGAAGCGATTGATGAAGCTTTGAGAGATGTAGAAGAAGGTGCAGATATTATTATGATAAAACCCGGAATGCCTTATCTGGATATCGTTTCAAAAATCCGTGAACTCATCACGCAACCAATCGCTGTTTATCAAGTCAGTGGAGAATATGCAATGCTGAAAGCGGCTGCCCAAAACGGTTGGTTAGATAATGATAAAGTATTGATAGAAAGTTTAACCAGCATCAAACGCGCTGGAGCAGATATGATTTTCACTTATGCAGCACCAGAAGTTGCCAAACTTTTGAACAGATAAAAAACAAAAACTTTCCGTTAGTCCGACAAGACGCTGTTAACTTAACGGAAAGTTTATATTCTAGATTGTAAATTTATTTTCTTCTTCTGAGTAATAAAACGGCGTTCAGAAAAATCAGAAGCAGATCCAAAGTTACCCAGATGCTCAGCTTTATATTATCGTATTTAAGTTTTGATACATTATCTGCCGCAATGGCTGACAGTTTCAGACTGTGATTGATGTAATTTCTTACCTCCACTATTTTATCCTCATTTTTATTGGGAACAGCAATCTGCGAAAAATAAACCATCTTTTCTTTTCCGATATATCCAGCGACCCAAAATTCGTCGGATTTTTGCATATTAAGATATTCTATTCGGAAATATTCCGGACGGATCTGCCCTAGGTGTTTAGAACTGTAACTTTGGACACCATTATCATCCTGAACCCGAATAATATAAAAATCAATAGGCTGGGGAAGATAATTAATGACCTGTACGGCAAGCGAGTTTTCCAAAAACTGGGACACGCTTTTTTCTACAAACCAAAATGTAAAATAAGCAGCAGCAGAAATTGTAATTATAATTCTGGCGACCTTGCTCCACAGATTCCACTTTTCTGAACGAATCCCGGACAGAAAAAGCGCAATAATCAGAAAAATTAGTATGAGGAATATTATCATCCCCGCAAAGATAATAGTTTATCTCCAATTATAAATTGACATTCCACTCATTATAAAATTCTTCCAGAAATTGCAGCATAAACTGATGTCTATGATCTGCAATATTTTTTGCAGTATCTGTATTGAGAAGATCTTTCAGAAGGAGTAGCTTTTCGTAAAAATGGTTGATGGTAGTTCCGTTCGATTTTTTATATTCTTCCTTTGTTTGATTAAGTTTGGGTTTGATGTCAGGATGGTACATCAGATTGTTTTTATAGCCACCAAAATTGAAAGTCCTAGCAATGCCAATAGCGCCGATTGCATCCAGCCTATCGGCATCCTGCACTATTTTCAGTTCTAGAGGCAGGTTTTCCGGTGCGTCATTTCTGTTTTTGAAAGACATATTTTCTATGATAAAAATAACCTTCTCCATAACACTAGGATCTAGATTCTGTTCTGTAAGAAAATTACGAACAATTTTTGAAGCCAAAGTTTCATCACCATTATGGAATTTGGCGTCTGCGATATCGTGAAGAAGTGCAGCTAACTCAATTATCAGTTTATCTCCACCTTCCTTTTCCTGGATTTTAAGACTTAATTTCCATACACGTTCGATGTGAAACCAATCGTGTCCGGATTCTGTCCCTTCCAGTTTTTCTTTAACCAAGTTAATTGTTTTGTGTATTAACTCCATTTTAAATTATTAGATTAAATTACAAATGTGGAGAATCCTTTTTGTACTAAATAATTGAAAAGTGTTTAATGATATTTTTTCAAATCTAGGTCATTGATGTTAAAATTGATGCCTAAGTTTTAATATCTGGTGTCTACTTCTAATCTTTCTAGAAGGATTTTCCAGAGTTTCCTGTTGTAGCTTCTGAAAAAGTTGACATGTCCTATTTCACCTTTCTCAGACTCCGAGGTATAAATGTGTCTGTAAGTAGGGCGGAGATTTGCGTAAGTATTTTCGAGAAGAGATTTTACTCCCTTTTCGGTGAGCCACGCATCATCTTCTGCCCAGATGACCAAAACCTTTTGTTTCAATTTTTTTGAAAAATCCGCAGATTTTTCCAACAGATTGTTCGTTGATTTTTTATTCAGGATCAGGATTCTCCAATCAAAAGCGCTTCCGGAAGGCAAGCTTTCACCTAAGCCAAACCAACTGGCGGGAAAATAGCCTAACAATACTGTAAACAGAGGTTGTACGATTCCGAAACCCAAATAAGCTTCTATTTTTGTTTTTAATCTGAGATTTCCTACAAAAGCATTTTGGGTACCGACAAAAATAAATTCTTCAAATATTTCCGAGTCTGGATTCATGCCTAAGATCAGTGCACCCACGGAATGTCCGAGACAGTATTTTTTATAATCCTCAAAATTACTCTTGATATAATCGGTCAAAGCTTGGTAATCTGTAGTTCCCCACACTCTCATAGATGCTTCGAAACCACGCATCTTGTGAGGCTTGGAAAGCCCGATGCCTCGATAATCATATGTAATTACAGTAAAACCGTGATCTGCAAAAAACTGCGCCACTGAAAAATAAATCTGCTGTTTAACACCAGTGGCCGAATTGATCAGTAAAACTTTTTGATTTGAAATCTGCGGTTCGAAAAGATGCGCTGCTAAGCTGTAATGGTCTTTTGTTATAATGTCAATACGTTTCATCTAAAATGATATGAGCTAATCATTTTATAAAAGTAAAAAATATGATTGGCTAACAGGTTAGAATTTGATATGCAGGCAATATCAGTTTTGGAAATCTTCCAAGTATGGCAATCCTTTTTGAGAGCCTCTGTAATCTGCTGCCTTTAGCGCAACATCGTTCCCAAACTTTACGCAGTCTTCGATTGAGTTTCCGTGAAGTAGTGCAATAGAAAATCCCGATGTAAAAGCATCTCCCAATCCCATATTATGAGCTTCGGTGCTTGGATTTTTGCGGAAGTATTTCATTTCTTTGCCATCAAAATAGCTGGTGCTGTTGGCACCGTCTCTTACAAAAAGTTTATTTGGCAGATGTTTGATGATGTCCTCCCGGTTACCTTCTCCGAAAATTATTTCCAGATCCGTACTTTTGGCTACGATAAAACTTGCATACTGAATGATTTCGTCAGAAAGGCGGCTTGCAGGAGCTGCATATATTCCTATTTTTTTATTTAGAGTCTCCGCTTTTTTGAATAAAAATTCAACAGTTTGCATGGGTATTTCCAGCTGAGTCAAAATCAGATCTGCGGCTAGTAAATATTTTTCTGCTTCCGCTATATCTTTGGGAGATAATTTATAATTAGCAGCAGGCACTACTGTTATAGCATTCCCTTCGTCAGATGCTGTGACATATGCTGTACCTGTGTCCTCATCTTCATCTTCTACCACATAAGCTACATTTACCGCTTCGTCATTCAGGTTTCTGAGTACCTGTTGCCCGAACGGATCCATGCCGACACGGCTTATAAAGTAAGTCTGAGCTCCTAAACGTGAAGTCGCAATGGCCTGGTTTGCACCTTTGCCACCTAAAAAACTTTTTAGACTCTCTGCCAGAACCGTATTATTGGCGGTCGGGATTTTTGAAGTCTTCAGAACAAGATCTATAGAAGAACTCCCGACAACTACTATATTTGGTTTTATGTTACTTAGTTTCATTTGTAATTGGCATTATTATCATCAGAACGCAATATTTGCAATTTCATCTTGGCTAATGTAATCAATTAATCTGCTTTGATTTCTATAAATTCTGAAATTAATTTAACTGGCTGATTATCTTTAGAATAACCAATATACGTTGCATAAAATCCTTCACCATAACCCGTTTCAAATGCGACAATATTTTCCGGTTTGTTATCATAAGGTTTCAAAACCGCAAACTGATCTATAGCACCTTTTTCATCAAAAAAATGAGAATGGAAAAATTCTTCATAAATTCCCATAAAATCAGCGCCTTTTTTATGAAAAAGATCTTGCTCTAAAGCATTCAGAGAAACTTGAGCTTCCTTATCCATAAAAGTTCCCATTCCGGACTCTACAAGGAAACCGTAGATTTCTTCGTCTTTCAGATCGTTTATATTTTGATTATCACAAAGAGCCAAAGCCCAATTTTCAGCCAATTGATTTTTATCAAATACAATTTCTGCGTAAGCAATACAATTGGATTCTCTTTCTTTATGAACCAAAACCGTAAAATCACCTTTTGGAAATTCCTGATTAAAAGCCGAATGATCAGGCGAAATCAAAGCATCACTAGCTACAATTTTCCCTGATGATATATGAATTTTCCCGGCTTCGTAGGTTTCCAACAATGGATTTTCTACGAAGTCGCGGGAGAATAATTTTTTAATGTTTTCTATGTGAGTCATTTTATAAAATCGGAAGTCAAAAATTAATGTCCGAAGTTTTTTTAAATTTATAAAAAGAAGTCTATTCTACCTCAACGATTATTGTGTTCCTGACAACAACATCAGCGCCTTTTCTATATTCAAAAACAATCGAATCTTTTCCAATTTTAAAGGCTTTAAAATTCCATATTTCTGAGCAATTTTGATTTTGTTGAATTTTTTCTAAAAATCTGATATTGTTAAATGCTTTTTCATTTTTAATACTCCAACTATATCCATTAACAGAACAATTTAAAACTTTGTTAAAGTCTTCATTCAATTTGACTATCAAATAAGAATTATATTTAGGATAATTATTCCATCCTCGGTAATCATAACCTTTGCAAGAATGTAAAAAACTACATACTATAAAACTTATAATGGAGAGTGATAATCTATTTTTCATTATAAGTTTTATAAGGTTATTCTAATTTTTACAAATTAGGTATTAATAAAAATTACAAACTTTTCAGTTTTTCTTCAAGAAGCGCAATTTTATCCAGCGCATCTTTTTGTTTTTTACGCTCGATTTCTACCACTTCTGGTTTTGCGTTCGCAACGAATTTTTCATTCGATAATTTCTTATCAACAGAGATCAAGAAACCTTTCAGATATTTGATTTCTTCTTCAGTTTTTTCTTTTTCTTCGCCCAGATCAAGATTTTCACTCAATGGAATAGAGAATTCATTCGCTCCAACTAAAAATGTAAAACTTGGTTTATCTGTTTTTTGATTGAAATTAATTTCTGAAATATTAGCCAATTTCTGAATTACCTCAGCATTTGCCAATTCGGAAACATTCGTAAAAACTTCAACAGTTTCTCTTGGCGAAATTCCTTTGGATTGACGATAATTTCTAACGCCAGAAATTACTTCTTTAGCAAAATCAAAATCCTTAATTTTATCTTCATTATAAGGTTCTGATTTTTTCTGTTGCGCAATGACCAATGCTTCGGAAACACTTCTTTCTGAGATATTTTGCCACAATTCTTCTGATAAGAAAGGCATAAATGGATGCAACAGTTTCATCAATTCTTCGAAATAAGCAATCGTTTTTTGATAAACTTCTTCGCTGATTGCTTCCCCGAAATTTGGTTTGATTGCTTCCAAATACCAAGCACAGAAATCGTCCCAAATCAGTTTATAAACCAAATGCAATGCATCGGAAATCCTGAATTTTGAGAACTGATCTTCAATTTCGCCAATTGTTTTGTTCAATTGTTCTCCAAACCAATTAATCGTCTGTTTATCAAACTCTTTTGCTTTGATATTTTCGTTACGCTTCCAACCTTGGATTAATTTGTAAGCATTCCAGATTTTCGTAGCGAAATTTCTTCCTTGCGACATCAAATCTTCATCAAACAAAAGATCATTTCCTGCTGCAGAACTCAACAAACTTCCTACACGAACGCCATCTGCTCCATATTTTTCAATCAAATCGATTGGATCTGGCGAATTTCCTAGTTGCTTAGACATTTTTCTTCTTTGCTTATCTCTCACGATTCCGGTGAAATAAACATTCTTGAACGGAACGTCTTTTCTATATTCCAATCCAGCCATAATCATTCTGGCAACCCAGAAGAAAATAATATCCGGACCTGTTACCAAATCTGAAGTTGGATAATAATAGTTGATGTCTTTATTTTCTGGATCTAAAATACCTTTAAAAACCGAAAGCGGCCACAACCAAGATGAGAACCAAGTGTCTAATGCATCCTCGTCTTGCTTCAGGTCAGAAGCCTGAAGTTGGAAGTTGGAAGTTTTTTCTTGAGCTAATTTTACAGCGTCGTCAATATTTTCAGCGACTACGAAATCATTTTCGCCAGTTCCATAATAGAACGCCGGAATCTGTTGTCCCCACCAAAGCTGACGAGAAATGTTCCAATCGTGAACATTTTCCATCCAATGACGGTATGTATTTTTGAATTTGTCAGGATGGAATTTGATGGTATCATCCATCACAACATCCAAAGCAGGCTTTGCCATTTCGGACATTTTCAGGAACCATTGGACAGAGATTTTCGGTTCGATAACAGCGCCTGTTCTTTCAGAAGTTCCAACTTTATTCACATAATCTTCGGCTTTTAGCAGAAGTTCATTTTTTTCTAGTTCTTTAGCTATTTCTTTTCTTACTGTGAATCTTCCCATTCCCTGATAATGCATTCCGTGTTCGTTAAGAACTGCGTCATTATCCATAGAATCGATGATTGGCAAATTATGCCTTTGTCCGATTTCGTAATCATTAATATCGTGAGCCGGAGTAATTTTCAAAGCTCCAGTTCCGAATTCGATATCAACATAATCATCCTCGATAATTGGAATTACACGATTTACAATTGGAACAATTACGTTTTTACCTTTCAAATGCTGGTATCTTTCGTCATTTGGATTAACACAAACTGCAACATCGCCAAAAATAGTTTCGGGACGAGTCGTTGCAACAGTTAAGAAATCTTCTGTGCCTTCGATTTTATATTTGAGATAAAATAATTTTCCATTTTGCTCTTTGAAAATTACTTCTTCGTCAGAAATATTCGTTTGAGCTTCTGGATCCCAATTAACGACTTTGTAACCACGATAAATTAATCCTTTGTTATAAAGATCAACAAAAACCTTGATTACAGATTTGGACAGATTATCTTCCAAAGTAAATCTGGTTCTGTCCCAATCACAAGAACAACCTAATTTTTTCAGTTGCTCAAGAATAGTTCCTCCGTATTTATCAGTCCATTCCCAAGCATGCTTTAGAAATTCTTCTCTTGTAATATCTTTCTTATTGATTCCTTCAGCTTTCAGCTTCGCTACAACTTTTGCTTCTGTTGCAATAGATGCGTGATCTGTTCCCGGAACCCAACAAGCATTGAAACCCTGCATTCTTGCTCTTCTGACCAATACATCCTGAATGGTGTTGTTCAACATATGTCCCATATGAAGAATCCCCGTCACATTTGGTGGTGGAATTACAATCGTATAAGGAGGTCTGTCATCTGGCTCCGAGTGGAAAAATTTATTTTCTAACCAGAAGTCATACCACTTTTGTTCAGTTTCCTGTGGATTGTATTTGTCAGCAATCTGCATTTTAAAAATATTTTTAAGCTTGTAATTTGCAAAAATAAGACAATGTGAAAAAATTAACATCACATATTCAAATTATTTATAACTTTGTTATTCAAAAATTTAATTATTTAAATCAAAAAAATATGAAAAAGATTCTTGCAGGATTGTTTATGACAGGAGCTATCGCTTTTGCATCTGCTCAAACAATCTCATTTGATAAAACAACTTTTGACTACGGAAATGTAAAAGCTGGATCAGACGGTCACAGATTCTTTACCGTAAAAAATACAGGAGATAAACCATTAATTATTAGTGAAGTAAAACCTTCTTGCGGATGTACAACGCCAGAATGGAGCAAAGATCCTATCTTGCCAGGTAAATCTTCTCAAATCAAAGTTGGATATAATACTGGAATCAAAGGAGCTTTCAATAAATTGATTGAAGTTTATTCTAATGATCCGCAGAACAGCAGATCTGTTCTTTATATCAAAGGAAATGTAGAAGATGTTGCAAATGCACAAGCTGTTTCTGTTGCACAAGAAGCTAAATTGGTTGCAGCTCCTGTCGCTACAGCAAAAGCTCAGCCAGCGGCAGCGGCTAAGAGAGTTGCAAAAAAGAAAGCTGATGTTCAGAAAGTTGAGTCAGTTGCTAAATAATTAAGGAATTTCTAAAAATAATTTCGCCGTCCCGTTCGCAAACGAGGCGGTTTTTTTTATCTTTACAATAAATCAATTTTTATGGATTACAATTTTTCAGACGACTTTTTGATTAAAGAAAATTCAAAATTCGAAATCAAAAAACATAATACCAGTTATAAAGGAAAAATCAATAAAGATGAAGCGAAAGAACTTCTCGAAATTGAAAAAGAAAAACTCCGTTTGCTACAGGAAAAACTATATGCAGATGGAAGTCAGTCCTTGTTAATTGTTCTTCAAGCGATGGATGCAGCAGGAAAAGATAGTTTGATAAAACACGTTTTCGGGGGCGTGAATCCGCAAGGTTGTGAGGTAACAAGCTTCAAAGGTCCGAGCACAAAAGAATATTCTCATGACTTTATATGGCGACATTATTTAGCTCTTCCAGCTAAGGGAAAAATCGGAATTTTCAACCGTTCGCATTACGAAAGTGTTTTGGTATGTAAAGTTCACCCGGAATATAATCTGAGCGAAAAAGTATGGAAAGATGTAAAACAATTTGACAAAAAATTCTGGGGAAACCGATATGAAAGTATCCAGAATTTTGAAAAGCATTTGGCCAACAACGGAACCAAAATTGTCAAAATTTTCCTAAATGTTTCTAAAGAAGAACAAAAGCAACGTTTTCTGGACAGAATCAATGAGGATGATAAAAATTGGAAATTTTCTTCTGCAGATGTTACAGAGAGAGGATTTTGGAACGATTATATGAAAGCGTATGAATCGGCCATTAATAAAACTTCTACTGAATATGCACCGTGGTATGTGATTCCTGCAGATCAAAAGTGGTTTTCTAGAGTTGCAGCTATCCAGATTATTATTGATAAGCTGGAAGAAATGAATCTGCAATATCCTGAAGTTTCTGCGAAAGAAAAGAGCGCTCTTGAAGATTTAAAAATTAAATTAGAAAGTGAAAAATAAAGCAGTTTTATAATATGATGGTATAATTACTGCAAAGAGATACGTCAAATATAAAAATAATGGATATTACAAAACATATTAATTCAGCTCATAAAGCCTTTGAAGACTGGAAAAAAGTACCGTTTGAAGAACGACAAAAGTTATTGCTGAAACTGGCAAAAGTTCTTGAGAAAAACAAAGAACAATATGCGGAAACTATCACCAGAGAAATGCATAAACCAATCACCCAGTCTTCGGCAGAGATTGAAAAAAGTGCTGGTATGATTACATATTATGCCGAGGCTGAAAATGTTCTGAAACCAGAAAATATCAAAACCGAGTATGATGTTAGTGAAGTGCATTATGATCCGATGGGAATTATTCTCGGAGTGATGCCTTGGAATTTTCCGTTCTGGCAGGTTCTAAGATTTGCAATACCTACACTCCTAGCAGGCAATGTGGTGATTCTGAAGCACGCATCTATCTGTTTTGAAAGCGGTGATGAAATAGAAAATGCTTTCTCCGAGGCTGGTTTCCCAGAATATATTTTCAAGAATCTAAGAATCGGACACAATGAAATCCAAGATATCTTGGAAAATCCGTTGGTGAGAGGGGTAAGCCTTACAGGTAGTGAAAAAGCTGGCGGAACTGTGGCCGCACTGGCAGGGAAAAATATCAAAAAGTCGGTTTTGGAACTTGGTGGCAGCGATGCTTTCATAGTTCTGGAAGATTCCGACTTCGAAAAAGCGGCAAAAGAAGGACCTTGGGCAAAGTTACAGAATACAGGACAGATATGTAATGCGGCAAAACGCTTCATTGTACATAAAAAAATTGAGAAGGAATTTGTTCCGAAATTTATTGAAGAGTATAGTTCCTACCAACCTGCTGATCCTATGAAAAAAGAAACTAGATTGGGTAAAATGGCAAGACCTGATTTGGCTGATGATCTAGAAAATCAGTATAAAAAAGCTTTGAAGAATGGAGCAGAAGTAGTTCTACCACTTGAGAGAATTTCAGAAAACGAATTTCGTCCGGGAATTATCTTGGTAGAAGAGGGAAATCCAATTCTGCAGGAAGAGTTATTTGGACCGCTTGCAATGCTGATGATTGGAAAGGATGATGAGCATATTTTGAAACTTGCCAATGATATTCCTTTTGGATTGGGAAATGCAGTTTGGACAAAGGATAAAAAAAGAGCTCAATTCTTTATTGATAATTTACAATCCGGGACAGTGTCTATTAATAAAGCAACAAGTTCCGATACAAGACTGCCATTTGGTGGTGCAAAATCCTCTGGATATGGCGTGGAATTATCTCTGCACGCGTTGAAAGAGTTTACACAAGTCAAAACCGTAGTAGGAAATATTTAAACAAAATCGGGTAAGAAAACTTACCCGATTTTTTATTTTATTTAATTCAGATTCGACGAATCTTTTGTTTTTAAGGCTAGTAAAGAGTCTGCTTTCGCTTTTTTCTCTTGTTCAATCTGCTGAACAACATTGTCCCTGATTTCCTGTTCCTCCATAATAGTTGCGAGCTGAGGTTCAATAATTTTATTCATCTCATCTTCAGAAATATTATTAGCATCAGGGGAGTCGAGCAGTTTTTTCCACGGCCTGCGTTTTCCCCACGGATAGTCTCCGTACACAATCACTGGTGTTCCTTTGGCTCTGGTAGTTTGTCCGCCTTTATTCAGAATCCAAGTATCTACCCAGCTATACATCCATTTGGCATCTTCTTCCAACATTCTTAAACAAGAGTGAGAAGCAGGATAGCCGGGCATTGCATACTGGTGCCAACCTATACCGTCAAAATTGGCAACATTAACATTCCAACGCAGTTTCCACTCATCACTGACTGTGGAAATGGCAACTTCTTTTTTCCAATTTGCAAACATTAGACCTCGTTTTGTCTGCGTAGCCTTTTTACCCATACTGGTTGGTCCCCATTTTACAAGATTACCATATTCATAGACGCCAAAAGCCTGGATTGGATATGAGAAGAAAACAAATTTCTTTACATTTTCCAATGTGCTTACGTGACCAGGAAAAGGGGAATAAATAAGAAAATCCTCCTCTATTTTGGCAGGCACTACAAGCGTGTCCGCTGCTCCGATATTAGCTTTGTCTAGTCTATTAAGCGCCAGAATTGTGTATAGAGCTTTGCCTGTAAATTCTTTCTTATTACGGATTGAAACAGAATCTGTGTTTTTATATATCCAAGGATAGAAACCAAAATCTTTTCTCGGGATAACAACATCTGGAACTTTTGGTTTTTCATCCTCTACTATTTCTTCATAATCTTCATCTTTTGCATTAGAAGAGATTTCGGCTGTAGGATTGTTTTTTCTATCAGTGAGTGGACCTGATTCATCTTTTTTGCAATAGATTAAAGATGCAGATAGAATAATTAATGTAAATAAATTTTTGATTTTAAATAGGGTCATGGTTTCTTATTAACATTCAAAAAATTACAAAAAGAATACCATTTTACAATTATTCTATTCAGGAATTTTTTCTGATTCTTTTTTCTGAATAATATTGCTGATAATTTGCTTGGCGTGAATCCTAGAATTTTCTATAAACCAAAGATGTGTATCTCTTCCTCCGCATACAACACCAGCCAGATAAATACCAGTAATATTGGTTTCCATGGTGTCGGTATCGTAATGCGGGTTTTGGCAATTGTTTTTCAGATCGATTCCGATAGCATTGAGAAAATCAAAATCCGGCAGATAACCAGTCATTGCCAGAACAAAATCATTTTCAATTTCTTTGATTTCGCCGACATTGGTTTTCAAAATTACAGAATATGGTTTTACTTCCAAAAGTTCAGCCTCAAAAAAAGCTTTGATGCTTCCTTCTTTGATTCTGTTCTCTATGTCGGGCTTTACCCAGTATTTTACACTCTGCGAGATTTGGCTGCTGCGAATTACCATGGTAACCTTTCCGCCTTTTCTACAGATTTCCAAAGCAGCATCTACAGCAGAATTACTGGATCCAACCACCAGCACCTTTTGAAAAGAATAGGGATAAGGCTCTGTGTAATAATGGCTAACCTTGGGCAAATCTTCTCCTGGGATATCCATCAAATTAGGAATGTCATAAAATCCAGTAGCGACAATAATATTTTTAGCTAAATATATCTGCTTACTGGTTTCAACCTGGAAAACTGTAGATTTTTGAATGTTGATGACCTTTTCGTAAGTCTTAATATTGATCTCTTTTGATTTTGCAATACCTTGGTAATATTCCAAAGCATCTTGTCTCCCCGGTTTTGGACTGGTTGTAATAAATGGAATATCATCAATTTCCAAGCGGTCGGCCGTTGAAAAAAAAGTCATGTATAAAGGATAATTGTAGATGCTGTTTGCAACAGTTCCTTTTTCTATAACGATATACTTCAGATTATTTTTCCGGGCTTCCAGAGCACAAGCTAAACCAATTGGACCACCACCAACAATAAGAACATCAAATAATTCCATACCACAAATTTACAAAAATATTATCTACAGATCGGCATCTTCCCAATCCTCGTATTTTAGTACATTCTGAAGCAGGCGTCTGTTTTCATTTCGTAATTCTTCCATTTGATTCAGAAGTTTATGGATGATTTCAATGCCAGGGAGATTGACGTCTAGATCATAATGCCAGTTAGCGAAGCGTTCGAGATGTGGCAATTCTTCGTAAATAATGTAGCGGATGCTGTTTTCAGTTTGCGGATGCAGCAGTTCCGAATCGATCAGCTGATCCAGAAACGTGTAATCTATTTTGTATAACCGGATAATTTCTTCTAATGAGATTCTTTCGTTCATAGCTAAGAATTTTTGAGTTGCTGAAACAGTTCTTTTTGTTTTTCTGTAAGGTGAGTTGGGATTTTTACGTTGTACGTCACATAAAGATCGCCAAATTCATTTTCTTTTTTATAAATAGGAAACCCTTTGCCTTTCAATCGCACTGTAGTTCCGTTTTGTGTTCCCGGTTTCACTTTTAGTTTCACGGAGCCGTCCAGTGTCTGGATATTTACATCTCCACCTAAAACTGCGGTATAAAGGTCAATGTCAACAGAAGCCCTGAGATTGTCACCTTCGCGCTTAAAATCTTTGTCTTCCGTTATGTTGAATGTAATGTAAAGATCACCGTTTGGACCACCATTCATTCCCGGATTTCCGTGACCTTTCAGTTTGATCTGTTGCCCGTCGTAAACGCCTGCTGGAATTGTAATTCTAATCTTTTTGCCATTAATTTCGAAAGTCTGCTGATGCGTTTTGTAGGCATCTCTCAGATTCAGGTTCAGCTCTGCCGAAATATCCTGACCTTTGAATTTCCCACTGGCACTTCCGCGTGAACTTCGGCCAAAACCACCACCAGCACCACCAAACATAGACTGGAAGAAGTCTGACAAATCCTCACCACCACCGCCAAAATCTCCTCCCGAGAATCCGCCACCGGAGTACTGTTGGCGTTGTTGTTGCTGTGCACGCTCATACTCCTCGCCATGTTTCCAGTTTTCGCCGTATTTGTCATACTTAGCGCGGTTTTCAGCATTGCTTAGGACTTCGTTAGCTTCATTAATTTCCTTGAATTTCTTTTCTGCCTCTTTATCGTCCGGATTCATATCAGGATGATATTTCCGCGCCAGCTTTCTGTACGCTTTTTTGATGTCGTCGGCAGACGCATTTCTTTCAATCCCAAGGATTTTATAATAGTCTATAAATGCCATAGTAAGAGATGTTTTTTAACAGTTTTATTTCCCGAAGTTAGTTAAATCATTTGTGAAATAAGAAAAGTTTTCAATTTAAAAGTATAAAGTTTCTTTCTATTACCAAACTTTTGGTCTACTTTTCAATTTAACTTTTTTTGGTTCGACTTGGAATAAGCTCGTTTCCTAGCTCAAAACAATTGCAAGCCGATACAATGGAGCTATATATGGTTTTGTCTTTTTTCTTATCAATGAGGATTAATGACTAATTTATTTCTGTTCTACCCAGATCAATTGGGAAGTATTATATCCGATTTCTTTGGCTTTGTCCAGGAATTTATTTTTAACATTTTCTGGGATTTTTTTATCTCTGGAAAGAATCCAAAGGTATTTCAGATTATTGCCAACAACCAACGCATGTTTATAATCATCTTCTAATGCGATGACGTTGTAGCCCGCCCAGAAGGGTTTGAAAAAAGAAACTTTCAATCTTGCTTCGTTTTCAGAATTTACAAATCTTGCTTCGCCTATGCTCTGCTTCCATTCTTTTTTCACATAATCGTATCCTTTATTATCCACTTTGATTGTGCCATCAGGATTTTTAGAATACGTTGCGGTAACCTGATTCAGATTGCGTTCAAACTTGAAATCGAACCTTGCAATCTCGTACCATTTCCCTAGATACTTATCAGAGTCAAAGTTTTTTACTGCAACAGCCTTGTCAGGAATGCCTACCGAACAGGAGTTAAGAACCAAAATGCCTATGATACCTATAGAAATAGGAAGTAAAATTTTTGCAAATGTCTTTTTCATTGTGAAGTTTATTTAGAACATTGAAGCAAAAATAATTCCAACAAAATTAATTTAGTTTAGATTTTATGACAGAAATATGGAAGATTTTTACCTTAGAATATTGAACTAAATAAGAAGAGAAGATGTATACTCGTCTTCTCTTTTTTTATAAATATTTAACGATTTTAATATTCAGGTGCCAATTCTACAATTAGTCCTTCTAATTCCTGCGTTACAGGAATCTGACATCCTAATCTGCTATTAGGCTTCACATTAAATGCTTCAGAAAGCATTGCTTCTTCATCCGGAAGCATTTCCGGTAAAGGCACATTTTCACTTAAAACATAACATTGGCAGGATGCGCACATTGCCATGCCGCCACAGATACCAATTGTTCCTTCTTCTGCCAGCTCATAGGCCCGAACTATTTCCATAAGGCTCATTGCCATATCGGTGGGTGCTGCAATGGTGTGAGAAACGCCTTCTCTGTCTATGATTGTAATATTAACGTCTGTCATACTGCAAAGATAAGAAGTAGATTTTAGATAAGAGGTTTTAGACCATAGATTTTCAAAAATAGCTATAAAAAAAAGAGAATTTTCATAATCCCCTTTTAATTTATTTAATCCATCAGAAATGTTCTAATCAATAGATTTTACAACTGCTTTTTCAGCTTCCTTTCTGGTTCCGTCGAATCCGTCTACACCGCTTACTGTTGTGTATTTTAAAACGAATTTTTTACCAGGATTTAGTCTATTGTAAACGCTTTGCACCATTAAAGTAGCTTCGTGAAAACCGCAAAGAATTAATTTTAATTTTCCTGGGTATGTATTGATGTCACCAATGGCGTAGATGCCGTTAATATTGGTCTGATAATCCAAAGCATTATTGACTTTTATTGCATTTTTTTCAATTTCCAATCCCCATTCTGCCAAAGGCCCCAATTTCGGAGTTAGTCCGAATAATGGAATAAGATAATCTGTTTCAATGATTGATTTCTCCCCATCTTTTTCTATTTCAATCGCGGTGAGTGTTTCTTCTCCGATTAGTCCAGTGACTTCAGCTGGAGTAATCAGATTGATTTTTCCCTGACGTTTCAGTTCAGTCACTTTTTCAACAGAGTCCAGTGCGCCACGGAATTCATTTCTTCTATGAATCAAAGTGACTTCAGAAGCTACATCTGCTAAAAAAACAGACCAGTCTAGAGCAGAGTCTCCTCCGCCTGCAATCACAATTTTTTTATTGCGGAACATTTCAGGTTCTCTTACAAAATATTCAACGCCTTTCTCCTCAAACTTTTCGATATTGTCGAGTTCAGGCTTTCGCGGGTCAAAGCTTCCAAGACCTCCGGCAATGGCAATGGCTTTACCTTTAACTTTTACACCTCGGCTAGTTGTAACTATAAAATCTCCTTCTTCTGTTTTCTCATAACTCACAGCCTTTTGAGCCAGCGAAAATTGAGGTTCAAACTGTTTGATCTGCTCCATCAGATTATCCACCAAAACACCTGCATCCACGCTTGGAAATCCTGGAATATCAAAAATTGGTTTTTTAGGATATAGTTCAGTCAATTGACCTCCTGGTTGTGGAAGTGCATCTATAAGATGGCATCTTAATTTGAGTAATCCGGCTTCGAATACTGCGAAAAGTCCTGTGGGACCTGCACCTATAATTATAATATCGGTTTCGAACATCTATAAAAATTTTGGAGTAACAAAAATATGCATTAAATATGATTTTAGAATGATTCTAAAGTATGATATTTATGGGCTTCTCAATTAATTCTAAAAAATATCGTTTTAAATCCGTGGACACTTATTTATCTCTGGGATTTTTTTCTTAGGCATTTCTTTTTATAAGCGCCATGTAAAAACCATCGTAACCTTCGCTAGGCATAATTTTCTCATCTTTAATCAAAGAAAAATCTGGATTATTGCTTAAGAATGTCTTTACCTGCTCATTGTTTTCTGAAGGCAGAATAGAACACGTTGCATAAATCATTTGCCCGCCTTTTTTTAGAATTTTAGAATAATCTTGCAGGATTTGTTGCTGTTCTCCTTTGATTCTATCAATAAAATCTTGGTCAATTTTCCATTTAGAATCAGGGTTTCTCTTCAAAACTCCCAATCCGGAACAAGGTGCGTCTATCAATAGTCTATCAGCCTTTTCATGAAGTCTTTTGATGACTTTATTATCCGATATAAGCCTTGTCTCGATATTGTGCGCACCAGCTCTTTTTGCCCGTCTTTTAAGCTCGGCTAATTTCCATTCGTAGATGTCAAGGGCAATGATTTGACCTTTGTTTTTCATCAACGCCGCAAGATGTAACGTTTTTCCACCAGCACCGGCACAAGCATCTACAACACGCATTCCTTCTTTAACATCCAATAATTCTCCTATTTTTTGGGAACTCGCATCCTGAACTTCGAATAAACCATCTTTGAACGCTGAGGTTAAAAAGACATTTTTCTTCTCCTCCAACTGTACAGCATCCGGGTAATTTTTGATCGTGAAACATTCTACATTCTCATCTCTTAGATCGGCAACCAGTTCCCTCGGCGTTGTTTTCAACGTGTTGGTCCGTAAAACGGTTGGTGCCTGCTCATTTAGAGCCAGCATCTCTCTTTCCCAGTTTTTTCCCAGTTCTTTTTCAAGAGTTTCTGCCAACCAATCAGGGATTGAATATTCGATGGCTTTTGTCGGAACGGTTCCTTTTTTAAGTTTTGTTAAAATGTCCGCAACTTTGATTCCGTCAAATTCTTCAAATTTTTTGTAATGGGTTTTGCTCCATAAAAGGTATGCGAGGATTAGTTTATAAATATTATTTGGTTTCACGCCTTCACCCATATAATATTCAAGACGTTTTTTCCAACGGATAATATTATAAAAGATTTCGGAAACAACTTTTCTGTCTTCACTTCCCCATTTTTTATGTGATTTCAGCAGTCTTTCTATGACTTTATCTGCATATTTTCTGTCTTCGAAAAAAGTTTCCTGAAGTGAATCGTGAATCCCAATAAGGAGGTTTCTATGAATTAATTCCATCAAATTTAATTAAATTTTAACTGATAAAAAACTTCCATTTTTTGAATTTGATATTTTTTTGAAAGCAATTTTATCGATTCTGCAAAGTTACTGAATTTAATTATACTTCTCACAGTATTTCTTACCTCATCAAAAGTCCCTTTAGGTATACCAAATAATAATTTTATATTAAATTTTTCAAAATTGTTTAATTTTATTGTTTAACAATTTTGTCAAAAATAAAATTCGTTATAGATTTGCACAAAATTGTTTAACAAAAATGTCAAAACAAGAAAAAAAAGATCAAACGCAAGAGTTAATCAAAGAAACAACGAAGAATCTGTTCTTTGTTAAAGGGAGATTTGATGCCACCACTCAGGAGATTGCGGATGAGGCTGGAGTAAACAGAACATTGATAAATTACTATTTCAGGTCTAGAGATAACCTGGTTCAAATTGTCTTTGATGAAGCTCATAGAGTAGAAAAAGAAAAGTCCGAAGTGATTATGAGATCTGATCTTAATTTTAAAGAAAAAATCTCAAAATTTATTGAAGAAAGTCTTCAAACCAGTTTGAAGTATCCTTATCTAGAGACCTATATCGTTTCCCAGATTAACAACGGAAGCTGTCATAAGAGAGATGTGGAGGAAGAAGACTTCAAAAATTTTTATAAAGATATCGAAAAAGAAATGGAATTGGGAAATTTGGCAAAAATGGAACCGATGCAATTCATTTTTAATATGATTTCGCTTTTGGTTTTTCCAAGTGCTATAAGACCATTGTTTATGGAGAATATGATGATAACTGATGAAGAATTTGATCGGTTGATTTCTCAAAGAAAAGATATAATCCTTAATCTACTTTTTAAGAATTAATTAAAAACTGTTAAAGTATTTTTCAATTTCAATCGTCCCAAATAAGTAAAAGATTTTAAGAAAATAAAAGAACTATGAAAATTAACGATTCAATAAATTATGATAAATAACAAAATGATAAAGTGGAGAAAATTGGCTTTAGGCGTTTTGACTGTTACAGGATCCTTACTGTATTCTCAGCAGTCCATTACTCTGAAACAAGCCATAGAATATGCTTTGCAAAATAAGTCAGACGCACTGAAGGCAAAGTTAGATATTAGTGATGCAGATGCAAAAATCATAGAAGCGAAAGCAGGAGCACTTCCGAAAGTTAATGGAACAGCTAACCTTACATATAACCCGATTATCCAAGAGGTTTCGCTTGATGGAAGGACAATTAAAATGGGACAACCTTGGGTTGCAGTTGCTGGAGTTCAGGTTACTCAGGCTCTTTTCAATCAACAGGTTTTTATCGGGCTGAAAGCTGCAAAATCTACCAAGGAGTTTTATCAGCTGAATGCCGAGCTTACGGATGAGCAGATCATTGAAAGAGTTTCCAACGCTTATTTCCAAGTTTTTACTGTGGAACAAAACCAGCAAACTCTGGAAAGCAGCTACGCAAGCACGGAAAAAGTCAGAAATATTATTAAAAGTTTGTTTGACAACGGACTGGCAAAGAAAATCGATCTGGACAGAACTAATGTGAATCTTACCAATATCGAAACTAATATAAAACAGACTAAAAACGGAGTAGCCCAGGCAAAAAATGCCCTTAAGTTTTATATGGGAATGCCAATTGAAAAAGATATACAGCTTGTAAAAGAGGATATGGAAATCACACCACATCTTCTTGAGAATACAATGAGTTCCGATAACAGAACCGAAGTCAAAGTTTTGCTTAAAAATAAAGAACTCCTGGAGTATAATAAAAAAGCAACCGAGGCTGCTTATTATCCTACAGTTAATCTTACAGCGAATTATAACTGGCAGGGAATGGGTCCCAAGTTTCCACTCACAAATGGTACCTCTAACGGGGTTTATTGGTCCGATTTTTCCGCAATTGGCTTAGGAATCAATGTTCCTATTTTCAATGGATTTGCCACAAAGTCAAAAGTTCAACAGGCGCAGATCGATCTGGATAAACTAAATCTAGATATTCAGGAAACCAAGCTTAGTTTAGATCTGGCTTATCAGAATGCCAAGTCACAAATAGAAAACAGCCTTAATACTTTAGAAAATCAAAAGGCTAATGTAGCACTCGCTGAAGATGTTCTTGCCAATACAAAAAGTAACTACCAATACGGGCTAGCAACACTGACAGATTTGCTTGATGCCGAAAACTCCTTAGTTCAGGCGAAGAATAATTATACCAATGCCATTCTGGATTATAAAATTGCTGAGGTTCAGTATTACAAATCAAAAGGTGAACTTAAAACTTATTTAAAATAAACTATCAAAAATAACAGTTATAAAATGAAATCTTTGATTCCATTTGACATTAAAAAAAAATAATTATTTCAAATGAAAAAAACTTTAATATATATCATCGTAGCGGCTGTCCTAATTGGTTTAGCAGCTTGGAAAATTGCCGACAATAAGAAGAAACAGGAAACTGAAGTAAAAGAAGTAGCAAAGAAGGTTGACAAAATTAATGTTAACGTGATTACCGCTTCTCGTGAAAATATCGATACAGATTATTCTGCAAACGGAACATTTATCCCAAAACAAGAGTCCAAGCAATCTTCAGAAATTTCTGGTCGTATTGTGAACGTTTTGGTAAAAGAAGGTTCTAGAGTTGGAGCAGGACAAGTTTTGGCAACGATTAAAAGAGATGCAATAGAAGTGGATGTGACCCAGGCTCAGAATAATTTGCAGAATGCCATTATTGATAACCAGCGTTATGAAAACGCATATAAAACAGGTGGTGTTACAAAACAACAGCTTGATAATTCAAGATTACAACTGAAAAACGCTCAGGCTGCATTGAGAGCACAAGGCGTAAGAGTAAATGATACCAGCGTAAGAGCAGGAATCAGTGGAACGATTAACAAAAAAATGGTGGAGCCGGGAATGGTGGTTTCTCCTGGAACAGCGCTGTTTGAAATCGTTAATATCAATTCTTTGAAATTGTCTGTTTTGGTTGATGAGAGCCAGGTTGGTAGAATTCAATTAGGTCAAGAAGTTAAGATTAATGTGAATGTTTTACCGGAAGATTCTTTCTCAGGTAGAATTACCTTCATTGCGCCAAAAAGTGATGCTTCTCTTAATTTCCCGGTTGAAATCGAAGTTCAAAACAGAGGAAACCTAAAAGCTGGTATGTACGCTACTGCCGTTTTCAAAACCAATCACGGTGCTGAAACTCAAAATATGTTAACTGTTCCTGCAGAAGCTTTCGTAAATGGTGTTAGTTCAGGTCAATTATTTGTTGTTAGCAATGGAACTGCAAAATTAATTAAAGTTACAACCGGAAAAGTTTACGGTGATAAAGTCCAGATCCTAAGCGGGCTTAACGGTGGTGAGCAAGTGATTACCAGTGGACAAATCAACCTGGATAACGGTTCAAAAATCAATATCGTAAAGTAAGAGAAGATGAAGTTAGCAGAAATATCCATTAAAAGACCATCGCTCGTTATCGTATTATTTACGATTCTGACATTGGGTGGTTTGTTGAGTTACTCTATGATGGGGTACGAATTGATTCCGAAGTTTGAAACCAATATGGTAACGATTTCTACGGTTTATCCAGGAGCTTCGCCAAGTGAGGTGGAAACGTCGGTAACCAGAAAAATTGAAGATGCCGTTGGTTCTTTGGAAAACGTGAAGAAAGTAGAATCATCTTCCTACGAGAGTTTATCGGTTATTATGGTTCAGCTGAATACTGGTGCCGATGTAAACTATGCTTTGAATGATGCACAAAGAAAAGTGAATGCCATCTTGGCAGACCTTCCAGAAGATGCAGATCCGCCTTCTTTACAGAAATTCTCATTGGATGATTTACCAATTATGACCTTGAGTATCACTAGTGATAAACTGAATAATAAAGAACTCTATGACCTTCTTGACAAGAAAATCGAGCCTATTTTTTCCCGTGTAAACGGTGTGGCTCAGGTTGACCTTGTTGGTGGACAGGAAAGAGAAATCCAAGTGAGTTTGGATGAAAAGAAAATGCAGGGTTATGGTCTTGCGATTGCAGATGTACAACAAGCGATTCTTTCTTCGAACTTAGATTTCCCGACGGGAGCTTTGAAGACCAGAACTTCGCGTTCTACCATCAGACTTTCTGGGAAATATAGAGATGTGGCAGAAATGAACAATTTGGTGGTTTCCAACAAAAATGGAGCACAGGTTCGTTTGTCTGATATTGCAACTGTTTTCGATACTCAAAAAGATGTAGAGAAAATAGCCAGATATAATCAGAATTCTACCATTTTGATGCAAATCAAAAAGCAATCTGATGCCAACGCAGTTTCGGTTTCAGAATTGGTTCAGAAGACGATTGCTCAGGTTCAGGACAATTATAAAACCCAGGGAGTTAAAGTCAATATCGTAGATGACACCACAGATTTTACTCTGGAAGCAGCAGATCACGTAATTTTCGATTTATTCTTAGCGATTATTTTGGTGGCTGTGGTAATGTTATTGTTCCTCCATAACATCAGAAACGCATTCATCGTGATGGTTTCTATCCCGGTTTCGTTGATAGCAACAGTGATTGGGATGTACTTGATGGGATATACCTTGAACTTGATGAGTTTATTAGGACTTTCACTCGTTGTAGGTATTCTTGTGGATGATGCGATTGTGGTTTTGGAAAACGTTTACCGTCATATGGAGATGGGGAAAAGCAGAATCCGTGCAGCATACGACGGAGCTTCAGAAATTGGATTTACCGTAACTGCAATTACATTGGTAATCGTGGTGGTATTCTTACCGATTGCGATGAGTTCAGGATTAGTATCTAATATCTTGGCGCAGTTCTGTGTTACTGTGGTTATTGCGACGATGTTATCATTGTTGGCTTCCTTTACGATTATTCCTTGGTTATCATCAAGATTCGGTAAGTTGGTACATTTGACCGGGAAAAATCCATTTGAGAAATTTATCCTTTGGTTCGAAAAACAATTGGAGAAATTTACACACTGGATTAGTGGAATCTTAGAATGGTGTTTGAAATCGACATTAAGAAGAGTAATGACTGTTATCGTAACATTCCTTATATTGATTTCTTCCTTTATGTTGGTGGCATTTGGATTTATCGGAGGTGAATTCTTCCCGAAAATGGACAGAGGACAGTTTCTTGTTCAGATGGAATTACCAAAAGATGCTTCTGTAGAAAAAACCAACCAGGTAACATTGGCAGTTGAAAAATACCTTAGAAATGATAAGGATGTAGTGGATATGATTACAACAGTTGGTCAGCAGTCCACAGGTTTTGGTGGTGCGCAGGCTACTTTGTATCAATCCGAGATTCAGGTAATTTTAGTGGATAAATCTGAACGTAACGAAAGTACAGATATCAAATCGGCTAAAATCAAGAGAGCTTTAGAAGAGAAATTCACTGGTGTAGAATTTAAAACAGCACCTATTGGATTAATGGGAGCAGACAACGCGCCAATCGAAATGGTGGTAACGGCTCAGGATAACGAAACGGCAAACAAAGAAGCAAACAGAATCCTAGAATTACTTAAAAAAGTGCCTGGTTCTGTAGATGCAGAATTGTCAACTGACTCTGGAAGCCCAGAAGTTCAGGTAAATATCGACAGAGATAAAATGGCTTCTTTAGGCTTAAATCTTTCTAGTGTAGGACAAACGATGCAAACTGCATTCAGTGGAAATACAGACGGAAAATTCAGAGCCGGAGAATATGAATATGATATCAACATCCGTTTTGGTGATGCCAACAGACAGTCTATTGATGATGTTAGAAACCTGATGTTTACCAATCCTAAAGGTGAACAAATCAGATTAAGCCAATTCGCTGAAGTGAAAATGGGATCTGGACCAAGTTTGTTGGAACGTAGAGATAAAGCACCTTCTGTAAAAGTAAAATCTAAAGTTGTAGGTCGCCCAGTTGGGGACGTTGCCAACGAATGGGCAGCGCAGTTTATGGATAACGAAAAAACAAAACCTGCAGGTGTAACTTACATCTGGAGTGGAGATATGGAAAATCAGACGGAAGGTTTCGGTACTTTAGGAATCGCATTATTGGCGGCTATCGTATTGGTTTATTTGGTAATGGTTTCCTTGTATGACTCGTTTGTTTATCCGTTTGTGGTATTATTCTCGATTCCGTTGGCATTGATTGGAGTAATGGTAATTCTTGCAATCACAGGAAACTCATTGAACATCTTCACAATGCTCGGTATGATTATGTTGATTGGTTTGGTGGCGAAGAACGCGATTATGATTGTCGATTTTGCGAATATGAGAAAAGCGGCTGGAGCTAATACACACGACGCTTTGATACAGGCAAACCACGCTCGTCTTCGTCCGATTTTGATGACAACCATTGCGATGATTTTTGGTATGATTCCAATTGCGATTGCAAAAGGAGCAGGAGCGGAGATGAACAACGGATTGGCTTGGGTAATCATCGGTGGTTTGACATCATCATTATTCCTGACTTTGATTATCGTACCGGTGGTGTATTCATTATTCGATTCATTATTAAGAAGAATGGGAAAACACGAAACAGTAGATTATGACGCTGAAATGAAAGCAGATTATGAACACAGAGAACTAAGTGAAGACGGATACACTCCGAAACATGTAGATTAATCTCAATTAAATTAACCTTGAAACCGTATCAATTTTTTGATGCGGTTT
>NZ_RJTU01000044.1 GCF_003730015.1 Epilithonimonas hominis | reverse complement strand
CCAAGTTTTGAAACTAATCCTCCTTTTTCAACCTTCTCGATAGGTCACTGAATAGGTCACTGACAGATTGTGAAAATTTGACTCTTTTTGATACCGGCATAAAACAAAAAATGCAGTAAAACCTCTATTTTACTGCATTTTGTATTACTTTGTTGTAATAGTTGCGATCCGGACGGGACTCGAACCCGCGACCTCCGCCGTGACAGGGCGGCATTCTAACCAGCTGAACTACCGGATCAATTTTTTGAAAAGTAATTGATAAACTTTATGCGATCCGGACGGGACTCGAACCCGCGACCTCCGCCGTGACAGGGCGGCATTCTAACCAGCTGAACTACCGGATCTTTTTCCATAACTAAAGGATAATACCCTTCGTTATTGTGGTTGCAAAAATACAACAATAATTTACATCTACAAATTTTTTACAAAAAAAAACGCCTTTCAAAAAGAAAGACGCTCATTTTCAATATAATTATTTTCTTACAAATAAGAATTAAGTTTTTCTGCTATCACTTCTTTAGGTGCCACACCAACGATTTTATCTACCACTTCTCCATTTTTGAAGATCAGAACCGTAGGAATATTTCTGATACCATAATCTACAGATACCTGCTGATTATTATCTACATCCACTTTTCCTACTAACGCTTTACCTTCAAAATCTGCAGCAACTTCTTCGATGATTGGTCCAAGCATTCTGCAAGGTCCACACCAAGTTGCCCAAAAATCCACTAAAACTGGTTTATCTGAATTTAGTACTGTCTCCTGAAAGGATTGATCTGTAATTTCTACTGCCATGATTTCTTTTTCTTTATTGTTTTATTAAACAAAATTACAAAATTTAATTTTTGTTTCTTCTGTTGGTTATCTATGTAAACTATCAGCTTTTTCTATAACAAATTGCTGACCTATTTCTTCTAATGCATTTATAAAAGCATCAATATCAGACTTTTTCGTAAAATGACTGAATGAAACTCTTACTGGTGTTGAATTCTCTAAATCATCTTCCGACAAAACAGACATCAAAACCATTGATGGTTTTGCCGCACCAGAACTACAAGCACTTCCTTGCGAAATGGCAATCCCTTTCATATCCAATTGCAATCCAATCAAAGGATTTTTATAAGGAAGTAAAAGATTCAAAACTGTATATAAACTGCTATCTTCTGCACTTCTTCCATTGAATTTTACGCCCGCAATTTTTTCTTTTAATTGTTGGATTGTATAATTCTTAATGTCTTGAATATGATTCTTATAATCTTCCATTTTCTTTTGAGAAATTTCCCAAGCTTTTCCTAAACCTGCAATTCCGGTTACATTCTCAGTTCCAGCTCTCAAACTTCTTTCTTGAGGTCCGCCTGTAATGATTCCTTTCAGACCTGAAGATTTTCTTACAAAAGCAAATCCAGCACCTTTTGGCCCGTGGAATTTGTGTGCACTGCAAGATGCAAAATCAACCGGAATTTTTGAGAAATCCAAATCCAAATGCGCCATTGTCTGAACTGTATCAGAATGGAACAATGTATTATTTTCTTTGCAAAGATGTGCTACTTTTTCAATGTCCAGAAGATTCCCGATTTCGTTATTGGCGTGCATCAATGTTACCAAAGTTTTTTTGTCTGAGGATTTTAGAACTTCTTCTAATTTATTCAAATCAAAGTCTCCGTTTGAATCTGGTCTTAAATAAACCAATTCTACGCCTTTCAATTTCTTCATTTCAAGGCAAGTTTCAGCAACACATTTGTGTTCCAAAGCCGAAGTAATAATTCTTTCAACACCGAGATAATTGACTGCAGATTTGATAATCATATTATTGGATTCCGTTCCACAGGATGTGAAAACGATTTCTCCCGGAGTTACTTTCAAAGAATCTGCAATCTTTCGCCTTACTTCCTCCAAAATGGTCTTGGCTTCTTGTCCCAAACTGTGCGTTGATGACGGATTGCCATAATTGTATCTTAAAACATTCACCATACAGTCTATCACCTCATCGTCGAGAGGCGTAGTTGCTGCGTTATCCAGATAAATTCTTTCCATTTTTATACGATTAGAAGCCAGAAAAAAGGCTGAAAAATTAAAGCACTAAATTAGTGAAAAAATCGGTAATGAGATTCATTGGCGAATTTGAACATGGCTTTGTCTCCGGAAGTATCTCCAAAAGCGATGATTTTATCAAATTTCTTATCTCCAATTTCAAGTTTAACTCGATTAATTTTCTCTTCTTTATTACAGTTTTTCCCCACGAATTTTCCTGTGAAAATATCATTTTTGAACTCTGCCTGCGTAGAAAGCAATTTCATATTGAATTTCTCAGCAAAAGGTTTTACCCAAATATCCAAAGACGCTGAAACAATATAAGATTCTGTATGAGTTTTATCGATATTATTAATAAAGTCTAATGCATTTTCTCTGAAAATACTTGGATAATTTTCTTCGAAGAACAACTGCGCTTTTTTTTCTATTTGATATCTTGACTGACCTTTTAGAATCGATGAAATTAAACTCTTTTTCACAGCTTCTGCATCTGCTAATTTCATTTTTAATAAAATAAAAAGCGGAACGTGTTTGAGAAACTGAACAGAAAATTTGGTTGGGTCATAAAACTTCAAAAACAAAAACATCGTGTCTTTGTAAGTTAAAGTTCCATCGAAGTCGAATAAGTATAGTTTTTTCATATTCTAATTTCCAAAAGTCTTCTTCTTTAAATTTATAAAATTTTCTTCTGAATTTGAGTAACACCACAAAACAACATTTATTTTGTTATATAATAAAATAATTTCAGGTTTCTCCCAAGTTGGATAATAAAGAGGTTTGTCCACAAATCCCTTCTTAAAATTGCTAACATCATTCAAAATTCCTGAAAGCATATTTTCATTTTTCTGGAAAATCTCAGATAAGACATTTATCACTTTGTTTAAATTTGAGTATTTAAACTTTAACAGCTCATTATTATAAATAATTGAATACGAATCTGGATATGTATTCAGCTCATCTACAAGTAGTAAATTATTTATTCTAGATTTGGAAGTTAGAGACTTATAATTGACTTTACTATTATAGTAAAATTCATCATTCATTTTTTTTAACTCCCTTTCATATATTTCATACAACAATTTAACTGCTTCGAATTCTGATTTATTGAGATTTTTAATTAAGCTATCTGGCGTTTGAATATAGTTTATTAATATTTTTTTATCCAAACTATTTACGAAATCGAGCCTAATCCTAATATCATTATCATAAACATCATCTCTTTTAATTTTATCTTTTAAAAAATTATCTATATCAATATTCTTATCTAAAGTTTGCGAACTGATAAAATTGAATAAAAACGTAAAAGCAAAAAAGAACCAGATTCTCATTATTATAATTTCAATTTTTTAAAAATAAACTCAGGAATATTTCTGATGATCATCATAATAATAGCCCAAATTGGTAAAACGTACGCAACATCTTTTTTATTTTTGTAAGCTTTATAAATTCCTGCTGCAGCTTTTTTAGGCGTTGCTGTCAACGCTGGATTCAAAGGTAAACCTTCAGTCATTTTGGTATCCATAAAACCTGGCTTTACCGTTAAAACCTGAACTTTTTTATCGAATAAATAATTTCTCAATCCACTCAAATAAGCTGTCAACCCGGCTTTGGCACTTCCATAGATGAAATTACTTTGTCTTCCTCTTTCGCCAGCAACGGATGATAAAACGATCATTGCTCCGGTTCTTTTGGATTCCATTTTTTTGGCGAAGAAATTGAGAACAGGAACTAATTTTGCGAAATTGACATCAATAATCTGAGCTGTATTTTCATCATCATAAAGTCCTTCTTCCGTTCCTAAACCGAGATAACCAGAGGCACAAAACAATAAATCGGAGTTGATGTTTTCCAAAGTTTTATAATCAATTTCTTTCATCAAATCCAACGTAATAATTTCAGAATGCTGAAGAAATTTCACATTGATATGACCTGCAAATTTCTCTGTCGTTTCCGGATTGGAACTCAACAAATAAATTGTGGAAAATTTTTCTCCCTTAGCCAAACATTCTTCTACAAATGCTTGTGCAACTTCGGAATTGGAACCAAGAACAATCATATAAATTATTAATTATTAGTTATGAATTATTAATTGTTATTGATAATTCTTTTATGTTGCAATGAAACGAATTTAGACGAATCCACATTTTGAAGATAATTGGTCAAAGAAGATTTGCTCATACTGTCTTTTGTTAAGTAAATTCTTCCTCCGAAATTCTCAACAATGGTGTCCAGTTGGTCAACTAGTTTTTTCAATCCTTTATTAACTTTAAAGTCTAATGCCAAAGTATAACCTTCGATTGGAAAAGAGTTATATGCTTGAGGATTATGCTTTCCAAAAAGCTTCAAAACAGCTAAGAAAGAACCGTTTCCACTTTTTGCAATGGCGTCAAGAATTTGTTTCATCCCCTCTTTTCCGTTTTCTTTCGGAATTACCATTTGATACTGAATAAATCCGCTTTTTCCGTAGATTTTATTCCAATCATTGATGACATCCAAGGGATAGAAAAAGGTTTCGTAATCGATGAAATTATTGAGTTGTTTCTTCGTTTGCTTATTGTAATAAAGGAAATTAAAAATCTTAATGGTTAAAGCATTCAAGACAAATCCGGGAAAATAGAACGGAACTGTCGGTTTGAATTTTTCTTTTAATTTCAATGATTTTTTCTGAAGATTAGAAGGTAATTCTGCCTTCATAGCGTGTTCACCTCTCATCAAAATAGAACGACCAAGATTTTTTCCTTTTTGGAAACAATCTATCCATGCCACATTATAGGTCCAATCTTCGCTCTCGTCAAACAATCGGAACACCTCATCCAGATTTTCAGCTTTGATGCTTTCTTGTCTTATATAAGCAGATTCTATATTTTTCAGTTTGAATTTAGCTGAGAGAATAATTCCCGTCAAGCCCATTCCGCCAATTGTAGCCCAGAATTTATCTGAATTTTCTTCGCGGGAACAAGTTATGATTTCTGAATTTTCATTCAATAATTTGAATTCAATGACATATTCTGAGAAACAGCCTTCTGCGTGGTGGTTTTTTCCGTGAACATCGGATGCTATTGCACCTCCAACAGAAACAAATTTAGTTCCGGGAGTAACGTAAAGGAAATAACCTTGTGGAACGCATACTTCTAAAACTTCTGACAATAGAACGCCAGCTTCACATTCTATGATTCCGTTAATTCTGTCAAATGAAATAAATTTATTGAGTCTTTTGGTAGAAAAAATATGTTCACCAAGAGAAGCATCGCCGTAGCATCGGCCATTACCTCTGGCAATCACTTCATTATTTTCTCTTACAAATTGTTTTATTTTAGAAAGAGAATCATCCGATTTCATTTCTTTTTCTACAACAGGGAAATTTCCCCAATTTGTAACTCTCTGAATAAAATTCGGCTTCATCTATGAATATTTTTTTTCGCACAATACAATCGCAGTAAATTTTTTCATCGTGATTTGTTGGTTTTTTAAAGTAATAAATTTATCACTTAAAGTAGATTTGTAAAAGGAAAACAATGACCCATAAAACAATTGTAATCTGGATATACCGGTCCTTATAAACAATTTTGGTTGGTGATTCTGTTTTATTGTAAACAAGTGTCTGCTGGAGATATCTCAGGAAAGCAAAAACCACAAAAATCACGGTGTAAAAAACACGAGGGTGGAATCTTGCCTGCACTTCCGGTGAAAGCGTAAACATGAGATAACAAATAATTGCGAGAGTACAGCTGATAGACAACGCAATATCCGCAAACTGAACATTATAACCATCTAAAGCTTTTCTTGTTTTCCCGGAAACCTGCGCATTGATAAGCTCTCCTCTTCTTTTTCCAATTGCCAAAACTAATGCTAAAACAAATGTGAGCAAGATAGCCCAATTGGTAACTATAATCCCCGTGACGTAACCACCTGCTAAAACCCTAAGCACAAAACCCAGCGCAATAATACAGATATCCACAATGGCAACGTGTTTCAGTTTAAAAGTATAGAAAATATTCAGAATAAAATAGGTCATTATAATAACCCCGAATTTCCACAAACTGACCTGAAAAATATAGTTTCCTACAAAAATTGATACTACTGAAGAAAGAATTAATAATACGAATAAAAATTTTGCTCCCATCTTGGAGACTGCTCCACTAGCGAGAGGTCTGTTTTTTTTTTCAGGATGCTTTTTGTCGGATTCTATATCAACATAATCATTTAGTATGTAAATTGAACTTGCTGTGAATGAAAATACTACAAATGCAAACAAACTCTCATAAAAAAGATGTGCGTTCATAATATTGCCTGAAAAAAATAATGGTGCAAAAACGAATAAGTTTTTTACCCATTGTTCTACACGCATTAGTTTTAAGTACTTTTTCATCCTGTGTTTCAATAATCCTACAAAAGTAGCATTAAAATAAAAAAACCGCAAATTGCGGTTTATTATTATTGAATATATAATGCTATTTTCTGTTAATTACCAGACTTTGCATCATTAATCATTTTCTCGTTTGCAGTAATTGCAAATTCTACTCTTCTATTTTTAGCTCTTCCTGCATCTGTATCGTTGGATGCAATCGGGCTAGACTTTCCAAGACCTTCCGTAAACATTCTGGAAGCGGAAATACCATTAGCCACAAAATAGTTTTTAACTGCAGCGGCTCTTTGAGAAGAGATTCTTAGGTTTACCGCATCTGTACCAATACTATCTGTGTGACCATAAATATTGATATTAGTATCAGGATTATTTTTCAGAACTGTTACCAATTTATCTAAATTACTTTTAGCTAATGTCGTAAGATTAGCAGAATTAAAATCAAAATTTACAGTATTTTCGTTTAGCGTAACTTTAATACCTTCTCCTACTCTTTCTACTTCGGCACCAGGCAATGTTTCTTTGATTTCTTTAGCCTGCTTATCCATTTTGTCACCAATCACACCGCCGGCAACCCCACCGACAACACCTCCTAGGACTGCTCCAAGTGGCGCGTTTCCTCCTTTACCAATATTGTTTCCAAGAATACCACCAATTACAGCACCTGCTGCGGTACCGATAGCAGCACCTTTCTGAGTATTGTTAGCATTTTGGACTGATTCACAACTTGTTAGCAATAGTGAACCAGCGATAAAAAATGCTGCTATGTTTAGTTTATTTATTTTCATTTTAAAAGTGTTTATTATTTACCTTTTCTTACAAAATTATATCGTACATCCATCGCTTTTCCATCTGCTGTAAGAGATTGTACTAAAGTGAACGAATCTGCAGTTGGATTTTCTAGCATTAGCTTGTAACCAGACAAAACACGTTTCGCTTTTTCTCCATCTCCCACTTTTTTGATAGAGACAACACTGTTTTTATCTACACTAAAAGTAATTGCCTGAATCTTAGAAGGACAGCCATTTTCACCATGTAGCGTATAAGTTCCCGTATAATTATTCGGAATAAGAGTCCAAGAACTGCCCACAAAGCAATTGATACTTGCACCTTCATCAAACGGTTTTATGGAATAATTTCTATCAAAGTCAATATTGGAAATATCCCACTGACCTTTTAGTTTCATTACATCTGCACGAAGCGCCTGTGCTTCACCAGCGCTCACTCCAGTTTTCTTGGATGAGCAGGAAGTAGCTACTAAAGCTGTACCTAACATTCCTAAAAAAATTAATTTTCTCATAGTTTTATATTTACTTCTAAATTATTATTAAAAATTATGCCAAAGGATAAAAACAAAAAAAAATCTGAGGATGTCTCAGATTTTTTTTACTATGCTAAACGTGTTAAATTTTTGTTTTGTCTAAAGCCTTATTTAGCTTTGTTTTTTTTTACAGGTTTTTTAGTCGACTTTTTAGGCACTTCAGCTTTATAAAAATTCTTATAAGCATATTCTGCTGCTTTGGCCACATCAATTACTCCTCCAGATCTGGAAAGATTTTCAAATCCGTTATTGGTACTTGCATTGGTTGTGTTTACTAATGACTCGATAATCTGTTCTGGTTTCAGATTTGGCATGTAAGCCAATAAAACAGCTGATGCACCAGCAACTACCGGAGATGCCATAGAAGTTCCTTGTAAATATTCATATTTCCCGTCTGGAACCGTAGAATAGATTTCCGAGCCCGGTGCAAAAACATCTACCATTTTTTTGTTATAGTTTGAAAAGCTTGATTTCAAAGCGTTGGCATCATTGGTATTAGAACCTACAACTATCATATTATTGACAAAAGGCTTTTCATCAGAAGTTGATTTGTAGTTGGTAGGAAAATACTGGTGTTCAGCAATATCTTCATTTTCATTACCGGCAGCTTTTACCAAAAGTACGCCTTTACTTTCAGCATATTTGAAGGCATCCCACACGACATTCTTACCTGGAGAAACAGGCTTACCAAAACTCATGTTAAGGATTTTCGCACCATTGTCCACAGCATATCGGATTGCATTTGCAACATCTTTATCTCTTTCATCGCCATCCGGAACAGCTCTAACCGTCATGATCTTTGCAACTCTAGAAGCCACTCCAAATTGGGGTTCAGAACCATTAGGCAATCCGGCAATAATACCCGCGACGTGTGTTCCGTGCTTTGCGTCTGGGCCTTCATAATGATTATTTCCATAATTTTTTTCAGAATAATCATCATAATTATCACCCACGATTTCTTTTCTTGGATCGAAGTCGAGGTTGTATCCTTTCTCAGCTTGAGGCGCGTAGTAATCCAGTGCTTCCTTCATCTGTGCATCCATGTAAGTTTTTACTTCCGCAGCAGACTTTCCTGCCACCTGAGGATCATTAGACACCTGAGCTAGAACCTGCATCGCCATAGCTTCTTGCTGAGTAGATGGTTTTATGGTAGATAGATTTTGTTTTGTCAAGGTTTTATCTCCCAGCAATTTCACCATATCTGGAATGGCATTCTTAATCATAGTGTAAAGCTGTACATTCTGTTTTGCCTCCTGACTTTTTTTGGTGAAGATTTCTTTGGATTTCATATACATTGCAAACTCCTCCGGCATCTTAGCTTGATTTTCCTTGTTTTTTACAGAATCAGATCCTTCGAAAACAGACTGGTACTTTTTTACCACTCTTGTGACTTCCATATTATCTACATCTATGTCAGCATTTTTGCCGCCAAGAAAATTCCAACCGAAAATATCATCAACATATCCATTTCCATCATCATCTTTTCCATTATTTGGAACCTCATTCGGATTTTTCCACATATTTTTTGCCAATCCCGGATGATCTACTTCCACGCCACTATCTAAGACACCAACTACTACGGTTTTCGGCTTTAGTCCTTTTGACTCCAAAAATTTGTAAGCATTTTCTGTATTGACACCGTAAACTTTTGTGGTGGCATAATCTTTATGATACCACGTTTTCTGGTCTTTATCGTTCGGGGTTGCTGTCTGAGCTGCAATCGTTGCAAAACCTGCATAGAATGCCGCTGCTATCAATAATTTTTTCATATTAAATTATATATTTAGTTCAATTATTACAGATGTTAAAAAATAAAATTTTCTGAATATTAATTGAGTTTGATAGTTTTCATATAGGTCATACTTTCTGGTCCGATGTTACAAAGCAAATCCAAAATTGAAAGGTCTTTGATAAAACCATATTTATCCGCGAAGCTTTGGTAATAAGCTTCCATCTGAAAGTTAGACTCAGTTTTTGCTGAGAATTGCTCCCTTAAATCCTGAGCTTCGGGCTGTTTGATATATTCTTCCGTAAGCTGAAAATCTTTTTCTGTTTTCAGGATCTGAAGGATCACTTTGATCGTTTTTAGATTGAATTCCAGTAGTGAGCTGATTTCTTCGTCAAAAATTGATTTCAGTCTGTCTTCGTAAAACTCGAAATATGGTGTGCTCTGGTAAGCTGTTTTTATAGATTTCCAGTGCAGTTTTTGCCAGTCTTCCGAATAAGAGATTTCAATATCTTTCATTTCCCGCTTTCCGTTGTGTTTGATTGGAATGATGAGCGGCAGTTTTCCGTTGGCCCCATAAATTGCAGTTCGGTTTCTGTAAGTCTGCTTCGGAAAGTTTTCGAATTGCTCCAGAAAAATATGATTGTCTCCATCTAAAAATATAGAGAACCAGGAAATCGGCGGAAGGTAAAATATCGGTAAAAGAATTTTGTTTTTCATTATTGCTATTAAAAAAACTTTGCCAAAGATAATAAACCTATGGCAAAGTGTTGTATTGTTATTTTTGAAACTGAAAGCCCATAGCCCCGATAGAAGCGGCATCCTTTTTTGTTTTTTTTGTGCTCACTATATTTGGAATAACAAACTTTGTGAAAAAACAAAAAAGATATAGTGGATAGCGGGATTGAGCTCCTAAAAATTTTATTCGTCTTCTTTCTTTTTGAAGAATTTGACAAAATAATCCCATCCGAAGAAGAGAATGAGGATTCCGGCAGCGATCCACCAATAGGAAGTTTTATTTTTCTCGCCGGTATTGGTTGCTTTGAACATTCTGTCCCAACGTACTTTGAATGGTGCCTGGTAAGAAGAATTGGCATCTTTGAAAGCGCCTTGCAAACTCATCCAAGTAAACATCGGTCTCCCGACAATATTTTCTTCCGGAACTACGCCAAAAAATCTGGCATCAAGAGACGCATCACGGTTGTCCCCAATCATCATATAATAATTTTGTTTGATGGTATATTGGTTGGTTTCCTGACCGTTGATGTAGATTTTTCCGTTTTTGTTTTCCAGTTTATTATGCTCGTATTCGGAAATGATCCATTGATAAGTTGGCAAAGTTTCCTGATCCAATTTCACAACATCTCCTTTTTTCGGGATTCTAAGCGGCCCGTACCAATCCTGATTCCAAGGTTTGTTGATGGGATAAATGGACTGGGTGGTATCAATATTTTTAGTGTAGGCTGTTTTATCTGCGTTGAGTTTGAATCTTAAAGCGCCTTCACCCTTCTCTTCAACCATTTCTTTTACTTCTGTCACTTCCGGAAGTCCTTTGATATCTTTTGCAATGGCATCTGTAAGACCTTGGAATATATAGATAAAACCTGAATTGGATTGGGTTTCCTGAACTGGCAGAAATCCATAAGCTTTATAAAGCTGCGGAATATCCAGCTGTGCGCTGGTCGTTACTATGTATCCGTGCTGTTGTTCTTCATCGCCAAGGATTTTCTCAGGCTGGTTGTTTACAAATAATCTTCCTGCACGGAACTCCAGAACATCGCCAGGAATCCCAACACATCTTTTTACATAAGGATCTCTCCTATCAATCGCTGTATGAACAGAATCCTGCGGATAATTGAACACCACGATGTCATATCTTTTGATTTCATCATAACCCGGTAACCTTAGATAAGGTAATTTTACCGCTTCTACATAAGATTTTGGATCGTCTTTAGGATTACCTTTCTGACCTGTATCGAAAATCGTTCCTTGTAAAAATGGCAAAGCCACAGGTCTCATTGGCATTCTATAGCCGTACGCCCATTTGTTCACAAAAAGAAAATCACCGACTAAAAGCGTTCTTTCCATGGAACCTGTCGGAATCCCGAAAGGCTGCGTGATGAAGGCGTGAATAATGGTTGCAAAAACAACTGCAAAAGTCACGGAACCCAGGAAAGTTTCTTTTTTCTTACCTTCTTCCTCCTCTTCTTCCGTTTCGATTTCCGTATCTTTACCGTAATTGACAGTTGCCATAAAAATAAACGGAAGCAACACGGTCAATAATCCATTGACAAAACCTCTTTTTCCAAATTTTCGCATCAGGAAAATATGAAAAGCCGACATCATAATGGGTCCGACTATCGGAAGATAAGACAAAACTGACCACCATTTCGGATGGTTGGTCTCTTTCAGAATGATGAGATAATTGTAGAAAGGAATGAATGAAAAAAGGGGGTTATAACCCATTTTTTTAAACAACTTCCAAGTGGTAAGTCCCATCAGAACACTGATAATGAGGACATAAATGCTATAAGTAATAATGTAATCCATAGGTTGGCTTTTGCAATGGGCTCTTCGCCTTTTGCTGATTTTTATTAATTAGTTTTTTATGAGATGATTTTGTTACAGTTTTTTATAAACCCAAAACATCTTTCATAGAAAAAACACCTTGTTTTCCTACAATCCATTCTGCAGCGATAACCGCTCCCAGCGCAAATCCATTCCTGTTGAAAGCGGTATGTTTGATTTCTATCTCATCTACTTCAGATCTATAGAAAACACTGTGCGTTCCAGGAACTTCATCTTCCCTGATGGCAAAAATACCTAATTCTTTATCCTTGGTTTCATCCAGTTTCCAGGCTTCGTATTTAGAATTTTCGATAATACCTTCGGCAATGGAAATCGCCGTTCCGCTTGGTGCATCTTTTTTGTGAATGTGATGGATTTCTTCTAATTGACATTGATATTCATCAACGTTATTCATCAATTTTGCCAGTTTTTCGTTGATTGCAAAAAACAGATTGACACCCAAACTGAAATTGGAACCGTACAAAAATGCACTGTTTTGTTCAACAGCTATTCTTTCGATTTCAGGTTTTTTATCCAACCAGCCGGTTGTACCACATATCACAGGAATTTTGTTTTCCAGGCATACTTTTATATTTTCAAAAGCAGCTTCAGGATTAGAGAATTCGATCACCACATCGGCATCTTTTAATGATTCTCTGTTTGGCGTTTCCTTTAATCTTGCCACCACTTCATGTCCGCGGCTCAGGGAAATTTCATCAATGATCTTGCCCATCTTTCCGTAACCTACAAGTGCTATTTTCATTATTTAATATTAATTTAAAATTTAAAAGTGAGTGCCAGGCCAGCCTTACTTTCATAGTTACTGAACCTATCATTAATTACCGCTGGCGTAAGCGCCAAATCAGGATCTTTTCTACCTTCATAAAGATGAGCATCTACCACAGCATCTACAATATTAAGTATATAAATAAGTCCTGCAATCCCGATAGCGTAATCGCGCTGTCTTTTGAATCTGTCTTGTGCATTTCCTAAAACATCTTTGTCTACACCAGTAATCCCGGAAAACTCATGCGGAAGTCCGTTCAGTTCTGCCACAAAAGCATTGCGGTAGCGTCTGTAGTTCTTATCATTCCAAATTGCTATTCCAACGCCTGTTCCAACAGCACCCCAAACGATGGGGATTTTCCAATATTTTTTATTATAAAATTGTCCTAATCCCGGCAAAACCGCAGAATATAAACCAGCCTTGGTCGGGCTGAATTTTTGAATTTTTGCAGGTGCATTGCTATTGGTGATGTTCCCAACAATCTCTGGCTCTGTACGTGGCTTGGCAGCCGGAATACTGTCTTTCGGAAGATTTTCCACACGAATTGTATCGTTTGGGTTTACCTGAGAAAAAAACAGGCTGAATGAAAGTACTAATAAAACCGAAAGTAACTTTTTCATTTATCGTATATGAGCAAGAATGCTTTCCAGCTCTTCTTCGTTTTTAAAATCCAATACAATCTTTCCCTTTTTTCCGTTAGCCGAAGTTTTTATCTCGACATTCACATTCAGAATATTGGACAGGTTCTGTTGCGCTTTCTTTACGTGATTCGGAATGATAGACTTCTTTACAACCTTCCCCTTATCCGGAGAATTTTTAAGTTGAGATGCAAGTTGCTCTGCCTGTCTTACGTTGAGCTGATCTTTGATAATCCTGCTAAAAAGGTCTTTTCGCTTTTCGTCTGTATCAAGGCTCATAATGGCTCTACCGTGCCCGGCGGAAATCTGCCCGCTTCGGATTCCGTTTTGGATGTCCGGAGACAATTTCAAAAGCCTAACACTATTTGTAATTGTGCTTCTCTCTTTCCCGACACGCTGACTTAGATTTTCCTGAGTCATCCCAACCTCATCCAAAAGTCTTTGGTATGTGAGCGCCACTTCTATTGGATCCAGATCTTCTCTTTGGATGTTTTCTACCAAAGCCATTTCCAGCAATTCCTGGTCATTAACTAAACGAATATACGCAGGAATCGAACTTAAGCCTGCAATTTTGGAGGCTCGGAAACGTCTTTCCCCGGAAATAATCTCGAACTTTTCGCAATCTTTTCTTAATGTAATCGGCTGGATGATTCCAAGGCTCTTAATAGATTCGGCCAAATCATTCAGTGCTTTTTCATCAAAATAAGTTCTTGGCTGATTGGGATTGGCGTAAATATCTTCAATCGGGACTTCAACAATATTTCCTACGAGGTTTTTTGCACCTTCGTCTGAAGCTGTATTGATATTGGTTTTGCTTTCCGCATTCAGGATTGCTCCCAAACCACGTCCCATTGCTCTTTTTTTGTCTTTCATATTGTTAAGTTGGATGATGGATGTCGGAAGATGGGTTTTAAGAAAACTTTCATCTTCCGTCTTCAGACTTCCTGCTTATTAATTTTTAACTAATTTTTCATTTTTCAGCAAGACTTCTTCCGCCAGCTGAATATATTGTATCGCACCTTTACTTTCTGCATCATAGCTTAGGATACTTTCTCCGAAACTTGGCGCTTCGCTCAGACGCACATTCCGGCTGATAATGGTTTCAAAAACCATCTCCGGGAAATGAGAATTGACTTCTTCTACTACCTGATTTGATAATCTGAGTCGGCTGTCATACATTGTAAGCAAAAGTCCTTCTATATCCAGATCCTGATTATGGATTTTCTGAACATTTTTAATTGTATTAAGTAATTTTCCCAAACCTTCCAATGCAAAATACTCACACTGAATCGGAATGATAACAGAATCTGCGGCTGTCAGCGCATTGATTGTAATCAAACCTAAACTAGGTGCACAATCTATAATAATATAATCATAGTGATCTCTAACAGACTTCAGAGCTTCGCGAAGCATGTATTCTCTATTTTCCCTGTCTACCAATTCTATTTCCGCAGCCACAAGATCGATATGAGAAGGAATGATATCAACGTTAGGCGAACTGGTCGGCAAGATGCATTTTATAACTTCCGCACTATGTTCCAGTAAATTATATGTCGAAAAATTAACTTCTTCCACACCAAGTCCGGACGTTGCATTAGCCTGTGGATCTGCATCTATAAGAAGAACTCTTTTTTCCAATACACCAAGTGCAGATGCCAAGTTAACAGCAGTCGTTGTTTTACCAACACCACCTTTCTGGTTTGCAACACCTATAATTTTTGCCATAAACATTAATTTAATCTTCAAAAATACAATTTTTTACCACGTAGACTATTTTGAAAAAGTCGCCTGTCAGTTAAAGTATTGTTAATTAATGACTTGGTCTCTAAAAAAATTATCCACATTTCAGATTGAAATGTGGATAATTATATGAAGGTAATATTTAATAAATTAGAAGTCTGTTAATCAAACTACTCTATTCTCATAGAAACTGGCATTCTGAATGACGAACGAACAGCTTTTCCTTTCAGCTGAGCAGGCGTCCATTTTGTTTTAATAGACTTTACCGTTCTTTCCGCTTCCTGATTAAAATCTGCATTAGCACCGGTGATTTTAATATTAGAAATGCTTCCATCTTTTTCCACCACAAAAGTGATGGTTGCAGAAACCATCCCAGACTGATCTATAGATGAAGTATCAAAACCCTGTGCAACTTTCTGACGAAAAGCATTGATTCCTCCTTTGAAATCCGCTGCTACATCTGCTTTAGCACCATCAATGATAACATTTGGGTCTTCTACTCGAGCAGGAGGCGCCACAGGAGGTTGATAAGGTGTTACTGCCGGTGGACCAACAGAGATAGGCGGCGCAACAGCAAATGTTGTTTCTGGTCCGTCTTTCGTTTCACTACCAATTGCAGCACCTTCAAAATCTTTTTTGGTTGGCAATGATGTTTTTTTCTGAATTTCACGAACCGGTGTAACTTCCGGATTAGCAACTGTCTTTACTGTTACAGGAGTTGTATTGTCTGGCTTCGGCTTCGGAGTTTCAGTATCGTTAATGACAAGAATCTCTCTTCCGGAGAAATCATCTTTTGGTAACAAAACTTCACTTTTAAAAGCATTCATCACTAGTGGAACAGCGGACACAGAAGCAAAAAATGCTATTCCAATAAATAATGCTTTGGTCAATTGATTGGAATAATCATTTCTAAGGGCATAAGCACCGTAAGATTTATTTCTATTAGCGAAAACCACTTCGTCTAAATCATTTGTTCTGAGGCTAAGTAATAAGTTCTTCATCTTGAATTCATATTAAATTAAATATATATCAATAATTATTAAAATAAATTGAAAACTTATCAAAAAACATTCCAATAAAATATTATTAACCAAAATAAATAATGATATACATATAGATTAATTAAACAAGAAAATTAATTTTTATACTTGCACTTGTAAAAATTTGTAACTTTATTTTATGAAAATCCATCTATTTATATTATTATTTATAAGTTGCTTAATATTTGGACAACAAGGTTTTATACTTGAAAACGCTGATAAAACCATAATCAAATTCAAGCTCATTAACAACCTTATTTTCGTCCCGATGATCGTAAATGGTGTGGAACTCAATTTTATGTTGGATTCTGGAATATCGGAAACCTTACTTTTTAGCTTGGAAGACAAGAATGTAGATTTTAGAAATGTTGAGAAGATTACTTTTCGCGGATTAGGAGAAACGGTCAGTGTAGATGCTCTAAAATCCATCAATAACGAAATAAAGATTGGTAAAAATCATGTAGACAGATCTCACACTGTTTTCATAGTACTAGATGAAGATTTCAACATTTCCCAAGATATTGGCGTTCCTGTAAACGGCATTATTGGTTACTATTTCTTTAAAAACCATCCTCTGGAAATCAATTACATCAATAAAACCATTACAGTTTACAAAGACAGCTCAGAATTGCCGAAAAAGATCCTAAAATTTTCAGAATTTCCTATCAGCGTAGAGATGAATAAACCTTATATGTATGCAGATGTAGAGATGAAGCATGATAAACAGCGTTCCAAGCTGCTGCTAGATCTTGGAAATACAGATTCGGTATGGCTTTTCCCGACTTTGATTAAGGATTTTATTTACAATCGTCCTAATGTTGATGATTTTCTTGGTCGTGGTTTTAGCGGTGATATTTTCGGAAAACGAAGCCGCATCAACTCCTTATATATAGGGAAATTCCGGATGAATAAACCCATCGCATCAATGCCTGATGAATATTCTATCCAGCATCTGAAAATCGTCAAAGACAGAAAGGGATCCATCGGTTCGGAAGTATTAAGAAGGTTTACCTTGGTGTTTAATTATCCTGAAGAGAGGGTTTATTTCCGACCCAACAAACACCTGAATGACCCTTTCCTGATTGACGGAAGCGGACTGGAAATCAAACAAGACGGACTGGTTTGGGAAAAAGAACAGGTAAAAGTGGAAACCTCAAAAAGAAACTCTGCAGGTAATGAAATAAATGTGATAGATAACGCTCCGGATAAATTTCAATATAAATTCAGCCTGAAACCCGTTTTCAAAGTTTCGGGAACAAGGAAAGATTCTTCTGCACAGAAGTCGGGGATTATAAAAGGGGATGAAATCACAAATATAGATGGCAAAAAAGCTAATGAACTCACATTATACAAAATTCATCAAATTCTAAAAACCGATGAACGCAAAACGGTGAGTGTAGAAATAAAACGCAATGAGATTCGCAGAAAAATAGATTTGTTTCTGGAAGATCCCATTCCTTACATCGAAGAATAATTTTAAATTTAACCAAAAAAAACACCATGAAAGAAACTCTGAATCATATAAGAAACAGACCTCGGTTTAAAATGTATACTGATCTTTCTCCAGAAGACTGCGAGAAAAACCTAAGAGCCTATCTCGACATTCATAAGGATGAATTCTTTGGCAATATCAACCGTGAAGTAGCAACAATTTTCGTGAAAACCAATGAAAATAATTATTGGAAACCGAACCTAGCTCTTCGTATAGAAAGAGATGATAACATCACGGCAATACGAGGAATCTATGGTCCTACTTCGGCTGTGTGGACTTTTTTTATGTTTTTATATTTTTTGTTTACAGTAGGCTGGATGGTTTTTTTCACACTCTATTATGTAGAAAAGCAGATCAACACCCATAACTATCCCTGGGCACTACCGTGTTCTTTTTTAGTTCTTGTGCTTATTGGATTAACTTATGCTGCCGCACGATTAGGGCAATTTAAAGCAAAAGATGAAATGAATGCTCTACGGAGATTTGCAGAAGAAGCTACTTTTCCTCTGGAGAAAGATGAGTAAGTTTTCTTAAGTCAGAAGCATGTTTTATCGTAAGCCCAAATTTCATCAGCAGATACTGTAAAGGCTTTTGTTTTTTGTAATACTTTCCAATGAAAATAGCCATTGCGTAATAAAAACGTCCCAGATAGACTTCATCTTTCACCGTGCTTTCGCCTTTATAATGAAGGATTGAATACTTTCCGTAATAGAAATTCCTGAAGCCCGATCGTCTGATTGTATAGCAAAGATCAATATCTTCGCCGTACATAAAATACTGCTCATCAAATCCACCAACTTGTGCGTAAACAGATTTCTTCACCAGAAGATTGGCGCCTGTCATAATATCGACCTCAGCGATCTCAAACTCGCCGACATCATTTCTGTAGTAGCTTTTAGAACTCCTGTTGAACGGTGTAAAAAGTTTCTCAAATGAATTGATAAGCGCCGGAACAGACCTTTTGCTCTCCGGCAAAAACTCGCCTTTTGCATTGTGCATTCTTAATCCCAATGCACCAAATTCGAACTGGCTATCGGCAAAATCTAGAATTTCCTTAAAATAATCGCCCTCTATTTCCGTGTCGGGATTCAGTATATAAACATATTCGCCTTTTGCGTACGTCGCCGCCAGATTATTGGCCTTGGAAAAACCAAGATTCTCTTCCAATGACAAAAAAAAGACATCCGGAAATTCTGAAATTAATGATTTCCATTCCGGGTTGGGCGAATTATTATCCGCGACGATAACTTCATACTCAAAGCCGTGAAAATACTTCTTGATGGAAAGTATGCAGTTTCTAAGCAAATCTTTTACCTGATAATGAACAATAATCACACTAAGTTTCATCACGTTGCCTCGTTATAAACCGTTCTATTGGTAATAGATCTTCCTAGAGAAATCTCATCTGCATATTCCAATTCATCGCCAACAGCAATTCCCCGTGCAATGCTGGAAAATAAAACCTGCTGTGTTTTGAATTTTTTATAGATATAATAAGCGGTAGTATCGCCTTCCATTGTTGCGCTTAGTGCAAATATGAGTTCTTTTACAACACCTTCATTCAGCTTCTTTTCGATACTTCCAATGCGCAATTGACTAGGTCCAACACCTTCCATTGGCGAAATTTTACCGCCCAGAACCAGATATTTACCTCTATACTTTCCGGTATTTTCTATTGCCATCACGTCCCGCACATCTTCTACAATGCAAAGCAACTCATCATTTCTTTTCTCATCACTACAAATATCACAGATCTCGGAATCCGAAAAATTATGACAGTCTTTACAATACCTAATGTCTGTAACCAAAGTCTGAATTGCACTACCCAAAGCAATACCCTGAGATGAAGGCTGACGAAGAAGATGCAACGCAAGTCGCAACGCAGATTTTTTTCCGATTCCCGGCAAACCTGCAATTTCTTCCACGGCTTTCGACAAAACTTTGCTTGGATAATCCATTTAAATGGTTGATGGTTGGGGGTTGATAATTGATAATTGATAATTGATAGATGGGTTGATATCCAATTTTAATTAGGACTTCATTAACCTCTCGAAGGTCTGGAAACAAAAACTATATTCATTCTTTTCATCTTTCTCAAAACATTCTTCATCTGTTTTCTGCCAGATTTTAGGATCGATTGACGGAAAAAAAGTATCTGCATCGGGTTCCGCATCTACTAAAGTAATTTCCAGACGATCTGCCTGATCCATCGTTTGTTTATAAATCTCGCCGCCGCCAAGGATGAAAATTTTCTCATTAATTTTCTTTGCAAATTTGAGTGCTTCTTTCAATGTGGAGACTATCAAAATCCCTTCCTCAAACCAGCCAGATTTTCTGCTGACAACAATATTAGTACGGTTGGGCAACGGTTTACCGATGCTTTCATAAGTTTTACGGCCCATTACCACAGGATGATTTTCGGTGAGTTCTTTGAAATGTCTGAGATCTTTTGGAAGACGCCACAGTAGCTGGTTATCTTTTCCCAAGGCATTATTACGGCCTATTGCAGCAACAATTGTTATCATATTTACAAATCTACATATTATGTTTAAATTAATAAAATTTTATGAAATTTTAATTTCTATTATTTTGTATTTTTGAGCTTTCTCCGATGATGTAAAACTATCGGAACAAATCTATTTCGAATGAAGAAAATTTTCATATCATCTGCCTTAGCTTTGCTTATACTTGCAAGTTGTAATAAAGACAAAGAAATCCTTACTGCGTTAAACGACTATAATATAGGGAAACAAAACCAGGGTTATCATTTTGGGGACAAAATCCAGATCCCCGAAAATGTTTTGGATTATGCAGAAGCCATCACCATTACTTATAATGACAAAGAAACCGATAAGCTGACAATAGACCCGAGCTTTTTTTCGCTTGGAGAAAATGACATTACCTTCAACATCAAAACCAAAAGCGGCGAAGTTTTACAACAGGATGCTACGATTAATGTTTTTGCGAAAACTGCTCCTGAAAAACTGAACTATGAAATCGTGAATCAATATCCTCACGACACAGATTACTTTACAGAAGGTTTTGAAGCCCATGGCAACATTATCTATGAGAGTGTAGGTCTGGAAGGTAAGTCTAAAATTATAAAATATAATCTTGGAAGCACTAAGCCCATTCAAGAAGTTCCTCAGTATAATGAATTTTCCGAAGGATTAACTGTTTTCGGAGATAAAATCTACCAGCTAACTTACAAATCTAAGAAAGGTTTTATTTATGATTCTAATATCAAATTAATAAAAGAATTTACTTATCCTAGCGTTATGGCTGAAGGCTGGGGAATGACCAATGATGGAAAAAACCTCATCGTTTCCGACGGAACTAAATTTATTTATTTCCTGAATCCTGATAATCCGTCACAAATTGTAAGATCCATTGCCGTGGCAAGCAACACCGAAGGATATGACCAGATCAATGAGCTGGAGTATCATAATGGATTTATATATGCTAATGTTTGGCAGAAAGATATCATCCTAAAAATTAATCCGGCTAATGGTGAAGTGGCAGGAATTCTTGATTTTAGCAACATTGCAAAACAAAACACCACAGGCAATGATGATGTGCTGAATGGCATCGCTTTCAAAGGAGAAAACATGCTCGTTACAGGGAAAAACTGGAGCAAGATTTATGAAGTCATTTTAAAGTAAAAAAACAGAACTAAAATAGGGAATCCGTCTCACAACTGAG
>NZ_RJTU01000039.1 GCF_003730015.1 Epilithonimonas hominis | reverse complement strand
TTTTGTTAAGGAACGACTAAATAATTTTCTTTCTTAAATAAGTTTTTCGCTGAAGTTCAGAGCATATTTTTATTGTACTATTATTTTTTTGGTTGATTGTTGATCTGCTGAAATCACCCTAGCAAAATAAACACCAGGCTTCAAAGTTGTGATGTCAATTTGAGATTGGTTTTCCGAGGTTAAGATATGTTTTCCGCTCAGATCTGTTATGTCCACTTTAAAAGTCTTAATATTATTATCAATTTTCAGATTCAGCACTTTACTTGCGGGATTAGGATAGAGGTCTACAAATCCGGATGATTTTGGAACCGTGTCATCTGCATCCAAAGATGTTTTCGATGCTACCGCAAAATGCTGTACAGCGCCCACAGCAGCCTTCCCAATATTGAAGACATAAACAGGATCCATATTTGCATATAAATCATTAACTGTATGAACATATGGATTGTTATATCCGCCTTCATATTCAAAATATCCAGTAATGATTTCGCCATTCTGCTGGAAAGGCACATAATCCGTATTTTCCGCATTGTCATATTCCACACTTAGCGGCGAATATAACAAAGTACAATTGGCCAATTCCTGCACTGCTGTTGCTGCAGCAGCGTTATTACTTGTGGGCGAGCTTTGATCTTTGTCGTGATACAGTTTGTTATTAATTTTGTTTTTCAGGCCGCCAACCTGATCTAGATTTACAACCACTTTAATATCCATTTTAGGGCTTGTTCCATTAACAATTTGAGAAACATATCTGGAACTTCCCAAAAGACCTTGCTCTTCACCAGAAAAATGAATGAATTTGATCGAATATTCTGTAGGAACATCTTTTAGGATTCTAGCCATTTCAAGGATTATCGATGTTCCGCTTCCGTTATCGTTCGTTCCCGGACCATTGATAGAATCAAAATGCCCACAGATAATCACAAATTTATTAGGGTAGACAGTTCCCGTTTTCGTAACGATTAAATTTTTTGATGACAATCCGCTTGATGTCCAAGAGTGTTCAAAAAAATTGGCTGTAGTATATCCCAGAGAAAGGTATTTATTTTTTAGCCAATTGAATGCATTTGTATTCTGTGTGGTTCCTGTTTTTTTTACACCAATAGCTTCAAATTCCTGAAGATAAGTATTAATGTTGCTTTGAGAAATCTGGTTTGCTCTGTCCTGGTAAACTTGGACAAAAGTCTGAGCTTTGGGAAAAGCCATCGTGGCGAAAGACGCCAAAAAGAAAATAGATTTTCTTAACATTGTAAATTAAATTTTGCCAAAAATAAAAAAATCCTAAGATATTTCTCAGGATTTTATATTGATAACAAAGATTTGTAATTATTTTACTTGATCTACAACAGCTTTAAAAGCTTCAGGGTGGTTCATTGCAAGGTCTGCAAGAACTTTTCTGTTTAGCTCGATGTTGTTTTTCTTAAGAGCTCCCATAAACTGAGAGTAAGATAATCCGTGCTCTCTAGCACCCGCGTTGATACGAGTTACCCAAAGGCTTCTGAAGTTTCTTTTCTTCTCTTTTCTACCACGGTAAGCATATTGCATTGCTTTTTCTACCGCGTTTTTAGCTACAGTCCAAACGTTCTTTCTTCTACCGAAAAAACCTTTAGCTTGCTTAAGTACTTTTTTTCTGCGCGCTCTAGACGCTACAGCGTTTACTGATCTTGGCATAATTTAAATTGTTTTTTTTGAAATGTGCGGTAACTATTTCATTACTCTTAGTGGCTCCATCTCAGGGTTAAATTGTTGAATTTGTTTTGAATTCTTATAAACCGAATATAGATTTATAAAAACTACTTAATTGCTAATTGTCTTAAAACACTTTTCGTGTCCACAGCAGCAACGTAAGAAGTTTGCGTTAGATTTCTCTTTTGCTTAGTTTCTTTCTTTGTCAAGATGTGGCTTTTGAAAGCATTCTTTCTTTTGATCTTACCTGTTCCGGTAAGAGCAAAACGCTTTTTAGCACCTGATTTCGTTTTTAATTTTGGCATTGTTCTGCTTTTTATGTTTTGTTATCAATATTTTATTAATATTCCCAAATGTATTTAAGAATAATAGTTTGCAAAATTACAAAAAAATTCTGAAAGTTGAGATATTAAAAAACCTCAAAAATTAATTCGAGGTTTTATATTTCATTGAATTTTATCAATATTATTTTGCAGGCTTCTTAGGGCTCATCATCATAATCATTCTTTTTCCTTCAAGCTTAGGAAGTTGGTCAACTTTTCCAACGTGTTCCAAATCTTGAGCAAGCTTCAAAAGAAGAATTTCTCCTTGATCTTTGAAGATAATAGAACGTCCTTTGAAGAAAACATAAGTCTTCAGTTTAGAACCTTCTTCCAAGAATTTTTCAGCGTGCTTTTTCTTGAATTCGTAATCGTGGTCATCAGTCTGAGGACCGAATCTGATTTCCTTTACAACTACTTTTACTTGCTTCGCTTTTAGTTCTTTGGTTTTCTTCTTTTGCTCGTACAAGAATTTTTTATAATCCAGGATACGAGAGATGTAAGGTTCTGCCTTATCAGAAATAACAACAAGGTCTAACTCTTGTTCTCTTGCTATTTCCAAAGCTTTAGCCAATGGATAAACTCCTGGTTCTACATTTTCTCCAACCAAACGAACTTCTCTTGCGCGGATCTTATCGTTGATTTGATGAAGGTCTTCTTGGACTGGGCGTCTCATCGGACCTCTGCTGTTGTTTCTTTTTAGTGCTATGGTTTTAAAATTTTAAAATTAATAATAATTAAATAAGGCTTAGTTCTTTCCGCCTAGTTCAAATGTGGGTTTTGCCTGCTCTTTAAAATAAGAGATAAAAGCGTCAACCGTCATTTCTCCAAGGTCGCCTTCGCCTCTTCTTCTTACAGAAATCGTACCGTTATTTTCCTCATTCTCACCTACAATAAGCATAAATGGTAGCTTTTTCAATTCGGCATCACGGATTTTTTTACCCGTTTTCTCGTTTCTGTCGTCTATTAAACCGCAAATATCGTGATTTTCCAATAATTGTGAAACTTTTTTTGCATAATCTGCATACTTTTCACTGATAGGCAAAATCGTAAATTGTTCAGGGCTCAACCAAAGTGGGAAATCCCCTGCTGTGTTCTCTATCAAAATAGCAATGAAACGTTCCATAGAACCAAATGGCGCTCTGTGAATCATCACAGGTCTGTGCTTTTCGTTATCATTACCGTTATACCAAAGATCAAATCTCTCTGGCAAATTGTAATCAACTTGGATTGTTCCTAACTGCCAGCTTCTTCCCAAGGCATCTTTTACCATAAAATCTAGCTTAGGACCATAGAAAGCCGCTTCGCCATATTCGGTTACAGTTTTAAGACCTTTAGATTTTGCAGCAGTTACAATAGCGTTTTCAGCTTTTTCCCAATTTTCATCAGAACCAATATATTTTTCTCTATTTTCTGGGTCTCTCAAAGAAATCTGAGCTGTAAAGTCCGCAAATCCAAGTGAGCCGAAAACATATAACACTAAGTCAATTACTTTTTCAAATTCCTGTAATAATTGGTCTGGCGTACAGAAAAGATGCGCATCATCCTGAGTAAATCCACGAACTCTGGTCAAGCCGTGCAATTCTCCAGACTGCTCGTATCTGTAAACGGTTCCAAATTCCGCATAACGTTTTGGTAAGTCTTTGTAAGACCATTGTTGTGCTTTATAAATCTCGCAGTGATGAGGGCAGTTCATTGGTTTCAACAAAAATTCTTCACCTTCGTTCGGAGTTTTGATGGGCTGGAAACTATCTGCTCCATATTTGTCCCAATGTCCCGAAGTTACATATAATTCTTTTGCTCCGATGTGTGGAGAAATCACGAATTCATAACCTTGCTTTTTCTGAGCTTCTGATAAGAAGTTTTCTAATTTCTTTCTCAATGCCGCTCCTTTTGGCAACCAAAGTGGAAGACCAGCTCCTACTTTTTCTGAGAATGCAAAAATACCTAATTCTTTTCCTAGTTTTCTGTGGTCTCTTCTTTTTGCTTCCTCTAATCTTTCAAGATATTCAGCAAGTTCTTTTTGTTTTGGGAAAGAAACACCGTAAACTCTTGTAAGTTGCGGGTTTTTCTCATCACCTCTCCAATAAGCTCCTGCGGCGTTAAGGATTTTCACAGCTTTCACAATTCCTGTTGAAGGGATGTGTCCACCTCTACAAAGGTCTGTGAAGTTATCGTGAGTTACGAAAGTGATTTCGCCGTCAGGAAGATTTTCAATCAATTCAGTTTTGAAAGGATTGTCTGCATATTCTTTCAAAGCTTCTGCTTTAGAAACTTCACGCAGGTTGAAAGTCGAATTTTTCTTAGCGTTTTCTAAGATTTTCTTTTCTAATTTCTCAAAGTCTTTTTCAGACAAAGGCTCTCCTCCGAAATCTACATCGTAGTAGAATCCGTTGGCAATTGCAGGCCCGATTGTCAGCTTCGCATTAGGATAAAACTCCATAATTGCCTGAGCCAACAAGTGAGCAGAAGAATGCCAGAATGCTTTTTTACCCATATCGTCATTCCACGTCAAAAGCTGCACTGTAGAATCCTCCGTTATCGTGGTTTCTACTTCTGTCTGTTGTCCGTTTACGATGGCAGAAATCGTGTTTCTTGCCAAACCGTCACTTATACTTTGCGCAACTTGTAGTGGAGTAACTGCTCCTTCATATTCTCTGATGCTGCCATCAGGAAGTGTAATTTTTAGCATAATGGTTTTAAAAAATTAATGTTTGCAAAAATAGTGATTTTTAAAGAAAGAATAATGTTATTTTAGTTTAACTTTTTCCTTAATTATCTCTATCACATCTACATTCCTCACTTTGGAAGTAACCCATCCGTGGATGTCGATGTACATCAGCGTTCGTTTGTCATATTTGTTTTGGGAAGAAATTTTCAGTTCTTTCTCAAATTCCTTAAAGGCGATGGCTTGGTCTTTTGGATTTCTATCATTGATTTTCTTGAAGAAATTCACGATGCTGAAATGCAAATCGCCTGGATTTTTCATCTTTTTAGCAAACTTCATTGTTGCTTTTACGAAGTCATCATAATCATCATCAAAGCCTGATTCATATTTTGCCATCAACATCAAAATTCTTGTATGAAATAATAAATCTTCTTGTACATTGCCTTTAGAATTAATGATTTTTTGTCCGTATTTTACCGTATTCTGATAGTTTTTGCTTCCAAAAAACATCGCTGCAATTTTCAGATAAAGAACTAGAAAATGATGCTCATCGATTTTGTCGCGGTGTTTTTCGATTTTTAATTCCAATTCAGGAATCATTTTTGTACCGTTGAAAAAATCACCTTTAATAAAATAGAGATTCATTTTGGTGTTATAATAATTAAGGAAAATCAGAGATTGTGAATTCTCGTTATGAATGAAAGCATTTGATTTTACAACACTTTCAAATTTCTCAAAACTCTCTTCGATTCCCTTTATGCTTCCGTAAATAAACAAAAGTTTGAACAAATAAGTATTTCCTTTGATGTACCAAACAGGATGATTTTTTATCATTTCCGGATTCTGATGAAAAAGTTCTACCCATTGATAAGCGTATTTTATCGTGTACTTATAATCCTGAAGCAACTGATTTTTCCAAACGTGCGCTTTATAATACCAAAGTTTTTCTGTGAAATTTAATTTTTTTAAATCAATATTTTTGATGTTGCTGTCAAAGAAATTAAAAATATTGTTGCGGTCATTATCATTTTTGATGTAGCCGTGCGTCAGCATTTCGCTGTATAATTTCAAGGATAGATTGGAAAGTTGTGTTGCGTAACTATTTTGCTTGTTGATTTCGCTGGATTGCAGAATCAATTCGTCCGCTCTACCATTAATACTTCTTGTAATGAATTGGGATTCAATTACTTTTTCGAGTTCAATAATTTCGGATGCAATACTTTTTTCATCCAATTCCAATGCAGATTGTTTGGCTTTATCAAGAATCTTCAGAGCTTGTTTGTACAATCCTTTTTGATATAAAATCGTCGCAAAATCCAATTGTTCACGCAACTGGATTCTATTATTTTGATGACTTGGATTCAACCTCAAACTCACTAAAATTTGCTTATAAAGATGCGCTTTCAGATTAGAAAGTTGAAGCTTTGAAGAGATTTTTTTCTCGAGGATAATCTCTTCATTATATTCTTTCATTTTGTCCAATTCAGAAAATAGCAAGAGGAATTTTGCATCAACATTAATCCCTAGACGATTGACATATAGCTTAAATTGTCGCTTTTCTGAGGTCGAAAGTGACTTAATAAGGACAAATAAAAAATCTTTCTGTAATTCTGACATTGTAAAAATTAAATATTTAAATAACTGATAATTAATTTTTTATAAATTATTTTGAGCAAATCGAATATTGTATTTTTTGAAGTGTTTCCATAATAAACAATAAATCAAATTCTACTTTTGAATATCAAAATTAGATAAAAACTTTATTATGGATTCGGAAAAAATTGAAATTTTTGATACGACGTTGCGAGATGGGGAACAGGTCCCGGGATGTAAACTGAATACGGAACAAAAATTAGTTATTGCAGAGAAACTCGATTTTTTAGGTGTTGATATTATAGAAGCAGGTTTTCCGATTTCCAGTCCTGGCGATTTTCAGTCGGTTCAGGAGATTTCAAAAATCCTAAAAAATGCTAAAGTCTGCGGATTGACGAGAGCTAATAAAAAAGATATAGAAGTTGCGGCGGAAGCTTTAAAATATGCGAAAAGACCAAGAATCCATACAGGAATCGGGACTTCGGATTCTCATATCAAATTCAAATTCAATTCTACAAGAGAACAGATTTTGGAAAGAGCCGTTGACGCTGTAAAATATGCCAAAAATCTTGTGGATGATGTCGAGTTTTATGCGGAAGATGCAGGAAGAACAGATAACGATTTCTTGGCAAAAGTTTGTGAAGAAGTGATAAAAGCGGGAGCAACTGTTCTTAATATTCCTGATACGACAGGTTATTGCTTGCCCGAAGAATACGGAAGAAAAATCAAATATCTGAGAGATAACGTAAAAGATATTGACAAAGCGATTTTGTCCTGCCATTGTCATAATGATTTGGGAATGGCAACTGCCAATTCGATTTCTGGAATTATTAACGGCGCGAGACAAATTGAATGTACCATCAATGGACTTGGCGAACGTGCCGGAAATACGGCGTTGGAAGAAGTAGTGATGATTATTAAACAACATCCTGACCTTAATTTCTTCACTGATATCAATTCCAAAATGCTGAACGAAATGAGTTATCTCGTTTCTGACTTGATGGGAATGCCGGTTCAACCGAACAAAGCGATTGTTGGAGCGAATGCATTTGCTCACAGTTCAGGAATTCATCAGGACGGTGTCATCAAAAATAGAGAAACTTACGAAATCATCGACCCAAGAGAAGTCGGAATCAATGAATCTTCAATTGTGCTGACTGCGAGAAGCGGACGTTCGGCTTTGGCTTATCGATTCAAAAATATTGGTTTTGATGTGACAAAAGTAGAATTGGACTTTTTGTATCAGGAGTTTTTGAAAATTGCCGATACTAAGAAAGAAGTTAATAATGATGATTTAAGCTATATGATGAAATCATTTAATCAAAAAATTGGATAGAAATAAAATGAGCCAAAACAAAACATTATTTGATAAAGTCTGGGATGCACACGTTGTAGAAACCGTTCCGGATGGACCTCAGGTGATTTATATAGACAAACATTTGATTCACGAAGTGACCAGTCCGCAGGCTTTTGCAGAATTGGAAGCGAGAGGTTTAGAAATCTTTCGTCCAAATCAGATTGTTGCAACAGCAGACCACAATGTTCCGACTTTGGGACAAGAACTGCCTATCAAAGACGAATTATCAAGAACTCAAGTTCAGCAATTGACAGAAAATTGCAAAAAAAATAACATCGAATTATACGGACTTGGTCATCCATATCAAGGAATTGTGCACATTATCGCACCGGAACTGGGAATTACTCAGCCGGGAATGAGCATTGTTTGCGGTGACAGCCATACTTCCACGCACGGCGCTTTTGGTTCTATCGCTTTTGGAATTGGGACAAGTCAGGTTGCGCAGGTTTTTGCAAGTCAATGCTTATTGATGAACAAACCAAAATCGATGCGTGTTTCCGTGAATGGAAAATTAAACAAAGATGTTCAGGCAAAAGATGTGATTCTTTACATTATTTCGAAAATCGGGACTGATGCTGGAACGGGCTATTTCTGCGAATATGCAGGGAATGTCTTCGAAGAAATGTCTATGGAAGGACGAATGACAGTCTGCAATATGAGTATCGAAATGGGAGCGAGAGGTGGAATGATTGCACCGGACGAAACCACTTTCAATTATATTAAAGACAAAGAATTTGCACCAAAAGGAGAAGAATGGAATGAGAAATTAGAATATTGGAAAACTTTGAAATCGGATTCTGACGCCATTTTTGATAAAGAATTCGAATTCTCTGCAGAAGATATCAGACCAATGATAACTTATGGAACCAATCCGGGAATGGGAATTTCCATTGATTCTAAAATTCCGACTGCTCAAAACGAATCCGAAGAAAAAGCCCTGAAATATATGGGGTTGAACGCTGGACAATCAACTTCAGACATCAAAGTGAATTATGTTTTTATCGGAAGCTGTACCAATGCAAGAATCGAGGATTTCCGTTCTGCCGCAGATTATGTTAAAGGAAAACATAAAGCTGAAAATATTGTGGCTTGGTTGGTTCCAGGTTCGCAGAAAGTAGCAAAACAAATTTATGATGAAGGATTGGATAAAGTTTTCAATGAAGCGGGTTTCCAAATCCGTCAGCCTGGATGTTCCGCTTGTTTGGCAATGAATGAAGATAAAATCCCGGAAGGTGAATATTGTGTTTCCACGTCCAACAGAAACTTCGAAGGTCGGCAGGGTCAAGGCGCAAGAACACTTTTGGCAAGTCCTTTAACAGCTGCGAAAGTTGCTGTGGAAGGAAGAATCCCGGCTTTTGAAAACTTGAATTAAAATGCCTACCATAGAATCTATTAAGTCAAAATTCAATGCGGTATCAGAAAAATACGATAAGCAAAGAAAAGAACTGATACCTTGTTTTGATGATTTTTATAAAATACCAGTTGAATTATCGAATCAAATAAAATCCGTTCACAACATATTAGATATAGGAGCTGGCACAGGTTTGATGAGTGCTTTTTTTCTTGAAAAATATAACGAAGCCGATTTTACATTGTTAGATATTTCGGAAGAAATGCTAAAAAAAGCTAAGGAAAGATTTTCAGGATTTTCAAATTTTGAATTTCTTGTTCAGGATTTAGCCGATTTAGCTTTAGAAAAAAACAAATTTGATTTGGTGATTTCTGGTTTAGCAATTCATCATTTAGATGATGAAGCTAAAAAAAAGCTTTTCAAAACAATCCATAAACTTCTGAATGACGGTGGATTATTTATAAATGCAGATCAGGTTTTGGGTGAAAATGATTTTTCGGAAGCACTTTACACTTCTACTTGGAGAGAGAAAGTTGTAGCGAATAAAACTTTGACATCAGAAGAAAAAGAAGCAACATTTGAAAGAATTAAACTGGATAAGATGAGTCCGCTGAATGAGCAACTAAAATGGATGGAAGATGTAGGGTTTCAAAATGTTGCTAACGTATATCAATACTATAATTTTGTTGTTTATACAGCAAAAAAATAAAGGCAAAAAAACATCTATTTGATGATTACTTTTTAAAAGAATAAAAAATGCAAAAATTAGTTTTAATCAATTCTCAGGCTGTTCCATTACCGAGTGAAAATATAGATACAGACCAGATTATTCCGGCGCGTTTCCTGAAAAGCATTAGCAAAGAAGGTTTCGGAGAAAATCTTTTCAGAGATTGGCGTTACAATGTTCATACTAATGAGCCAAACGCTGATTTCGTTCTGAATAATTCTAAATATTCTGGAGAAATTTTAGTCGCAGGAAGTAATTTTGGATGTGGAAGCAGCAGAGAACACGCTGCTTGGGCGCTCACAGATTACGGTTTCAAGGTTGTGGTTTCTAGTTATTTTGCTGATATTTTCAAAGGAAATGCACTTAACAATGGACTTCTTCCTGTGAAAGTTTCGGAAAATTATTTAAAAGATTTGATGAATACCATTACGAACCAGCCGGAAACAAAAATTATTGTTGATGTAGAAGAACAAACCATTTCTTTTAATAATAGAACAGAAAATTTCGAACTCGATTCTTATAAAAAAATATGTCTTTTGAATGGCTATGACGACATCGATTTCTTAACCAGTAAGAAAGAAGCTATCCAAAAATTTGAACAACAAACACAAAAAGTATATGAGCAAAACTTATAAAATAGCAGTTTTAGCAGGCGACGGAATCGGTCCTGAAGTTACTAAGGAAAGTGTGAAAATATTGAAAGTAATCGGTGAAACTTTTCAATATAAATTCCAATTCGATTATGGAAGTGTGGGAGCGGAAGCAATTTATCAGACAGGAAATCCACTGCCGGATGAGACTTTGGCATTATGCAAAAATTCTGATGCTGTTTTGTTTGGAGCAATTGGTGATCCAGCATTTGACAATAATCCTGATGCAAAAGTTCGTCCGGAGCAAGGTTTGTTGAAATTGAGAAAAGAATTAGGATTGTTTGCTAATATCAGACCGATAAAAACCTACGCTTCTTTGATTAAAAAAAGTCCGTTGAAAAAAGAAATTGTAGATGGAACGGATATTCAAATCTATCGTGAGCTGATTAGCGGAATTTATTTTGGGGAAAAATTCACGGATGAAAATGGTGAATATGCTTACGATCTTTGCAAATATTCCAGAGAAGAGATTGTGGGAATTACCCATTTGGCTTTTCAAGATGCACAGAAAAGAAGGAAGAAACTCACCTTGATAGACAAAGCAAACGTACTCGATACTTCCAGACTATGGAGAAAAATCGTCAAAGAAATAGCTCTGGAATATCCAGATGTTGAATTAGATTTTATGTTTGTGGACAACGCTGCGATGCAAATGATTCTCAATCCACAACAGTTTGATGTAATTCTTACAGAAAATATGTTTGGTGATATTATTTCAGACGAAGCCAGTGTAATTGGAGGCTCTATTGGATTGTTGCCTTCAGCTTCTATTGGCGAGGATAACGGACTTTTTGAACCAATCCACGGGTCTTATACTCAAGCCAAAGGAAAAGGAATTGCGAATCCAATCGCTTCAATCTTGAGCGCGGCAATGTTGTTGGATTATTTAGAACTGGATCAAGCTGCTGATAAATTGAGAAAAAGTGTAGAGCACGCTATAGAAAGCAAGTTTGTAACAATAGATTTGAATGCGGAACAGCATTATACCACTTCAGAAGTTGGTGATTTTATCGCAGATTATATTAAGTTTTCAGAAAAGTCTTATTATAATTTTGAAAATATTCAATTGGGCAAATCCACAATCGTTTGATGAGATGAAGTCTGTAAAAAGAGCCGAAGATATTCGGCTCTTTTGAAAAATGTAAAGTTATATATAGGGATGTGATTGGTTTTAATCTTTACTACCCAGAGAGTCCATTTCGTCAGACATTCCTTTTTCTGGTTTATAAGCAGCACTCCGCTCGTCAGTAAAGTATAGGTTATTTTTTGCTTTTGCAATTATCCTAGCTCTTTTATGTTCAGAAATGGGATACTCGTGATGTGTATCTGTATATTTCCCAGAAATGTAATCTCGGGTTTTTTCTTCTATGTCAATGGCGCCATTTTCGTCAAGAATGCTTTTTACGGCATTTGCATCATCTTCATTATCAACATAAACTGTTACTGTAGCACTATTTATGCTTGCGTATTCGTAGCGATCCTGATCAACACTACTGTCATCAAAAAGCCAATTCCAGAAACCTTTGTTTTTTGTATGATCTACAGTTTCCAAAGTTTTTTTTTCTGATTGCGTGATGGTGTAATCATAAAATCCTGCATTTTCTAATTTGGTGATGACTTCATTGTATTCCTCTTGATTAGGAAAAATTCCAAAAACGGTGTAAGACATAATAATATTTTTTGTGTGTTAATAATTGGTGTTGTTCAAGAAACAAAAACTATGGCATTATTACATAGAATGATAATTTTAACTTTATTTTAATATTTAGTCGATGGGCAAAATAATAAACCCATTCGTATGAATGGGTGTGGTTATGTTAATTATCTATATTGTCAGTCTTTCCGTCTTTATTGATTTTTGAACTTTTATCGATGTCTTTTTTATCAATGTCAGGCGGACTTTTCTTGTCAGAGGCAGCAGGAATATTTTTGAAATCTTCGGTCTGCTTTTGATTTTCAGAACTGTTGCTGTTTTCGGTTTTTTTATCAGGATTCATAACGTTGGTTTTTTATAATTCGGTAGAAGGAAACGTGTTCGTTTTGTCTTCTATAGAATAATGCAAGGCTTTTGCCAAAACAAAAATTTCGTTAAGATTTTCTTTAAGTTGTTTTTTACTTTGCTGTTTCAGACTTTCTTGATTCACACTTTTCGCCATATTTTTCTTGGCAGATTCCATAATACTATTGATGTCACTTTGTTTGAATCTATTCACCGCATAATCATCCATAAAATGAATTTTCACATCCGGAAAAATTTTGATTTCAGGTTGGGGCAATTCATTAATAATCACTTTTTTGCTAACCGTATCCACATCAATTTTCATTCTTTTCAAGTCGTAAGAAACCTGAGCTTTTGCAGTCGTATAAAGAACCATTTCCCTTGGCAAAATATCGAATCCTGCAACAGTCGCCGCTGAACTTTTATGCGTTTGAAAACTGGAAAAATCTTGTTCCAAAACTACCATTTTGTTCATTTTCTGGATTTGATTCGTAATCAGATAATAATCCTGATTGACCAAAGCCGCATCGTCTTTTTTGTTGCAGCTTCTCCACGACAAGAACACAAAAACCGTCAGAATAATTCCGAAAATAAAAGAAAGTAAACCCGTGTATTTATTCATTGATTTAGAATTTATCAGCAAATCAAGTTCTATTATTTAAACAAACCTGAATTATTATCTTTTTTTAGGATGTTAAGCAAATCTCTTTCCAAATAGCCTGTTTCCGGCATTTCTGTGATTCTTCCGATTTCTTTGCCATATTTTTTCACAATAATAGTAGGAACGCGTGAGATATTGTACAGACCTTCTTCGCCGGCTGGTGATTCCTTTTTGCGATTTACAGAAATGATTTGCATTTTCTCAGTATTGTATTTCAAGGTTTCCAGAATTTTAATCAATCTCGGAAATTCTCGATGGCTATCCTCGCACCAGCTTCCTACAAACACAACCAAACTGTAAGAATTAAGTTTTTCTTTTTTTAATTCTGCCAAACTCGATTGGTCAATCTGATAACGATTATATTCATCAATAAACCAAGTTTTGAAAGGTTCTTTTCGGAATTGGTCTAGTGTCTGAGTTCCGAGCAGCATTTTACCGTCATTTTTGGATTCTACTTCACGGTTGACAATCACTCTTTCCGCGCAAGAATTAATCGTCGCTAACGCAATAATTCCCAATAAAATCGAAATTTTTTTCATCCTGAGTTTTTTATTTTAATAACGAAGCAATGTCCGCCGCAGAATAATATTTGTTCTTCAGAACTTTGTTATCTGCAACTCTGTGAACATTGTATTTGTCGCCGGACTTTTCGTAATAAGCATCGGTGCCTTTGGCTTTATAGAATTCTACAGTTTCCTGAGCCTGAATTTCATTATCACAAGCTTTGGACATATTAGAACGCTGAACTTCATTGAACAACTCCACGAATTTTTCTCCCAAACCAAACTCCAAAACAGCACCACTCAAAACATATTGCAAATCGCAAAGTGCATCAGCAACTTCTACCAAATCATTGTCTTCAATGGCTTTTTTTAGTTCGTCTAATTCTTCTTGTAGAAGACTAACTCTCAATGCAGCACGTTCTTTTGAAGGAATCTGTGGCGTGTCAAGAATTGGGGCGTTGAAGGTTTTGTGAAATTCGGCTACCTGATTCAGGCTATCTAATTTTTCCATTATTTTTCTAAAATTTTAACAAATATAAAAAATGCCGTCTAAGGAGACCGCATTTATTTTTTATTAACCACAAAAGCCACAAAAGAAATTTAAAAAAATAAAAGTTCAAAAAAGTCTAATAATTTAATTAGTTTCTTTTTGAACTTTTAAAATAAACTTAAAGCTTTTGTGACTTTTGGGGTTTATTAAAATATATTCTAATCACAAATATCTCTACCGATAACCAATCTCTGGATTTCAGAAGTTCCTTCGCCAATCGTACACAATTTAGAATCTCTGTAGAATTTCTCCACTGGGAAATCTTTTGTATAACCATAGCCACCGAAGATTTGAACAGCATTGTTAGAAATTCTTACGCAAGCTTCGGAAGCGTATAATTTTGCCATTGCACCTTCGCGCGTCATTTTTTGTTTCGCATTTTTCAGGTCAGATGCTCTTCTGATTAACAATTCTGATGCATCAATTTCTGTTGCCATGTCCGCCAACATAAAGTTAACCGCCTGAAAACTTGAAATTGCTTTTCCAAACTGATGTCTTTCTTGAGCATATTTAAGCGCAGCTTTGTAAGCGCCTCTCGCAATTCCCAAACTCAATGCAGCAATAGAAATACGACCGCCGTCCAGAATTTTCATTGCTTGTTTGAACCCGCTTCCAACTTCTCCCAATCTGTGAGAATCTGGAACACGAACGTTATCGAAAATCAACTCAGCAGTTTCGGAAGCACGCATTCCTAATTTATTTTCTTTTTTACCAGAAGTGAAGCCAGCCATTCCTTTTTCCAAAACAAATGCTGTGGAATTATTTTTCGCCCCTTTTTCGCCAGTTCTTGTCATCACCACTGCAATGTCTCCGGAAATAGCGTGTGTGATAAAGTTTTTTGCTCCGTTGATAATCCAATCGTCGCCGTCTTTTACAGCAGTTGTGGACATTCCGCCAGAGTCAGAACCTGTGTTGTGCTCAGTCAATCCCCAAGCACCGATTACTTTTCCTGAAGCTAAGTGAGGTAACCATTTTCTTCTTTGCTCTTCGTTTCCGAATTCATAAATATGATTCGTACAAAGTGAATTGTGTGCGGCAACAGATAATCCGATGGAAGGGTCAACCTGAGAAATTTCGTTCAAAATGGTCACATATTCCTGATAACCAAGACCAGAACCGCCATATTCTTCGGGAATTACAATTCCCATAAAGCCTAATTCTCCCAATTGATGAAACAATTCTACAGGAAAAGTCTGGCTTTCATCCCAATCCATAATGTTTGGGCGAATATTTTTTTCAGCGAAATCTTTGGCTGTTTCGGCTATCATTTTTAAGTTATCCATAGTTTGGGTTTCCATATTTTTATCTTTGTGCCCAAATATAGAAAAATTAGGCTAAGCACAATTTTTTTTTAAAGTTTGTTTTTTCTTCTTTAATAATCGAGGTTTTCATTATTTTAGCGCATAAATCTTCATCAATGAATCCAAAACTGAAAACCCTGTTTTTCTTTCTCATCGGCGCATTTGCCGGAATATTGACTATGTATCTCATTTCGAATTACCGAATCGAAAGGAAGTCGGACGTTGGAAGTCAGAAGACCGAAGTTGGAAGTCCAATGTCCGAAGCTAAACAAAGTTCGATTTTGGAAAAATCTTCTAATAGCAATTCGATTGATGAATTAACGAAAGATAATAAAGTGATTGCTTATGTAAAATCCAATCATCAGTTACCTGATTTTTATATCACAAAATCCGAAGCGAAAAGCAAAGGTTGGGTTCCGTCCAAAGGAAATTTATGCGATATTTTGCCGGGAAAAGCAATAGGCGGCGACAAGTTCAGTAATCGTGAAAAACAATTACCCAAAGGGGAACAATATTACGAAGCTGATGTGAATTACAATTGTGGAAACCGAGGCGCAGACCGAATTGTCTTTACTAAAAACGGTGATGTTTGGCTAACGTAAAATCATTATAAATCGTTTGAGAGAAAATAGTCAGAAGTTGGAGGTCAGAGGTCGGAAGATTTTAGATTCGGTTCTTTGACTAATCTTACAATGACATAAAAATTTAACATTAAAAACTTTGGACATCGGTCTTCCGACTTCCGACAAATTATAGAAAAATGAAAGAAATATATATTGACTTCGCTAACATCGGCGATTACGAGGATTTTTACGAACAACTGAAATCAAAATTAGAATTGCCGGAACATTTCGGAGATAATCTGGATGCGCTTTCGGATGTGATTTCCGGAGAATTGGAAATGCCACTTCATATCGAATTTGTCAATATGAGCGTGGATCAGCTGGAAACTTTTGAAGACCTTCTAACAACCTTGGAAGATGCAGAAGATGAGGTAGCAGGTTTCACCTTTACTTATTACCTTGAACAATACGAAGATGAGGACGGAAATTCTGATGATGATGAAGAGTAATACAAGAAAAGCGACCATCGACGATTTGTCTCAACTCGCACAATTGTTTGATGAATATAGAATGTTTTATCATAAAATATCTGATTTTTCAGCAGCTCAACAATTTTTATCCGAAAGATTAGAGAAAAAAGATTCCGAGATTTTTGTTGCAGAAGATGAAGGGAAATTGGTTGGATTTGTTCAGCTTTATCCATTGTTTTCATCAACAAGAATGAAGCGTTATTGGTTGTTGAATGACCTTTATGTTAATTCAAATTCTCGTGGGAAAGGCTTTTCCAAAGCTTTAATAGAAAGTGCAAAAGAACTTTGCAGAACATCTGATTCTTGTGGAATGTATTTGGAGACAGGAAAAGAAAATATGATTGGAAATCAATTATATCCAAGTGCAGGCTTCAAAAAATATGATGAAGTGAATTTCTATGAATGGGAAGTTTCTTAATCATTTATAATTAACAATTAACAATTAAAAAGTGACAGAATTCGAAAAATATATACAGCGTTACCTTGATTTGGTTCCTTCTGCGCAATGGATTGAAGAAATGAAAATAGCTTCAGACGCAACTTTAGAAATCTACGAATCACTTTCCGAAGAACAAGGTAATTATGCTTATGCAGAAGGAAAATGGAGTTTAAAAACATTGTTGCAACATCTCATCGATACAGAAAAAGTCTTTGCTTATCGCGCTTTGAGGTTTTCCAGAAAAGATCAGTCTGTGGTTTCGGGATTTGATGAAGAAGCCTGGGCTGATCATTCTTATGCGGACAGCCGAACTTTGAAAAGTTTGATTAAAGAATTCAAATTGACTAGAAAATTATCCGTCAAGTTCTTTAGAAATCTTCCAGAAGAAGCACTTCAATTAATTGGAATTGTGAATGGAAATGACATCAAAGTAGAAACAATCGGGAAATTAACCGTTGGTCACAACATTCACCATTTGAATATTATTAAGGAAAGGTATTTACCGAATCTTTGAGTTTGAGAGTCGGAGAGTTTTAGCGTGTTAGAGTTTAAGAATTACTCTCAAATTCACAAACACTAATACTCTCCAACTTATTATTTCTTTCTCGTCAAATATTTTCTCCCTGGAATAAAAAGCAACAAAGCACCAATCACAAAAAGACATATTCTGGAAAGAAAATCGCCGCTTTTGGTGTAGAAGGTTTCTTTATCAATCAAATTGACTTTTGCTGTCAAAGCCCCTTTTGCACCGTAAGGCAACTCGTCCACAATATCGCCTCGGGAATTGATGTGAGCACTTGTACCGCTGTTTGCTGCTCTTGCAATTTCGCGTCTGGTTTCTATCGCACGAAGTTTTGCGTAAACCAACAATTGTTTATGTCCCTGCGAATAGCCCCACCAAGAATCATTAGTCACAATAGCTAAAAGGTTTGCACCCTTTTTGACATAACCGGTCACGAATTCTCCATAGATGCTTTCGTAGCAAATAATTGGTGCAATCACAGATTTGTTGTAAGGATTGGCGAAAACTTTCCGTTCCTCTGAAACACCCAGAGAACGAGTTGTTCCGCCTAAATCTAACATCGCATCTCCTAAAATTGGTTTAAAAACTTTGATGTAAGGGAAAATCTCAACACCAGGAACCAACATTGCTTTGTGGTAAACTTCGGGTTGTTGATTTGGGATAATTTGTATTGCCGAATTATATTCATCGACCCAAATGCCCAGTCTGTCGAGGTAACTCGCTGTTGAAGGTTTTTCTTCGCCCTCTTTATAAACGTAATGGCTGGAAATTCCGCCAGAGAAAACAGATTGGGGATGTTGAGAAAGAAAACCTTTGATATTATTAATTAACAAACTGTTATTGAATCCTCTTTCGCTAATAGAACCTGGACCAGGAAGTGATGTTTCGGGCGAAAGGTATAAATCGATTTTAGATTTTTTATCGCTTTGTAAAACTGAATTTTCTGAAGCTAATTTCAATAAATCATTTTCAATCGTCAAACTGTCTTTTTGGTATTTTTCATTGTACGGGTCAAGTGCTGGTTGAAGCATTGTGACGTTGATTGAACCAACTGATTCCGGCGTATAATTATAATATTTAACCAAAGAAATAACCATCGGTAAAATGATAAAACCGGCTGTCATCAAAACGTTTTTAATCAATGGTTTTCTTTTTCTTCCAGCTTCCCAAATTCTTATTGTATAAAATGCCAGAACATTACATATCAAAATCCAGAAACTTCCACCAGTTGCGCCCAAAGTATCATACCATTGAACAAACTGATGATAATCTGCGAAAACATTTCCGAGATTGAGCCAAGGCCAAGTGAATTCCCAAACAAGATGAAGCTTCTCAAAACACATCCAAATGGCTACAAAAAAGACCAATCCGTAATAAGTTCCCTGACTTTTTTTATAGATGTGATAGAAAGTAAAAACCAATGCCATAAAAAATGAATTGGTGAGAACAGGAAACAGAACTGCTAAAAGAGATTTGCTTCCATCAGGCAATTGTGAATTATAAAGCCATCCTGTAGTCACAAAATTCCATATCAAAAATGTGAGATATGAAAAACAGAAAACCGCTAATTTTTTCTTTTTGATATCGCTGAATTTTTCAATGTTGTGTTCCATCATCAGAAGCGGAACCCAAGCAAAAAATATAAAAAACGGAATCCCGTAAGTCGGCCAGGATATGGCTAACAAAACTCCGGAAATTAAGGCTAATAAAAGGTTTTTCATAATATTTATTTTTTGAACACTAAGTCCGCAAAGATTTTTTTTCAATAATTATGTTACAAGTCTCACAAAGGCGTAAAACTTAACAAAGCTTTTTCTTTTCCAAGCGAAGCGGCTTTGTGAAACTTAAGAAAGTCATTATTCATATAACTTTTGTGAACTTTGTGTTCAAAAAGATTTAATTACGAGAACATCTTCTTTCTCAAGAAATAAAATGCGGCACCCAAAGCGCCAATAATTCCCAAAGGCAAAAGAAGGTTGAACCATTGCCAATCTGATTTTTCTTCATCAATTCTTTGTCTGTCGAGCAATCGGACTTCGATGGTTCTGTCTCGTAGTTCCATTATATTGCTGTCATCCAAAAGATAATCTAAAGCATTTCTCAGGAATTGAGCATTGCCATAATGTTCCTTTGTCAACAAATCTTCGCCCAAAGGAAGCGGTTGTCCTTTCCATATTTGATTTCTTGCGATGTCACCATCGGCAATTACAAGCATTTTATTTTCCGGACTTTGAGCTTTGAAATCTGGGTAAGCATTTTTCTCACTTCTTGTCGCATAAGCGGATTTGAATTTACCTTCTAAAGCCACTGCAAAAATCTTCGGCGGCGTAGGACGTTCCATTTCTCCGATGCTGTCTGTTCTTACAATTTCAGAAAGTGCAACATAATTCGGAACCGTTTTGCTCGTTGTTCTTTCGCTGGATTCGAAAAGAACTTTGGTTTTGATATTTGGTCTTCCCAAAGTATCAATTGAAGTGGGGAATTCAAATTTTACAGGATTGATATTTTTGGTAATTGGATTTTTGGATTCAGCAATTCCTAGTGGGAAATAAGGCCAAAGAAAACTGCTGTATTGTGGATTGCCAGCCACTTCGCCCGAAACAATTCTTACCAACGCCGACTTTTTCATATCCTTGGTCAAGGCTGGATTGATCCTCAGTCCGTAATTGAACATAAAATCCGTCAGATTAAGGTCAATCGGATAAGCCATAATTTTCTTGGCTTGAAAAAGCGTGTCCATTTCCGCATTCACGGCGTCAATCATCCAAAGTGTTTTTCCGCCGTTCATAATATATTGGTCGAGAATCACTTTTTCATTATCGGTAAACGCTTTTCTTGGCTTTGCAATGACCAGTGCGTCCATTTGTTTCAGCTTCGGAACGTCAGCCAGAGATAATTCGGTTTTATTTTCCGGAATGATTGGACCAACATTGTAATTCTCCATTGCCAAATCTAAAAATCCACGAAACTCATCAGGTCCCAATTCTTGCTGATTGACTAGGAAACCAATGTTTTTCGCTGTTTCTTCTGTCATTCCTTTGATGGTGGAAGCGAAGTTATATTCTAAGTTTTCAATTGATTTGCTGAGTTGTGTGGCAGCATCAATTCCAGATTGTTGAACAATTAAAGGAACCGAAGTTCCGTAACCATTATACTTGATGGCGGCGTAAGGAAACATCACGATTTCGGAGATTTTTCCGTCTTTCATATCCGGAAGAATCGAAGGTTGCATTCCCATCGCTTTCAGCGTGTCCTGCGGAACTTTCTCAGCAATCGGGTCACGGAATTTGTAATCGATTTTCGGATTAATTTTTCGGAATTCGTCCAGCATAAATTTGGTTTCATTCGAAAGCTGTTTGAAAGAAGCCGGAAAATCGCCTTCCAGATAAACCTCAATTGTCATTGGTTTTTTTACATTTTCCAAAACCTTGATGGTGGAATCGGAAAGTGTGTATCGTTTTTCCGCCGTCAAATCGAAACGTTTATAAAAAACGCCAAATGCGCCAAGTAAAACGATAATTAATACAATAAAAAGTGGAATATATTTTTTATTCATTTTAATTTTCTCTTTTTGTCATTCCGTAGGAATCTCTACAAAATTTGTCGAAAAACTAATTTAGATTCCTACGGAATGACAAATGTTGTAATAATTTATTTTTTCTTCTCAACAAACTTGTTGGCAAAGAACAAAGCAATACCTATAATTAAAAGGAAATAGCAAACGTCTCTTGTGTCAATTTGACCTCTTGTGAATGCCAGAAAATGTTGATAAAATCCAATATTTTGTAATACATAATCTGCGCCACCCATCAATTTATAACTTGCTAATTGTTCAATCCCAAAATAAAGAATGAAACAAAGGAAAACGCCTAAGAGATAAGCCATAATTTGGTTCGATGACAATGAAGAAGCCAAAATCCCGACTGCGGAAAAAGCAGCGATCAAAATCGTTAAACCAATGTAGCTCCCGAAAGTCATACTTCCATCAATATTACCTTCCGGAACACCTAAAACGTAAACCGTGTAATAATAAACCAACGATGGCAATAGACATAAAATACCAACCAACCAAACGGAAAGGAATTTTCCACCAACAATTTCGGTGATTTTTATGGGTTGAGAAAATAGCCAAAATAAGGTTCCCGATTGTTCTTCCTCTGCCAAAGTTCTCATACTGATTGCCGGAATGATAAACATAAAAAGCCAAGGCGAAAGCACAAAGAAACTTTGTACCGTGGCGCTTCCAATATCGAAAATATTAAAATTATTCTCGAAGAAGAATAGGAATAATGCGGAAATAATACTGAAAGCAGCGATGATGATCCACGCGCTCCAGTTTCCGAAAAAATTCCAAAGTTCTTTTTTGAATATAGCTAACATAAATGGGTTGTAGAGTTTGAGTGTATTAGAGTTTTTTGTTTAGTTCTTTTTTTGTCAGGCTGAGGTTCTCGAAGCCATTAATCCTGATTCTTTTGCCTTTTTTCTTTTATCTTATTTCTATTGACCAATTTAACAATAGAAGTTATCAGAATAATGATTCCGAAAAATCCGAATAATAACTGCCACCAATATTGTATAACGGAATATTTGAGAATTACTGTAAAAACTACAGCGAATAAAATAAAAGTTGCAATCTCATTGAATTGTCGAAGCTTGATATTTGGAATGGAGAGTGTTTTTCCGTTGAGGTTTTTTAGTTCTTTCACTCTTTTCCAACACCAAAAATGATAAATCCCGAGCCCGATTAGGAAGGTCAATTTCAGATGAAACCAAGGCGTTTTCAGTAATCCTGAATTAAGGAAAATCATAGTGAGTCCGCTTAATAACATCAGAATTCCTGCAGGAACTGTAATGATGTTCCAAAGTCTGACTGCCATAAAAGTATATTGATTTCTGAGAATCTGCTGTTTCAATTCATCAAACTCATCAGTATCTTTATAATAGACAAACAATCTCACGAGATAGAAAATCCCAGCGAAATAACTTACCATAAAAATAATGTGAACTGCCTTGATAATCGTGTAAAGCATCTACGGATTTTTTGCAAAGATACTTTTTATTGGTTGAAGAAATAAAAGAATTGGAACAGGTTTTTTTTGCAATCGATGATAAAATTGAACTGAATTCTTTTTTTTATTTAACTGAGTTGGTGTTTAGCCACGTTTTAATCATTTACTTTTCTCAAGTCTAAAGAAAGTTTACTTGTAAAGGACTTATTGTTAACAAAAGATTATGATGAACTGGCCATTTTTTTGACAGTTTTTTATGAGAATTCTACATAGATTTTTTCACCAGTGTTCATGCCGAAAAGTGAGGATGCGCCATTTAGCACGCTTCCTTTGTAAATGGCAATTTCTAGGAGTTCTGCGTCATTAAAAATAATCGATGATTTTCCGTGAAATTCAGGTTCTCTCTCCCAGTCTGTTACGACATCTGTGTATTGCTCAAAGATTCTCGTCAGGATGATATTCCTAAATCTTACTGTAAAACTCTCTTGGAGAGCAGCATATTTATCAAAAAATTTCCGGCTGATGTTGGAGACTACATTTCCAAAATTATCGATATACATTACCTCACCTACAATCATTTTTTCACTTTCATTATATATTGCTTTTGGAAAGGAAATATCCTTCATCGTCTGAATTTGTCTTCCTATGACTTCCGGCAAACCTCCTTTGTAGATATGCATCGCTGCAGGCACAAAAATGTCGGTGGACGGAAATGAAACCTGGTCATCAAACCTATTATTGAGTGTTATTTCATAAATCGATTCTGGTTTTATATCAAAGAACATAAGGCTGATGATACCATTATCCGCACAGATAAAGTAATGTCCGTCTATTTTTATAATAATATTTTTTCTGTGTTTATGATGAAAACTGTCTACAGAAATAATATGGATACTCCCTTCCGGGAAAAATTTATAGGCGTTTCTAACAATATAAGCCGTCTGCAGAAGATTGTAAGCCATTATATTATGGGTGATATCCACAACCTTTACTTCCTCGCTCCAGCTAAGTATTTTCCCTTTGATACTCGCAACGCGGTGATCTACAAGTCCATAATCCGAAGTAAGTGTAATAACTGGCATTGATTTAATATTTAATTGCAAATTTAGTACAATTCAATTTTTTAAAACGAACATAACATATCAAATGTATTCATATATTTGTTATACAAACTCTCAATATTAATTATGTTCGAAATAAATTATGAACTAGAAGGCGTAGATACTAAGACTTTTTACGGCGTACAAAACCAAAATTTTAACCTGATAAAGTCCAGTTTTCCAACGCTAAAAATCACAGGACGAGATAATTTCATCTTCGCAATGGGAAACCGCGAAACACTTGATGTGCTTAAACAAAAGTTGGATGATGTTACCGCATACATGTCCAAGCATAATTCTTTAGAGATAAAAAATCTCGAATCCCTTTTGAAGCTAAAAGACGATAACGAAAAACAATTGGTATTTGACCAGGATATTATAGTAAAAGGTGTCAACGGAAAAGCTATCAAAGCAAAAACTACCAACCTAAAAAAGCTGGTAAAAGTATCCGAAACAAAAGATATGGTCTTCGCAATCGGTCCTGCTGGAACCGGTAAAACTTATACAAGCGTAGCGCTGGCAGTCAGAGCTTTGAGAGATAAGGAAGTCAAAAGAATTATTTTAACCAGACCAGCGGTGGAAGCGGGTGAAAGTTTAGGCTTTCTTCCTGGTGATCTTAAGGAAAAGCTTGATCCGTATTTGCAGCCTTTGTATGATGCACTGAGGGATATGATTCCTCATGAAAAGCTGGAAGGTTTTATGGAGAAGAAAGTAATTGAAGTGGCACCATTAGCTTTTATGAGAGGCCGGACTTTGGACGAAGCATTTGTGATTTTGGACGAAGCACAGAACACCACCCATTCTCAAATGAAAATGTTCCTGACTAGGATGGGAATGAACGCCAAGTTTATCATAACCGGTGATCCCAGTCAGGTAGATTTGCCTCCGAAACAGCAATCTGGGCTCAAGGAATCTATGCAAATTCTTAAAAATATTGACGAAATCGGGTTCGTGCATCTTACAGAAGAAGATGTAGTGAGACATCCTGTAGTCAAAAAAATTATTGTTGCTTATAACAATAGTGAGAAGAAAGAAAAATAATTGGCATGAAAATTGGTAGCTTTCTATTAGATTAAATATTTTAAAAACTATGAAAAAGTTAATAATGATTGCAGCTATGGCAGTATTTGGACTGTCAAGTGCACAAGAAGGTTTTAAACTGGGTGCTCATATCGGTGTTCCAGTAGCAGATGCAGGAGATGTATCATCATTTAACCTAGGTTTGGATGCAGCTTATATGTGGAACGTTGCTCCAAGTTTTGATTTAGGAATTGCATCTGGTTACACACACTTTATAGGGAAAAGTTATGATGTGCCAGGAGGTTCTATAAAAGGTGATGATTTTGGATTTATTCCAATTGCAGCATCAGGTAAATATAGATTTTCAGGATCACCTGTTTCTTTAGGTTTAGACTTGGGATATGGGATCTCTACTAAGGATGGAATAGACGGAGGTTTATATTACCAGCCAAAAGTAGCCTATAATTTTTCTCAAGGTGAATTATATCTAGGTTACCAAGGCGTAAGTAATGATTTTTCAGTAGGATCAGTTAATTTAGGTTATAATTTCTTCTTGAAATAAATCTTACAATGATTATAAAAAAACTCTGGCAATTGTCATAGTTTTTTTTGATTAAAAGCTAATGTAGAATAATACAGTTGATAACTGTTATCATTTCGAACATAAAATGTTACTCGATCTACACTTAATAATATCACACCTTACATATTAAATTTACATAGATATTAGTGATGTTGTTTATGAATCTTTTATGAATTTAAATTTTCTGATAACTGGTATTATCGTCGTGTAAAATTTGAAACCGCCAATTGGCGGTTTTTTTTATGCGAAAATTTTAGACACAGAATTTTAGACCTCGTCAAAAAATTGTATTTTCGCAGGAAAGCAAATCTAATATAATGAGTAAATCAATCGAAGAGCTGAAAAGCATTTCTAAGCAGATCAGAAGAGATATTTTGAGAATGGTCCACGCTGTAAATAGTGGTCATCCTGGCGGATCGCTTGGCTGTACGGAATATTTTGTGGCACTTTACGGGGAGGTAATGAATTACAAACTTCCTTTCACAATGGATGGAAAAGGTGAAGATCTTTTCTTCCTTTCAAACGGACATATCTCGCCTTTATTTTACAGTACTTTGGCAAGATTCGATTTCTTTCCGGTAGCAGAATTGGCAACGTTCAGAAAACTAAATTCAAGATTACAAGGTCACCCAACAACTCATGAAGGCTTGCCGGGTGTTAGAGTAGCGTCCGGCTCTCTCGGACAGGGTCTTTCTGTTGCGCTTGGAGCTGCTCAAGGGAAAAAATTAGACGGAGACAATTCTTTGGTTTACATACTTCAGGGTGATGGTGAGTTGCAGGAAGGTCAGAACTGGGAAGCTTTTATGTATGCGGCGGCCAAGAAAGTTGATAATGTCATTGCGACGGTAGATTATAACGGAAGACAGATTGATGGAGATACAGATGATGTATTATCTTTAGGAGATTTGAGAGGGAAATTAGAAGCTTTCGGATGGTTGGTTCTTGAAGAAAAAAACGGAAACGATCTGGAAGCTGTCATCGGAATCTTAAACAGAGCCAAAGCGGAAACCGGAAACGGAAAGCCAGTCGCGATTCTTCTTCATACAGAGATGGGGAGCGGTGTAGATTATATGATGGGAAGCCATTCTTGGCACGGAAAAGCGCCTAATGATGAGCAGTTGGAATTAGCTATCAAACAATTATACTTAGAAGCACCAGCTGATTATTAATTATCAATGATAAATTATTAATGATGAATGATTTTTTTGATTAACAGAATTAAAAGTTGAGAAATCATTTATCACTTATCAATCATCAATTATAATAAAATGAAATATACATATACAGAAAAAAAAGATACACGTTCCGGTTTTGGAGCAGGATTGGCAGAATTAGCTGATACAAATCCAAATGTTGTAGCACTTTGCGCAGATTTGATTGGTTCTCTTAAAATGGAGAAATTCATAGAGAAAGCTCCGGAAAGATTTTTCCAAACAGGTATTGCAGAGGCTAATATGATGGGCTTGGCGGCAGGTTTGACGATTAACGGGAAAATCCCTTTTGCTGGTACTTTCGCCAATTTTGCAACATCCAGAGTTTATGATCAGATCCGTCAATCCATTGCTTACTCGGGGAAAAATGTGAAAATTGCTGCTTCTCACGCCGGAGTTACTTTAGGTGAAGATGGCGCAACACACCAGGTTTTGGAAGATATCGGGATGATGAAAATGTTACCGGGTATGACGGTAATCAATCCTTGCGATTATAACCAAACTAAGGCGGCAACTCTTGCTGCTGCTGCACACGAAGGTCCTGTTTATCTAAGATTTGGACGTCCTGTAGTGCCGGTTTTCATTCCGGAAGATATGCCTTTCGAGATTGGTAAAGGAATTCTTTTACAAGAAGGAACGGATGTAACGATTGTTGCAACCGGACATTTGGTTTGGGAATCTCTGTTGGCAGCGGACGTATTGGAGAAAGAAGGAATTTCTTGCGAAATCATCAATATCCACACCATCAAGCCTTTGGATGAAGAGATTATCTTGAAATCTGTAGAGAAAACTGGTAAAATAGTTTCTGCAGAAGAGCATAACTACCTAGGTGGACTTGGAGAATCTATTGCCGGAATGTTGGCGAGAAGAAGACCAACACCTCAAGAATTTGTAGCGGTACACGATACTTTCGGGGAATCTGGAACGCCTGCAGAACTGATGAAAAAATATGAAATCGATGCAGACGCTGTTGTAAAAGCAGTGAAAAAAATCATCGAAAGAACAAAATAATTTTTAAAAATTATATCATACAAAGTCCACCATTTTTGGTGGATTTTTTGTTTACAGAATTTTTAGGAGCTTATTGACTCCGTCGGATAACGACTTTTTTAAATTTTCAATTAGGAGCTATTTCCCGCTATCCGCTATATCTTTTTTGGCATTGCGAACGAAGGGAAGCTATTCTTAGAGGTTTTCACCGCAATACCAAAAAAGGATGCCGCTACTATCGGGGCTATGGCTTTTGTCATCCAAAATAATTTTTCAGTTTAGTAGAACAGTCGGAAATTTTTATAGTTAAAGAAAGAGAAAAATTTTCATAAATTTCTTTCTCATCAAAAACTTACCTAATTTTGAAAAATGCTTCAGATTCCGGAACATAAAATCCCAATTATCGAAATCAAAACTGATTTTGATATTCAGATTTTTATCAAAAGAGAAGACTTGATCCATCCGAAAATTTCCGGGAACAAATTCTGGAAACTCTTTTTCAATGTCAATCAATATTTGGAATCGAAACCTGAAAAACCTTTGCTAATTTCTTTTGGAGGTGCTTTTTCTAATCATATTGCGTCGGTTTCTGCTTTTGGGACAGAGTTCGGGATTCCTACAATTGGAATCATCAGAGGAAATGAATTAGAAAATAACTGGCAAGAAAATCCCACACTTTCCGAAGCTTCAAAAAACGGAATGCAATTCTTCTTTGTGTCAAGAGAAGATTATCAAAACAAAGAAAAACTAACTCAAAAATTTATAGAAAAATATCCAAACGCACTTATTATTCCCGAAGGTGGAAGTAATGATATGGCAGTGGAAGGTGTACGGTATATGCTGGGGGAAGACACCAAAGATTTTGACTATCTTTGCACAGCAGTTGGAACCGGAGGAACAATTGCAGGGATTTCCAGATTTGCAGAAGACCACCAGAAAGTAATTGGAATCAAAGCGGTGAAAGATAATTCGCTGGAGAAGACAATACAGGAATGGAGTAGGAGAAACAATTTTGAATTGATAGATGCGGATGAAAGCCGCTACGGAAAAATAACTGACGAGAATATCCGTTTTATAAATTGGTTTTATGAAGAATATGAGATTCCGCTGGACCCAATCTATACAGGAAAAATGATGCAGAAGATTTTTGATTTGGCCCAGAAAGCTTTCTTTCCGAAGGGATCGAAGATTCTGGCATTTCATACGGGCGGATTGCAGGGCATCAAAGGTGCGAATCAGTTTTTGAAAAATAAAAATAAAGCATTGATTGAGTTTGAAAACTCGATTTTTTGAGAAAAGTTGAATGGATGTTAAAACCCATAGCCCCGATAGTAGCGGCATCCTTTTTCTTTTTTTGCTAAAAAAAGAAAAAGATATAGCGCATAGCGGGATTAGCTCCTGAAAAATAAAGATTAAATATTTTAAAATATTGACAATGAAAAAGTTATTGGCGATTGGTTTCGTTTGTGTTTTAGGATTTGCAAAAGCACAAACCTGGAAAACGGAAGACCAATATATCCAGAAGTTCGCGCCTTATGCGGTGGAAGAAATGGAAAAATACAAAATCCCGGCGAGTATCACACTGGCTCAGGGACTTTTGGAAACCGGGGGCGGACAAAGCCGATTGGCGCTGGAAGGGAAAAACCATTTCGGAATCAAATGTAAGGAAGAATGGACAGGGAAAACGATGAAACACACAGACGATGCTCCAAATGAGTGTTTCCGAGTTTATGAAGACCCAAAACAGTCTTATGAAGACCATTCGATTTTCTTGGCGACGAGAAAATATTACACGAAATTGTTTGACCTTAATCCAAAAGATTACAAAGCTTGGGCTCACGGGCTTAAGAAGGCTGGATACGCGACGAATCCGAGATATGCGTACATCCTGATTGATAAAATCGAACGCTACAAACTGTATGAATTTGATAATACTTCTAAAGACGAAGTTTATTATGCGATTCTGAAATTGTATCCGAACCTGAATAGTGACGCAGTTTTTATGGCACAGCTTGGTCAGGAAAAGCAAAATGAAAAAGTGGTTCCGCCAACAGTGAAAGTTCCTTATTCGCAAGGTTCTTATGCAAAAAAACAAGCGGAAGTATCTGATATGGTTGCAGCCAATACTAAAACAGCACTTCTGAAAAATATCCTTGTAAAAAATCATCCCAATGGCGATTTGAAATTCTTTGTAATGCCTGTAGATGCAGATATGTCTGATATTGCTAAGAAGTTCGGGATCAGTGAAAAACGTCTGATGAAATATAATGAGTTGGAAGATTCTAAGCTGGCAAAAAATGATATCGTTTTCTTGGAAGGCAAAAACTCTTCCGGAAACAAAAAAACTTACAAAGCAGGAATTGGCGAAACAATGCACGATATTGCTCAGAAATTCGGAATCAAATTGAAGAAATTGTATTCTAAAAATAGAATGGAAGCAGGGGAAGAACCAAGAGCCGGACAGGTGATCTATCTGCAAAGTAAAAAACCGAGATCTTAGTCGGAAGACAGAAGTCTGATGTCCGAAGACAAAACGCAATAATTAAATAACCTCCGGCTTCCGTCATCGGACTTCGGACAAAATAAACAACTATAATGTTATACCAAAGAAGTTCAGCGCTTTTTGAAGAAGCGTACAAATATATTCCAGGCGGTGTTAATTCACCAGTTCGTGCCTTCAAATCTGTTGGAGGTGTTCCGATTTTTATGAAATCTGCAAAAGGTGCTTACCTTACAGATGAAGACGACAGAACCTATGTCGATTATATCAACTCTTGGGGACCAGCAATTCTCGGTCACACACATCCAGAAGTTTTGGAAGCCCTGAAACTACAGGCTGAGAAAGGATTTTCCTTTGGAGCACCGACGGAATTGGAAACGGAGATTGCAAAATTTATCATAGAAAATGTTCCTAATGTTGACCAAATCAGAATGGTTTCTTCTGGAACCGAAGCTTGTATGAGCGCGATTCGTTTGGCGAGAGGTTATACAGAAAGAGAAAAAATCATCAAGTTCGAAGGTTGTTATCACGGGCATTCGGATTCATTTTTGATTCAGGCGGGAAGTGGAATGGCGACTTTTGGAAGTCCCAATTCTCCTGGCGTTACGCAAGGAACGGCGAAAGATACTTTGCTCGCCGAATACAATAATATAGAACAGGTAGAAGAACTTTTCAAAAATAATCCTGAGCAGATTGCGGCGATTATAGTAGAACCAATTGCTGGAAATATGGGTTGTATTTTGCCGGAAAATCAGTTCCTTCAGAACCTTAGAAAACTTTGTGATGAGCACGGAACTTTATTGATTTTTGATGAGGTAATGACGGGATTCCGCTTAGCTTTTGGTGGAGCGCAGGAAGCTTTGGGCGTGAAGGCAGATTTGGTAACTTACGGAAAAGTCATTGGCGGCGGTTTGCCTGTTGGTGCATTTGCGGGACCAAACGAAATTATGAACTGGCTTTCTCCAAGAGGACGTGTTTATCAAGCTGGAACTTTAAGTGGAAATCCTTTGGCTATGAGAGCCGGACTTAAAACGTTGCAACTGATAAAAGAAGATGCAGATTTCTATAAAAAATTAGATAAAACCACAGAAATCTTAGACTTCGAAATTGGGAAAATCCTGAATGAAAAAGGAATCCGACACCGCATCAACCGAAAGGGAAGTATGATGTCAATTTTCTTTGATGTAACTTCTGCGAGTAACTTTAATGAAGTGAATAATTCCAACATTGGTTTGTTCAATAATTTGTTTCATCAGGTTTTGGAGCAGGGGATTTATCTTCCGCCAAGTGGTTATGAGACTTGGTTTATTTCATCCGCAATTGGCGATACAGAGATTGATAAAACGCTGGAAGCTTTTAGGAAGTTTCAGTACTAGATAAAGAAATCAATTGGAGCGGGCTTTAGCCCGTTTTTTTTATAGATGTCAATCTGGCTTTAGCCAAAATATATATGGGTTAATTTTGGCTAAAGCCGATTTCTATTTTGATTTCTATCATCGGGCTAAAGCCCGACGCAATTGAATTTCGATTCGAAAGTTTTTTGTGATTTGTTAATTTCATTAAGTCACGGATTGCAAATCTGCAATGGCGGGTCTTTGAAGTACTTAATTGTAATCTAGCACTAATGTTTATTTGAAAACCGAATGTTTAATTTAGCGCTGAATCCTCCATTTTGTCAAACTGCTGTTAAACTAAACCTCCGGTAGCTTTACCAATTTCGTAAATCAGTTACTTTGTAAAAGTTAATTAAAAAATGTATGAAAATCGGAACTACTCCCGGACGTATCCCGAGCGGTTTGCAACATCTCTAGACCATTATTCCTACAACTAGAAGTCCAATCCCACCATTAGGCTAAAAAACTTTGGTTTTGCAGTAATGATAAAAAGGCAGCTATAAAATATAATTAGTGACTCAATGATTCCAAAAAATAACAAAAAAAACCGTCCTATAAAATAGAACGGTTTATATATTGTTTCGGTCGGTGACCGTTACATCATTCCTGGCATTCCGCCTCCCATTGGCATTGCCGGCTCGTCTTTTTTAACTTCTGTGATAACACATTCAGTTGTTAAAAGCATTCCTGAAACAGAAGCCGCATTTTCTAGAGCAACTCTTGTTACTTTAGTTGGGTCAATGATTCCAGCTTCAAGCATATTTACAAATTCGTCAGTTTTAGCATTGTAACCGAAGTCACCTTGTCCTTCTGCCACTTTAGCAACGATTACAGAACCTTCGCCACCAGCGTTAGCCACGATTTGTCTCAATGGTTCTTCGATTGCTCTTTTCACGATTTTGATACCTGTCGTTTCGTCAGCATTATCACCTTCGAAGTTAAGTGCAGCAACAGCTCTTACCAACGCAACACCGCCACCAGCTACGATACCTTCTTCCACAGCTGCTCTTGTAGCGTGTAGTGCATCGTCCACTCTGTCTTTTTTCTCCTTCATTTCTACTTCAGATGCCGCTCCTACGTAAAGTACAGCAACACCACCAGCTAATTTAGCCAATCTTTCCTGAAGTTTTTCTCTATCATAGTCAGATGTTGTAGTTTCCATCTGAGCTTTGATCTGCGCCACTCTTCCTTTGATTTGAGCCTCGTCACCACCACCATTTACGATGGTTGTATTGTCTTTGTCAATTACTACTTTTTCAGCAGTTCCAAGGATTTCGATAGACGCATTTTCCATAGTGAAACCTCTTTCTTCGGAGATCACTTGTCCGCCAGTTAGGATAGCAATATCTTCCAACATCGCTTTTCTTCTGTCACCAAATCCTGGTGCTTTTACAGCAGCGATTTTAAGAGAACCTCTCAATTTATTAACTACCAAAGTTGCCAAAGCTTCGCCTTCTACTTCTTCGGAGATAATTAATAAAGATTTTCCACCTTGTGCTACCGGCTCAAGAACTGGCAATAATTCCTTCATAGAAGAGATTTTTTTCTCAACCAAAAGAATATATGGATTATCTAATTCCGCAACCATCTTCTCAGGATTAGTTACGAAATATGGCGATTGGAAACCTCTGTCAAACTGCATACCTTCCACAACATCTACAGTTGTGTCGATACCTTTTGCTTCTTCTACAGTGATTACACCTTCTTTACCAACTTTTCCGAATGCTTCAGCGATTAATGAACCGATAGTTTCATCATTGTTTGCAGAAACAGAAGCAACTTGCTTGATTTTATCATTGTTGTCACCAACTGTTTGAGACTGAGATTTCAGATTCTCAACAACAGCCGTTACTGCTTTGTCAATACCTCTTTTCAGGTCCATAGGGTTTGCGCCCGCTGCTACGTTTTTAAGACCTTCTCTTACGATTGCTTGTGCTAGAACTGTAGCAGTCGTAGTTCCGTCTCCGGCGATGTCATTGGTTTTAGAAGCTACTTCTTTCACCATCTGAGCACCCATATTTTCTACTCTGTCTTCCAGCTCAATTTCTTTAGCTACAGAAACACCATCTTTGGTAACGTGAGGCGCACCGAAAGATTTTTCTATGACTACGTTTCTACCTTTTGGTCCTAAAGTTACTTTTACTGCATTAGCCAATGCATCAACACCTCTTTTTAAAGCGTCTCTTGATTCGATATCGAATTTTATTTCTTTTGCCATAATTTTGATTTTGTATTGATGTACAATGTAATATGTACAATGATTTTTTAATTTTGATTAATAAAAAGTCCTTAATACTTTTTACATTTTACTTTTTACAAATTTTACCCAATTATTCCTAAAAGGTCTCCTTCTTTTACAATTAAATAATCTTTGCCTTCAAATTTTAGTTCAGTTCCGGAGTATTTTCCATAAAGAACTTTGTCACCCACTTTTACAGTTGTAGGTTCATCTTTTTTACCGGGACCAACTGCTACTACAGTGCCTTCTTGTGGTTTTTCCTTTGCGGTGTCCGGAATAATGATTCCTGATGCTGTTTTAGTTTCAGCTGGAGTTGGTTCTACCAAAACTCTGTCTACTAATGGTTTAAAATTTACTGACATATTATTATAAATTTTTAAATGTTATTCTGCCACAGACTTCTCCAAGATTGTGCCAAGATAGCTGGAAGCCAGAAGTGAGAAGTTAGAAGTTAAAATTTGGCAGATTTTATTTTGAGATGTGAAATTTTGGCAGATTTTAATTTTTGAGTTACCGTTTCAGAGAACTCCGTAGGAGCGGAAAGTTTGTAGCAGATTTTAAGCATTATTGGTTAAGCTAAGTACGAGCGCTAAGTTTATAGCACATTTTAAGCAGACTTAGCCAAGCTCCGTAGCAGCGAAATGTTTGTAGTAAGGTTTACGTATATTTAGTAAAGCTCCGTAGGAGTGACGCTTTTAAAGTTAATGATTATCGAACCAAAGCCTTTCACCTTCCAGATGCAGGTTTGTTTCAAAATTATTAGTAAAGAGGCCGCCGGTTCCTAATCCTTGTGGCATCGGATTGTTTTTGGTGTAAGTGTACTGCGCAATAGCATTGAGACCGATGTTGCTTTCCAAAGCAGAAGTTATCCACCAGCCGATATTATTTTGTTCTGCCAATTGTATCCATTCGTCCGAGCCAGAAAATCCGCCAACCAAAGCTGGTTTCAGGATAATATATTGCGGTTTGATTTCTTTTATTAATGTTTTCTTAGATTCATAATTCAGAACACCAATCAGTTCCTCATCCAAAGCAATGGGCGTTGGCGTAGAATGACAAAGTTCTGCCATAGCTTTCCAGTTTCCGGCCTGAATGGGCTGCTCAATTGAGTGAATATGCAGTTCTGCCAATTCTTGCAAAACAATTTTAGCTTGTTCTGGGGAGAATGCACCATTGGCATCTACACGCAGTTCAATTTTATCGTTAGGAAATTGTTCGCGGAGTGATTTCAGGATTTGTTTCTCGGCATTCCAGTCCACACCAATTTTCAGTTTGATACAGGAAAATCCTTGGCTCAGCTTTTCTTCCAATTGCTCTTTCATATAATCCGAAGTTCCCATCCAAATCAGTCCATTGATTTTAATTGAATCTTTTCCTTCAGTAAACTCACTTGGAAAATAGAATTCATTCTGATGTTGCAGATTCAAAAGCGCCTGCTCAACACCAAAAATTATCGAAGGATGATTGACAAGTTCTTCGCGCAAATCATCGATGCTGAGGTTGATGTTTCGGCAAGTCCATTCCAGTGCTGCTTCATAATCATCATCGTCATCAAAACTCAGTCCTCGGAATAATGCGCATTCACCAATTCCTTTTTTGTCATCCTCAAAAACTTCTATAAAATAAGTTTCTTTGGTGTTGAGAACGCCTCTGGAGGTTCCGCTAGGACGTTTAAAATTGAGCGTGTAAGGGTAAAATTTTGCCGTTTTCATTTCACAAAAATAAGAAAAGACCGAGGGAAACCGGTCTTTATGATTAAGTCTTTGATGTCAATACTAATTTTTAACCACAGCTTTTGCCATAAACTCCTCAGCTTTGGTTACCATCGCTGCACTGCCACAGAAAAATGGCACACGCTGATGGAGTTCTGTTGGCTCAATTTCCATAATTCTTCGGAAACCGTCGCTGCATTTTCCGCCGGCCTGCTCTGCCAAAAATGCCATTGGATTACATTCATACAATAATCTAAGTTTTCCATTGGGCGATTGCGAAGTAGAAGGGTATATGTAGATGCCACCTTTCAGCATATTTCTGTGGAAATCTGAAACCAATGAACCAATGTAACGTGATGTATAAGGTCTGTCGCCTTCTTCTTCCTGGCAATATTTGATATAATCTTTTACACCTTGTGGAAATTTTACGTAATTCCCTTCATTGATTGAATAGATTTTTCCGGAAGTTGGAAATTTAATGTTTTTGTGAGAAAGATAATAAGTTCCGATAGAGGGATCAAGTGTAAAACCATTCACACCATTTCCTGTTGTATAAACAATCATTGTAGATGAGCCATAAACCACATAACCTGCAGCTACTTGATTCACTCCTTTCTGAAGGAAATCTCTTAGCTCAACAGGACTTCCCGGTGAGGTAACGCGTCTGTAAATGGAAAAAATCGTTCCTACAGAAACGTTCACATCAATATTTGAAGAACCATCTAAAGGGTCGATTAAAACCACATATTTGCTAAGATGCGCATTTTCTGTACACTTGATTTCGATAAAATCATCACTTTCTTCAGATGCGATGCCGCACACCACTTCCCGCTGAGACAGTGCAGCAATAAAAATATCGTTCGCCAGAACGTCCAACTTCTGTTGCTCTTCGCCTTGGATATTTTCAGTTCCGACTTTTCCAATAATATCTGCAATTCCTGCTTTGTTGACTTCCCGGTTTACGACTTTTGTGGCAATCCTGATGGAGCTGATTAGCCTGGAAAGTTCTCCTGTAGAATATTTGAAATCGTCTTGTTTTTCAATAATAAACTCTCCTAGAGTCTGTAAAGCTTGGTGTGACATTGTATTAATTTTGGGGTTTTACAAATCTAATTTATTTTTTAATGTCTTGAAACAGATTTATCTATTGTTGATAATAATCATTTATTTTCCGTTAATATCGTTTCATTCTGAACAATGTTTTTCTTAGGAAAAGCAAACTTCCTTTCATATATCATGCATTATTAATATTTTTGAATTTTAATTTGAAAATTATAATTTAAATTTACTAAAGTAACAGTCTGAACAACAATTGATCTAATGAAAGTTTACAAATTTGGAGGAGCATCTGTAAAAGATGCGGAAAGTGTGAAAAATGTAGCCTTGGTTCTGGAAACACAAGGATTTGAAAAATGTCTGCTGGTAGTGTCTGCAATGGGTAAAACCACGAATGCATTGGAAAAAGTTGTTGAGTTTTACTTTAAGAAACAAGATTATCAATCCGAGATTGAAACCATCAAGCAAAATCATATCGAGATTGCCAAAGGCTTGTTCAGTGATAACCACGCTGTTTTCGGAGAGATTTCTTTGTTTTTTGATGATATAGATTCTTTCCTTAGAAGAAATAAATCCCCAAATTATAACTTTGTTTACGACCAAGTGGTAAGCTGTGGCGAGATGATTTCTTCCAAAATCCTCAGCGAATATCTTAACGAAATTCAGTTCTTCAACCATTGGCTGGATGCGAGAGATTACATCAAAACCGACAGTAATTATAGAGAAGGAATCGTAAACTGGCAGGAAACAGAACAGAATATTGCAAAATTGGATAAAATCAATTGCTACGTAACACAAGGTTTTATAGGCTCCGAAAGCAATAACTTTACCGTAACATTGGGAAGAGAAGGGTCCGATTATACCGCGGCGATTTTTGCATATTGTCTTAATGCAGATGAAATGACTATCTGGAAAGATGTTCCTGGTGTGATGACAGGTGATCCAAGGAAATTTGAGAATGTGGAATTGCTGTCTCATATTTCTTACGAAGAAGCTATTGAAATGGCGTATTATGGCGCTTCGGTGATTCACCCGAAAACACTTCAGCCGCTGAAACAGAAGAATATTCCGTTCTACGTAAAATCTTTTGTGGAACCGAAAAAGCCCGGAACCAAAGTTGGAAATTCCGAAGAGAATGAATTAACGGAAAGCTATATTCTGAAAGAAAATCAAACCCTTCTGAATGTAGAGACCAGAGATTTTTCCTTTATAGCAGAAGATCACATGAGTTTGATATTCAAATTATTGGCAAAATATAAAATCAAAGTTTCTCTGATGCAAAATTCTGCAATTTCACTGGCTTTATGTCTTGAAGACAAATTTGGCAACGTGAATGATTTAAACGAGGAATTGCAACAAAGTTTCATTACACAAATGACAAAAAACGTATCACTATTCACGGTCAGAAATGTCAATTTAGACACGCTGGATCAATTTTATAAAGATAAAAAAGTCCTGTTAGAACAGATTTCCAAGAAAACGTTCCAAATGGTGACTATTTAAAAACTATGAGCTTAATCTCTAAAGAAGACTTAATAAAAGCATCGGGCTTAGATAAAATAGGTTTCCTGAAGAAACCCGTTGCGTCCGCTATAATGAATTTGGCAAAGATCAATGATGTCAATAATCTTTACGACAAACTCAAAAACACAGAAGGTGCTGACTTTTTTGATCAATTCGTCAAGGAACAGGGTCTGAGCTATATTGTTTTTGAAGAAGATCTCGCCAAGGTTCCAAAAACAGGTTCATTTATTTTGGTTTCTAACCACCCACTTGGTGCAATAGATGGCATCCTGATGTGCAAAATTCTTTTGAAAGTGCGTCCGGATTTTAAAGTGATGGGCAATTTTCTACTGTCAAAAATTGAACCTATGGCACCTTTTGTAATTTCCGTCAATCCATTTGAGGGGAGAAAAGACGCATTTAACAGCTCATCCGGAATGCGTGAAACCCTGAAACATCTACAGGGGGGTGGATGTATCGGTATATTTCCTGCTGGTGAAGTTTCCAATAAAAATAATGAATATGGCGAAGTCTTGGATAAGCCTTGGGAAAAAACAGCATTGAAACTCATCAAAAAAGCTAAGGTTCCCGTAGTACCGATGTATTTTCACGCTACAAACAGTAAGATTTTCTACAACGTAGCCAAGCTCCATCCAGATTTGCAGACGATTATGTTGCCAGCAGAAATGATGAAGAAAAGAGAAAAACCTATCAGAATCAGAATTGGCAAACCTATTTCTGTAAAACAGATGGAAGAGGAGGAAAGTATAGAGGAACTCGGCGAATATCTTTACAGGAAGGTCTATATGCTAAAATCTTATTACGAAAAAAGAAAAAGCATCACCGAAAAGCTGAAATTGCCTAATATGGCGCTCAAACTGCCGTTGCTCAAACAAAATAATATTGTTCAGAACATCATAGATGAAACACCGATTGAGGATATCATCAGTGAAATAGAAGTTTTAAAAAATACTGAAAATAAAAAATTATTTTCCCACGGGGATTATGATATATTTTTCACAACATCTGCCGAGATTCCTTCCATAATGCGAGAGATTGGGAGGCAGCGTGAACTGACATTCCGTGCGGTAGGCGAGGGTACAAACCTGCCTTTTGATTTGGACGAATATGATAATCACTACCATCACCTTTTTCTTTGGGATAATGCAGAGAGAAAATTGGTTGGGGCGTACAGAATGGCTCTGGGAGCTGAGGTGATGAAAAAATATGGTATCAATGGATTCTATACCAGTTCACTTTTCGAGTATGACCCGGAATTGCAGCCATTTTTCCGTAAAGTTATTGAGATGGGACGCGCATATATTTCAGTCGAATATCAGCAGAAACCTTTTCCTCTATTTCTTCTTTGGCGTGGGATTGTCCACGTTTGTCTTAGAAACCCGGGACATAAGTTCCTTATGGGCGGCGTGAGTATCAGTAACAAGTTTTCGGAATTCTCAAAATCATTGATGATTGAGTTTATGCGCTCGCATTATTATGATTCTGCAGTTGCACAATACATCCACCCAAAAAATGAATTTAAGGTAGTGATGAAGGAGCGTGACAAAGCTTTATTTTTTGAAGATATGAATGCAGATCTCAATAAGCTGGACAAGATAATTGATGACCTAGAGCCTAAACTTAGATTACCGGTTCTTATCAAAAAATATATAAAGCAGAATGCAAAAATGATCGCCTTTAATGTAGATCCGAACTTCAATGATGCTATTGATGGTTTAATGTATATTAGAATCAGCGACCTGCCGGAAGACACAATAAAACCTGTTTTGGAAGAATTGAGCGATTTCTTCAAGGCACAAACTGAAAAAAAATCGGCTGATAATCAATAGTATTTAAGTATTAGATAAAATTTACTTCAATAATATTTGCACAATAAAGATAAAGAGTATACTTTTGCACCACTCAAAACAACAAGAGTGCTGGTTTCTTAGCTCAGTTGGTAGAGCAACGGACTGAAAATCCGTGTGTCCCTGGTTCGATCCCTGGAGAAACCACTTAAAACCGCCTGAATCAGGCGGTTTTTTTATGTAATAAATTTTGTATTTTATCTTACAGAAATTTGCATTTTAGCCAAGAAGATTTTATATTTGCACCACTCAAAACAACAAGAGTGCTGGTTTCTTAGCTCAGTTGGTAGAGCAACGGACTGAAAATCCGTGTGTCCCTGGTTCGATCCCTGGAGAAACCACAAAAAAATCCCTCAGATCTTTCTTAGGGATTTTTGTTTGTATTTTTAAGAACAAAATTATTTAATTGTTCTGGAAATTAAAGTTTTCGACTTGTGTTTTATTAATTTAATTTTTCGTCACTCGCACAGCATCAGGAACCATAATTTCATAATTTCCTCCGAATGAAATAATTTCTCGCACAATGCTGCTGCTGATGTAAGATTTTCCGGACGAGGTCAAAAGGAAGATGGTTTCTATTGTGTTATCTCTGGTTAGTGCTCTATTAGTTTGGGCAATTGATTTTTCAAATTCAAAGTCAGCAGGATTTCTTAGTCCTCTTAAAATGAAATTAACGTTTTTACTTTTACAATAATCAATGGTCAAACCTTCAAAATCATCCACTTCCACATTTGGGAATTTTTCAAACGTTTTTCTGATAAAATCTTTACGCTGTTCCAGGGAGAACATATATTTTTTCTGAGAATTCTTTCCAATGGCAATGATGATTTTGTCAAACAGCGGAACTGCACGCTCTACAATATCATAATGTCCAAGTGTAATCGGATCAAATGACCCTGGAAAAACTGCAATTTTCATAGAAATTTTAAATTTTAGATTCTGAATTTTAGATTTATCGACATCAAGTAAAATCTAAAATTTATCATTGATGAGTTATTTATTAAGTGCTTTTTCTACTTCGTTTCCGCAAAGGTCTTTGATGGATATTCCATAGATTTTGGCTTGTTGCGGAAGTATACTCGCTGGCGAAAATCCAGGATTTGTATTCATTTCCAACAAGTGCGGGATTCCATCCACGATAATGAATTCTGAGCGTGAAAATCCACTCATTCCAAGGGATTTGTAGGCTTTGATGGAGATTTCTTCTACTTTTTTTCTGGTTTCTTCATCGATTCTTGCTGGCGTGATTTCCTGGGATGCACCTTCGTATTTAGCTTCGTAATCGAAGAATTCTTTCTCTGGAACAATTTCCGTAATTCCCAAAACAATCACTTTACCCTGATAATCCAAAACGCCAACAGAAACTTCCATTCCGTTCAAAGCACTTTCGATAAGGATCTCGTCATCTTCTTTGTAAGCAAATTCAATGGCGTTTTTAAGTTCGCTTTTGTCTTTCACTTTAGAAATTCCAAGAGAAGAACCACTTTGATTGGGTTTAACGAAAACCGGAAGACCAAGCTTTTCTACGATTTCGTCATCAGATATTTCCTCGCTATTTCGTAGATAAATACTTTTCGCAGAAGGAATTCCGTATTTTGATAGAACAGCTAATGTGTCTTTTTTATTGAATGTCAATGCGCTTTGGTAGAAATCACAGCCTGTATATTTTTGACCTACGGCATCCCAATAAGCTTGCATAATTCCGTTTTCACCTGGTGTTCCGTGGATAGTGTTGAAACAAGCGTCAAATTTCAAGTTTTCGCCATTTTCTAAATGTATGGAAAAATCGGCCTTGTTTATGGTTTTTTTATTCTCATTTTCATCCAGAAAGTACCATTCATCTTTCAGAATTACAACTTTGTAAACGTTATAAAGTTCTCGGTCCAGCGACTCAAAAATCAATTGTCCGCTTTTCAAAGAAACTTTGTATTCATCGGAATAACCGCCCATTACAACGGCTATATTTTTTTTACTCATTCTAAAATTTTCTTGAAAACAAATGTAGAGATTTTATGTAAAAAGTGATGATTAAATCTATCCAAATTTAGATAATGTGATATGAGCCATATTTAAGAATATTAGTATTTCAATTCTTTGCTAAGTTTTACGCCTTTGCGAACCTTAAAAATATTTTCAATAAACTCAAAAAAATCTTAGCGGTCTTTGTGTTTAAAAAAATCATCAATAAAATAATAATTTCAAATAAGGCCAATAAACCAAAGCCCCGACACAGATCGCAGAAATAGTCGCCAACATTACAGCGCCACCAGCCAAATCCTTAATAATTCCTATTCGGGAATCAAATTCAGGTTGAATGTAATCGCAGATTTTCTCAACACAAGTGTTCAAAGTTTCAGTCACCAAAACAAAAAAACAGCAGAGAAGGATTAAAGCTGTTTCTGTATTTGAAAGACCAAGAAAAACAATCAAAAAAAGATTTATTATCAATCCTAGAATATGGAATTGGAAATTTCTCTCGTTTTTCAAAATCCAAATAATTCCTCGGAACGTAAACTGAACACTTTTATGAAATGGCGGTTTTTTCATTTTTTGATTCTATAAAAATTAAATTTCTGATTCTATTCTTTAAAATCTTTGATGAGTTTTACGTCTATGCGAGCCTTAAAAATATTTTCAATAAGTTCAAAAAATCTTTGCGGATTTTGCGTTCAAAAATTCAGCAATCATCAAATTTCCACAAAGTTATTCAAACTTATTTCACTCCAATTCAAAAATTGTTAATAACTAAATAAAATCAACTTTTACAATCGAACCGAAATCATTATATTTGTGGAATTGAAATAAATACAGTTTATGAGATTTATTGTTGCCAGTGGCGATTTGCAAAAAGCTTTACAGACGGTGAGTGGCGTGATTTCCGGTTCACAATCCAGACCGATTTTGGAGAATTTTCTTTTCGACTTAGACCAGAACTTATTAACAGTTACGGCTTCTGACGGAGAAACGACTTTGATTACTTCTCTTGAAGTGAAGTCGGATGATAAAGGAAAATTCGCCGTTCCAGGTAAGATTTTTCAGGATTTCTTGAAAACTTACGGTGAACAGCCTTTGACTTTGGCAGTGAAAGATTCCGAAGACGGAAACGGAAGTGTTTTGGAGATTTTGGATGAGAAAGACAACTTTGCAGTGGCTTTGGACAATGCAGACGATTATCCGGAATTACCGGAATTTGACGCATCTCAAAAAGTAACCATCGGTGGCGGCGTTTTGGCAGAGGCTCTTAACAATACACTTTTTGCTACAAGTAACGATTCTCTTCGTCCTGTGATGACTGGTGTTTTATTCCAATTCAAAGAAGATGAGACTAATTTTGTTTCCACAGATTCTCACAGATTGGTGGTTTACAAAAGAACAGATGTCATACATCCAGAGACTTTGGAATTCATTATGCCAAAGAAACCATTGTCAATTTTCAAAAATATCCTGAACAATTCCAACGAAGATGTTGTGATTGAATTCAGTGATAATATGGCGAAATTCACATTCGGAAATAACATTTGGATTTGTCGTTTAATTGACGGAAAATATCCAAACTATAATGCGGTAATTCCGAAAGAAAATCCAAACGTTTTGACCATCAATAGAAGCTTGCTTTTGAGTTCTATCAGAAGAGCATCTATTATGTCGAACAAATCTACGAACCAAGTAAGATTCAAATTGTCTGGCAATGTTCTTCACCTTCACGCAGAAGATACAGAATACGCAAACAAAGCAGATATGCAGATTCCTTGCGATTATAATGGCGATGATATCAATATCGGTTTCAGTTCAAAATTCCTAACAGAAATGCTATCCGTTTTGGCTTCTGACGATATCACAATTAAAATGTCTCAACCAAACAGACCAGGAATTGTAGAACCAGTTGACGGATTGGAGGAGAATGAAAGTATCTTGATGCTGTCAATGCCTGTGATTGGGTTATAATTGATGGATAATAATTGATAATTGATTTATCAAATTGATTAATAAAAATTTGAGATTTGAAATTCAGGTCTCAAATTTTAGTTTAAAAAACAATAATGTGGAGGCTTCGACAAGCTCAGCCTGACACCGCAAATAGAAAGCGTCGCATATTAGAGCTGTAACTCTGAGCCTGTCGAAGAGTCTTTAAATAATAAACTAAAACTTCGGACATCGGACTTCCGACATCCGACAATCAAATATAAAAAAGAATGAAAATTTCTAATAATTGGCTTAAAGATTATATCAAAACTGATCTTAACTCAGAAAAAATCAGTGCTTATCTTACCGATATCGGTTTGGAAGTAGAAGGTGTTGATAAATTTGAAAGCGTAAAAGGAAGTCTGGAAGGAATCGTTGTAGGTAAAGTTTTGACTTGCGAAAAACATCCGAATGCTGATAAACTAAACAAAACAACGGTTGACGTTGGAAACGGAAAAATTCTGGAAATCGTTTGTGGAGCACCGAATGTTGCTGTTGGACAAACAGTTCCTGTAGCTGTTGTAGGAACAAAAATCTACGCCAAAGACGGTAGTTCTTTCGAAATCAAAAAAGCTAAAATCCGTGGCGAAGTTTCCGAAGGAATGATTTGCGCCGAGGATGAATTAGGTTTGAGTGATGACCACGGCGGAATTATGGTTTTGGACGAAACTAAATTTGAAGTTGGAAAACCTTTCGCAGACTATTTTGAATTGACAAACGATGAGGTTTACGAAATCGGATTAACGCCCAACAGAACCGATGCAATGTCGCATTACGGTGTTGCAAGAGATTTGCAGGCGTTCGTTTCTTCTAATAATCTGAAATCAGAATTCACAAAATTAGAATCTAAAGTTTTAAACATCGAAGGTTCTCACGATTTCAAATTAGAAGTTGAAGATTCTGAATTAGCACCAAGATATCTCGGTGCTGTTATCGAAAATGTTGAAGTTAAAACTTCTCCAGATTGGTTAAAAAACAGATTGAAAGCCATCGGACTTTCGCCAATTAACAATGTTGTGGATATTACTAATTATATCCTTCACGGATTGGGGCAACCGCTTCACGCTTTTGATGCCGATAAAATTGCAGACAAAACTGTGAAAGTTGGGACCGTAGAAGCAGGAACCAAATTCAAAACTCTTGACAATGTAGAGAGAACTTTGAAAGGTTTCGAAATCATCATCAAAGATGGAAAAGACAATCCACTTTGCATCGCCGGAGTTTTCGGTGGAAGTGAAAGCGGAGTTTCTTCCGAGACAAAAACTATTTTCTTGGAAAGCGCTTATTTTAATCCGGTTGCGATTAGAAAAGCATCTAAATTACACGGACTAAATACCGATGCATCTTTCCGTTTTGAAAGAGGTGTTGACCCAAATAATGCTAGAACAGCTTTAACGCACGCGATCAATTTGATTCAGGAATTAGCTGGCGGGAAATTAGTAGGAGAGATTCTAGAACATTATCCAGAGAAAATCAAAGACCATTATGTGGTTTTCAGATATTCGAAATTAGACCAGATTTTAGGAACTAAAATCCATAGAGAAAAAGTAAAAGAAATTTTAAAATCTCTTGATATTCAGATTCTTAATGAGATTCAAAATGGTCTAGAATTATCTGTTCCTGTTTACAGAGCAGATGTAACAAGAGAAATTGATGTCATAGAAGAAGTTTTGAGAATCTACGGTTACAACAAGATTGATGCGCCTAAAAAAATCTCATTCACACCTGTAAAATTGAGTTTTGATGATCAAGATGCGTTAGAAAACTCTTGGGCCAGAACATTGCAATCCAACGGTTTCCACGAAGTAATGAACAACTCGTTGACTTCTGTAAAAGATGAAACCAATGCGGTGAAATTGCTAAATCCTTTGAGTAATGATTTGGCATTTATGAGAAAGTCTTTATTGGAAGGGCTTTTGGAGAATGCCATTTACAATATCAATAGAAGATCTTCAGACATCAAATTTTTCGAATTAGGGAAAATTTACCATAAAAAAGAGCAGTACGAGGAAAGAAAACAGTTGGCCATTCTGACGACAGGAAGGGAAGTTTCTGAGAACTGGCTGCAGCCAAAAAGCGCGACAGATTTTTATCATCTGAAAGCTTATGTAAAAATTCTTTTGGAAAAACTGAACCTTGTTCTGCATGAATCTGCCCTGGAAGACGACCGTTTTTCTGATGCTTTGGAAATCAAATTCGGTGACAAAACATTGGCAAGGTTAGGAAAAGTATCGCCAAAATTGTTGAAAGATTTTGACATCAGTCAAGACGTTTTCTATGCAGAGATTGAATTGGAAAACTGCCAAGCACTGAGAACGAAAGAAAATCTGAAATTCGTAGATATTCCGAAGTTTAACAAAATAAGAAGAGATTTGGCGTTGTTGGTAGATAAAACCATCAACTATTCAGAATTATACCAATTGGCGAAGAAAAACAAATCGCCGTTCCTGAAGAATATCAACTTGTTCGATGTTTACGAAGGGAAAAATCTTCCGGAAGGCAAAAAATCTTACGCAATGAGTTTCGAACTCCTGAATGAGGAAAAAACATTAGAAGATAAGGATATAACAGAGGTAATGAATTCTCTTATAAAATCCTTTCAGAAAGAATTTAGTGCTGAATTGAGATAACAAAAAATGCCGCTAATATTTTTAAGCGGCATTTTTATTTACATTTGGATTTAAAATCGGCAAGAATTAATTTAATATTCTGGAAAGTTGATGGAATAATTACAGTTTCTATCTCGGCCTCATTTTTCCATCCAACTTCATTGATTCCTTCTTCTATCTGCGGTTTAGGCGTTCCTGTTCCTTGGTAGAACATCTCGAACCAATACGTCGTTTTCAGAACTTTGTCACCGTTTCTTTCTGTGTAAATGTGATAAGTCGAGTTGATGAAATCCTTCAATTCCAAATCAAAAATCCCACATTCTTCTTCCACTTCTCGCACTGCAGCAAGTTCTTTAGATTCGCCTTTTTCAATTTTTCCTTTCGGAAGATCCCATTTTCCGAGACGATGGATGAACAAGATTTTATTTTCAGGATTCAAGACAATGCCTCCAGCGGCTTCTATATTTCTGAAAAAACCTTTGAAATCTGCCCACAATTGGTCAATGTCATTGTGATAAATATTCAAGCCTTGCGATGCTGTGTTCGTAAGAAGATCTACCGCAAATTCAAAGCTATGCGTTCCATCGTAATTCAATGTTTTAGGGCTGTCTTGAGGCTCTTGACTCAAAACTATTTTTTTTTCATTGATAAAAACTTTATACATTTGTACGGCTTTTGATATAAATACAAAAATATAAAAAATGAATTTAGAAGGACGAAAAATTATAGTAAATAAATCTTCATCTGAATTGGCAGGAATGCTTAAAAACCCAGAAGATTACAAAGATCTAATGCCAGAAGGACTTCAGAAATTTGAAACAAGCGCAGACGGATTCAAATTCGGGTTGAAAGGAATGCCGGAAATCGCTTTGAAAATCGATAATGTGTCTGATAAAGAAGTCGTTCTGAAATCTGCAAGTTCAAGCTTAGATTTCGCTTTGACTGGAACAATGAATCCTTTGAACGAAAATCAAACTGAAGTTCAGTTGTTATTTGATGGGAAATTCAATCCATTTATCAAAATGATGGTAGAAAAACCTCTTCAGAATTTCATCAATTCTTTGACAGATAAGATCGAGCAACTTTAAAAAATATATTGAAAGCCAATCTTAATGATTGGCTTCTTTGTTTAATCTCTCTTTCAACAATTCTACTTCACTTTCTAAATGTTTTATTTTTTGCAAATAAATTTCCTGATTTTGACTTGTCGTTAGAATATCCAAAATGCTTGTGTCAAATAATTTTGCAATGTCTTTCAAGCGGTCTATGTCTATTTTTGTTTTTCCATTTTCTATATCGGAATAAGCTCTTTGTGATATAAATAATTTTTCTGCAACATATGCCTGAGAATAACTACTAAGTGCTCTCAGCTGTTTTATTTTTTCATTTATTTTCATCGATTAATGTTTTGTTAAGTGAAATTAATGAAAATTTCTATAATAGATGAATAATTTCTAAAATATGAAGTAAAACCGCTAAAGCTTTTTGTTGATTTATTTTTTTTGTTACTAATTTTGAAATAATAAAAAATGCGCAAATTTATTTATCAAAAATTTTATTAACTTTAAATTATGGATCAAGATCAAAAGTT
>NZ_RJTU01000060.1 GCF_003730015.1 Epilithonimonas hominis | reverse complement strand
ACTGCGTGATTTGGGTTTAATCACAAAACTGTGACGATTACAATTCAGACATTCCAATTATGATTCCAAAATTGATTCTCGATAGTTAAAATTTGTTAAAACAAAAAAACCGGAATAAATCCGGTTTTAATATTTTGAAGTTATAATTTAAAAAAGATCTTTTCTGATAATGTTCTGAGAACGCTCCGGACCTACAGAAACAAGATAAACATTAATACCAAGATGCTCTTCTATAAATTCAATGTACTTTTTGGCATTGGCTGGAAGCTCGTCATAAGTTCTTGCATTGGTTATATCTTCATCCCATCCATCCAATTCTTCATAAATAGGCTCGTAGTCATAAAGTTTAGTCGTAGAAGATGTAAAATAATCAATTATTTTTCCGTCTTCAGTTTTATATTTTGTAGCGATTTTAAGCGGATGAATTCCTGTTAGCACATCCAGCTTTGTGATTACAAGATTATTAATTCCGTTAATCATGCAAGCATGTTTCAAAGAAACAACATCCAGCCAGCCAGTTCTTCTAGGTCTTCCGGTAGTCGCTCCGAATTCGAAACCGATCTGTCTGATTTTCTCGCCAAGTTCGTTATCTAATTCTGTTGGAAAAGGACCATGTCCGACTCTCGTGGTATAAGCTTTTGCTACGCCTATCAGATTTTTCAACGCTGTAGGAGGTACACCCGCACCTGTACAAACACCACCTGTAGAAGGCGAAGAAGACGTCACATACGGATAAGTTCCGAAGTCAATATCTAGCATCAATGCCTGTGCCCCTTCGAAAAGAATATTCTTTCCATCGGCAATAGCTTGATTGATTTCCAATTCTGTATCAACAATTCTGTCCTTCAGTTTCTCTCCCAAAGCTAGAAATTCTTGATATATTTCCTCCTCATCTAAGCCCGGCTTTTCAAAATATTTCTCAAAAAGTGAATTTTTGACTTTCAGATTTTTTTTGATCTTTTCTCTCAATACAGTTGGATTAAGAAGATCAATCATTCTGATTCCAACCCGTGCGATTTTATCCTCATAACAAGGACCTATGCCTTTTTTGGTGGTGCCAATCTGTGTTCCGCCGTGTTCTTCTTCCCTGTATGTGTCCAACAAAATATGATAAGGCATTATCACATGAGATCTTCGGCTAATGAAAACGTGATCAGTTTTCAGTCCTTTGCTCTCTATCTGTTCTATTTCTTTTATAAATGCTTTGGGATTCACAACAACACCATTGGCGATGATACATTTACCTTTACACTGTAGAACTCCAGAAGGCAGCAGATGCAAAACAAATTTTTCATCACCAACATATACCGTGTGTCCGGCATTATCACCGCCCTGAAAACGAACAACGTAATCTGATTTTGCTGAGAGTACATCCGTAATCTTTCCTTTGCCTTCGTCTCCGTACTGAAGACCTACAACAACATAAGTTGACATATTTTTACTTTTTATTTAGATTATTCGCAAAGTTAGATTTTATATATGGCTTAGCAAAATCACATAAATAAAAAAACCCTCTTATAAGATATAAGAGGGCAAAAACACAAATGATGAAAAAATTACAAATGCATCTCTGCATCCATAATACAATTTTCACTACAAAAACTGTACTTTTTTTAAAAAAAATTAAAAAATTATTGTAAATAATTCCACAATGGATTTTTTTTATCCATTATTATTTTATAAATATCAACTCAAAACTAAATATACATAAGGTTTGACGTTAAATCTTAAATTAAAAAAAATTAGTTAAACGTATTTAATTCCATCATTAAGATGAATAAATAGCACGTTTTCTTTGAAAAATGTTAAAATAATAAAGCATAACGCAACTTTCATTTTATTTATGAGTTTGAATTTATATTTTTGCATTATAATTTTAATTAAAACAAAAACAAATAAATAAAATGTGCGGAATAGTATGTGTGTTCGACACGAAACAAAAAAATGAAGTAATCAGACCCCAGATTCTGGAAATGTCCAAAAAAATAAGACACCGCGGACCGGATTGGTCAGGAATCTATCAGCACGATAATGTAATTTTTTCTCACGAGAGATTAGCTATTGTGGATCCTACTTCTGGAAAGCAACCGCTTTTTACTAAAGATAAAAAAGTAGCTTTAGCAGTTAACGGCGAGATATACAATCATCAGGAGTTAAGATCTGAATTTCCAGATTACGAATTTTTGACTCAATCTGACTGTGAAGTAATTTTGGCTCTATACAGAAGAGATGGAAAAAATTTCTTAGAAAAACTGAACGGTATTTTTGCTTTTGCACTATATGATGAAGATAATGATGCTTACCTTATAGGAAGAGACCATATGGGAATTGTGCCTTTGTATATGGGCTGGGACAGGAATGGCAGTTTTTATGTAGCTTCTGAACTGAAGTCCTTGGAAGGTGTTTGTAATAAAATAGAGGAATTCTTGCCTGGTCATTTCCTTTACAGCAAAGACGGACAAGAATTACAGCAATGGTACACAAGAGATTGGATAGACTTCGATAATGTAAAAGATAACGAAACCGATATCTCAGCCATCAGAAAAGGACTTGAAGAAGCTGTTCACAGACAACTGATGAGTGACGTGCCTTATGGCGTTTTACTTTCCGGCGGGTTAGATTCTACAATTATTGCGGCTGTAACTGCAAAATTTGCACGACAAAGAATAGAAAGCGGCGACACGCAAGAGGCTTGGTATCCAAGATTACACAGTTTTGCAGTAGGTTTGGAAGGTTCCCCCGATTTGGCAGCGGCTAGAAAAGCAGCAGACCATATTGGTTCTGTCCACCACGAAATCAAATATACTGTACAGGAAGGTTTAGATGCGATAAAAGATGTTATCTACCATTTGGAAACTTATGATGTCACCACGATAAGAGCTTCTACCCCAATGTATCTTTTGGCAAGAGTTATCAAATCTATGGGTATCAAAATGGTACTATCCGGTGAAGGTTCAGATGAGTTGTTCGGCGGTTACTTGTATTTCCACAAAGCACCATCCGCTCAGGCTTTCCACGAAGAGACTGTTAGAAAACTAGGAAAACTCCATCTTTACGATTGCTTAAGAGCCAACAAATCTCTAATGGCTTGGGGAATCGAAGGCAGAGTTCCGTTTCTTGACAAAGAATTTATGGACGTTGCGATGACCATCAACCCGAAAGATAAAATGATAACGCCGGAAAGAATGGAAAAATGGGTGCTTAGAAAAGCGTTCGAAGATCTATTGCCAGAGAGTATCGCCTGGAGACAAAAGGAACAGTTCAGTGACGGTGTTGGTTATTCCTGGATTGATACATTGAAACAAGTGGCTGAAGATGAAGTGACAGACGAAATGATGGCGAATGCAAAATTCCGTTTTCCGATTAATACGCCTATGAGCAAGGAAGAATACCGATACAGAACAATTTTTGAATCCCATTTCCCAAGTGATTCGGCAGCGAGTTGTGTACCGTCTGTTCCATCAGTAGCGTGTTCCACACCAGTTGCATTAGAATGGGATGAAGCCTTCAAGAAAATGAACGACCCAAGCGGACGTGCTGTGAAAGTTCACGAAACAGCTTATTAGAAATATATTTAAACTAACTATACTAATAAAATGAGAAGCACAACCCGAAAGTTGTGCTTCTCTATTATTTCAAATTCTTCTGACTCTGCTTGAGGCGTTTCTTTCGGCGTTCGTAGATCACTTCCGTAATCTTTCCGCCAATCCAGGAAAAAGGGAAAAATATCAGGAATATAGAGATCTTATAAAATACCGGGTGATAAGGATAGATGATAATATCCAACATCGCTATAAAAAGCATGATAAAACCGATGAGAATTGCGTAGGCCACTTTTGCATACTTTACGATAATAGCTGTCACCACACCGCCAAAAGTCACCCCAATCCCGCCAAAGAAAAGCAGGGCAATGAAAAAAGAGTCTTTTTGCTGCACAGATTGAAGTAATCTTTCCCAATGCTTAAATGGCGCAAACTCCTTATATGTGATCCAGTCAGAATCAATCTTTATCCCGAATGTGATAATGAGCGCAGCCACGGCAAGCCCGGCCAAAACACCAATTGTATTCCTTAGAAAATTCATCCTATCCTTTAAAAGCAATCATCGATATTTCGACATCTACATTTTTCGGAAGACAGGAAACCTGCACGGTCTCTCTTGCCGGAAACTGATCGTTACTGAAATAAGAAGCATAGATCTCATTCACCACCGCAAAATCGTCCATACTCTTCAGGAATATCGATACTTTCACGGCATTATCAAATGTCATTCCTGCCTCTGTAAGAATAGCCTTCAGGTTTTTCATCACCTGATGCGTTTCCTTATCTATTCCTTCCACCAGCTTTCCTGTTTCCGGATCTACAGGAATCTGACCCGAGATGTACAATGTTCCATTTACAAGGCAAGCCTGTGAATAGGGACCTATAGCAGCAGGCGCATTTGGTGTGTGGATGATCTTCTTCATGTTCAATAATTAATTTTTACAAAACTATATAAATTAGTCGGAAGTAAGAAGCAAGCAGTCATAAGATTCTTTTTTTGTCGATGAAAAAATTATAATAATACTGATTACCTAACTTTTAACATTGACTGTATGGTTTAAAAAGTACTGTTAGGCTGCGTAAAACTTCTTTCCTTGTACTTCACGGCATCTTTCAGAATGTTGGCTTTGATTCCGATAAAGAAATCATATACTTTATACTGTCCGAACGGTACCCAGTTGAACGTGATGGTGAAACTTCTCTGATCTCTGGAAAAACCTAGCCTTGTATATGCCAAAGTTTTATTAACGATATCATAATTGGTGCTTCCGTTGATATTCCAGTATGGCGTGAGCTTGATGCTTCCATCTAGCCCTACAGTTGCAACCTTTGTCCCCAATCGTGAAAGTCCCTTTGTGTACGCATAGTTGGCATTGACGTTCAGAGTCCAGGTCGGAATATAGTGGGCGTAATTATCATCATCAAAATAATAATTCTCATTCCGAATCTCTCCTTTCTTTTTATATTTTTTTGATAACTCTTCCTTTTTTCCAAATATGGCATCGCTCATCGGATAAGAAAGCTGTAGATTGAAACCCTGGAGGCTGAAGTGCCCGAAGTTCTCTGTTCTGATCCCTGTATCGCTGCCATTTGCAAACACTATCTGATAAGGCTCAATGGTGAGGCTGGAATTGACATTCAGTTTACTATCAAAGAAAGATGATTGTGCATTGACGCTGAACACAGACCATTTATATTTTTCCGCAGCAAAGTTATAACCTCCGGAAATATTCAGGTTTTCAAAGATCTTCACCTTTTTCACTCCGGTAGAATCGCTTTTGGATTTCACCTTCATCTCTATATTATTAGCAATGTTGAATCCTAAGCTTTGTGTAAGACCTGTGGAAGGTGCGCCATAAATACCGCCTTCGAAAATAGAGTACGGCGTAATCTCGCCTCTTGCATTAGCATAATCTCTATAATATCCCCAACTTCTAGCACCGAAATCCGGTGAATAGGTAAAACTGAAACTCGGTGTCATCATATGCCTGATAGCGACAATAGGTGATTTCTTCCCAAAATTTTTCTGTCCATACAAAGTAGTCTGCAAACTCGCACTGGTAGAGAATGTAGAATAGGCTGCGATTCCGTTATTATAAACATTATCAATTCCATTGGTAACAGGATTAAAGCTTTTCTCTAGTGTTTTAGTGGTCAGCACATTATCCGCATTGGCACTTAGCGAGAACGTAAAAAACTTGGCCAACGTTGTATTGGTGGAAAGCGAAATGTTATTTTTCGCTCCCGTTTTCAAATCCTGCCACATCTGCTGTTTGAAAAGCTGATCTTCTGTTGTTGTAACATAATTACTGAGCGCAAATCCGGTATTGACATTGATATTTTCCAGCAGTCCTGTTCTGACACCAGTCTTTGGTTTAAAAAGATAAAACTGATTGACAGCTACAGTCATATCGGGCAAACGGATATCCGTGAGACCTGTCGCAAAATTTTGGTTATATCCAGCACTCGCACTAATGGTGATGGGAAGATTTAAAAATCTCTTCGTAACATTGATCCTTGAAGTCTGCGTGGTATTTAGAACGTTTCCGTTAAAAATATAATTATTGTTAACTGTATTATTGTAGAATTTACTGCTCACAATATCTACACTGGCATTGAAGGTGAAATAAGGATTAGCCTTGGAATCCTGGGAATGACGCCACGCAATACGGAAAGTCTTGGTTCTGGAATAATCATCCAATCCTTTTATCCCTCGCACTGTGTAGCCATAATCTGCCGCAAAGTTTCCGGAGTATCTGTATTTTTTGAGGTAGTTCAGTTCCGGTTTCAGATTCCAGCTTCCTTTGGTGTAAAAATCCGAGAGAATTTTAAGATCGAAATGATCTCCAATCGGTTGATAGTAACCTAAGCCGTTAAGAAAAAAACCGACATCCTGCCGTTCTCCAAAACTTGGGATCAGAATACCGGCAGATCTTTTATCCGAAAATGGAAGTATCGCAAAAGGCATCACAAGTGGCGTGGGAACTTGCTCTATGTAAAGCTGTATTGGGCCCGTAACCAGCTGGGAACTATTTTTACCTTTTATCAGCTTAATATTGGGTGCAGACATATGGTAGTCCGGCAGTGTATCTTTTTTCTTGATAAAATAGTCGTCCGTAGTATAAATCGCCTTTCTCATAAAGAACACAGAATCATTATACTTCTTGGTTTTCTCAGCTACAATCACACCTTCACTCTCTTCTGTTCTCGCATTGAAGGCGATTGCCTGTTTAGTTTTATAATTGTAGATTACCTCATTATATTCATACTTTTTCCCACCCTGCGTAGCAATAGCCGGCTTTATGATCTTGCCCTTATCATCCTGCTCACCTCTAGCATAGATTTTTCCTGTTTCCCAATCTATCCGGATATAATCCGCATCAATTTGCATATCCTGATAGATAATTTGAGCATTTTTGTTAAGGGAAGTTTGCTTGTTAGATATGGATGAGCTGCTTCTGTACTCAGCCTTGGTTTTAACCACATCTTCTAGTTCTTCTTTTGGGATTATGGTATCTTTCTTCGCAGTTACCGTATCTTTACGTAAACTGACGGAATCTCTAATATCACTTTTCTTATCAATATTTTGAGGCACAGTTTGTGATAAAATATTGTTAAAAATTAGGATATTTAAAATTAGTAATATATTTTTGAAAATACTTCGAGCCAATGCAGTCATTCTGAAATTGGGTTCAAAATTAATTAAATTTTAAAGATTAAAATGATCAGGCCTACACTTTATAAGAAATTTTTTTTTCTGTTGATATTTTTTGGTAGTTTCAGCTTGTTATATTGCCAGAAAAAATTCACAATTGTTCTGGATGCAGGACACGGAGGAAGTGACATTGGAGCCAACAGATATTATAGTGACATCGGAACTGTAATGGAAAAGAATGTGACACTCGGCATTGTTCTAAAACTTGGAAGAATGCTGGAAAAAAACAAGGACTACAAAGTGATCTATACTAGAAAAATCGATGAGTATCCGTCTTTGACATACCGAACAGATCTCGCCAACAGGAGTAAAGCAGACTTGTTTATTTCGGTTCATGTTAATTCTTCGCCCAGTAAAAGCGCAACAGCACAAGGAACAGAAACTTTCGTCCAAGGTCCCAATCAAAATAAAGCTAATCTTGATGTGGCAAAAGCCGAAAACGACGTTATTTTCCTCGATGAAAGGGACAAAGAGAATTTTGCATCCTACAATCCTAGCTCACCAGAATCTCTCATTGCGCTTAAAATACAACAAAGTAAATACCTGCAGGCGAGTCTCATCATTGGTGGACTTGTGGAAGAGAACTTTGTCAAAAAGGATAAACGATTATCCCGTGGTGTAAAACAGGAAAACCTGCACGTACTGAGAATGAATGCAATGCCTTCCATCCTTATAGAAACCGGTTTCGTTAATAATTATGAAGATGCACATTACATATCCACCGAAGAAGGGCAACAATCCATAGCAGAGAGCATCTACAATGCTATCACAAGTTATAAAAAATTGGTTGACAGAAATGTAAAAGAACCTGAACCTGAAAAACCAGCTGAACAACCTCTTAAGAATGATTTCAGAATATTGCTGATGAGCACGCCCACAAGATATACTGAAAACGATCCCGCTCTAAAAGGCCTGAAATACATTCTACCTATAAAAGAAAACGGAAATTATAAGTATTATTACGGAACTACCAATTATGCTTCCGTGAGAGATAACAATCTGAAGACGGCTAAAGATTCTGGATTCAGAAATGCAATTTCTATAAGTTTTGTTCCTAATCAGTCCTTAGCAAGTGGTTATTATACCATCGAGGTTTATGCTGGAAAAGATAAGTTAGATTCGAAATCACATATTATGAAAACGCTTCCTAATATGGAGAGAAACAAAGAAAATGGTGTTTTTTACTACACATATGGAAAATATAAGACTTTGGAGGAAGCTGTAAACACACAAAAAGAGCTTGAAAACAAGAACATTATAAATACAGTGATAGAAAAAAGAATAAAATAGCTTCAGAAATTTGGAAAAATAGAAGAAAGTCTATATTTTTGCACTCCGAAATCACAAACGGCCTATTCGTCTAGTGGTTAGGACTCAAGATTTTCATTCTTGCAACAGGGGTTCGATTCCCCTATAGGCTACAAAAAATAAATTTTAAAAAATTATTATAAAAAGTTTGCAAATTAAAAAATAACTTTTATCTTTGCACCCACATTTGAACGTTATGGCAAATCATAAATCAGCACTTAAGAGAATCAGACAAAACGAAGTTAGAAGACTTCGAAACAGATACTACCACAAGACTGCAAGAACAGCTGTGAAAGTATTAAGAAATGAAGCGGACAAAGCAGCTGCATCTGAGCAATTACCAAAAGTAATTTCTTTATTAGATAAATTAGCTAAGAAAAACATTATTCACAAGAATAAAGCAGCTAACTTAAAGAGCAAATTAACTAAGCACGTAAATAGCTTAGCTTAATATAAATCCTGGCCCGTTCGTCTATCGGTTAGGACCTCAGATTTTCATTCTGGTAAGAGGGGTTCGATTCCCCTACGGGCTACTTAAAAACCTTCAGATTTTTCTGAAGGTTTTTTATTTTTGTTATATTTGAGAATTATTTTAACACTATGAAAATCTTAATTATTAACGGACCTAATCTTAATTTGCTAGGAACTCGTGAACCCGAAATATATGGCTCCGTTTCTATGGAAGATTATCTTCTGGAATTGACTACAGAATTCCCTAACCAGGAAATTCTTTACTACCAATCCAATATTGAAGGTGAATTGATCAACCGTTTGCAAAACGATGACTTCGATGCTCTGGTAATTAATCCAGGTGCTTTTACGCATTATTCTTATGCCATTGCAGATTGCTTGAAAAATATTCAAATACCAAAAATCGAGATCCACATCAGCAATATCTACAAGCGCGAAGAATTCCGTAAAAAGTCAGTGACTGCGGAAAGCTGCGATGCAGTTATCTCTGGTTTTGGAATGAAGGGTTACAAACTTGCATTACAAAGTTTACTGTAAAAAAAAGAATCTCTTCTGAGATTCTTTCTTATTCTATTTTTATAAAGAATTTTCCAGTTGGCGCTTCACCACTAGCCATATTGTTTTTAGATAATATCAGCCAATATTCACCTTTTTGCCTAGTTTCATATTCTATAGATTGCCCAAAGGGTCCGTCAAAAGTATTGTCTGGCAATCTAATCTGATTGAATCGCAAATTCATAGGTTGATTGGTTTTCAGATAAGCTTTGATTTTGGGCTGATTCAGGTTTTCTAATCTCAGAATTAATTGTTCATCCTGATTTTTAATCTCCAATTTTAATCTTATCGGCATCTTCGATGCATCGACTGTTACGATATTCTGATTGGATTCTTTCTCTGTTTTCAAAATTGGAGACAATGTATCCACGGGCTTTTTTATAGCTGTAAGAGTATCTAGTTCGGTCTCTTTTATTTTAGGATCTTTTTTACAGGCTATCAAAAACAATGGTATCATTGCAAGGTATTTCAGGGATTTTTTTGGAACCGCGAATTGCAGCAGCCCGACTTGAGCGGAGCTCTTTTTCTTTTGCAAAAAGAAAAAAGCGGGAGCGGAAGGCGGATATAGTTGCCCAAATCTAGAGAATGGATGTAATGCCACTGGTAAAATTATAATGTTTCCAATTCTACAACTTTTTTGCCAATTTTATAAACTGTTCCGCGGAAACCTGCCACAACCTCATCATTCTGATTCTTTATGGTGATATCATATATCGCAGTTTTCCTAGTATCATTCAAAAGAATACTTTCTGCCGTTAAAACATCTCCTTTTTTTGCAGCTTTTGTAAAGTTTATATAGCAATTGAGCGCAACCGCAGCTTCGCCAGAATTATTACTAGAAAAAGCCAATGCAGAATCCGCAAAAGCAAACGTTACACCCCCGTGAACTGTTCCAAGACCGTTAATCATTTCAGGTTTCACAGGCATTTTTATAACGCAGTAATTATCTTTGATTTCCGTCAGTTCAATTCCGAGCCATTGAGAAAACGAATCTTTCTCAAACATATATTCCGCCGTTTCTCGAGCATTCATAAATTATAATTGATGGTTGATAAATGATTAAATTTCTTTAATCTCTAAAAACTCTCCGATTCTCAAACTCTCCAACTTATTTCCCTTTATAATTTGGCAAGCGTTTCTCGATGAAAGCAGCAACGCCTTCTTTGAAATCTTCAGTTTCCGCTGCATCTTGTTGAATAATGGATTCATAATCCAGCTGTTCGTTCAGTGTAAAGTTATAGGACTTATTGAAGGCTTTTTTGGTGAGATAAAGCGCAGTTGTGGCAGCGTGAGAAAGCTGAGTCAGAACTTCCATAGACTTTTCAACAAATTCGGAATCTGTAAAAACATCCGCAACCAACCCTATTTTCTTAGCTTCTGTCGCTGGAACTTTTTTCCCTGTGAAAGATAAATAACTCGCCAACTGTCTTCCTACTAATTTCGGTAAATAATACGTTCCTGCCGTATCTGGAATCAAACCGATATTCGCAAAAGCAAAAGAGAAATAAGAACTTTCTGTCGCCAATGTAAAATCACAAATAGAAGCCAGCATTGCTCCTGCTCCAACAGCGGGACCATTAACCAATGCTACTACTGGTTTTTTACATTTAACAATTTCAAGAACCAAAGGATTATAATATTCAATCACAAATCTTTGGATTGTTCTATCGTCTTCCTCAAAACCTAAAGCTTCTTTCAAGTTTTGTCCGGCACAAAATGCTTTTCCTTTTCCGGCAATAGCAATACATCTTACATTATCATCATAACTGAATTTGTGAACCGCATTTCGCAATTCACCAAGCATAACTTGAGTAAGGCTGTTATAACTATCCGGCTGATTCAGATAAATCAATTGCAATTTTCCGTCGAATTGGGAATCTATCTCTATTTGTGAATACATAATCTTGGTTTTCTTCAAATATAAAACTATTTGCAGAATTATAAAATCGGAATTAAAAATTTAAAACGACAAACATAATGATCATCAATCTTGATTTATTGAATTACATTTTGGCATTTGATTTTAGAATGATTTTTAAATATTAGGAAAATTTATCTTATCAAATCAGTTTAAAATCAATTATTCGGAAAATTTGTCTTATATTTTTTAAAAATTCAACAATAGAATGCTTTTTGTAATAATGGTTTCAGAATTAAATGATTGATGAAGCATTAAGAAGTTAAACCATAAAAATTTATTTTCTTAATGCTTTTAAAAAACAAAAATCAAAAATCATAGTTTCAAAATCTAAAATTGAACAGAATTTGATACAAGTTTTTCAATCATTAGCCTTTTAATTTTTAAATCATTTAATCCAAAAATATTATGAATTTAAATCAGTATACTGTAAAATCACAGGAAGCCATCCAAGCAGCACAACAAGTCGCAATGGAATTTGGCAACCAGCAGATTGAACCTCAACATTTACTGGAAGGAATTTTCCAGGTAGATGAAAATATATCGCCTTTCTTATTGAAAAAATCTGAAGCAGATGCCACTTTGGTGAGAGAGCGAAACAGGGAAAATTTAGAAAAACTCCCAAAAGTTCAGGGAGGAAATATTTACCTTTCACAATCGGCGAACAAAGTTTTGCTTGATGCTCCCAATATCGCTAAAAAAATGGGTGATGAATTTGTAACCATCGAACATCTTTGGCTTTCCCTTATGGAAACTAATTCAGAAGTTTCGAAAATGTTGAAAGATATGGGCGTTACGAAAAACCTTTTGGAAGGCGGAATCAAAGAATTAAGAAAAGGCTCAAAAGCAACTTCTGCAAGTTCGGAAGAAACTTATCAATCTTTAAATAAATATGCTAAAAATTTCAACGAACTCGCTGCAGAAGGGAAACTTGACCCGGTAATCGGTCGTGATGAAGAAATCAGAAGAGTTTTACAAATTCTTTCAAGAAGAACAAAAAACAATCCGATTCTGATTGGTGAGCCCGGAGTTGGTAAAACTGCGATTGCAGAAGGAATCGCACATAGAATTATCAACGGCGACGTCCCTGAAAACTTGCAGGATAAAACTTTGTACTCCTTAGATATGGGTGCTTTAATTGCCGGTGCAAAATATAAAGGTGAGTTTGAAGAGCGTTTGAAATCTGTTGTGAATGAAGTTATCAAATCAGACGGACAGATTATCCTTTTCATCGATGAAATACACACTTTGGTTGGAGCCGGAGGCGGTGAAGGCGCGATGGATGCGGCAAATATTCTGAAACCAGCCTTGGCTAGAGGAGAATTAAGAGCGATCGGTGCAACGACTTTGAATGAATATCAAAAATATTTCGAGAAAGATAAAGCACTTGAAAGACGTTTCCAGAAAGTGATGGTTGAAGAACCGGATACCGAATCGGCAATTTCTATTCTTCGTGGAATTAAAGATAAATATGAAGCGCATCACAAAGTAAGAATCAAAGACGAAGCGATTATTGCGGCAGTGGAAATGTCTCAACGATATATTTCAGACCGATTTCTCCCGGATAAAGCGATTGATTTGATTGATGAAGCTTCGGCTAAACTGAGAATGGAAATCAATTCAAAACCTGAAGAACTGGATGTTCTCGACAGACGATTGATGCAGTTGGAGATTGAATTGGCAGCCATTTCAAGAGAAGGAAATCAGACGAAAATCGACCATTTGAAGGAAGATATTGCTAAAATTTCTGAACAGAGAAATGAAATCAATGCAAAATGGCTGAAAGAAAAACAAAAATCTGAAGATCTTACTCAGATTAAAAAAGATATAGAAGCTTTAAAATTGGAAGCTGAGCGTGCTTCCAGAGCTGGAGATTACGCTAAAGTAGCAGAAATCCAGTACGGAAAAATTAAGGAGAAGGAAGATGCTTTGCAGAAACTTGAACTGGAAATGCAAAACCATCAGAATGAATTGATAAAAGAAGAAGTAACTTCTGAACACATTTCTGAAGTAATTGCAAAATGGACAGGAATTCCTGTAACCAAACTTTTACAATCCGAAAGAGAAAAATTATTACATCTGGAGGACGAGCTCCACAAGAGAGTTGTCGGTCAGGAAGAAGCCATTGAAGCCGTGGCAAATGCAATCCGAAGAAACAGAGCAGGATTAAGCGATGATAAAAAACCAATTGGCTCATTCCTGTTTTTAGGAACCACCGGAGTCGGAAAAACCGAGCTGGCAAAAGCATTAGCGGAGTTTTTATTCGATGATGAAAACAATATGACGAGAATTGATATGAGTGAATATCAGGAGCGTCATAGTGTTTCGAGATTAGTTGGTGCTCCTCCGGGATATGTAGGTTATGATGAAGGCGGTCAGTTGACTGAAGCCGTGAGAAGAAGACCTTATTCTGTGGTACTTTTAGACGAAATCGAAAAAGCGCATCCTGATGTTTTCAACACGTTGTTGCAGGTTTTGGATGACGGTCGTTTGACGGATAACAAAGGTAGAGTTGTGAATTTCAAAAACTCGATTATCATTATGACTTCGAATTTAGGTTCGCATATCATTCAGGAGAATTTTGAAAATATCACAGAAGAAAACCAAGATGAAATTGTTGATAAAACCAAAATTCAGGTTTTTGATTTATTAAAACAAACACTTCGTCCGGAATTCCTCAACAGAATTGATGAAATAGTTTTATTCCAGCCTTTAAGAAAAAAAGAAATCGCAAAAATCGTTCAATATCAGCTGAGAGGTTTCAATGATATGTTAGCAAAACGCAATATCATTATGACCGCAACACAAGATGCTTTGGATTACCTCACCAACAAAGGTTACGATCCAGTTTTCGGAGCAAGACCATTGAAAAGAGTGATTCAGCAGGAAGTTCTCAATAAACTTTCCAAAGAAATCCTTGCCGGCAATATCAATGATGGCGACAGAATTACACTGGATTATTTTGAGGAAACAGGTTTGGTTTTCAGACCGGTGGAATAAAAAGTTAAATTTTTCTTCATATTAAAAACTCTTTACATACTGCGTTTTACAATTTGTAAAACGCAGTTTTTGTTTGACTTAACCAATTTTTACACATTGTTTTAAGATAAATTATTCTCAACATAACACAACTATCTTTAAATATTCATTACTATTTTATTTGTTTAATTGATAATATTTTATACTTTTGAGTAAAATTATAAATATAGTCCTATGAAGAAAACATTCTTTTACTTGATCTCTGCTGCTGTTCTTACAGCATGTAACAACACTAATGAAACAGAAAGCATAACTTCTGAGAACCCAACCACGTCCACAGCATCCAGAAGAAGTTGTCCTTCGGAAGAAATCCGTGCTGAGCTTTTAAAAAGTGATGCATCAGCAAGACAACGTTATGCTAATATAGAATCTGCTGTACAATCTTTTGCGGGAAAGGTTTTAGCTGATGGTAGTGTTGATATTCCAGTTGTCGTAAACGTCATTTATAAAACCAGTGCAGAAAACATTTCAGATGCAAGAATCGCTGAGCAAATTGCAATTCTCAACGCCGATTTCGGGGGCACAAACACAGATGCATCAAAAATTCCAACAGAATTTTCAGGTGTAAAAGCAGGTGATACAAAAGTAAGATTTCACCTGATTAAAACGGTTAGAAAATCTACAACAAAGACAAAATGGGGAACGAATGATGCTATGAAAAAAGCATCCACGGGTGGTATTGATGCCACAACTCCAAGCAGCTACTTCAATCTTTGGGTAGTTGGAGATATGGGCGGAGTCCTTGGGTATGCTACATTCCCAGAATCCGCAGGATTATGGAATGATGGTGTTGTGATTGCTGCACCATATTTTGGAAAAACAGGCGCTACATCGCCTTACAACCTTGGTAGAACGGCAACACACGAGGTTGGTCATTATTTAAATCTAAGACACATCTGGGGTGATGCTACTTGCGGTAATGATTTGGTTGCTGATACACCTACTCAGACTGGTGCAAACTATGGAACACCAACATACCCGTTGTATAATACTTGTAACGGTACTTCTAGATCTGTTATGTTTATGAATTACATGGACTATGTAAATGATGCCGCAATGTTTATGTTCTCAGCTGGTCAAAAAAGCAGAATTCAGTCAGTAGTAGCTTCCGGTGGATCTAGATCTGGACTAAGAGTTTATTAATATAAATTAGACATTATATCACGAAGCTGTCTTTGCATTGGCAAAGGCAGCTTTTCCTTTTTGAAATTTTAAGATGACTATCTTTAGAACACTACGTATTTTTTTTAGATAACAAAAAAAAACAAATCCTCTTTCAACAAGGGGATTTTTGCATATCTATTTCTTAAAACTAATCTCTGTCAAAACCGGAAAATGGTCGGACGGATAAAGAAGATTTTCTCGTCTGTCATTAATGGTTCTGTTAGACAACACATCGAATCCTTTTACAAAAACGTAATCCAAACGCTCGGTAGAAGGTGTATTGATATCAAAATTTTGCCAAGTTCCTTTTGGTCCGTAATGTGGTTTTTGGGAATTGTAATAGGAATCCGTTAATGATTTAGAAATAATTTTGATAGGCTCAGAACCATCCGTCAAATTAAAATCTCCTGCCAAAGTTAATGGAAGATTTTTCGGATTCAGTTCTTTGATTTTTTCAAGAATCAGTTTTGCAGAATTAACTCTGGCAACATCACCAACGTGGTCAAAATGCAGGTTCATCGCCAAGAATTGTTTGCCAGTGTTTTTTATTTTGAAAAACGCATAAGTGCAAACTCTGTTGTAAGCGGCGTCCCAACCTCTAGAAGGTTTTTCTGGCGTTTCGCTTAGCCAGAAAGTTCCAGATTTGGTAACTTCCAATTTGTTTTTATCATAAAAAATCGCCGAGTATTCGCCTTGGTTTTTACCATCATCTCTTCCAACGCCCACAAAATCGTAATCTTTCAGATTGGTTTTAATATCAATCATCTGTTGCGGAATGGCTTCCTGAACACCGAAATAATCCGGATGATAATACGACATCAGCGCCAAAGCATCATCTCTTCTGTTGTTCCAAGAGTTTTCTTTGTCGCTTTCCAAAGACAGTCTAATGTTGTAAGTCATCACTTTCAAATCCTGAGAAAAGAAAAGCTTAGATGCCAATAATAATCCGAAAAATATTTTTTTCATTCTAAAATATTGTTACTTTTTATAATCTTCAAAATTCTGAATTCCGTTAAGAAAATCTTTGATAGGCATTCTTTTTTTACCTTGGATTTGAACATCTTCCGGATAATAAAGTCCGTCTTTTGTATAGAATTTGAACTCAGTTTTAGAAATATCAAAATCTCCAGCTTCTCTCGAATGCGATTCTAATTCAAAATGCCCTTTGAAGATTTTCAGTGATTTTTCATCTTCTCCAATTTTCAAAATCGTGAAAGCTGTTGGATAGGGCGACATTCCTCTCACGAAATTGTGAATCTTTTCTGAGCTTTGATTCCAATCGATTTTCAGATCGTCTTTGAATATTTTATAAGCCGTTTTGGGATTTTCTTTTTCAGGCTGAGGTTTTTCTGTAATTGAGTTTTCAGCTAATCCATTTAAAGTTTCAATAATCAAATCAGCGCCAATTACCATTAATTTGTCGTGCAAAGTTCCTGCATTATCTTCCGGTAAAACTTCGGTTTCAGCCTGAAGCAGAATATTACCTTCATCAATTTTTTCATTAATGAAAAATGTGGTTACACCAGATTTGGTTTCTCCATTGATGACTGCATAATTAATTGGCGCTGCACCGCGATAATCCGGCAACAAAGAACCGTGCAGATTGAACGTTCCCAATTTCGGAATCGAGAACAAAATCTGAGGCATCATTCTGAAAGCTACAACAACAAAAACATCGGCATTCAGGTTTCTGACGGATTCTAAAAATTCTGGATTTCGCAATTTTTCTGGCTGAAAAAGCTTTAGATTTTCTTGTTCTGCAAACACCTTTACCGGCGAAGGCGTGAGTTTCATACCTCTTCCGCTGGCTTTGTCTGGCGCAGTTACAACGCCCACAATTTTATGATGAGATTTAAAAATAGCTTCCAAAGACGCTTTAGCAAAATCTGGTGTTCCGAAAAAAACGATATTAAGAGATTTAGTCATTGCTTTTATAATAGATAAATGATGATTGATAGTTGATAATTAATTTTTTTAGTCGAATCGCTCGCAGCCCGACTTATCTCTGATTTATATTTATTTTATTTGAATCGATGAATCTCGTTCCTCGATTTGAGCGGAAATCCTTTTTTGCTTTGATTGAATTTCTAATTTATCTGAAATCTTATTGCAAAAAAGATTGACTTCGTCGAACATTCATTAGGTTTGGGAGCGGAAGGCGGAAATTGCTGCCCAAACTAAAATTATTATTGATTGAGCATATAGGTTTTATAATTCAACATTTTGACTTTTCCGATATCTAAGAGAAAAATAATGGTTTCAGAAACGGTTTCTCTCTGATAAAAATGCAGAGCAGCACACATTTCATCCAATGTCATAGGCTTTTTCTCCAACTGCAAAATGATTTCTGATGAGAGATTACGCTTGGACGCTGTCCGTTTTCTGCAAACGGAACATTTTCCGCAGTTTTCCGCATCAGCTTCACCAAAATAACTGAGAATCAGTTTCATTTTACAAAAATCTGTATCTCGGACATAGAATTTATTTTCTTCCCACTTTCTTAGTTTATTCTGTTGGATATGATGAAACAGCCGCCAATATTCTCCAAAAAGATGCCTGTCATTTCTTGGTTTGAGGAACTTTATGGCCTGCTGACCGCCATCCAAATATTCCAGATAACCTGCTTTTTGCATTTGTTTTAATTTTACCTTAAAAGTCTGGATGTCAAAATTATTTTTACTGCAAAATGCGGCATCACTAAAATAAACTTTTTGGATTGCCAATCCTGGTAAATTCCTGAAAAGCAATTCCAAGAAATAGGCATCGGAAGGATTGAGCTGCTCTAATTCTTCTGGCTTTACAAAACTCTGAATAGTGGATGCAGAAGCAGCACTTTTATGATAAATTAATTCCTGATTATGTAGAAAGGAAAGAATATTCCTGATTTTGGCTTTGGATAATTTCGTCAGATTATTCAGTTTTTGAATCTCTAGAGAAAATGTTTTTTCCGGCAAATCATTATCGCCAATCTGAAACATCGAGTAAAGATAGGTTATAATTTTCTGATACTCCGATTTGCTTGGAATCTGATTCCTAAAAATCTCGTCTATATGGGCAAGTTCCTGATCGTTCCAAAGCAAAAGAGCTATTGCTTCGTCTCCGTTTCTTCCAGCTCTTCCTATTTCCTGATAATAGTTTTCCAATGTAGATGATGGTGAAAGATGGATAACAAATTTCACATTATCTTTGTCTATTCCCATCCCGAAAGCATTGGTAGATACCAATACGTGAAAGCGACCGGAAATCCATTTCTTTTGTAATCTTTCCTTTTCCGTGGCTGGCAATCCTGCGTGATAGAAATCTACGTTTGGAAAGTTATTATTTTTTAAAAAATCAGTTAAAGCTTCTGCTTCTTTTCTAGTTCTGGAATAGATAATTCCCGAAGCTGGATTTTGGTTCAAAAACTGAAGTATTCTGTTATATTTATCCGAAATATTTTCTACAATGACATTCAGGTTATCTCTTCTGAAGCTTTGTCTGAAAATCTTTGTTTCATGAAGACCGAGTTTGTCTGATATTTCATTAACAACTTTATTGGTAGCTGTTGCAGTGAGTGCAAGACAAGGCACTTTTTTGAATTCCTTCCTAAATTGTTTTATATTTTGATAACTAGGACGAAAATCTGATCCCCATTCTGAAATACAATGCGCTTCATCTACTGCTATAAAAGAAATCTGAATGTCCTGAATATTTTTTAAAAACAAAGGATTTTGTAGTCTTTCAGGAGAGACATAAAGAATTTGTATTAATCCGTCTTTGCATTTATTATAGACTAATTCTTCTTCAAATTCGTCCAACTCGGAACTGAGTAACTCTCCTTCGATTCCTAATGACTGAAGCATAAGAATCTGATCTTTCATCAAAGCTAAAAGTGGAGATATGACTAAGCAAACACCTTCTAAAACCAATGCCGGCAGCTGATAACAAAGAGATTTCCCTCCGCCCGTTGGCAAAAGTGCAAGAGTATCTTTTCCGGAGATAATGGATAAAATGATTTCCTTTTGAGAAGATCTAAAATCATTATAACCCCAAAAATTTTTTAGAGTATCAATGATTAATTTCTCATTGGAATTTATTGGAGAAAGCATGTGTAAATTTACTTAAATAATGCACAAAAAAAACCGCATCGCTGCGGTTTTTATTATATTGTCAATTTAAAATTTTTATTTCACTTCGAAATACACTCTTCTGTTTGCTCTGTTTTTCCATTCTTCGCACTTTTCGGCAGGATCACATTCCGGATAAAGCAGGTTTTTCTCTCCTGTACCAAAAGCTTCCAATTTTTTTCTGTCTGCACCATTCTCTATCAAATAATTTTTGACATTTTGTGCTCTCCTTTCAGATAATTTTTGGTTGTATCTGTTAGTTCCTCTTGTATCTGTCCCACCTATCACTTTAAAATCAACACCTGAAGCGTTGATATAATTTATAGCTTGAGTAAGAATAGGTCTATTAGAAGGAAGGATTCTATCTGAATCTAAATCAAATTCAATTCCTTTTAATAATCTTTCACTATCCGTCACCACTCCTGCCTGAGTTGTAGGAGTAACGGGACATCCGTTATTTTCTACTGGACCTGGAACAGTTACACATTTATCATTAAGATCAATAACTCCATCCAAGTCTATATCAAGAGCAACTCCAGCCCCATCAACTCTTGCGCCAGCAGGAGTGTCTAGTTGTCTATCCCAATCATCACAAACACCATCATTATCTGCATCTCCTTTTTTACAGACCTCTATATCCTGAGTTTTATCATTGAGAACATCAAGTTTATAATAAATCTCCTGCAAAGGATCGTGCCACATTAGATGAGATTCATGCTTACCAAGTTTAAATGTTAAGCCTAAAGTCCCATTGAAAAAATTATCAGAAACCTGATCTTCTATTAAGTTATATCCATTCTGTCCAACACCAGCTCCGTCAAACTCATCATCACCCGTAACCACATACATCAAACGACCTTCTATATCAATCCTGTTATTGACCTTAAATTTAAGTCCTGCACCAGCCTGACCAAAAAGGGAATTCAATTTAAATGGTTTTGATTCATAGTTCAAAACTTGGTTATATTCAGTTCCTGGATTTTGCCTGTAAGATTTATACGCTAAGGTTCCGATACCAGCATAACCATGAAGAGCCCATCTGAATGGAGACTTATTATCTACTCTTCTTAGCAAGTTGGAAAAATTAACATCACCAAGAATTGAGATTGCATCATATTGTGTTCTTCCGGCAGGATAATTCCCCGCCAAAGCTTTATGATCTTTTGTATTGATTTGTCCTTGTCTAGTTTCGCCTCTGTCATACTGTAGATTGATACCAAATGCGTGGGTAATTGCTTTATCTACACTTATATAAGCCGAATATCCGAATAGATTTTTACCATTTCCATTCTTTATAGAAGTCATATCTGCTGACTGAATCAAAGGCACACCAGCTCCTACCGAGATAGACCAGTCATTGAATCTTTTTGACTCTTGTGTAAACGGAGAAACATTTTGAGATCCAGAATTAGCATCTGTCGACACCTCCTGTCCTGCTAAACTGATAGGCAACAATAATCCTATTGCTACTAATGATAATAAATTTTGTTTCATATTTTAAATGTTTTTTTCCAGTTATTTATTTTGCTACGAAATATACTCTTCTGTTAGCTTCATTCTTCCACTCCGGACATTTTGTTGCCGGATCGCATTCTGTATATTTCAAGTCTTCTTTACCTCTTCCTTCAGCAGTTAAGATATTTGAAGAAACACCTTTATCTGTAAGATATTTTAAAACTGCATTAGCTCTTGCTTGTGATAATTTTTTGTTATACTGAATAGATCCTCGGGAATCAGTAGCACCTACAACTACAAATTGACTATCAGTACCTAAAGTTTTAATAATGTCAGCTGCTTTATCAAGATCCTGGAAAGATTTTGGTCTGATGACATCTTTGTTAAGCTCAAATTCTATCCCATTGAAATACTTGTTAATTTCATCAATAGCCACTTCTTTAACTGGTAAAACCTGAGATGTACTTTCTAGTGGACAACCGTTATTTTGAATAGGTCCAGGAACAGTAACACATTTGTCATTAAGATCAATAACACCATCTAAATCAGTATCCAAAGCTACACCCGCTCCATCAACTCTTGCTCCTGCCGGCGTATCCAATTGTCTGTCCCAATCGTCACAAACACCATCATTATCCTGATCTCCTTTTTCGCAAACATTGAAATCCTTGAACTTTTCTTCCAAAGCAGCTGCTTTTGCATATGCACCTTGTAAAGGATCTACCCAACGTAAATGATCTTGATGTTTTCCTAATTTAAATGATAAACCTAAATTAAATAACCAAGCATTATCTGTATAAGAATCATTAATTTGGTTATATCCTGTATCTGTTCTTGACCATCCGCCACCGTCAAATTCCTCATCTCCACTGATAAGATACAAAGCTCTTAATTCTATATCAAGTAATCTTGAAATATTATATTTCACTCCTACTCCACCAGTGTAAGTGAAACTTGCGATATTCATTTTTTGCTCTATGTATAGAGGCCATTTACTTAACCTATCATTATCCTGCAAAAAGGTTTTGTATCCTGTGAAACCAATACCGGCATAACCATGTAAAGCCCATCGGAATGGAGACTTATTATCTGTTCTTCTCATTAGATTTGAGAAGTTGATGTCTCCCAATAAGGCAATTTGGTCAAACTTTGTATTACCATTTGCGACGCCAGCCGCATCATTCAAATAAGCTTTTTGTTTAGTCTGACCTCTGGTGTACATCAAGGAGAGCCCGAATGTGTGGCTAATTTGTTTGTCCAAACTAACATAGCCATTCCATCCCCAATTGACTTTACCATCGTAAAAAGATGTAAGATCCGCGTTGGCCATAAAAGATGTTCCACCACCAACAGAGATAGACCAATCTTTGAAAAGCCGGCTTTCGTTGTTAAAAGGTGTTGTGACAATGCCTTTTTCAGAAGTCTGTGCAAGACCAAGAAAAGGAATAAAGAACAGTAAGAATATATTTTTTTTCATTTTTCATTTGTTTATTAACCTTTATTGCACTTGCTTAATAATACCAATAGCAAAATCTCTTTCATAAAGATTTTTAGCATGAGGGATCACTAACTTTCTAGAAATAAATCTTATATTATTATACAATATTATGTCTATGTCTATGATCCTATCATTATATACTCCAAGATCAGAAGAGTCCTGTAAACGACCCATACTTCTTTCTATGGTCTTGATTTCCGCAAGTAACCTAAAAGGTGAAAACTGTGTTTTTATTCTGACTGCAATATTACAAAAAAAATTGAAACTATCAAACTCCACTGGTTTTGTTGAAATTAGTTTAGATTTTGCTATTATTGCACCTATTTTTTTTTCAAGTTCCAGTAATGCTTCATTGACATTATTTTCAGGATTATTTATATTACTCCCTAGTAACAAAATGACATCATTATACGACATATTAATTATTAAGATAAATTAGATGAGAGGATTTTTCAAATTAGTTTTAGCAAATTTAACCGCAATTTTTATTCTATGTGCTGGTTTTTTTATTTTTTTCATTGGCTTTCTGATCATATCTTCCATTTCAGAAGGAGTTGATGTAAAACAGGATTCCGTCCTAACTCTGGATTTAAAAACAAAAATAATTGACAGCCCATCAGAATATCAGGAAGATATTTTTGCATTTAACAAGGAAAAAGAGACAGCAGTTTTACTTTATGATGTTTTGCAGGCTATTGGAAATGCCAAAACTGACAACAAAATCAAAGGAATCAGTTTGGAAATTGATAACTTCCAAGCCGGAATGACCCAAATGGATGATATTCGTAATGCACTTGTTGACTTTAAAAAAAGTGGGAAATTTGTCTATGCTTACGGTAATACTGTATCACAAGGTGCTTATTACCTGGGGTCTGTTGCAGACAAATATTATCTCAATCCAGCCGGGCTAATAGAACTGAAAGGACTTTCTACAGAAGTAACATTCTTCAAGAACTTTGCTGAGAAATACGGAATCGGAATCCAGGTAATCCGTCACGGAAAATTCAAAGCTGCTGTAGAACCTTTTCTAAGAGATGAAATATCTCCTGAAAATAAAGAGCAACTTTCTACACTATTAAATGACATCTGGGCAAACACATCAAAAAAGATTGCAGATTCCAGAAAGATTTCTTTGCCTGAACTTAATGTGATTACAGATAGTTTGTACAGTTACCTTCCGAATCTCAGCCTTAAATATAAGCTGGCCGATCAGCTGATCCAGAAATCTGAATATGATAATATTATCCGTAAAAAGCTGAATATTGACGCCGATAAAAAGATTAACAAAATCTCATTTGCCAAATATTCTGAATCTCTGGAAAGCGAAAATGATGGTAAAAAGATAGCCGTTTTATACGCATCCGGAGCCATATATAACGGAAAAGGTTATGATGGAATTTACGCTGAGAATTTTGTAAAAGAAATCAAAAAAATTCAGAAAGACGATGATATAAAGGCTGTAGTTTTCAGAATTAATTCTCCGGGTGGAAGTGCCAATGCTTCTGATGAAATTTTATTCGAAATGCAACAACTAAAACGCAAAAAACCAGTCATTGTTTCTTTTGGAGATTATGCTGCTTCCGGTGGTTATTACATTGCGATGGGTGCAGACAAGATATTTTCTGAACCAAATACTTTGACAGGATCTATCGGAGTTTTTGGTGTGATCCCTTATTTTAAAGAGCTTGCTCAGAAAAATGGAATCCGTAGCGATGCTGTAACTACAAATGCCAACTCAAATATGATATCAGCAATCAATGGACTAAGTCCGGGTACACTAACTATTATGACTAGAAGTGTTGAAGCTACATACCAGAGATTTGTTCATTTTGTAACTCAGAATAGGAAAAAATCTTTTGAAGAGATTGATTCTGTAGGCGGCGGAAGAGTATGGTCCGGTGTGCGTGCAAAGGAGATTGGACTGGTAGATGAATTGGGATCTCTTCAGGACGCCATCAAATATGCTGCTAAGTCTGCTAATATCAAAGATTATAGCGTTTCTGCTTATCCTACAAAAGTTTCAAAATTTCAGCAGATTTTTTCTTCTGAAACTGAGGAAGATTTTTCAACCAGGATGATTCAGAGAAAGCTTGGGAAAGAGAATTTCAAAATCTTTCAGCACATTACAGATCCTGATGCTAAAACTGCTGTTTTAATGCAAAGCCCTTTCAGTGTTAAGATAAATTAACTGGAGTTTAAAATAAAAAAAAGCCTTGCCAGAAAATTGTGGCAAGGCTTTTTTGTGTCTTGTTGGAAAATAGCCCCGATGCAGCGGAGGCCACTGAAAAACTAA
>NZ_RJTU01000002.1 GCF_003730015.1 Epilithonimonas hominis | reverse complement strand
AAATAATTTGCTCATTTTTTATATGAAATTTTAATGAGACAAAAGTAGACCAACCAAAACGAGCGTTGTTATACAAACAAGACTATGCGTTATACATTTGCGCCAGTTCTTGCTGAAGTTCGGTTGGCGTTTCTTTCAATTTTGCTTTTACAAATTTGTTTAAGGCAGAAGGTGAATTAAATCCTAAATCGAAAGCAATTTCTTTATGAGAAAGGTCGGAAAACATTAACTGACGCTTTATTTCAATTAAAATTCTATTATGAATCGCTTGAATCGCCGTTTCTCCGCAATGTTTTTTAGTAATTGAATTTAATTTTTTAGGAGTAATAGCTAGTTCTTCGGCATAATACTGAACGGTTCTATATTGTTTGTAATGTTCATTCAATAATTTTTTAAACCGAACATAAATGGGTTTGTCGACTGTTTCTTTATGTAAAATTGGATGCAAACCGTGAACGGATTCTATCAAACCTAACAAAAATATTTTAATCTGAAATCTCGCCTGTTCTTTTTTTATCAAGCTTGGATGTTCATAAATTCCTTTAATAATTCTGATCGCATTTACACTTTGTTCAAAATCTTCGGCAGATAAAATGGTACAATTTAGTTGAGTGGAAAGATTGACATTATACGTACTCAGTTCGTTTTTCAAAATATCGGAACAGAACAAAATTTCTTCAAAAAGGATAATCTTACCTTTTAAATCTGTACTTAAATCTGAAGTAAAATGAACCTGCTCTGGAAATACGACGGAAATTTGTCCGGTTTTTAAAGAATGAATTTTATCTTCAATATGGAGTTGTAATGTTCCTTTTTCAATCACAAGAATAAAAAAATGGTCTTTTTTATGAGGCTTTAGATATGGGCTTAAATTCTCTTCACTTAATTCAAAAACGCGGAAAGAAAGATGCTTATCTTCTAATTTTTGAATATTTTTTTTGATTTCCAATTTCTTCATAATTCCATCTTAATAGCGGGTTGCAAAGTTATAGTTTTATTGATTAATTAAGGATAATTGTGTTTCTAAAAAATTACATCGAGGGAACTTTTTATGATTTTAAATTCTCAATGAAAATTCCTATTTTTGTGTAATCTAAAAAAAGTAAAAAGAAAGAAATGAATTCCTACAGAAATCCATTGGAAGAGCGCTATTCCAGTGAAGAAATGTTGTTTAATTTTTCGCATAACAACAAGTTCCAGAACTGGAGAAAGCTTTGGATTGCCCTTGCTGAAATCGAAAAAGACCTTGGACTTGACATCACAGACGAGCAAATCGCTGAATTGAAAGCCAATGCAGAAAACATTGATTATGATGCGGCTGCAGCTTACGAGAAAAAATTTCGTCACGATGTGATGGCTCACGTTCACGCTTATGGAGATGTAGCGCCTTCTGCAAAAGGAATTATTCACTTGGGAGCCACTTCGGCATTTGTAGGAGATAATACCGATTTAATTCAAATCCGTGACGGACTTTTAATTTTAAAGAAAAAGTTGGTGAGCGTGATGAAAAATCTTTCTGATTTTGCAATTCAATACAAAGATTTACCGACTTTAGGATTCACACACTTCCAACCGGCTCAGTTAACGACTGTTGGGAAAAGAGCAACGCTTTGGTTACAAAGCTTAGTTCTTGACATCGAAGAATTAGATTTCTTCTTAGAAACATTGAGATTCAGAGGTGTAAAAGGAACTACCGGAACTGCTGCAAGTTTCCTTGAGCTTTTCAACGGTGATTATTCTAAAGTTAAACATTTAGATAAAGAATTGTCAAAAAGATTCGGTTTCGAAAAGGTTTTCGGAGTTTCCGGACAGACTTACGACAGAAAAATTGACGCAAAAGTGGTGGCTTTATTAGGAAATATCGCTCAATCTGCACATAAATTCACCAACGACTTACGTTTACTTCAAAACCTCAAGGAAATTGAAGAACCATTCGAGAAAAACCAAATCGGTTCATCCGCAATGGCTTACAAGCGTAATCCAATGAGAAGCGAAAGAATCGGAGCACTGGCAAAATATGTAATGTCTTTAACGACAAGTTCTGCAATGGTAGCTTCTACACAATGGTTTGAAAGAACATTGGACGATTCTGCAAACAAGAGATTAACCATTCCACAAGCTTTCTTAGCTGTTGATGCAATTCTATTGATTTGGAATAACATTATGAACGGAATTGTGGTTTATCCGAACAGAATCAACAAACATATTATGGAAGAATTGCCGTTTATGGCAACAGAATACATCATTATGGAGGAAGTGAAAGCTGGTGGCGACCGTCAGGAAATCCACGAAGTAATCAGAGTTCATTCTATGGAAGCGTCTAAAAAGGTAAAAGAAGAAGGTAAAGAAAATGACCTTATCGATAGAATTTTAAATGATAATTCTTTAAAATTAGATAAATCAAAATTAAAAGAGGTTCTTGATCCTAAAAACTTCATCGGTTTTGCGCCAATACAGACGGAGGAATTCATTGCGAATGAAGTTCAGCCGATTATCGATGCAAATCAGGATTTGATTGGTCTAGAAGCTGATCTTAAAGTATAAATTAATTTGCAGTCTTTTGGGCTGCATATTTTGAGATAGCAGTCCTACGGACTGTCCTTTCTCTTTCAGATTGGCTTTCTAACAGATAATATGATTCCTAACGGAATCAGCCTTACTAAATAATATAAAAGAAACATTCCATAGGAATGTTATCTGTGTAG
>NZ_RJTU01000001.1 GCF_003730015.1 Epilithonimonas hominis | reverse complement strand
GGTCACCTTATGATTTTAATATTGTCCGCTTAGTTCCGATGGTTTCTACAGCAGGTTTCATCAGAGAAACGATTCAGTGGAAAACCATTGTTATTAATGTTTTTGGAAATATTATAATGTTTATTCCGTTTGGATTCTTAGGAATCTTAATTCCTGATTTGGAACATTTCAGAAAACTGATGTCTAATTTTATTTCTGCAATTATCATCATTGAGAGTTTTCAGTATTTCACCAGATTAGGTGTTTTTGATATTGATGATATCATTCTGAATACAATTGGTGTTGCCATCGGATTCGGAATTTACAAATGGCTGAACAGAACAATTATTGATAGGGATTTTTAGTGTGAACTTCCATCCATCTGGAAGGATCATTGATATTACTCCAGCCAAATTTCCTGTAAAGTTCATGTGCATCTGCTGTTAAAAGAATCCATCTTCTTAAGCCTTGTAATTCGGGATGATGCATAATAGTTTCCATCAGTAATTTTGAAAGACCAAGACCACGAAATTTATCCAGGATAAAGACATCGCCCAGGTAAGCAATCGTCGTGAAATCTGTAATAACCTTTGCAAACCCGATTTGTCTGTCGTGATAAAATACACCAAAACAAAACGAATTTGCAACAGATTTTTCAACTATTTCTTTTGAAATTCCCTTTGCCCAATACGATTCTTCGGATAAATACTTGTGAATAATTTCTATATCCATTTTGGATTTATCGGTAGAAATATAAAAATCTTGTTGATTCTCCATTGTTATGAATTTAGTTCCTTTGCTCTGTTTTCCGCTGCTAAAATTCCGTTTTTCACAATTGATTTCAATTGATTCTCTTCGAAAGTCTTCAGAGCAGCTTCCGTTGTTCCACCTTTGGAAGCGACATCTTTTATCAATTCTTCCAAAGATTTATCAGAATTGTTGATAAGATGATAAGCACCCAACATTGTCTGTTTTACGAATAATTTTGATAGATTTTCATCGATTCCCATTTCTGTTCCCGCTTTTATCATGGCGTCGATGATATAATAGAAATAAGCAGGTCCGCTTCCTGAAAGTGCGGTTACGCCGTTCAAAAGACTTTCGTCTTCTAAATAAACAGAACGTCCTGTGGAATTTAGTAAACGCTCGACGTTCATCAATTCTGAAAAAGAAATGCCTTCTGCCGCGGTATAACCCGTGATTCCCATCCCGAGAAGAGTGGGAGAGTTGGGCATTGCTCTTACAACAGATTTATGATTGAGAAGTTTTTGGATTTTCTCAATCGAGATTCCTGCCATAATTGACAAAATCATCGATTTTTCTGAAATTTTGAAAGGTAAATTCTCTGCGACAAAACCAAAATCCTGAGGTTTCACAGCAATGATGATGAGGTCAGCTTCCAAATTTTGAATTTCATCAAAAGACGAGATTTCTGACTCTGGAAAGAGTGTTCTTATTTTGTCTTTTTTATTCTCGTTTCTTGTGATGAGGTGTAGATTTTGCGGTTTTATCAATTCATATTTCAAAAAAGATTTTGAAAATGATAAACCCATATTTCCTGCTCCTAAAACTGCAATTTTCATTTGTGTTTTTATATTTTTATTTATTGAATTTATGTTAAACACAAAGGCACAAGAATAATTTTCTTTGATTATAGATTAAGGCACGAGGAAAATTAAAAATTGTTAATTTTATAGCATAAAACTTTGTGCCTTAAAA
>NZ_RJTU01000074.1 GCF_003730015.1 Epilithonimonas hominis | reverse complement strand
AGGGTTTTTCAGTGACCTCCTTTTTAGTCGGGATTTTTTATGTTTTGATTTCTATATTATATGGATTCCAATTGTTCTTCTGTGAACTCCATATTGTGAAATACGTTCTGAACATCGTCATCTTCCTCAAAGCGTTCTAGCATCTTCATATTGGCTTTGAACTGGTCATCGGTCATTCCCTTGGTATTATTGGGAATTCTTTGTAATTCGGCACTTTTTGCCTCGATTCCGAGTTCATCTAACTTATGAGACATTGAACCGAAATCTTCGAAAGCAGTTGTAATTAATACTTCGTTTTCGTCCTGATCAATTTCTTCTGCGCCACCGTCAATCATTTCCATCTCGAAATCATCCCATTCAGACTTAATTTGAGATTTATCAATCGTAAAAATCCCTTTTCTGTCGAATATAAAAGCTAACTCGCCATTCTTACCTAAGTTACCGTCAAACTTATTAAAAATAGCTCTAACGTTAGCTACAGTTCTGGTTGGATTGTTAGTAGTACATTCTACAAAAAAAGCTACACCACCTTGTCCGTATCCTTCGTAGGTGATTTCTTCGTAATTTTCAGCGTCTGCACCACTTGCTTTTTTTATTGCCCTTTCTACATTATCCTTTGGCATATTGGCACCTTTAGCATTCTGAATACATCTTCTGAGTGCAGGATTAGATTCTGGGTCTGTTCCGCCCGCTTTTACTGCGAGTGCAATATCCTTACCTATTTTTGAAAATGTTTTGGCCATCTTATCCCATCTGGCCATTTTTGAAGCTTTTCTATACTCGAACGCTCTTCCCATTTTGTGATTAATTTATTTGTACAAAAATACTGAATTATAGAAACAAAAAAAATACCTCCAATAAAATTGGAGGTATTTATATTTAGAAAATTAATTATTTAAAATTATTTTTTCTTTTTAGCTGGAGCTTTTTTCTTAGCTGGAGCTTTTTTCTTAGCTGGAGCTTTTTTCACAACTTTTTTCTCAACTACTGGAAGATCTGATTTTCGAAGAGCGTCCCAAGCTGCACCATTTACAGCTTCAACAACTACTTTTCTGTCAGCTTGTCTTTCAGCATCAGAAGCTGTAGCAGGAACTTTAGCATCTCTCTTACCAACTCCAACTGATTTTAATTGGCTTGGGTTAACTCCTCTTGATTCAAGAGCTTTAACAACTGAAGCAGCTCTCTCTCTAGAAAGTTTCAAGTTATATGCTTCAGATCCTTTAGCGTCTGTATGACCAGTTACAAGGAATGTAGCATCTTTAGCACCTCTCAAGATTTCAGCAGCCTGATCCAATTTACCATTAGATTCTGCTCTTAGAGTAGCTTTGTTGAAATCAAACAAAATATTTTGTAATGCTCCAGTCGCTTCAGTAGCATAAGCTGCTGCTGGCTTAGGACATCCTTGATATTCTGGAAGTCCAGGAACTGTAGGACAAGCGTCATCTTTATCAGGGATTCCGTCACCGTCAGTATCTGGCCAAGGACAACCGTTGTTTTCTGCTGGACCAGGAACTGTAGGACAAGCATCGTCTTTATCTAGTACACCGTCACCGTCTGTATCTGGCCAAGGACAACCGTTGTTTTCAACTGGTCCTGGAACTGTAGGACAAGCATCGTCGATATCTGGGATACCGTCTCCATCTGTATCAGGACATCCTTGGAACTCAGGTAAACCTGGGGTATCTGGACATCTGTCATATTTATCAGGGATACCGTCTTTATCTCTGTCAGTATTTCCAAATCTGAATAATAATGAAGCGGAAGCTTGCCAGAAATTAGGAACGTTAGTTTTATCAACTGGAGTTGTTACATAATCTCCTTGTACACCTAAACCGAAGTTTTTAGTTATCCAGAAGTTAATACCAGCACCTGTACTTACAGTAAAGTGATTTGCTTTTCCAGTAAGATCACCATCCTCATTGTATTCTCCATAAACCTCACCAGATTTAGTATCCGTTCTTGGGAAAGTAAGACCTGTATAGTCGTGTCTTAGATAGTTAGCTCCAACTCTCAAATACGGATCAAACCAAGATTCTTCATCCCAAAGCAGACCTGCCGCTTTGAATTGAAGACCAAGACCTGTCATCAAGAAAAATTCTTTATCCATACCCAATCTCTTGTTGTCAACATTTCCAACAGTTGTTTGCCAGTCAAGAACTAAACCTTTTCCAAGGCTTCTTGCAACCGTCAATTTAGATAGTGGTGGTGTAATTGAATATTTTGATACACCAAATAAATTTTCTTTAAAATTGTTGAATGAGAACGTATTGCTGAAATTATTTCTTTGAGCAACGTGATTCACTCCATGAGCACCTACACCGATCACCCAAGGATTGGTAGTAGTTTGTGCGAAAACAGTAGAGGCTACAGTAAGTGCCAATGCTGAAATTCCTAATTTTAGATTTTTCATAGAATTAAATGATTAAATAATTGATAATGCAAAATAAATATAATTTTTCTTTATAAACAAAGTTTTTTTAGTTTTTCTTTAACAATCGCTGAATGTTGACTTTATCCTCTCTATCTTTTATGGCTTCTCTTTTATCATAGAGTTTCTTCCCTCTTGCAAGGGAAACCAGAAGTTTTGCCTTACCATTATTATTAATATAAAGCTTTAGAGGGATTATAGTATTACCAACATCTTTTAACTTTTTTTTAAGTTTTTGCAATTCGTAATTATGCAGTAGCAACTTTCGTTCCCTTTTTATTTTATGATTATAAAAAGTACCTAGTTTATACTCATCTATCATCATATTAATGACATACAGTTCATCCTCAATAAACTGGCAAAAGCTTTCTGTAATGGATGCTTTGGAAGATCGAAGAGATTTTATCTCTGTCCCTGTCAGTACAATACCAGCTTCATATTCCTCTAGAATTTCATACTCAAAACGAGCACGTTTATTGAGAATATTAACAGTTTTTTCAATTTTAACTTTCATATGTTAATGCTTAGTGAGAATTCACTATCCCAACTTATTTTCGTAATTTTGCAACAAATTTACAAAACAATATGTTAACAGTATCTAATTTATCATTACAGTTCGGGAAGAGAGTTCTCTTTGACGAAGTTAATATAAAATTCACGAAAGGAAATTGTTATGGGATAATTGGTGCAAACGGCGCCGGGAAATCGACCTTTCTAAAAATATTGAGTGGAAAGCAGGAATCCACTTCCGGTAATGTTTCATTGGAACCTGGAAAAAGAATGTCAGTTCTGGAGCAGGATCACTTTGCTTATGATAATTTCACAGTCCTAGAAACTGTTCTCAGAGGAAACAAAAAGCTCTTCGAGATCAAGGAAGAGATGGATGCACTTTATGCTAAAGAGGATTTTTCTGACGAAGACGGAATCAAAGCAGGCGAATTGGGTGTACTTTATGATGAAATGGGTGGCTGGAATTCCGAGGCTGATGCACAAACAATGCTTTCTAATGTTGGAATCAAGGATGATATGCATTGGCAAATGATGTCGGAATTAGAAAACAAGGACAAAGTAAGAGTTTTACTAGCCCAGGCATTGTTCGGAAACCCGGACGTTCTGATTCTGGATGAACCTACCAATGACTTGGACATCGCCACTATTGCCTGGCTAGAAGATTTCCTTGCAGATTATGAAAACACCGTAATTGTTGTATCTCACGACCGTCACTTCTTAGATGCGGTTTGTACGCATATCGGAGATTTGGACTATTCTAAATTGAACCTTTATACTGGAAACTACTCTTTCTGGTATCAGGCATCTCAATTAGCAACGAGACAAAGAGCTCAGGCTAATAAAAAAGCGGAGGAAAAGAAAAAAGAATTACAGGATTTCATCGCAAGATTCAGCTCCAACGTAGCGAAGGCGAAACAAGCCACTGCACGTAAAAAGATGATCGACAAACTAAACATCGATGATATCAAACCGTCATCAAGACGTTATCCTGCGATTATTTTCGATATAGAAAGAGAAGTGGGCGATCAGATCCTGGATGTAAAAGGTCTTGAAAAAACAAAAGACGGCGAATTACTATTCTCCAATATTGACCTCAACCTTAAGAAAGGTGATAAAGTAGCTGTTATTTCCCGAAATTCATTAGCTATAACAGAGTTTTTCCAAATCATTTCCGGCACTATGGAAGCGGATAAAGGCACTTACAACTGGGGCGTAACAACCAACCAGTCTTACATGCCATTGGATAATACAGATTACTTCCAAGAAGATGCAAACCTGGTAGATTGGCTAAGACAATTTACTAAAAACGATGAGGAAAGACACGAAGAATTTATGAGAGGTTTCCTTGGAAGAATGTTATTTTCAGGAGACGAAGCACTAAAATCTTGTAAAGTTCTTTCCGGAGGCGAGAAAATGCGTTGTATGTTCAGCAGAATGATGCTTCAGAAAGCGAATGTTCTTCTTTTGGATGAGCCGACCAACCACTTGGATCTGGAAAGTATTACTACATTGAACAACTCCCTGAGTAACTTCAAAGGAAACATTTTGCTATCCTCTCATGACCACGAATTGCTGGAAACGGTATGTAACAGAATCATCGAGCTGACGCCAAAAGGTATCATCGACAGAGATATGACTTACGATGAATATCTTGCAGACAAAAAAATAAAAGAACTGCAAGAGCAGATGTATTCCTAGTTCTCGATTAAAAAAAATTTATAAAAGCATTTCGCACTAGAGATGCTTTTTTTATTTTATTTCAGCTCGTTTTTGAGTATGGAGATTTAGATTTTTAAAATAAAGCTGATTAATTTTGAAATAAGACCTCATGCTTCATATAACTTCAAAAAAAATGGTTGAACAGGTAGGTAAAGATTTTTTTACTTTAACAGAATATAAGGACAATATTGAGAACTTTTTATCGGACCGATTTTAATATCAAATCCAACAAAACGTCTCCTAACCTAAAAAGATTGACTTCGTCGAACACTCCATACGCTAGGGAGAGGAAGCTGGATTAAACTGACGAAATAGGAATATAATAATTTAGCTTCGTTTAAACGAGGCTGTTTTTGTCTGCATAATTGAGCTTAAAGAAAATAAATGTCATAATAGAAAATGCCAAAAGCGAACTTCCTCCATAACTAAAAAATGGAAGAGGAATTCCAACCGTAGGAAAAAGTCCCATAACCATTCCAAGATTAATAGCAAAGTGAATTAATAAAATGGAGGCAAAACAATACCCAAAAACCCTATTGAATGTTGCTTTCTGATTTTCTGCCAGATAATAGATCCTACCTATAAAAATGACATAGCAAAGAATCAAAACCGTACTTCCTATAAAGCCCCATTCTTCACCAACTGTACAGAAAATGTAATCCGTTTCCTGCTCTGGAACGAATTTGCCTTGTGTTACAGAGCCCTGTTTATAACCTTTTCCAGTAAGTCCGCCGGAACCAATGGCTGTTTTAGAATACAGCAAATTGTAGCCTGAGGTATCCCGGAATGCTTTTTCACCTTTGTATAAAACTTCTATCCTTTCCCGCTGGTGTTTTGGTAATTTTGTCAAGATGTACGGTGAGCCATAAGATAAAGCACTTAAAAGTCCGACTGTCAAAACAATTGCAATGATGTACAGCACATTCCCCTGAATCCTGTAAAAATTTAGAAAAACAAAAATAGCTGCAATAACTAAAATCGCAATGACTACATACAATGGATTAACGGCAATAGACACTAAAAAAACAGCAGCAAAAATAAATATTACGCCAAATAACCAACCTGATAATCCTTCTCTGTAAAGCGCCATGAGAAATGCAAAGAAGACTAACAAGGAACCAACATCGGGAATCATCAGAACCACAATTCCAGGTATTGCAACAATAGCTAAAGAGGTGTAAAGAACTTTTCTGTTATTGAGATTAAAATCGGGATTGGAAACATAATTGGCGAGCATCAACGCGGTTCCTATCTTCGCAAACTCTACCGGCTGCATTGTAAATCCTCCGAATTTATACCAGTTTTTCTGACCAAGAATCTCTGTCCCGAAAGGAAAAAGTCCCACCAAAAGTAAAACCCCACCTACATAAATTATGGCTGACATATTCTCAAAAAACTTCGTTCGCATAAAGAATATGATCATGCCTACAAAACAAGAGATACCGAAAAAAATCAGCTGCTTTTCTCCAAGCTCAGCCTTCACACTGTAGATATTAACAATTGCGAAGACACAAAGCAGGATATAAAGTGCAATGCCAAGTTTATCTATTCCTTCTGCCCATCTCATCTTGATTTAGTTTTTACTGGTTTAACTTTGGAGCTGTCTTTTTTATTTTTTTTATTTTCCAAAGCCTGAAGACTGTCTTTTGCACGCTTTAGTTTAACAGAATCTACTGGTGGTTCTTTATACCAGCCTTTCCTTTTCATGTCTGCAATATACTGTCTTCTATATTCAGGCATAAAACTGGAACTGATCATTTTTTTGTAAAGATGTTCTCTTTTCAGTTCTCCAGTTACATATTTTTCCGCAATAGTTGTACAGGCAGGTCCTGCCCATGTTGCACCAAAACCAGCGTGTTCCATAACTGCTGCGACTACAATTTTCGGTTTGTCAGCTGGAGCAATCAAAACAAAAATTGAGTTATCCTTTCCCTGAGGAACTTGTGCAGTTCCTGTTTTAGCCAATTGAGTAAAATCTTTAGACATCAGTCCGCGACCTGTTCCCCTCAGCATTACTGCTTCCATACCCTGAAGAACAACATTGTAAAATTGTGGATTCTGAACCAATGTCATATGTTTTTTCTTGAATCTGGGATCTGGATTTGGTTTTCCATCGATAGATTTCACCACGTGAGGTGTATAATACCATCCCTTGTTAGCAATAGCTGCTACAAAATTGGCCATTTGCATCGGCGTCAGAAGAACATCACCCTGCCCCATCCCATTATACAAAGCTCCGGTAGGCATTTCGTCCCAGTTTTTAAAATCTGTCCGTTTAGAACCGCTGGCTTTATAAATAGAAGCCATTCTCTTTTCATAAAATTTTCCAGAAGGAATTCTTCCTTTAGCCCCCACTGCCAAATCATTATTTAGATATTCACCTACCCCAAAACTATTGATGATTTTCTTCCATTCATCTACACCTCTGGATGGATTTCCGGGATATTTTTTTATAATAGCAAGATAGGCATACGTAAAATAACAGTTACTGGAAACCTGTATAGAAGGAATCAAAGGATCTGCACCACCGTGACCTTTGATGCTTTTTCCACGATAAAAAAATCCTCTTCCGCAAGGAAAAATTGTTTTGTCAGTCATCACACCCATTTCCATTGCTGCTAATGCTGTCAATAATTTGAACGTTGAGCCCGGCGGATAAGCTGCCTGAACGGAACGATCAAACGTCGGTTTATTTTCGTAGATTGTATCGTTGGCTAATCGGTAAAGATTTCGTGATTTATTGGGACCAGTAAAAAGATTCGGGTCAATGTCCGGCCCAGTAGCCATCGTAAGAATCTCGCCATTATTAGGATCCAATGCTACGATTGCGCCGTGCTTATTGACCAGCATTTCCTCGGCCATGCGTTGTAAATCATAATCAATCGTCAGCGTTAGATCTTTTCCTGTCACTACTTCTTTATCCAGCTCACCATTTTTGTAGGAACCGATACTTCTTTGGCGGATGTCTTTCTGAATATATTTCATTCCTTTCTCACCTCGCAGTTCTTTTTCGTACGCTTTCTCTATTCCGCTTTTCCCGATAATATCGCCGGGCAAATAGTATAAAGAGTCTTTCTTGATATCGTTATCATTCACCTGATTGGTATATCCCAAAAGGTTTCCGGAAGTATTGATCTCATATTGCCTTTGTGGTCTTGGAACAATTGCAAATGCAGGATACTTAAATATCAGCTCCTGAATTCTCGCCATATCTTCACGACTTAAATTTTTCATAAAAGTCATCGGCGTCAGTCGGGAATAATATTTTTCCTTCTCAATGTTCTTCATTGTAGTGATGAATTCCGGCTTTGTAATATTCATCAATTTACAAAACCCAATGGTGTCAAAATCGGGTTTCAGAAGTGCTGCTGTGTACGAAATCTCGAATGCAGGCTGATTACCAACCAGAATCTTTCCGTTTCTGTCAAAAATGACGCCTCTTGGCGGAATGACATATTCGATTTTGATGGATGTATTGGCTGCGTTCAGTGCATATCGGTCTGTGAACAATTGCAAATACGAAAGTCTTGCAATGAAAATAATTGCAATGACAGAAAGTGCGAGAATGATTTTTAGATATTGTGATTTCATATGTGCTTTTCTATTTTTTTAGGAGGACATATGCAACCTCGATGTCAAAGAAAATAACGATTGGTTTGTACACATTTTTTAGTTTCAGACTTTTTGCTTGATTTTAAAAGCTAATGTATAGGTTAATATAAATACAAACGAAATAACACTGGTAACTATTACATTAAATAAAATTTCAAAAAATCTGTTGAATTTAAAAAACTCGATAAACTGTACCAAAAACTGATGGATAAAAATACTGGTAATTATAAAAAATATGAACTGCGTCCACTGGATACTTTGGAAAGAAAAGAAATCCGTAGTGGTATCCGTAGACGTTCTGAATATAATGGTTCTGAAATATGCAATAACTGTCGTCGCAAACGCATTGATTCCCCATGTTCCAAGAAATGCATCTACACATAATCCTAGTAAAAAACTCAATCCTAAAAATTGAAACTGATTTCTAAAAAAAGGGTAAAACATCACGAAAACAGGATAAAGCACAGGAATATACTGACCAAACAATGTAATCCTGTTTAGAATAAAAATCTGAAAAGCTGTAAGCAATGCTATGAGAAGCAAGTCCGATGCAATGTTTCTACTGACCATCTTTTTTGATTTGTACTTTTAAGGTATCATCAATCTTCTGAACCTCAGATTTTTTAAGATTTCTAACCACAAAGACCTTACTTAATTTACCTATTTTCTCGCTCAACTCAACAGAAATATCCCAAAAACCAGTTTTGCTGTCCACTTGGTAACCAGCAACAGTTCCCACCATAATTCCGGCAGGAAAAATAGAAGATTTTCCATCGGTTACCACAGTGTCTCCCACTTTCAGCGGAACGTATTTAGGAACATCAGACAGTGTCATTGTACGGGAATCATCACCTTTCCAAGATAGTGTTCCGAAGTAACCGGACTTTTTAAGCGCTGCGCTGATCTTTATTTTGTTCATACTCAGTACAGACTGAACTAAAGCATAATTATCCGTCGTATTAATAACGATTCCGGCAATTCCCCTTGGTGCAATTACGCCCATCTTGGAATTAACGCCCTGAAGTTTTCCTCTGTTTATAGTAAAATAATTATCCTTCCTATTAATGCTGTTAAAGACTACTTCACCATCCACAAAAGTATAGATTTGTCCGCCCCCAATGGTATCATAAACTCTTCGGAAACTAGGATTTTTTGCATTTTCCTTTCCGTAAAGTTGCAGCATCAACGCTTTGTTTTGCACAACAAGGTCTTCATTGATTTGTTTCAACTTAAGATAAGATGTTCCTTCATCAATATAGCCCGAAACCCAGGAGTTGAAAGCTGCCGTTTTAGCTGCAAGGAAACTTTGTTGCATTGAGTTTTTGCTGAATATCAATACAACTGCAACCAATTGTAGAAATATGAAGAACACAAATAATGCATTCTTGGAAAAAAATCTCAGCAGAGCGCCCATCTAAGTTATAAAAGATAATTGATGATTGATAAATGATTCTCAATTCATAAGAGTTGAGATATTTACAATCAATTCAACTTTAAGAAGATTATTATTTGATTAAGAAATTGAATTTGCCCATATTTTTAAGAGCAATACCGGTTCCGCGAACCACCGCTCTCAATGGGTCTTCAGCAACAAATACAGGAAGTCCGGTTTTTCTGTGAAGCCTGTCTGCCAAACCTCTCAAAAGAGCACCACCACCAGCAAGATAAATTCCGGTTTTATAGATATCAGCCGCCAATTCCGGAGGTGTCAAAGATAAAGTTTCCATCACAGCATCCTCTATTCTGATAATCGACTTATCAAGAGCTTTGGCAATTTCTTTATAATTAACCATAATTTCTTTTGGCTTTCCAGTAATCAAATCACGGCCTTGTACAGGAATATCATCAATTGGAACATCCAATTCCTCCACCGCAGAACCAACCTCCAGTTTAATTCTCTCGGCTGTTCTTTCTCCGATATATAAATTATGATGTGTTCTCAGGTAATAAGCAATGTCATTGGTGAAAACATCACCTGCAATTTTCACAGATTTATCACAAACAATTCCGCCAAGTGCTACGACAGCAATCTCCGTTGTTCCACCACCTATATCGATAATCATATTCCCTTCCGGTTTCTGAACATCTATCCCAACTCCTATAGCAGCTGCCATTGGCTCATAAATCAAACGAACTTCTTTGGCATTCACTTTCTGAGCAGAATCTCTAACCGCTCTTTTCTCCACTTCAGTAATACCAGACGGAATACAAATGACGATTCTGAGAGCTGGCTGAAAAAGCTTTCCTTTGATGCCCGGAATCTGCTTTATGAATTCCTTAATCATATGCTCGGATGCGTGAAAATCTGCAATCACACCATCCTTCAGCGGACGTATTGTCTTGATGTCTTCGTGGGTTTTCCCCTGCATATGTTTTGCCTGCTCTCCCACTGCAATCGGCTTACCGGACGAACGCTCTATCGCCACGATAGAAGGCTGATCCACAACGATCTTGTTGTTATGTATAATTAGCGTATTTGCCGTTCCTAAGTCAATCGCAATCTCTTGCGTGAACATATCCAATAAACCCATTTCCGTTCAATAATTATTAAGTTTACAAAGATATAAATTTAGATACATTCTAAAGATTCAAATCAATTTTTTTTGGTTAAAATTTTATTAAATTTTCGTGTTGTACATTATCAAAATCGCAAAAAAAATTAGGTAAGCGATAGTTAGATATGAGCTTTGACTTAAGTATTTTACCAATTAATATAGATATAATCAATTCGGCAAACTGATATTCGTCATCAGCCTTAGTTTTAAAAATCGTAAATTTGTTCACTGAAAAAATGAGCCAGAGAAATAAATTTCACCAGACTTCTGATTTTGCCGTTCTCAGCATCAGCTATGAAAAAGCCGATGCCGAAACGCGAGGCCGTTTTGCATTCTTCGACGAACACATCAAATCTTTTGTGAATCAGATCCACGAGCAGGATTATGGTGATGCCTTTGTGGTGTCTACTTGCAATAGGACAGAAATCTATTCCACTACAAAAAATTACCTTCACATTGCGGAATTATACTGTAATACTGTAGGTGTAAGCCTTTCCGAATTCCTAAAATATGTAAATGTCATCCAGCGTGAAGATGCTTTGTTTCATCTTTTTCGCGTGGCCGCAGGTCTGGAAAGCCAGATTATTGGTGATTTTGAAATCGTTTCGCAGATCAAGAATGCTTATAATCGTTTTAAAAAATATAAGGATTTTTCGAATCCTTATCTCGAACGTGCGATTAACTCATCCATTCAGATTTCAAAAAGAATTAAAAATGAAACAGGAATCAGCACAGGTTCTGCTTCGGTTTCATATGCTGCGGTACATTATATATTGAATAATACGAGACACATCCACGAAAAAAAAATTCTCCTTCTAGGCGTTGGAGACATCGGACAAAACACCATTGACAATCTCGTAAAACATATCTATCAGCCCAAGATGAAAATAGCGAACCGTTCTTTTGAGAAAGCTGAGAAAATTGCCGACAAATATAAAATTCCACAAATCGATTTCAATCTTTTTCCAGAAGAACTAAAACAAACTGATGTTCTGATTGTGGCAACAGGCGCACAGAAATATATTATTGACGAATCCAATTTCCCTAAAGATAAAGAAATGCTGGTCATAGATTTATCCATTCCGAATAATGTTCAGAAGGAAATCGGAGAGCTGGAAAATGTTAAGTTAATAGATGTAGACCAGCTTTCCCAAACTATCAAGGAAACAATGGAACAGCGCAAGAAGGAAATTCCGAAAGCGGAAGGCATCATCAAAGAAATGGCGAAGGACTTTGTAGATTGGGAAAAGAAAAGAAAACTCGCACCTCAAATTAATCAGTTCAAAAACTCTTTGAAACAGATTGAGGAAAACGAAATGCGCAACATTCATAAGAAATTCCATTATGCTAAAATCGAAGATATGGAATTATCTAATAAATTGGTACAGAAAATAACCAACCGATTTGCAAAATACATCCTGGAAAATCCATTACGGGCGACTGAAGTCACCAAACTAATGGAAGAAATCCTAGACATCCATAAACAAGAATCCGATGAACAAAATAAGAATAGGAACCAGAAATAGTCCACTTGCGCTTTGGCAGGCTCAGGAAGTAGAATCAAAATTACAAAACCTTGGTTTTCAAACTGAGATTGTTCCTATCATAAGTTCTGGTGACAAAAATCTGGATCAACCGCTTTATGCATTGGGAATCACGGGAGTTTTCACAAAAGATTTGGACATCGCTTTATTAAATAAGGAAATTGACATCGCCGTTCATTCATTAAAAGATGTTCCAACGCAATTGCCGAATAATATTCAGATTTCTGCAGTTTTGGAAAGAGATTTCCCTGAAGATGTTTTGGTTAGAAATAATGATGCTCAACCTTTGGATTTAAACGTTCTGAAAATTGCGACCAGCAGTTTGAGAAGACGTGCTTTTTGGTTAAAAGAATTTCCCGAAACCGAATTCACAGACATCAGAGGAAATGTTCAAACCCGTTTGAAAAAACTGGACGACGGAATCGCTGATGCTACAATTTTTTCTTTAGCAGGCATCAAAAGAATGAATCTGGATATCACTTACGAGCAAATTCCGTTCTTATTACAAGCCCCTTCGCAAGGTGTAGTTGCTATTGCAAGTTTATCTGATAATGAAATTTTGCATGAATCTTTAAAATCGATTTCTCATAAAGAAACTGAAATCTGCGTAACGATAGAAAGAGAATTTCTGAAAACGCTGGAAGGCGGTTGTACTGCTCCAATTGGTGCAAAAGCTGAAATGTTGGATGGGCAAATCAGATTCATCGGAAGACTTTGTTCACTTGACGGAAAAAATTGCATTGAAACTGATGAGATTTTCGATTGGAATGATTCTGAAAACTTCGGAGAAAAATTAGCCAACAAAGTTTTGGAAAACGGAGGCAAAGAATTGATGGAAGAAATTAAAAAATCTTTGTAATTTTTTTAAATTCAACGTCCCTTTTGTCATTCCGTAGGAATCTCAACAGCTAAATTTAGATTCCTACGGAATGACAAAATAATGTTTTAATTTTACCAATGTCAGTCTGAGGTTCCCTAAGACATATAATTAATATGAAAATACTTTTCACAAAATCATTAGAAAAAGAAAAGGTTTCTGAGAAATTAGGAGCGGATTTTTCGGTTGATTTTGTTGAAGTCATTCATACTGAATTTTTAAAAACTAAATCTTTCGGTTTAAAAAACAATTCATTGATATTCACAAGCGTGAATGGCGTAAAAGCTTTTTTTGAAAATGGATTTTCTCCAAATGAAAACTTTGCCGAGCCGGAAAATTATAACAAAATCTACGTTGTTGGCTCACAAACTAAAAAGGAATTAAGACAACATAATTTCGGAACTTATAAGCTTTGCAAAAACGCAAGTGAATTATCACAATTCATTACCGAAAATTCTGTAAACGAAAAGTTTTTACATTTCTGTGGAAATATAGCGCTTGATATTTTGGACGAGCGATTGCCTTTGCAAAATATTTCTTACAAAAAAATCCCTGTTTATAAGACCGAACTACTTTACCCGAAAATCAATGAGAAATATCAGGCGATAGTTTTCTTCAGTCCGAGCGGAGTTCGTAGTTTTGCGAAGTTGAATCAATTGGATGATGTCAAGATTTTTTCAATTGGAAAAACGACGACTTCAGAATTGGAAAAACTAACTGATAATAAAATAATTACAAGCTCAAAAAATACTTTAACTGATTTGTTGAATTTGATTAATATTAATTTTAGTTCAAAATAAAAGTTTTTAAGATTATATAAATTAATAGCGTCGGGCTTCAGCCCGATGTCCATTATTAAAAGCAAATAGGCTTTAGCCAAAATCTAAGTTTCGGCTAAAGCCTCTTAGAAATTATATTTTTAAAATGGCCTAAAGCCCATTTCTATTGATGTTTTTAGTTGTTGCAAAATTTGCAATAACCCATTTTAAACGAACCGTTGCAAAAAAAGCAACATTTGAAAATAATTAAAAATAAAAATGATTAAAAACGACCTATATTTAAAGGCTCTTCGCGGAGAAACCGTAGAAAGACCGCCAGTCTGGATGATGAGACAAGCGGGAAGATACTTGCCGGAGTTCATCGCATTGCGCGACAAATACGACTTTTTCACAAGATGCCAAACGCCGGAATTGGCTTCGGAAATCACGGTGCAGCCAGTTAGAAGATTTCCTCTAGACGCGGCGATTTTGTTCTCCGATATTTTAGTGGTTCCACAAGCAATGGGAATCGATTTCAAAATGAAAGAATCGGTTGGACCTTGGCTGGATGAACCTATCAGAACTGCAGAACAAGTTGACAGCGTTATCGTTCCCGATGTAAATGATACTTTGGGTTACGTTTTCGATGCGATAGAAATGACTTTGGAAAAGCTGGACAACGAGATTCCTTTGATTGGGTTTGCCGGTTCACCTTGGACTATTTTCTGTTATTGTATCGAAGGTAGAGGTTCTAAGGATTTCAATATTGCGAAATCATTTTGTTTTCTACAGCCAGAAGCGGCGCACAAATTATTACAGAAAATCACGGATACAACGATTGCTTACCTGAAAAGAAAAGTAGAAAAAGGGGTTTCTGCGGTTCAGGTTTTCGATTCTTGGGGTGGAATGCTTTCGCCAGCAGATTATCAGGAATTTTCTTGGCAATATATCAATCAGATTGTTGAAGCATTGGCACCTTTGACTCACGTTGTGATTTTTGGAAAAGGCTGTTGGTTTGCTTTGGACGAGATGACAAAATCCAAAGCGTCTGCAGTGGGTGTGGATTGGACCATCACGCCAGAATTAGCGAGACAATTCACGAATAATGCTGTGACTTTGCAAGGAAATTTTGATCCGTCAAGATTACACTCGAAGCCGGAAACTATTAGAAAAATGGTTCACGAAATGATTAACCGTTTTGGAAAAGATAAATACATCGTTAATCTCGGGCACGGGATTTTACCAAATATTCCTGTTGAAAATGCCGAAGCTTTTATAAAAGCTGTGGTTGAATGGAAACCATAAACAACAAAAAATGAGCAAAATAATTTGCTCATTTTTTTATTCTAATTGTCCTAGCGCAAGTTCCTGAGGTTTTATTGATTCGTTATTCAAACCATCTCTTGTTGGTTGCATTCTTTTCCTAGTTTTATCATCTTCAATTTTCTGTCTTTGATTAAGATTGAATGTATCTTTCTTATTAATTTCCATAGTTTGATAAGATGTATCCATTTTCATCTCTGTCGATTTCAGATTTTTCTCTGCTTTCGATCTCATATTATCTTTTTTGGGAGTCGTTTGTGCGTTCATCAATAATGTTCCAAACATTAGAAATGCTCCCGTTATCATTAACTTTTTCATAACAATTTATTTAGTGTAGATAATTAGTTTCAAACACTAAACCATATTATGTTAAATTTAAGAAGCTATAAGATTTTTGGGAAAAGTTTAGTACAGCTTACTTATCCAGTAAACTCCTCATTTTTTCCACGAAAACATAAGCAGCGGGACAGATCAATGTATTTTTAAGAGTCAAGTTATTGATCTGATATATCTTCTTGCGATCTGTGTGAGGATATTCCCGACAAGCTTTGGGACGAACATCATAGATGGAACAAGTATTATCACCATTCAGGAAAAAGCAAGGTAAATTTTGAAGAACTTTGTCGTTATCTTCATCTACTCTCAGAAACTTGGATTCGAAGTCAGCTTGTTTCATTCGCAGATGTTTGGATATTCTTTCGATATCTTTTTCTGTATAAAGCGGACCTGCAGTTTTACAGCAATTCGCACAACTAAGACAGTCTATTTCCTCAAAGGTTTCTTCATGTTTTTCTACAACCAGATAATCCAGATTCTTCGGTGGTTTCTTTTTGAGTCCTTCTAAGAATTTCCGGTGTTCTTTCTGTTTTTGCAACGCTTGTTTTTTATAGAGATCAAGATCCATTTTGCAAAATTAATGCTTTCTTAGGAAAACATTAAATAATATAATCCGCACCAAAGCACAGAAAATCCTAATATAAAGAAAAATGACGATATCAAATCCTGCTTATTTCTTGTAAAAATGCTTGTAAAGCGTAACAGAGATGAAACCAATTATGACTAAGACCGGTAAAACTGTGAATATATACATAATATTGCTTTTACCAAATATACAAAAAAGTGAATATCATACTTTTAACTTCTATTTCCATAACTTTGTAATTATGAATGACATCACAACACGCCAGGACGTGGTATTATTGGTAAATCGTTTTTATGACCAGGTGATAAAAGATGACTTAATTGGATTCTTTTTCACTGACATTGCAAAAATAGACCTCAGCAAGCATCTTCCGAAAATGTATAATTTTTGGGAAAGTATTTTACTGGGAAATCCTGTTTATGAAGGAAACCCGATGCGTGTTCATTTTCCACTGAATGAAGTTACTGCTATGGAAGAAAAACATTTCAACCGCTGGCTGCAGGTTTGGGAGAAGACCGTGCACGATAATTTTGAAGGCGAAAACGCTGAAACTGCGATTACCAGAGCTTTGAATATTGCCAGAATTATGAGCTACAAAATGATAAATGCGAGGCGAAACTAAATTTTTAAACGCAAAGCTCGCAAAGTTTTTTCAAAATCACTAAATGTTTTAAGGTTAGAAAAGACGTAAAACTTATCAAAGAGAAACAAGTTTGTAACATTCATAGATATTAAAAGATATATCGACCTGTTGTGCATTTAGGAA